>NZ_VOBJ01000004.1:0-240468 GCF_008369335.1 Planococcus sp. ANT_H30 | reverse complement strand
ACGAACACCGAGAAGGAAAACAACTTTGCTCTGATTGCCATAAGGCAACCTTCGCAAAAGCCGTTCTCGCACCAAGGTGCTCGTGACGTCTTTCGTTGACGTTTTGCTGTTCAGTTTTCAAGGTTCAGTTTGCCGCGCTCATTGGCGACTCAATTAATATAACACGGTTCCATATATAGAGTCAACACTTTCATGAAGTTTTTTTCACAACTTTATTATAACAGAAAACTCTTAATAATTAGATTACGAAATTGTTACAAATTTGAAAGGAGATCCTCTCTTTACATTGAAGACTACTCCTTATATTTAAGGTATTCCCACTGTTGGTCGTCAATTGAAATTTTTCTGTAAATAAGTCCTGACAAGACTGCTCCATTACCGTTTCATAAGTTCTAATTCTTTTTAGCGTACCCAAAAAAAAGAGAAGGTTTTCGAGTTCCTTCTATAATAATATATTGAATACAACTTTTAATTTCGCTAATACAAAAAGCATTGCACTCAAGAGGTCTTGAACAATGACTTTTGAGTGCAACCTTTTTAACTGTACCAGAGTAAGTTGATGTCTATTACGATGGACATTTTTTGTTAGCCCTGCCTAAGCCGATTGCACCGCCTTCACGATACACTGTTCTTGGAGGAGTCACCGTCTTTATTGTCGTCATCCCCCTGTGAATCTAAAAAAGTCTACTTCTGTAAAGGACAAAGCCGCTCTTAAAGATGATACGAGGACGCAAAATTAACCGATAAAGTGTGTTCGTGCCTATCAAGGACAAGCGATCACTCCATAGAATTCACCTCTAGAACCTTCAAAAAGTACATATCGAGTTTGAGATTGTGGGATTGGTCCACACTCTTCTATAAGCAGCTGGCATCCCTTAGCTACTTTCTGCATTCTCGGCGGCGATTCAAAAAAACAGACGGAGAAAAAGAGTTTCTTTTTCTCCGTCTGTTTTATGTTTGAGACTTATGGGATAGCCCCTTTATAATTACACCAAGAAAATGAAGTAAAGAACGAAAATCACAAACAACCCATACATGATTGGATGAACCTGCTTGCCTTTACCTGCTACGACCATTGTAATTGGATAGAAGATAAATCCAATCGCGATGCCTGTTGCAATACTATAACCAAGTGGCATAGCTATCATCGTTAAGAATGCCGGAACAGCGATTTCAAATTTCGTCCAATCTATTTTTCCTAAAGCTGAAACCATTAACACCCCAACAATGATCAAAGCTGGAGCTGTCACAGCACTAGTGATGACTTCGAGTACCGGATAGAAGAGAATCGAAATGAGGAACAGCAGTCCCGTGACTACGGCTGAAAATCCAGAGCGTGCTCCAGCTGCAACTCCTGCAGTCGACTCGATATAGGAAGTCGTTGTTGACGTTCCGAAGATTGCTCCACTGACTGTCGCAATTGAATCTGCCAATAATGCTTTGCTTGCTCTCGGGAGTTTGTTGTCTTTCATCAAACCTGCCTGATTAGCAACAGCTACTAGTGTTCCGGCTGTATCAAAAAAGTCGACGAATAAAAATGTTAATACGATAACAAGGAATTGAATATTCAACAATGAACCAAAATCGTTAATGATTGGATCAATCGCAACACCGAAAGTCGGTGCCATGCTCGGAACATTAAGATCAATAATCGCGCTCGGCAAATTAACTACACCAAAAATCATACCGACAACTGCTGCAATTAAAATCCCAAAAAAGATTCCGCCTTGAACACCACGGACCATGAAGATGACAGTAATAATTAAACCAAAAATAGCCAGTAGTGCTGAGCTATCTGATAGATCACCTAATCCGACTAAGGTAGCTGGATTATCGACAATAATATTAGCGTTTTGCAATCCGATAAAAGTTATATAAAGTCCGATTCCTGCTCCAACCGCATATTTTAATTCAGCAGGTATTGAGTTGATGATGAGTTCACGAAGACCCGTTAACGTAAGAAGAATAAAAATAAGACCTGAAAACAAAACTCCTGTTAAGGCCGTTTGCCATGGAATTCCGTAAGTCAGGATAACTGTGTAAGCAAAAAATGCATTTAACCCCATTCCTGGAGCAAGTGCGATTGGATACCTCGCCAGTATTCCCATCATTAAACATCCGACAGCTGCAGCTAGAGCGGTTGCCATAAATACAGCTCCGTAATCCATGCGTAGTGCATCATCAAAATCCGGAACCGATTCCAGCGTTAAAGTTAACGGATTGACGACTAAGATATAAGCCATCGCTAAAAATGTTGTTAAGCCGCCGATAATTTCCCGACGGTAATTTGTTCCCAGTTCTTCAAACTGAAAATACTTTTTCATATTGATTCCTCCGAATGCCTGTGCATAATTTCTACAAAAGAAAAACGCATACAGCAGTTTGCCGTATGCGTTCGATTTACCCCTTCAACAGAAATGAAGGGCATCCTACTCAACTAGGAGCGGATTAAAATCGTAGTCGAGTCATTTACGGTGACTCGGTAGAAACTTTCGGGCCATATTCCCGACATTATACGACAAGCTTATTTGATTTCTATCGTAATATATCATGTATAAAATCATTAAACAATACCAAACACGAACATTTATAAAGAATAAATGAAAAAAGTTCGTAAAAAAAGGTGTCAGCTAGTTTAGCTGACACCTCAAAAAAATTATTCCCACTCAATTGTTGCAGGTGGTTTGCTCGTAATGTCATACAATACACGGTTAATGTGATCGACTTCATTGACTAAACGGACACTGATTTTCTCTAAAACATCCCAAGGAATGCGAGCCCAGTCAGATGTCATGCCGTCAATTGACGTTACTGCACGGATACCGATTGCGTAATCATAAGTGCGGGCATCGCCCATTACACCTACACTGCGAAGGTCCGGCAGAACAGTGAAGTATTGCCAAATATCACGATCAAGACCCGCTTTTTTGATTTCATCACGCAAGATCCAGTCAGACTCGCGAACGATCTCCAACTTTTCTTCTGTAACTGCTCCCATAATACGTATTCCTAATCCTGGACCTGGGAATGGCTGGCGCCAAACGATTTCGTCTGGCATACCAAGTTCAGCTCCAAGTACGCGCACTTCGTCTTTGAACAATGTGTTCAATGGCTCAATCAATTTAAACTGCATGTCATCTGGCAATCCGCCAACATTGTGGTGAGATTTAATGGTTTGTGCCGTTGTTGTGCCACTTTCAATAATGTCCGTGTAAAGCGTTCCTTGTGCAAGGAAATCCATACCTTCTAATTTTGAAGCTTCGTCATCGAATACATAGATAAATTCGTTGCCGATAATTTTACGTTTCTTCTCTGGATCTGTAACACCTTCAAGTTTGCTCATGAAACGATCGCGCGCGTCGATTTTGATCACGTTCATATTGAAACCATCAGCAAAAGTCTTCATGACACTTTCCGCTTCTCCTTTACGAAGAAGGCCATGGTCGACGAACATACAAGTCAACTGGTCGCCAATTGCTCTATGAATCAGTACAGCGACTACCGACGAATCTACTCCACCGCTAAGTGCACAAAGTACTTTTTTGTCGCCGACTTCTTCACGAATTTTTTCGATTTCCAACTCAATGTAGTTTTCCATCGACCAGTCATCCTTCATGCCACAAACATCATAGACGAATTTGCGAAGCAAATCGTTGCCATGCATTGTATGGCGGACTTCTGGGTGGAATTGAACGCCGTAGAATCCGCGACTTTCGTCAGCCATCGAAGCAATTGGGCAACTAGCACTTGTTCCAATAACATCAAAACCTGGAGGTGCAGCCGTAACTAAGTCACCATGGCTCATCCAAACAATTTGTTCTTCAGGAAGACCATTGAAAATTTTACTTTCCTTAGTCAGCTTTAATTCTGCTTTGCCGTACTCTCGGTTTTGCGCTTTTTCTACATTGCCCTTAAGGTGCAACGCCATTAATTGCATACCGTAGCAAATTCCTAAAATCGGTAAGCCCATTTCAAAAATAGCATCATCGATTGAAAATGCATTGTCGTCATAAACGGAGTTTGGTCCACCTGAGAAAATAATCCCTGTAGCATTCATGTCTTTGATTTCTTCAGCAGTAACTGTATGTGGATGAAGCTCGCTGTATACACCGATTTCGCGGATGCGACGAGTAATCAACTGATTGTATTGACTTCCAAAATCTAAAACGACGATTTTTTTCTGTTCTTTCAACATTGGACTAACTGGCAAAACCTTCACCTCTTCTATTTAATTTAGGTTTCAAAATAACAAAAGAACGCGAAAATTGGACCTCGCGTTCTTCTGCTCTACATCAAAAAGGCGAATGCACATGTCAAAAAGCATGCGTCATCCACCTTCATAGTCAAGTCATTTCCGGGGACTTGGTAGAGACATCCGATCCATATTACCGGACATATATGAGGGCACCTGTAATTTATAATTTAATCAATTGTACAAGTTAAAGCTTGTAAAATCAACCGCTTGTCCGATTGATTAAGTTTTCCCAACTTTCCCTCAACTCATGCCAGTCAATGGATTCACTATCATTGCCGTAAATCATCCGCTCATAGGCATCGGTTAATTCCGTCATTTCTTTCGTGCCGAAAAACGCATCGATATATGCTGCATAAGATTTTAATGTTTGTCCGGGTCTCTTATTAATGCCATACAATTCCAATTGCTTTAATAACCGCAGATAAGCCTTTTCAAAACGTTCGGGTCTATCTCCGCTCATTCGGTAATAAGCAACTAATAACTTTGGCATCCATTTATGACGGATTTTGAAAAGAATCGCTGCAAGTAGAACCGTCCCCACAATCATCCAGACAAGTTTCCACCGATTCATAGAAATAAAATCAGTCAATCGATCCCAAAAAGAAGGCCCAGAAACTACAGTGGTCTCTTCGGCTTCTGCGGTATCGGGTTTTTCAGCTAACGGTTGTTCTTGCTGATCAGGCTGTTCGGGGTCTGTTGCATCCAGCTCCAAGTCGAAGTCGATAGATGAAGATCCTGTAAACCCAATTGTTGGTTCGAACAACATCCAACCAACTCCTGGCATATAAGCTTCAACCCATGAATGTGCATTATTGTTTGTTACTTGATAAACGTTGGTGTCTCCTCCCGAGTTGATGAGTTCTCCTTCGTTAAATCCTTTGACCCAACGAGCTGGAATATCAAGAGAACGGAGCATTACCACCATCGAGGTTGAAAAATTATCGCAATATCCTCTTTTTGTTTCAAATAAAAATTGATCTACATAGTCTTGGTTCGCTTCAGGAACCGGAATGTCTGTTTGACTGTATTCAAATCCAGCAGTACTGAAATATCGTTCTATGGCACGTGCTTGATCATAAACTGATTCAGTACCGCCTGTAATTTCAACAGCTAAATCTCGGACACGTTCCGGCAACTCGTCCGGCAATTGCAAAAACCGGTCGAACTCGATAGGCAATTCAGCTAAGTCGACTTGGCTTGTCTCCCTCAATGCCGTCAAACTAAAATTCGGTTCGTTAAAGGATACTTCGTATGCCTTAGGTTCGAATTCTTCACCGTTTCGGTAAGTCTCAAAACGTTGATCTGCTGTACTGTATTGATAGTCCGGTGACTCTTCCATTGAAAAAGATTTTGTTCCATAGGGATATAGTACAAACGGAAACTCTTGCTCCATCGCCAATTGAGCTGATTCGAGCTCTTCTGCGGGAACAAAATCAGTATCAACCGTATCGCTGTTTCCATAAACAACAGATTCCCCTACATTTCCTGTCAATTCCCATCCCTTTGTTGTATATGTGTCTTTCGATTCGACTTTCCAATATTGACCTTCTGACACTTCGGCACGAAAAACAGCGGTATCGTCTCCGACAAAAGATCCGCCTAGTCGTGAATCATCTACTCCGTAGCCAATTCTACCAATGGTTCCTCCACTACCAGCCCCGCCTTGGCCAGAAAAGGTGGTGAGAAATGGCACAGGATCCGGCCAAACTGGATCTGCTTTGGGCAAATATAACGCCAGTGCTGTCGAAGCCGCCACCAGCAACACGAGGGGTACAGCAAACAAAGCCATTTTATCCGTACGTTCTAAAATACGATGCCCTTCCATCCAGCGTACCAAATACAATAGACCCGCAAGAAGAAGTCCAATGACCATAATTCGAACAATCGCCGTTTCTCCTGAATACGGACTAAAGGTATCCAGCACGGCGATAAAAATAACTGTTAATAGATAGAACAAGAAAATACTTAACCTAAAACTAACCCAGTAATGGATTAAGTAAATAGCCATCCACAACAAAACAAAAAACAAGACCGTTCGGAAAACATCTGTCGTTTGCTCCCAGTTCTGACTCGTTAAAGCTGAGAAATTCAAACCGACATCAGTTTGAAGAAACGCAATAGCATCAGCTGTAAAAAACACGTGACCGGTATAGACATAGACAATGAACCATAAAATATAAAGAAGTTTTATCGGTCCGGAAAACCACCATGGAACCCGCAGAAAAGCCATCAACAACCCGACAGCAATAAAAATCAAAAACAGCGCTTTATGTCCTGTTTCGGTTAATACAATAACTGGCGTCAGCCACTCGGCTAGCATCAAAAAAACCAGTACATATAAAATAGCCATAAAGACTTTATTGTTTCTTATGGAAGTCATTGGCGGCTCACCTCCGTAAACACTGTTGCAAAGTTTTCAGGACTTACACGTTTAACAACAAATCCCTTTGAGCGAGCATATTGATGTACCTTTTCTTCCTCTGCCAGCAAATTCTCGCCTTTAGTTGCGACAACTAAACACATGCAATTGCTCAAATTTTTAGCGTTCTTCCGAATAGACTGAACCATATCCATCGAGAGTTGACTCGTGACATATAGTAAGCTCGATGTATTCATCTGCTGCAACTCACGACCGATCGCTTGGTCAACTGGTTTATCCAAATCATCTTGCACTTTCGCCAAATGATACATAATTCGCTGCAAGTGCTCTTCGGTTTGAACTAAAGGGAAATGATTACGGTTGCGACCCACTGATAGATAAGCTACGCTCGAATTTGCGCGTACGATCGATTGCAAAATAGAAGCAACTAATTCTACTTGAAGTTCAAATTTCTCGGAATTTCTTCGATCGTCTAGCAAAAAAAGTTCTTGCGACTGGCGATCCTCAAATTCTTTCGTCCGCAATGTTTGCGTTCGCGCATAGGATTTCCAATGAATCCATGATACACGGTCTCCGGGTTGATAATCACGAAGTCCACTAGTCATGGTCGTGTCTTTTACTAATGTGAAAGGGGCAGCCATCGTTCCCTGATCGTAACGTGACTCCATCGGCCGATAAACGATATCCACTGTATTCGGATATACTAAAATTGTTTGCTGAACTGGCAATAATACAGTCTTTTTTACCCACCCAAAAAAATCAGCAACTTCTAGGTGAATACCTTCTAGCACATGTTCCCCTCTTGGCATTTGATCAATAACATATGTCCAAGAAGAGATCTTCCGAAATCCTGGAACTACCATCTTTTGATGTTGCCCTGCCATTTGCTTGTTGAGAGAAGGAGAGTGGGTTTGTTCACTGGCAACAGTATAAAGTAGCGGAAAAGGAATTTTCCGGTAAATAGTGGCGGTAGCAGAAAAACTTCCGCCTTTTCTGACCTGAGTCGTGTGAATTTCTCTCGAAGCGACAATGTGTTGTATGGGATATAATGCCAGTAACACCGAATAAATAGTAAACGGCAGAGACATATAAAAAATAAACCAGCTGACAAAGCCTCCTTGAAACATAGCAAAGGAGAAAGTTAAAAAAAGAATCAGCACTACTGAAGTCAAACGTCCCCATAAACCAATATTTTTTTTCATTCGGCTCATTGACCGACAAGCCTTTGAACAGGTACATGGGTTTTTGCCAATATTCGTTCTGTGATTTCTTCTGCAGTAATACCATCATAACGAGCCTCGGAACGCAACATAATTCGGTGACCGAAAACGAATTTCGCCAAATACTGGACGTCGTCTGGCGTTACATAATCTCGTCCTTTCAATAATGCGTAAGCCTGTGAGGCTTTCATCAATGCAATCGACCCTCGCGGACTCACGCCTAAATAGACATAAGCGTCTTGACGAGTTTGTCTAGACAAATCGACAATATAGCTGCGTATTGTTTCATCCACTTTGATCAATTTCGCTTGCTCTTGAAGCTCCAAAAGTTCGCTCAGTGAAATGACCGAAGTTAATTCTTCGATTGGCGCCGCAGCGCGTGCTCGATTTAATACTTCCATTTCTTCTTTCGGTGTAGGATAGCCCATTTTAATTTTCAATAAAAACCGATCAAGCTGTGCTTCAGGTAACGGATAAGTGCCTTCATATTCGATGGGGTTTTGCGTAGCCATCACAAAGAATGGTTTAGGAATTTGCATTGTTACTCCGTCAATCGTGACGGAAGCTTCTTCCATCGCTTCAAGAAGAGAGGACTGTGTTTTCGGAGAAGTTCGGTTTATTTCATCAGCTAATATGATATTGCCCATAATTGGCCCTGCTCGAAAATGAAATTCCATGTCTTTCGGATTATAAATCGACACACCAATCACGTCCGATGGCAATAAGTCAGGCGTAAATTGGATTCGTTTAAAATCGGCGCCTACTGATTTTGCTAATGCTCGGACAAGCATCGTTTTACCGACACCCGGTACGTCTTCTAGTAAAACATGACCATGAGACAGCATGGCCACGATACTCAATTCAGCAATATCGCGTTTGCCGATAATAACTTTTTCGATATTGTCTATTACTCTTTCCAATAGTTGTTTGGCATCCATCTATAGGTTCCTCCAATATAAATCAAAAATGTTTTGAATTATCGCAATCTTATCGTAATCATAACGAAAAACAAGTGATAACTCAACTGCATAAGATCTTTTCCCACGATTTTCCTAAAATAAAAAGCAGGAATCCCTTAAGGTTTCCTGCTTTTTATTATTTATTTCCAGAAATCATCGAAAATAGTAATCGGCAAATGACGTTTATGCTGCGTTCTCAAGTAATGGCCTTCTAACTTTTCCTGCGCATCTAGCGGAATTTTCTTACCTTCCAAATAATCATCAATCAATTCATAAGTCACTCCCAAAGCCACTTCGTCAGGGAGCGCTGGTTTATCGTCTTCTAAATCTGCGGTCGGAATTTTCATGTACAGGTGTTCAGGACAACCAAGTTCTTGCAACATTGCTCGCCCTTGTCGTTTGTTTAAGCCAAATAATGGCGTTAAATCAGCAGCACCGTCGCCAAATTTTGTGTAAAACCCAGTTATTGCTTCTGCTGCATGATCTGTTCCGAGCACGGCTGCACTGTGCATCGCTGCCGCTGAGTATTGGGCTTTCATTCGTTCCCGGGCTTTTTCGTTGCCTTTGGCAAAATCAGTCAACATAATGCCGGCGTTTTCTAAAGCACGTTCACTGGCATCAACTGCTTCTTTTATATTGATGGTATACAATTTAGTCGGTTGAATAAACTCCAAAGCGTCTTGTGCTTCGTGTTCGTCAACCTGCACACCATACGGCAAACGTATGGCATAAAAACCGTATTTAACGTCAGTTGATTCTTCATTTAACTGATTGACTGCTAGTTGTGCTAGCTTACCGAGCAGGGTAGAATCCTGTCCGCCAGAAATACCTAAGATATATCCTTTCAAGAATGGATGATGCTTTAAATACTCTTTTAAAAATACTACAATCTGTTCAATCTTTTGTTGCGGTTGAATCAGAGGCTCTACTTTTAACTCATCAATAATTCGCTGTTGCAAAGTAGACATTAAGCTCCTCCTTCCTCTTCGATAAAGTCATGAACTGCTTCCCGTACTTCTTGAATATTTTTCATTTTATTGTTCCAGCATTTCTGACTTAAGTCGACTGGGTACTCTTCAGGATTTAATGACCGTTTGTATTCATCCCACAATAAATCCATATTTTTAATTCCGTAGCTTTGCATTTCCTGCACACTTGGATTGTCATAAATGATTTCACCATTTTCAACAACTTTTTGATGGATATTGATTGCATCGAAATTCGTCACAAACTTTGATACGAAGGTATGAACCGGATGGAACATTTTTAAACGTTCTTGAGAAGCCGGATCTTCATCGTGCATAGCAATATAATCGCCTTCAGATTTACCATTTTCTCTATCGATAATTCGGTAAACATTTTTCAGACCCGGCGTCGTAACTTTCTCAGCGTTTCCGGAAATTTTAATGGTATCTTCCATTTCACCGCTGTCGTTTTCAATAGCTACTAATTTATAAACAGCTCCTAATGCTGGCTGATCGTATGCCGTGATTAGCTTTGTCCCAATACCCCATGTATCTACTCGAGCACCCTGTGCCTTTAAATTCAATATCGTGTATTCATCGAGATCATTTGAAACTACAACTTCTGTATCCGTGAAGCCTGCAGCATCTAGCATTTTCCGCGCTTCTTTCGATAAGAAAGCGATATCTCCACTATCTAAGCGTATTCCTTGGAAGTTGATTTTATCGCCTAATTCTTGCGCTACCTTTATGGCAATAGGCAGTCCAGATTTCAAGGTATCGTATGTATCAACTAAAAACACACAGTTTTTGTGACGTTTAGCATATGCATGAAATGCAGCATATTCATCCTTGTATGCTTGCACCATTGAATGAGCGTGCGTACCTGCTACTGGAATACCAAATTTTTTCCCAGCTCGTGCGTTGCTAGTCGCTTCAAGTCCACCGATATACGCAGCTCTAGAACCCCAAATTGCAGCGTCCATTTCTTGGGCACGTCTTGTTCCAAATTCCATGACCCGTTCTTTTTTTACGATTTGTTTAATGCGACTGGCTTTCGTGGCAATTAAGGTTTGGTAATTAACGATATTCAATAGTGCAGTTTCAATTAATTGCGCTTCTACGAGAGGAGCCTCGACACGGATCAACGCTTCATTTTGAAAGACTAGTTCGCCTTCTACTACCGAGTAAACATCTCCGGTAAATCGGACGGTACGTAAATATTCGATAAAATCTTCCTTGTAGCCGAGTTCTTCTTGAAGATAATTCAAATCACTTTCTGTAAATTTAAAGTTTTTCAAGTAATCCAAAACACGTTCCAATCCAGCGAACAGTGCATAACCGTTGCCAAAAGGCAGTTTGCGGAAAAATAATTCAAATACCGCTTTTCGTTCATGCATCCCATCTGCCCAATAAGTCTCCGACATATTGATTTGATATAAATCTGTATGTAGCGCCAAACTGTCATCCGCATAATGCTTATCCATAAGATTCTCCTTCTTCCACCATCAGTAATGCTTCCAATTATACACCAATAATCCAAAGACAAAAATAAAAGTCATTCATATGTAGAGAACTAATGCTTCTTTTCTTCTAACCCCTTCAAATCAACACTTTTTTTGCAAAAATCTGTAATCTCACGTTTCAATCTTCTAGTTAATCTATCGACTACAAATGTACATGCTTTTTCTACACAATTGACAAAAAGTATATGACTACCCACAATTAATCATATGCCTTGACACTTTTCACCAAACATGAGATACTTACTTGGTTAACACAAAGGTAACTGGTAAATTTTGATAATCTGGCATTCTACGATAATGTTTTTGAGAATACTTATTCACACTGGAGCGATTTAAGGATCGCAAGGACGTAAAAGAAGGTAGGGTTTACGTTGCTTAGGTTAGAAAGCACCCAGTGGAACAATGACCGCGGTACTGAAAGTAATACTTTCAATGGAAATGATTCCCCAGTAACATGGGTTGAAAAATTGAGTCAAAACAAATTATGGTTACCTTAAACAAACAAAGGGATGTCCTCTACTTGAGGGCATCCCTTTTCCAATTCTTTAGCTGTTAATATTTGAGCGCTACATTTTTTAAAATGGTGTAATTGCGCAAAGCTTCAAGTCCTTTTTCACGTCCAAATCCACTTTTTTTATATCCTCCAAACGGCATCTGTACTCCACCACCCGCTCCATAATTATTAATGAATACTTGTCCCGCACGAATTTTACTGGCTACTCGATGTGCTCTAGCCCCATCTTTTGTCCAAACTCCTGTCACAAGTCCGTAATCTGTGCCATTGGCTAAGTCAATTGCTTGTTGTTCCGTTTCAAATGAAAAAGCTGTAACCACGGGTCCAAAAATTTCTTCTTGAGCAACGTAGCTGTCTGGTGACAGTCCATCAATCACAGTGGGTTGAAAAAAGTAACCATCTTCGAGTCCAACCGTCTTCTGTCGTTCACCTCCTATTAAAAATGTGGCACCTTCTTTTTTAGCTATATCCATAAATTCAAGGATACGTGTAAATTGTTTTTCATTTAAAATTGGGCCAAGATCCAAATCATCTAATCCTTTGCCGATTTGAATTGTTTTCATTTTTTCTACTACCTTTGCTAAAAACTCTTGCTTGATGGTTTGTTGAACCAAAAGACGAGATCCCGCTGAGCAGGTTTGCCCGGCATTTTGAATAATCGACCGAACAACCCAATCCACCGCTTCTTCTTGATCGCAATCATCAAAAACAATATTCGGCGATTTTCCGCCAAGTTCTAGCGTAACTGGCTTAACATTTTTCGCTGCTCCCGTCATGACAGCAGAACCTGTTTGAACAGAGCCGGTAAAAGTAATATGATCCACATCTGGATGTTCAGAAATTGCGGACCCCGCTTCAAAGCCATAGCCTGTCACCAGATTAAACACACCTTTGGGCAGGTCCGTTTGATCAAAAATTTCAGCTAATTTGATCGCAGTTAACGGCGTGTCTTCTGCTGGTTTTGCAACGACCGTATTGCCTGTTGCAATCGCTGCGGCTGTTGAACGAGAAATGATTTGTAACGGATAATTCCACGGAATGATATGTGCCGTTACGCCAATCGGCTCACGCAGTGTGTAATCCAAAATTCCCGGTTGAACGGGTATGGTTTCGCCGAAAATTTTATCCGCCATTCCAGCGTAATACTCAAAATAGAGAGCAGAAGCCTCCACATCTTTACGTGCCTGTGTCAGTGGTTTTCCCGTATCAAGTGTTTCTAACAAGGCGATTTCTTCTATGTCTGCGCGTAAAGCACAGGCTACTTTATGTAAAATTCGTCCTCTTTCAATTGGTGGAAACAACTGCCATTCTTCGGACTCAAACCTTGTGCGAGCCGCTTGAACCGCGGCATCCACATCTTCTTTTTTGCCTCTTGGTACTTCCGCTAGTATTTCGCCAGTTGCCGGATTTTTTGTTTCAAATCGCTCTCCGGTTAGACTGTCTAGCCATTTCCCATTTACATACATTTGCTGTTTTTTCATTTTCCTGTTCCCCTTCTCGGTTAGATTCCACGTCCTCCGTCTACGTTTACTACGCTGCCCGTCATCATTTTTGCTAAATCAGAACTGAGGTATAGCACACAGTTCGCAATTGCTTCAGGTGTAATCAATTCACCTAATGGTACGCTTTTGCGGAATATACGTTCTTTTGTCTCTCCTTCATCACTGCCGGATGCTGTAAATTCACCAAGCATCTTCGTATCGGCTGGACCTGGATTGATGGCATTTACTCTTATGTTGTAAGGAGCTAGTTCAATGGCCAACGCTTTTGTCAACGAAATCGTTGCACCTTTGGAAGCTACATAAGCATTCAAACCCGGACGCGGCCGGTCTACGGAAACAGAAGCAATGTTAATAATCGATCCACTTTTTTGCTGTTTCATATATGGAACGGCCGCGCGTGAAGTTAAAAAAACCGCCGTTGAATTAATTGCCATAATGCGTTCCCAATCTTTTAAAGACACTTTTTCAATATCTGTCGCTGCCTGTGCAATTCCGGCAACGTTTGCCAAGACATCAATCTGCCCAAATGTTTCAGCCGTTTTTTTCACCGCATCTTCCACACTTTGTTCGTCTGTTAAGTCTCCTTGAATAACTAGTAACTGCTCCGGATATTGAGTCTTTAATTCATTAAGACCGTCTAAGTCGAGATCAATTGCCGCTACTTTTGTGCCATGTGTTAAAAATTGTTCGACAACTACTTTACCCATTCCACCGCCGGCACCCGTAATGATTGCTACTTTAGTTTCTAGATTCATCTATCTTTCCCCCTCTTTGGTCAGCAAATGATAGACTTTTTCTGCAATTGCTGATCCGACTTGTTGCGTTGTGGCAATACCACCTAAATCCGGTGTCAGCACTTTGCCTTCTTGAATTACTTGTTCGATGGCGCTTACAATTGCAGTCGATAAATCTGCACGTCCTAAATGATCCAACATTAATGCAGCTGACCAAATTTGCGCAATCGGATTGGCAATTCTTTTGCCCGCAATATCTGGTGCCGAACCATGTATTGCTTCGAACATAGAAGGGAAATTACGTTCTGGATTGATATTGCCTGACGGGGATACACCTAGCCCTCCGACTAAGGCGGCTCCGAGGTCTGTCAAAATATCCCCAAATAAATTGGATGCAACAACCACTTCAAACGATTCTGGTCGCATGACGAAATACGCAGCCAAGGCATCAATAAAATTGCTTTCAAGTTCAATATCCTCGTAATCTTTCGCGACCACTTCCACGACTTCGTCCCATAGCTTCATTGAATGGATGATAGCATTGGATTTTGTCGCACTCGTCACTTTCGATTTGTTGTTTTTTCGAGCATATTCAAATGCGTATTTTGCAATTCGCTCGACGCCTTGTTTGGTGATCACGGTGTTTTGTATGGCCATCTCTTGCGACTGTTGCTGGTATAAGCGACCGCCGATATTCGAGTATTCACCTTCTGCATTTTCACGGAATACCATGAAATCAATTGGCAAATCATTTTTCAAAGGAGATTCAATACCGGCCAATCGTTTAATTGGTCGCATGTTGACGTACTGTTGAAATTTTTTGCGAATCGGCATGATTAGTTCCCATATAGTAATTTCATCTGGCACCCGTTTGTCTCCAACAGCACCGAACAAAATAGCATCAAAGTTCTTTAACTGATCTAGTCCATCCGCAGGCATCATGTACCCATGTTCCAAGTAATATTCACTGCCCCACTCGAATTGCTGAAAATCAATGTTAAAAGTAGGGTCTTGTCGCTTAAGAGATTCTAATACTTTGATAGCTTCTTTTGTAACATCTGGTCCAATTCCGTCTCCAGGAAGGACCGCTATCTTATAAGTTGTCATATATTCTCCTCCAATTGCTTACTTTCCAAGAAGGAATAAACTGATTCCTGGAATAAATGAAATAATAAGTACATCGACAATCATCACCAGGATGAATGGAATAATCGCTTTCAGCAAACTTTCAAACTTTGTTCCAGCGATATTTGCAGCTACAAATAAATTGAGTCCAACTGGCGGTGTAATAAATCCGATTCCTAAGTTAACAATCATAATAATTCCGAAATGCACCAAATCGATTCCAAGTGCACTAGCAATGGGTACGAGAATTGGCGTCAAAATAATGATTGCCGCTGAAGTTTCCAAGAAAACTCCGCAAATCAATAGTAAAAGATTGATGATCAATAATGCGATAATCCAATTATCCGTCACGCTAAGCATTAACTCAGTCAACTCAGCCGGAATCCGCTGTCGCGTTAAGTAATAGCCAAATACTGAAGCGCCCGCAATGATGAACATAATCACTGCTGTTACTACAACAGAAGAAGAAAAAATACTTGCCAAGTCTGGCAGCTTAATTTCTCTATACACAAAAATCCCTACAAACAAGCCGTAAACAACTGCCACAACAGCAGCTTCTGTTGGCGTAAAAATTCCTCCATAAATTCCGCCCAATATAATAACAGGCATCATCAATGCGAGAAATGCATCTAAAAATGCTTTGAAAAAGTCTTTAAAACCGAACTTTTCGCCGCCCCCGTATCCTTCTTTTAAAGAAATCAAATACACCAGTAAAATCAATGACACCATTACAAACAAGCCTGGCACAATTCCTGCGATGAATAATTCACTAACAGAAACACCTGCCGCCACTCCGTAAAGAACGAGTGGCACACTCGGCGGAATCATAATTCCAATTGTCCCTCCAGCCGCTTGAATAGCCGTCGCAAAGCTTTTGTCATAGCCTTTATTGACCATCGCAGGAATCATCAACGCTCCTACTGCCGCTGTTGTTGCAGCTGCTGAACCTGAAATAGCTGCAAAAAACGCACAGGCAACAATCGAGACGATTCCGAGTCCTCCTCGAACACGACCAAAAATAACATTGGCTAGGTGAATCAGCCTGCGAGAAATCCCGCCACTTTCCATTAATTTACCAGCAAGAATAAAAAAGGGAATTGCCATAAGTGGGAAGGAGTCCACCGAATTGAACATTCGTTGGATAATCACGATCAATGAAACGTTTCCATCAATAAAGAAAACGAGTGTTGAAGCCAGTCCAAGTCCCACAGCAATTGGAACATTTATTAAAAATAAAACGATTAATAAACCAAATAACACCAACGCCATCTTCAGACACCCCCGCTTTTAAAGTCTTTTGAAAACTGCGAGGTCATGTTAATAATCAAAATTACACCACTTACTGGAATGATCATGTAGATCATCCCCATCGGAATCCGTAAAACTGGCGAGGTTTGAGACATGCCTTGCATCGCTAAATCATAGCCTTCAACTACCATTAACAAGAAAAATAGCAAACTTGCAAACGTGGCGATAGTGTAGAATGCCTTGCGTACAGGAACTGCAAATAATTTCACAAAAAACTCCATTCCGATATGCGCCTTTGATGACATAGCATACGATGCCCCTAAAAACGTTAGCCAAATCAAACTATAGCGCGCTAACTCCTCAGTCCAAGCAAGAGGCGAGTTGAGGATAAAACGGAAAATTACTTGAAGAAAAACGACGGTGACCAATAATGCCATAATCAGATTCAATACATGCTTAATGCCAACGTTCATATAACCGATCCATTTATTCATCGTCATGCCTCCGATATAAAAAAGAGAGAAAGGATTCTCTCTTTTTTGAGTTAATTATTTTTTTACTGAGCATCCAGAATTTCATTTAATAGATCTTGATACTCAATTGTTTCGTAAACTGGCTTTACAGCTTCCTGGAATGGCGCTGTATCAATATCTTCTATTATTTCCATGCCATTGTCTTTCAATGTTTGAATCGATTCTTTTTCCATTTCTACGATTAATTCACGCTCTCTTGCGCCTGCTTTTTGTCCTTCTTCCACAACAATGTCACGCAAATCTTCTGGCAATTCATCGTATGTTTGCTGACTCATCATATAGATGGCTACAGAATAAACGTGACCTGTTAAACTCATGTATTTCTGGTTCGCATCATACAAACTAAACTGGTCAGCAACAATTGCTGGGTTTTCCTGAGCATCTACTACACCTTGTTGCAATGCTGTAATTGCTTCTGTCCAAGCCATTGGAGTCGGTTGTGCACCAAGTGCTTCAAAAGCAGCTAAATGAATTTCATTTTCCTGCGTTCTGATTTTCAACCCTTTCAAGTCTTCCGGTGTTTCGATTGGACGTTTTGCATTGGTAATGTGACGGTAACCATTTTCTCCCCAAGACAAACCTATTATACCATTTTCTTCCATTTTAGCGAATAATTCATCTCCTATATCACCTTCTAGAATTTCTACTGCCGATTCCCGGTCTTTAAATAAGAATGGTACATCTAAAACACCTAACTCCGGCACAAAGTTCGTAACAGGAGCAGTTGAAGATACCACCAAATCAACAGTTCCAAGACCCATACCTTCTGTCAATTCTCGCTCAGCTCCAATTTCACTGTTTGCGAAAACTTCAATCGTTACTTGACCGTCTGTCCGTTCTTCAACAGCATCAGCCATTTCCAAAAGTCCAAGATGGTACGGATGATCATCCGGCAACGAATGTCCTGCCTGCAAAACAAATTTTTCTTCTGAGTCTTTTCCTCCTGATGAGGAATCACTATCAGAATCACCACATGCCGTTAAAGCCAATGTACTTGCCAACATTATTGAAACAAATCCAAATTTCTTCTTTGCCATCTTTGTTTCCCCCTTTTTTCATCTTGCTCTAGCGCTTTAATAGATTCTACTTTTACAATAAAAGAAATTGTCTATAAAAAGACAAAATATTCCGTTTTTTATATTTTATAAAAATTTAGCGGGATGCAGTATCCCGCTGAATTCTGTTTATACTTGTTCAAGCAAGCGAAAATGCGCAGTGGATGCAGAACGTACTAATGCAGTGACCTACCTTACTTATCGATTCAAATAATCGGTTACTGCTCCTTGAGAAGAGCAAGATACATTATGCGCATATTTGCCAAGTACGCCTTTTTTATGAAGTGGCGGTGCTACCCAGTGTTTGCGACGTTCTTCTAGTTCTGTTTCGGATACTTCCATCGAAATTTCCTGCAAGTCAGAATCGATCGTAACAATGTCTCCTTCTTCTAGCAAGGCGATTGGTCCGCCAACTTGTGCTTCTGGTGCAATATGTCCAACTACGAGGCCGTGGGTTCCGCCTGAGAAACGTCCATCAGTTAATAACGCTACAGATGCATCCATACCTTTCCCAACAAGAATTGCCGAAATTGACAACATTTCTGGCATGCCTGGTCCACCTTTTGGTCCCACGTAACGAATAACTAGCACATCGCCTTCGTTTATTTCATTTGCCATTACAGCTTCTGTTGCTTCTTTTTCTGTATTGTAAACGCGAGCTGGGCCCGTATGACGTTTTACTTTCACGCCCGAAACTTTTGCTACGGCCCCACTTGGAGAAAGGTTTCCTTTCAAGACGATTAAAGGCCCATCTTTACGTTTTGGCTGTTCAAAAGGCATGATGACTTTTTGACCTTCCTTAAGAGCTGGTGCTTCCTGCAGATTTTCTGCTACCGTTTTACCCGTAACCGTCATGCAATCTCCGTGAATATAACCTCCCTCAAGCAACATTTTCATCACAGCTTGAACGCCACCGACCTCGTGCAAATCCTGCATGACGTATTTGCCGCTCGGCTTCAAATCAGCCAAATGGGGTACCCTTTGTTGTAGGCGATTAAAGTCGTCAATTGTTAAGTCTACTTCGGCTGCATGAGCAATCGCCAATAAATGAAGAACCGCATTTGTCGATCCGCCAAGTGCCATGACAACGGTAATCGCATTTTCAAAGGCTTTTTTTGTCATAATATCTTTCGGATATATATCCAGTTCTAAAAGATTATGTACTGCTGCTCCAGCCTTTTCGCAATCAGCTAATTTCGCTGCTGATACTGCCGGATTAGAAGAACTTCCTGGTAAACTCATTCCCATTGCTTCAGCAGCAGATGCCATCGTGTTCGCTGTATACATGCCGCCACACGATCCAGCTCCTGGGCAAGCCCCACATTCAATACTGCGAAGTGTATTGTCGTTGATGTCGCCGTTATTATGCTGACCTACACCTTCAAACACTGAAACAATATCAATATCTTGTCCGTTATGGCGTCCTGGAGCAATGGTTCCTCCGTAAACAAAAACAGCTGGAACTTCAGAGTTCGCAATCGCAATCAAACAGCCGGGAATATTTTTATCACAGCCCCCAATTGCGACTAACCCATCCAAGCTTTCTGCTCCTACGACTGTTTCAATTGAATCGGCAATCACATCTCGGCTGGAAAGAGAATACTTCATGCCTTCTGTACCCATTGAAATTCCATCAGAAACAGTAATTGTATTAAAAATAAACGGGACGCCTCCAGCATCTCTAGCGCCTTTTTTCGCGCTAATCGCTAAGTCGTCAATATGTATGTTACACGGTGTCACTTCGCTCCACGTACTAGCGACGCCAATCATTGGCTTTTTAAAATCTTCGTCTGTTACACCTACTGAACGAAGCATCGCTCGGTTAGGTGCTTTCATGGCTCCATCAAAAACCTTACTGTTGATGCGCAAATCCTTTTTCATAATTATCCAATCCTTTCTTTTCTATTTATTATAGAACACATTTATCAGAATTCAATGAATAAAAAAATAATAGTTAGATATTTTTTTATTTGTCTAACAAGTCACAAATGTATCCGTTTTCATGTTATTATAACGTACTCACTCTTGATGTATGCAATATATAGCTTTATAATTACCATGTCTACAATAACTTTTTAGACATTGAGCTGCAGAATTTCTTTACATGCCTCTTCATACACTTGTCATTTTATCTTTTCTAAGACTTTGAACACCGGTCGGAATTCTGAGTAACAGGAGATGGTCTTTTGTTGATTCGCGAAGCCAAAAAAAATGAGTTTTTTTTACTAAAAAAACAACGACTTGCTTCCTATAAAATTTACAAAGAAAAACTATCATCAAAACAATGGGCTATGCTAGAAACTCATTTGTCTTCTGACATTAACCACCAGCCAGGCGTTGAAGTGTTTGTTGCAGAAATGGATAGGCAAATTGTTGGGAGTGTAGCCTTATTTCCTGCTGACTCCAAATCCTACGCAGGAACTTCCCAAGCAATTGAATGTCCTGAGATTAGAATGTTGGCTGTCAATCCCGATTTCCGTTCCCATGGAATCGGCAAGTTGTTGGTCGAACATTGCATTGATATTTCTAAAATTCGCAAACAAAAATTCATTGGTCTATATACTGGCTGTTTCATGAAGCACGCCATTGCACTTTATGAAAAAATGGGATTTGAGCGAATTTCTTCACTTGATTTTTCACCTTTAGATGACGGAGTTTTCGTTAAAGCTTTCCGTTTTTATTTATAAACAAACAAAACAAGCCACAAAGCCAGCTTGAAACGATGGCTTTGTGGCTTAGTAACGTCAGTAAATTTCTTTTTTCAAAAAGTAAACACAGGCTTCGTATGGCTGTAATATGCCTTTTTCACGCTTGTCATAGTTACTTAGAAGAAGTTCCGCATCGTAAGGGGTATTCCACGTACAGACATGTTCACTTAGATTTGAAGCAATGAGCATTTTTGTGTATTGATCTTCACGGATGTAGGCGTATACATCTGGACATCCAGAATCCGCTAAATCGGTCGTCCCATAAATCAGAACCTTCCAGTTTTGGCGTAAATGAATCATTTTTTTATAGTAGGCCCAAATAGATTTTGGGTCATCTTTTTGAGCCTCTACATTCAACCATTTGTAATTTGGGTTTACTGAAAGCCACGGCGTAACTGTAGAAAATCCAGCAAACTTCTGATTGCTCCATTGCATCGGTGTCCGAGCATGATCTCGGCTAATTTTCTTAATAATTTCCATTACTGCTTCGTGAGACAGTCCTTCTTGTCGCTTATACCGATAGATGTTTTTTGTTTCGATGTCTTCGTACATGTCAATATCATCAAAGGGGGCATTGGTCATCCCAATTTCCTGACCTTGGTAGATAAAAGGCGTGCCCTGCATGAAAAAGTACATACAAGCTAGTGCTGTAGCGCTTTCGAACCAATAATCTTGGTCATTCCCCCAAATAGAAACTGTTCTTGGGCGATCATGATTTTCTACATAAAGAGAATTCCATGCAATGCCATATGTTGCTTTTTGCCAACGGTCTAAAACTTCTCGTAAGCCCTCTACGTTTAATCCGCTATTCAAACCACCACTGGCCGCTTTTATCGCTTCTAGTTGGAAAATCATATTGAACTTCCCTTCCTGCTCACCGATCCATAGCCCCATATTTTGTGATGTGACGCTATTCGCTTCGCCTATCGTGACAATATCATTATTCGAAAAAACGCGATCTCGCAGCTCTGCCAATATGTCCTGTAATCCTTCTACGTCAGTAAATCTTTCCCAAGCAGGAACATAAGGAGAAGATTGAGAAGGAGGCATGTCCCGATAATCTTTTTTCAGATGATTACTGGCATCTACGCGAAAGCCATCCACTCCTTTAGCTAGCCACCAATGGCTCATCTCGTATATGGCATTACGCATAGCTTTATTTTCCCAGTTTAAATCTACTTGGTTTTTAGTATAAATATGCAAGTAGTATTGCGCTGTCTTCGGATCAAATGTCCAGGCCGGTCCTCCGAAAATACTTTCCCAATTAGTTTGCTGATCACGCCATACGTACCAATCACGCTTTGGATTATCTTTAGAGGAACGGGATTCTATAAACCACGGGTGCTGATCACTCGTGTGGTTCACTACTAAATCAAGAATAAGTCTCATTCCTCTTTTATGCACTTCCTCTAGCAAGCGATCAAAATCTGCCATCGTCCCCATCTCTTCCATAATCGCTTGGTAATCACTAACGTCATACCCGTTATCAATATTTGGAGATTGGTAAATCGGGCAGATCCAGATGATGGTAATGCCCAGTTCATCCAAATAATCTAGTTTTGCTGTTATGCCATTTAAATCGCCCATGCCATCGCCATTCGAATCGTTGAAGCTCCTTGGATATATTTGATAGACGACTGCTTCTTTCCACCATACTTCCTTCAACGTCATCTCCCTCTTCCCGATACTAGAATGTGCTGTTGTTAAACCGACTTTCTAAATCTAGTTGAGCATACTTACAGGCTGCCATTGAAATTATGGAATGATTTATTATTGGTTTATATTCAATATTCTGATGAAAATCCCTGCAATTAAAATTTGGTTTTGGCTCGTAGCCTTCTTATATACAAAAAGCCACCAACAATAGATGTCGGTGGCTTTTTTCTTTTACTCAGCTTTATAGTTTTCAAATACCTTGGTTGCAAATCCAGCAACATAATCACTGCCACCGTTTTCTTCAATTGATTCAATCATCATCGCTAAAATAAAATCCGGGCTTTCGGAATCATAAGCAACAAAAAAGCCATTTTCTTGTCCTTCTTCTCCAATCGCACCTTTCAACTCAGCTGTACCGGTTTTGCCAGCAATCTTGACCGTTTTACTGTTTGCCGATTGTGCATAGCCATCTACGACGACATTACGCATCCCAGTGCGGAGAACTTTTGCATTTTCTGCGCTAAGCAATCCTTCTTTCCAAACTTGGCTTTTTTCTTCATCCATAAACAATAACGGTTTGTACATCGTACCGTCCGTTAAGAAGGGCTCATACATAGAAGCCAGGTGAAGGATATTCGTCAGCATTTGACCTTGACCAAATGATGTATCGGCCAACTGTCCTTGTGACCCGAGTGTACCTTCATTTGAAATTTGAGACGATTGCAATTCTAAAGCAAAGGGAATTTCTTCTCCGAAACCAAAGCGCTGCAAACCAGAAACAAATGCTTGATTGCCCATTTCAAGTGCTTGTCGTGCAAAGTAAATATTGTCGGAATAGACTAACGCTGTATTCAAATCAACTGGATTCGGTGCTTCTGGATGAAGACGAGTAACTCGGTAATCTCCCCAGGAACCGTCTTTTTGCCAGGTTGCTCCATCAATCTGTAACCCAACTGATGGATCTAGTGTTCCTGCTTCCATTCCCATTGCTGCCGTTACAGGCTTGATTGTTGACCCCGGTGCATAGGCTGCACCAAAACGATTGAATAACGGATTTAACGGATCTTCGCTTAGTTCTTTAAAGCGATCCTCGCTAATCCCTAGCATGTATTCGTTTGGATTGTACGCTGGTGAACTGACCAATACTAAAGTTTCTCCTGTTTTTGGATTGACCGCAGCACTTGTGCCAGCTTCGCCTTCCATCGCTTCATAAGTGGATTTTTGCAATTCGGCATCAATCGTTAGCACAACGGTTTCTCCATCTTTTGCGGGAGTTTCAGCGATCGTTAACTCTTCTCCTGTATCGCCTTGTTTTTTAATGAGAATTTTTAGGCCATTTTCGCCACGAAGACGTTCTTCAAGCGTTTGCTCAAGTCCTCTTCTACCAATCAAGTCCGTAGACGTATACCCTTGGTCTTTAAGTTCTTCTAATTTTTCGGCAGTCATTGGTCCGATATAACCGCTTAAATGGCCAAGAGCTTCTCCATATGGATATTCGCGCATAGTTGTTTCTTGATAAGTTGCTCCTGGAACAGCTTTTACTTTCTCCAGTAATTGCGTGTTGTCTTTAGCTACTTTTGATATGGGCACGAACTGATTTTCTTGAACCCAACTTTGGTTTAATTTTTCGTCTATAGATGCTACTGACACTCCCAAAACTGTGGCTAGTTCTTTTTTAGCAGATGCATCTTTGAAGTTTTCAGGAACCACACCCACGTTATAGCCTGTTCCATTAATGGCAATTGGTTGTTCATTGCGATCTAAAATTTCACCGCGCTTTGCACGTGTTGCCGAGACACGAACTTCGTCTCCTGTTGCCAATTGCTCAAAGATAAAAGAAGGATCCCATTCAATAAACCAATCTTCTTTGTCTTCTGCTGTTTCATACAACAAAGTCATATTTTTTTCAAACTCGATTGGTCCAGCCATCGTATCCATCTTCACCTGTACCGGAAAATCTGCAGGTTTTTCAGTATCCCAGTTTTCATCTTTCGAGGGCTTGGTATAAGTCACTTCAATATTTTCAATTGCCAAGTCTGTATACAGTTTTTGCTGTCGTTCGACAAAATCTTCTGAAGCATAAGCTTCTTTCGTGCCTTGGTTTAAATACGTACTGTACATTTCTGAGAACTCTTCCTTGTTCCAATGCCCTATGTATTCCTTCAGCCTTTCTTCAGGTGACGCTTTTGGTTGACAACCTGCAAGAAAAACCAAGAAAGCCAGTGCTAGAATGACTGCTAATTTCTTAGTCACATGATAACCCCCAATTGTTTTCTTCATTTTACCAATAATAAACAATAAGTTAAAAGAATAAAAGCTCTAGAGTAAAAATGACTCGATGAATCGCTTTTTTCTTGCTAACTTTTAGCGTTAAATTTATCTTGTGATCAGCGTAATGGATTTCTGTTTTTTTGCTTATTGCATTAGCTGGCTGCGCAATTGCCGCTTTAAATATGGTAAACTGATAAACAAATGATAGGAGGATGAATATGGTTGAACTTACATTTTCAGAGTCAATTGGAGCAGGTTTAACACTTGAAAAAAGAGCGCATTTAAAACAGATTCACGAAAACCTTTACAACAAAAAAGGGAAAGGCTCTGACTTTCTTGGGTGGCTAGACTGGCCGAGCAAACTCGATGAAGAGTTTTTGAAGAAAGTTGAAAAAACAGCAGTGGAAATTCAGAATAAGGCAGATGTATTAGTAGTGATTGGTATTGGCGGATCTTATTTAGGCGCTAAAGCTGTGTTGTCCGCACTCGCTCCTTATTTCAGTAAAGAATCAGGACTCGAAGTGGTTTTTGCAGGTCACCAAGTTAGCGGTGAGTATTTAAAGCAATTGCTTGCTCATCTTGATGGCAAACGCGTAATGGTCAATGTGATCTCCAAATCAGGGAAAACAACAGAGCCTGCTATCGCTTTTCGCTTCCTAAAAGACTATATGGAAAAGCGCTACGGCCAAGAAGCAGCAGAGCGAATTATTGTAACGACTGATGCTGAAAAAGGTGCTTTATTAACACTTGCTGAAGAAAATGGTTATAAACGTTTTGTCGTTCCTGCTGACGTAGGCGGACGCTATTCTGTTTTCACTGCTGTTGGACTTGTCCCGATTGCCGCTGCGGGTTATTCCATACGCGAGTTGATGGCTGGAGCTACAAATGCAGAAGAACTTTACAATAATACGAACTTTGATGACAATGCAGCAGCACAATATGCAGCAGTTCGTCACCAGCTTTATGTAGAAGGCTATACGACAGAAGTAATGGCAACATTCGAACCGAAACTATCGTTCGTCCAGGAATGGTGGAAGCAATTGTTTGGCGAAAGTGAAGGCAAAGAAGGCAAAGGTATTTTCCCGGCATCTGTTTCCTTTACAACCGACTTGCATTCGATGGGACAGTATATCCAAGATGGCAAACGCAATTTGTTTGAAACTTTCTTACTCGTTCAAGAAGCAAACGAAGACTTGTCGATTGTTGAAGCTGAAAATGACGACGATGAATTGAATTATATGGCGGGACTTTCTTTACAGGAGTTTAATCACGTCGCGTACAAAGGAACATCAAGTGCTCACTTAGACGGTGGTGTACCGCAGCTTAGTTTAACGATTTCTAAAATCGATGAATACCATCTAGGTCATTTATTGTATTTCTATATGCTTTCATGTGCCTATAGTGCTTATATGCTCGATATTAACCCATTTGACCAGCCGGGCGTAGAAGACTACAAGAATAATATCTTTAAGTTATTAAATAAACCAGGATTTTAAAATTATAGCAAAAAGCTGACTTGTAACGAGTCAGCTTTTTTTTGATTGTATTTTTCTCCTTTTAAATGAGTTAACCATAAAAATAAATAAGTTGACTTAAATAAATCATCTCTTTATACTCAATTTATATGAAAAAAGTAGGAGGAAATATAATGACCACAACGACGACTAGATCGGCTAATCACTCCCGCACTCTGCAATTGGTACATATCGCGTTATTTTCTGCCTTAATGGCCATTGGCGCAAATATTGCTTCGTTTCTGATTATCGGCGGTGTACCGATTACGCTTCAAACTTTCTTTGCAATTTTAGCAGGCATTCTTCTTGGTAGTCGCATGGGTGCCGTTTCTATGATTGTTTATGCATTTATCGGTCTTGCAGGCGTCCCTGTTTTTGCAAAATTTTCTGGTGGCATGGACACGTTGATTAGTCCAACTTTTGGATTTATTGTGTCTTATGTTTTTACAGCTTATTTAGCCGGACTCATTGCTGAAAAATGGTCTACTAAAAAAGGATTTGTTATTGCGGCACTCGTCGGCATGACGGTCAATTATTTGTTTGGTACCAACTGGATGTATGCAGCCTACAAATTATGGTTTGCAGCGCCTGAAGGCTTTACGTATAAAATGGCTTGGGCTTGGATGGCTGTACCGCTTCCAAAAGATTTAATCCTCGCTGTACTTGCCGGTTTGTTCGGTTACCGTTTAAAACCTATTATTCAAAAATACCTTTAAAAAAACCCGAATGCCTCGGTGGCATTCGGGTTTTGGTTTTATTATCTGCGGCGTGGTTGTTTGAATGGAGCTGCTTTCCATTGCTCTTCTAACCATTTTTCGAAATCTTCGCCTTTGTCGCCTTTATACGTATCGTAAATATCGCTACGCATTTTTTGCAACTTTTCTTTAAATTCTTCATAGCTATGCCCTACTGGCAAACTTTTTTTGATTCGCACAAGTACTTTCGAAGTGTCTTTGATCAAATCAAATTTCTTACGCTCTGGCATATGAACGTTTTCACCAAAGTTTTTAAGTTGTTCATAAGCAGCTTCTTGTACTTGATAAACAGAATCGTGATTCATGCGATGTGTCAAAAGGTCGATTGTTGGCTCGCTCTTCCAGTTACCAAGCTCTTCAACCGCAGCCAAACGCTCTTTCCAGTTAGCCTGCCGGTTCGCCGCTTTTTTCAATTCGTCGTAATTCGGTGGTAAATTCGTCGGTTTGTTATCAGAGTTGCTGTTCGTTTGTGTCAAAATTTCATTCTCCTTTGTTTATGTCCCTTTGCGGGAAATAACGTAATGCTCTCCGTTGGCGGAACAAGTTCCTACCAGTATAACATCATCTAGAGCAAAAGGAAAAAAGTCGATTATTCATACTACAGTTTAAGTAAGCTCTTTAATAGCGCCAATTAAACGATCTACCTCTTCTTCTGTACTATATGGAGCAAGACCTGCACGCACCCAGCCACCACTGTCATTGACGCCTAGAACCTCACCAAGTGTCGATGCGTAGAAATGACCTGCGGCAACAAAAATACTATGGTCTTCAGCTAGCTTTTTGCAAATTTCTCCTGGTTCAACACCAGCAACTTGGAAAGCGACTGTCGGCGTTTTGGGTACATTTGCTGCAGCTTGTGTAACTATCACACCTTCAATAGCTGATAAGCCTTCCCGCAGTCGATTTGCCAAACTGTTTTCGTAACTTTCAATATGCGCCACACCACTCAAAATACGCGCTCTTCGCGTTTCGCCTTCTCCAAAACCTGCAAAAAACTCAATAGCTGGGCGAATTCCGGCAATGCCTTCATGATTTTGCGTACCGGTTTCTAGCTTATCTGGGTAATAACTTGGAGAAGTGGTCAATTTGTACGGCTCCAAATCTTTGAAAATTTCCTCTTTGATTGCGGCGATGCCGATATGCGGTCCAAAGAACTTGTAAGCTGAGCATAATAAAATATCAATTTCCATGTCGTCTCTGTCCATCGGTACATGTGGTGCAGCATGAACAGCATCAGCTATTAATAGGGCTCCAACCTTTTTTGCTCGTTCCGCAAACGGTTTAAGATCGACGATTGTGCCAATCGCGTTAGATGCCATCCCAATAGCGACAATTTTTGTCTTTTCATTGATGAGTTCGTTTAATTCTGTCAAATCGAGTGTTTTTGTTTCAGTATCAACTTTGACCCAGCGAACCGTTAATCCTCGGTCTTCTGCCATCATGATCCACGGATCGACATTGGCACGATGATCCATTTCAGTGACCACGATTTCGTCACCTGCTTTGAATTTTTTACCGAGTGCGTTGGCGATGGCAATCGTTAATGTTGTCATGTTCGCTCCAAACGCTACTTCCTTGGCTTGGACATTTAGAAAGTCTGCGACCGCAAGTCTTGCTTCTGAAATCACTTCTTCTGTTTCCCAACTAGATGGAAAAGCACCGTGGAGATTACCGCCGCCTCTTTCCATATAACGAGCGATTGCTTGAATCGCTGAACTGACAACTTGCGATCCGCCTGGACCATCAAAATAAGCAACCGTTTTCCCGTTATAAGTTCTCGTTAAAGCCGGAAATTGTTCACGTACTTTAGCAATTGGATAATTCGTTATTGTGGCTATTTTCATTGCTTGCAGCTCCTTTTTGAGTAAGGTACTGTTACCGTATTCAATTTTCGAACGCAATTCCCTTTATTTTTTAATGTTTTTGAAAATACTGTCCGATTGGGCTGAAATACTGTCCGATTGGGAGCAAATACTGTCCAGTTCACGCTAAATACTTGCCAAACCCGATTTCAACTAAAAAACGCCGCTTATCGCGACGTTTAAACAGCTTTTTGACACACGACGATTTCCCGCAAGAACAACCCTTTTTTAGCAATACAGCGGTCAGTGATGACAAATCCCGCTTCTTTGATCATATGATCCATTGTCTCGATCGTGACGACCACTAACTTTTCAGTAATCGGATATGCAGCTTTTAAAATTCCTAATTGGTCTGCGGGCGTTGCGTGTGTGTATAGGTTATACGGCATATCAATGATGGCCACGTCGTAAATAGCTTCGACTTCCGCAATCGGGCCTAATGCTACTTCACCAGTCAATCCAAAATGAGCGATATTTTCTCTAGATCCATCGACAACTAGCGGATTCATATCACGCCCAACAATGTCGATTCCCATTGATAGTGCTTCCACTAAAACTGTACCAATACCACAACATGGATCAATGGCTTTGATACCTTTTGGTTGTGGTACGGCAATATTAGCAACTGCGCGAGCAACGCGTGTACTTAATGCCGTTGAATATTCGCGCGGTTTTTTCATATGCTTAAACCAAACAGGCTCGCTTTGAAGATAGCGCCCGAAATACCAGCGACCTTCAAAAGGAATCAACCCAAATGTTACATCTGGATGATGAACGTCCGCTTCACCGGTAATAGCGGAACCAATTTCTCGCTCAACGTTTCGTTTACCTGAATAATCAACTTGGTCCTGCTCAGTCAAGCCATTGATTTTCAAAAAAATGACTTTGAATGTTAACTGGTCCATATCTACTTCTGCTGATTGTCTCAAAATTTCTTGCAAGCTATCGCCTTCAAGCAATACTTCAACTCGTTCTTTAATAAACGGGCTCCGACTCGGATCGATTGCGACTCCGCTTTTGATAATTTTACTACTGGTGTCTTTTTCGAAAAAAGATCGCATTTCTAATTGACATAAATTTTTTTCATCATTTGTATAAGCATACGTGTAGATGTAATCGCCTGTTGCAGTTAATTGTTTCAATTCATCCCGTCCTTATCTGCCCCTTTGTTCAGGACAACATCTCCTAAGTATAGCAGAATTCTTCAGAAGTTAGTCGACTTGCAGGTCATAATTTGCTTCAATGACTCGAATGATTCCCGTGATCATTTCATTATATGGAGTTGGTATGCCGTGGTATTTGCCAAGTTTGGATACAGCGCCATTGATCGCGTCAATTTCTGTTTTTCGCTTATGTAGAATATCCATTAACATAGAAGATTTATTGGTAGCAATTTCTTCGTTACCCATTTTTATGCACTTGGCGATTGTCTGTTGTGCGTCTACAGAAACACCTTCCGCTTTAGCTACCTGCAGTGCTTCTGTTACGACACGTTCGAGCAACTGTTGTCCTTCATTTGTATGGAGAATATCACCATTTCTCAAGCGCGTTACTGCCGTCAATGAATTAAAAGCAACGTTAACAAACAGTTTATTCCAAATAACGGTTTGAACATCTTCTGCTAACTCCGTTTCCAGACCGGAGCAATTCAACGCTTCGATGAATCCTCCTATTTTCTTTTGAGCAGCAGCATCTTTAGAATGACCAATCCAATTTTTCCCCCAGCCCCGGTGAAGAATCCGTCCAGCACTTTCTACACTAGCACCACAGCCCATCGTACCGGCAACCACAGGATTGTTCGGGAAAATGGCTGAAATAGTTTCTAAGTTTCCAAGACCATTTTGCATGGTCACAAATAAGGTATTCACAGAAAATGAATCCTTTAATTGGGTTAACACATTTTTCGTAGCATGCGTTTTCAACATCACTAATACAAGATCATACGAAGCACCTGAAACTTCGTGTACGACTGTCAAAGGAACCATTGTCTCCTGGTTATCTCGTTCAACAATCGTTAATCCACTTTGATTGATTTTATCAACATGAGAATTTCTCCTATTATATAGAAAGACATTAGCTCCTTGTGCTTTTAAACGTCCCGCGAACAAACTCCCCATTGCTCCTGCTCCGATAATTAATACATTCATGCAATCCCTCTTTTCTATCTACCTTTAGCGACTTTATATGAAAAATAGTATAGTTAATTTTGGAAGATCGACAAGCAAAATTATTCAGTCGATATATCTAGCATGAATATACCACATAAAAAAACTCCTTGCTTTTACAGTCTTTTTAGATTATCCTACCTTATTAGTAAACATAATTAGAGAGGTTGGGATCGTATGGAGCAATTCGATCAATCCCTCGAAACATTCATGGATAACGTCGGTTGGTTGGCACCGCTTCTTTTTATACTTTTGCATTTATTACGGCCACTGTTATTCATACCGGTTATCGCTGTTTGTATTGCTGGAGGCTACCTTTTCGGATTTTTTGAAGGAGCTCTTTTGTCGTTTATCGGCTTAACGTTAATGAGTTGGGTATCTTACGTATTAATCAATAAATTTCCGAAATTCCAAGAAAAAATGGGGAAATTGAAAGATAAAATATTCCCCAATCGCACTTTGTCTGTTGCTCAAGTGATGATTCTTCGGATTATGCCTTTTGTTCATTTTCATTTATTATCTTGGTACTTGATGGAAATGACTAAGTCACTTAAGGAATACATGGCTATTTCTGCTCTTGGATTAATTGCACCTGCCATTCTGTATACCGCATTTGGGCAGTCTATTTCAGAGTTTCCTTGGTATGTCACCGCAAGTATGTTCATATTGCTTGCAGCGATATTCAGCTTTATTGAAAAATGGCAGAATTCTCGTCCGCAGTCTGATTGACTAAAACAGTACGTAGAAGAAACACAGTACACTGTTATTCACTTTTTGTAGACAAAATCTTAATATGCTTGGTAATTGCGACACGCTAAGATTCGTAGCGCAAGCCCGCAGAAAGCGACCGCCTGGAGCGCTAAATCCGATATAAACAAGATGAAAAGAATGTTCATTCTCTGCCGACTTATAATGATTCTTTCGTCTACAAACTGAAGCACAACTTTAAGTTGTGCTTTTAATTTTCTTAATTACAGGGTATTACATGTCATAGATGATTGATAAAGGAGAATGATTATGCCCGTTTTCACCCACAACGGAATCGAATTATTTTACGAAGATATCGGAGAAGGACAACCGCTTCTCTTGCTTCATGGACTGACAAGCAATTCAGCGATGTTTTATCGCGAAATGGACTTTTTCAAAAATGAACACCGCGTTATTGCATTGGATTCACGCGGACACGGCAATTCCAGCCGTCTTGAACAATACACATTGCAAGATCATATAGACGATGCCCTTGCTCTTCTTGCTCATCTCACACTTGATGCGGTTCATGTGATTGGTGTATCGATGGGCAGTTATATTGCACAGGGAATTGCAGCTCAACAACCGAAAAAAGTTGCAAAGCTTGTACTAGTTGCGACTAAATCTTACGGCGAACAATCCTCTATGACTGAGCTTTTTGATCGTTATCCTGAGGAGTTTGACGGTTTGAGCATTCTTGAAAAATTCAAGACTTCCTCTAGCTATATCTACCACAACCAAAATCGGATTGATGAATGGCTCAAAAAAACGGCTCAAAAAAGCCGTCAATTGACTATGAAAGAGCAAGCTATTGCAGCGGATGCTTTAAAGAAATTCGACTTTCGTCAACAACTTCCCCAAATTTCTGCCGAGACATTGATCATTAGCGGCAAATTCGACGGATTAAACCCGCCTGATAAAGGACGCGAAACAGCAATTGCCATTCCCGATGCTACTTTTATGGAATTTAAACGTTCTGGACATGCACCAAATGTGGAGCAACCCAAACTTTTCCTTGGAATTATTGAAAACTTTCTTGACTAATCTGCCCTAGCTACGTCTATAAAACGACAAGAAAAACCCGTTCGGCACCTATTATGCTGAACGGGTTTAGTTTATTGAGCGGTATAGCCACCATCTAGCACAACGGCTTGTCCCGTAATACCTGACGCTTTGTCACTAGCTAAGAACATCGTATAATCTGATACTTCTTTTACCGCCAGTAGACGCTTTTGAGGAATTAAAGGATATAGCACTTCTTCAAATACTTTTTCAACTGGCACTTGACGCGTTTTTGCTAAATCGTTCATCTGATTTCGGACAAGTGGCGTGTCGACGTAGCCTGGACACATGGCATTTACGGTAATGCCATGCTCAGCGCCTTCAAGTGCTGCAACTTTCGTCAAGCCAATGACGCCGTGCTTGGCACTATTGTATGCAGCTTTTCCTGCAAAACCAACAAGTCCATTGATGGATGCCATATTAATGATGCGTCCAGAACCTTGTTTTTTCATAATTGGGAAAGCGTGCTTTGTCGCGATAAACGGTGCAATTAACATAATCCGAATCAATAATTCATACTTCTCTGTTGGAAATTCTTCAATTGGTGAGATGTATTGCATTCCAGCATTATTGATAAGAACATCAAGTGAGCCATAATGAGCAACTGTTTGTTCAATAACATTTTTAATATCTTCTTCATTTGTTACATCGCATTTGATGCCGAGGCAATCCATCCCTTTGGCTCTCAAAGTTTCTGCTGCTTTTTGGACTGCATGCTCATCAATATCCGATAACACAATTTTTGCTCCAGCTTGTGCAAAGTCTGAGCTGATTTCATAACCTATTCCACTAGCGGCGCCTGTTATCAATACTACTTTATTGTCTATCATCATTTGTTCCCTCCGTAGCTGTTGTTAAATTCCAAGTCCTAGTGAAAATAAAATGATGGCAATGGCAAGTCCTAGTAACGGAACAATGACTGTCACAGCACCAACAGGTCCATAAGCGGCTTGATGTGTTTCGCCACAAATCCCTCGAATCGTTGTAACGACGTACCCGTTGTGAGGTAATGAATCAAGTGCTCCTGATGAAATAGCAATTGTTCGGTGAAGCGCTTCTGTATTAACACCCATGTCGATATAATGTGGCGCAAGAAGTGGCAAGGCGATAACTTGCCCACCTGAAGCGGATCCAGTTAGTCCAGCAATGACGCTGACAGCGATCGCCCCACCGATTAATGGGCTTCCGGGAATACTTGTCATCGCATCTACTGCTACTTGGAACGCTGGGACAGATTTGGCAACACCACCAAAACCAACGACAGCCGCCGTATTACCGATTGCAATTAATGCACCGATTGTTCCATCTGATAAAGCTTTGCCTAGATTAGAAAAATACTTACGGTTCAATAAATACGTTGTCAAAACGCCGCCTAGTAAAGCGATAATCAACGCAGATGTTTTTAATGAATCATGGAAAATAAAGGAGATTCCAAGAACGACAACTAATGGGATTAAGCCCATAATCGGGTTCGGCAATTCTCGATTCTTAACAACTGGATCTGTTGAACGAGCTTCAAAACGCTCGCCTTTCTTAACAGCTTTACTAATCATGCGTTTTAACCACCAGTAACCAAACACGGCCATAAAGACAGCGACTAAAATACTAACTTCCCACCCTGCATACGGGCTCGTCTTTAAGTATTCAATCGGAATCCAGTTTTGAATTTCAGGTGAACCCGCAGACGTCATTGTGAATGTTACTGAGCCCAAAGCTAAAGCTGCAGGAATAAAGCGACGTGGAAGATCGGCTTGTTTGAACAAGCTAAGCGCCATTGGAAAAACCGAGAACGCAACAACGAACAAACTCACTCCCCCATAGGTCAAGACAGCACAGGCGATAACAATTGCAAGTACAGCTTTCGATAAACCAAATTTCCCAACTAACCATCTTGAGACGCTATCAGCAGCTCCACTATCTTCCATTACTTTACCAAAAATTGCACCGAGTAGGAACATCGGGAACCAAGCAGTGATAAATCCAGAAAAACTAGTCATATAATTTGTTAATAGGTTTGCTTCTCCTTCTCCTACCAATTGCGGAAATAATGGCAGTCCGCTGAAAAGTGCTACAAATAATGCGGATAATGGACCCGCAATCAATAAGTTCATACCTCTCATCGTTAAAACAATAAGAAGTACCAGTCCACCAACCATTCCAATCATACTCAACATTTAAAATCCCCCTTTTCTTTTACTTACCAAATAAAAACGCTTACTTACTTGTTTTCAAAAAGCGATTTAATTTTCTGAAAATTTAGAGCTGTTTGCTTTTATTAGTGTACAACTCTCTTCAAGATAGGTAAAATGAATAATTACTATAAGTTCTATAATAATTAGTTATAAGTAGAGGAGAATAGTATGGATATTCGTCAATTAACGTATTTCGTTGAAGTTGCCAAACATCGAAGTTTTACAAAAGCTGCACTTACTCTTCACGTGACACAGCCAACTTTGAGTAAAATGGTAAAAAACCTGGAGGACGAAATGGAAGTTATGTTGTTCGATCGGTCAGCCCGTCAAATCAATTTAACTGACGCAGGCGTTGTTGTTTATGAACAAGCTCAGAAAATCATTCACAGTATTGATGATTTATCGGCTTCTCTGTACGATGTCATGAATTTGAAAAAAGGCAAAGTGAAAATTGGTCTTCCACCAGTTATTAGTACGTTATTCTTTCCGACCATCATCGCCGAATTTCAACACGCTTATCCCGACGTCACTGTCATTCTTGCAGAAGATGGTGCCAAAACAGTAGAGAGAAAAGTATACGAAGGCGAAGTTGATTTGGGATTTGTTATGCTGCCAGTTGATCAAGAAAAATTCGATGTCGTCCCCTTTGTTGACCAAGAAATTAAATTGCTCGTTCACGAATCACATCCTCTTGCCTGTCACGATGTTATTGATTTGATTCGTTTTAAAGATGATCCATTTTTGCTCCTTAGCAAAGAATTTACTTTGAACAGCCGAACGATTGAATTTTGTATAAGTGAAGGATTCACGCCCAAAATTGCCTATGAAAGTTCGCAATGGGATTTTATTGTCGGAATGGTAGAAAAAAACTTAGGTGTTACGTTAATGCCCAAATTGATTTGCGACCGCGTTAAAGATGGTCCATTTAAAATGATTTCACTGACTCATACTTTTCCTTGGAGACTGGGCATTATTTTAGCGAAAAATCGCTATGTCCCTTATGTATCGCGCGAGTTTATTTCTTTAGTAGAAAAGTTACCGATTGTTTGATACAAAAAAGGAGCCTCCACTTGGAAGCTCCTTTTTTGCTTATTATAAGAAAACAATAATCGCCAACACTGCAGCCAAGACCAATCGGTAAATAGCAAACGGCATAAGCTTTATGCGAGAAATCAGTTTTAAGAAGAAACGAATGGAAATTAACGCAAAGACGAAAGCAGATACGAAGCCGACGACGTAAAAGGATAAATAATCCATCGATAACGTATCCCAGTTTTTCAGTACCGATACAAGGCTCGCCCCAAACATAATCGGAACAGCCATGATGAACGTGAAGTCCGCCGCAACTCGGTGATTTAACCCAAACAACACACCACCTGAAATTGTGGCACCAGAGCGAGAGAATCCCGGCCACAGCGATAAGCATTGCACGAGGCCTATTTTCAATGCTTGAAAATAGGTAATGTCATCTAAAGAATTGACTGTTGGCTTTTTAGGTCCGAACTTGTCTGCAACAATCATCAAGATGGCTCCGGCAACTAGTGCATAGATGACGGTCTCAACACCAAACAAGTGATCATCGATTAAATCCTTAAAAGCAAATCCGAAAATCACTGCTGGCAGCATGCCAATAATAACGTGTAGTAAATTGAAGCTCGAGCTTGCTTGTTGACCCTCTATTTTATAAAGGCCTACTAAACTGAATAGACGTTTCCAAAAGACCACAACAACTGCCAGTATTGATCCTAGCTGAATAACAATTTTAAATGTATTCGCTGGGTATTTCCCTAAAAACTCCTGTGATTTTAACCACATGTCATCAACGATGATTAAATGACCTGTAGAAGAAACAGGAGCAAATTCTGTCATCCCTTCAACAAACCCTAATATTAATGCCTTTAACAAGTCAAACCATTCCATGTAAACGAATCCTGCTTTCTGTAATAAAATAAATGCTGTATCTATTATACGGTTAATAAAGGCGTGTGAGTTGCTGAATTTTTATCATTTTGACTTTCTTTTTAAAGCATTTGTACTGCCAAAGATTAAGAAAGAACATACAGACTTTTGTTCAATTACTATAGAACGCTGTACTCAGAAAAAGGTTGCATCCATTCCAATAAAAAACGAGATGCACACGTAGTTCAAACTAAAAAGACATTGCGATATGCTCTTATTAGCACATTACAACGTCTTCCCAGTTATTCTTCTACAAGACTTGCGTAGACAATCAAACGTTCTTCTCGTGTTCCTCGATCAAAATCGTAAGTTCCTGAACAAGTAATCAGCACCAATTCAGGAGAAGAAGTATAGCCAAAAACATTCGAGACATCCGCCAAATCAAGCGCGACAGACTCCATCGTATGAATTTTGAATATCAGCGTTTTGTCTTTCCCTTCAACTACCACTTCGTCCCCTAACTGAAGCTGAGAAAGATCCCAGAAAATTGCAGGACCGTCAATACCATCGACATGACCGGCAATTACAGCACGACCGTTTTGACCAGGTTGGTATCCTGGAGAAAACCAACTGACATCTTCGATATTATCCGGCACTGCCATTTCACCATTCTCTGTTATCCCCAGGTGTTGGACTTCTGCTTGCACATCAATAGAAGGAATTTTTAATGAACTGGGCTCAATACCTGTTCGCTTTAACCCATTAATCGGATTTTGGGTTGGAGCCGTCTGTTGGACATCGACTGTAGCCGGTTCATCGAGCGTAAATCCTACGCTTTCTGAGCGGACACTTACTTCATCCTCCGGTTGCTGACAACCCGCTAACAACAAAAGAGTTAGAACTACCAGGAGCTCTTTATTGAAACCGTTTTTTCCATATAAGCGTACTAGCTCCGATAAGAACAAGGGCTCCTCCTAGCAACAACCAAGTAGCCTGAGATTGATTAGGCGTACCAAGACCTGTAGTTGGCATGCCGTCCGGTGATCCAGCTGCTTCATAATCAACAAGCGCAATTACTTCCAATGAATCAACCGTGTTTACTGCAAAGACACTATAAACAGTGTTTGCAGCTAACTCCGTGCCTTCGAGTGGCAACACTTGTGTGCCATCTGGTAAACGGATTTCCAAGTCATAAGTACCGGCATCCAATTCAGCATAAGCTGTAATTCCAGGGAATTCTGCTCCACTGAACAAAGCATCTCCACCAATTACACCAACATCAACTGCTGGAGCGTCTGGAGACAAGTGTCCAACGCGTACTTTTGTTTTCCCTTCTGTTACTTCCATTGAATCTTCAGCAACTACAAATTCAATAGATTCCAGCAAGTTTGCTGCAGCAACCGTATAGGCTTTGCCTGCTTCGACGGTAAGGTCTGCCTGCAATACGCCTTCACCCGCTGCATATTCCGTTCCGTTTGCAAAAACTTCTACATCATGTGTACCGGCTGGCACTTCTAGGTAGCCTGAATCTGCCTTAAATGGTACATTTTCGAGCGTTAAATCACCATTAACATACACATCAACAGCAGGTGCATCTGGTGAAGCGTGAACCACTCTGACTTTAGCAGTGTCACTATCTGCTAAAACACCAGCAGCGAGCAGTGAGAATACAAGTGCCATAGCAACTGAAAATGAAACTAAAATTTTCTTCATTTTTTCCTCTCCTTCACGTGTGTAGTTTTTGCACAATTATTGTACAACTTATTTATAACCTATTTCTGTTGTTTTTACAACATTAAAATCAGATTATTCTGATTTTTAAACTAATAGTACTATCCATCATCTACATAACTAGTAGCTTACCCTAAAAATATTCCATATTTTCTCATTTATTCTTTGTATAACCTTCCTGCATGACTAGCTTACACACAATAACATTTTCCCTATAAAAAAATGGACAGAGTTGCATGACCCTGTCCATTTCTTTTCGCTTACACATAGCGAACTTAACTTGTAATTTCAATTAAAGCTGCAATAGCTACACCGCTCAACGCTTGCGTAGCTAGTTTATCTGCTTCTGAATTCTCTTTGCGCGGTATTAATTGGTAATCAGTTTGAATGCCCAGCTCGTTTATTTTTACTCTACTTCGTTCTATCCAAAGCTGTAATTGTTTTTCTGTTACGAGCCATTCATTGGTCATGCCGTTTATGACAATGCGAGAATCGCCGACAAAGCGAACGAGTTGATGGTGGACTTCTAGCTGTTCCAATTGCTGCAGACAAAAATACAACGCTGCATATTCCGCTTCGTTATTTGAAGTTAGCTGATCCAATTTGGTATTTGTCCGAAGGCGATACGATTTGCCATGTTGCTCATAGTAAATCACACAACCAAGACCGGCACTTCTTGAAATACGTTCATGACCTCCATCAAAATAAACAATGACACGATGCGGTTCTGTTTCTATTTCTTTTAAGTATGCGTTCACTTCTTTTAACGTCCAGCTACTGTCAAAACGATCTACAAAACGAAGATTTTTAGCTCGACCTGTTTGCTCCAGGTCTTTGGCTACTAAAATCGCGGCAGCTGCTGGTAGTTCTTCTGAAAAGAAATTCACTTCTGGGCCTTTAGGCGTTTTATGCGTCCACTCTATCCGCAGCTCCATCCGTCGTCCTCCATTCTCTGTAAACTAGTCTACTTGCTCAACTTCTCTTGTACACACGATTCCCATTCAGCAACCTCACTAAACGACTACTTAAGCAGCAAAAAAGCCGCCTCCATTGTGGAGCCCGGCTGTCTTTATAATGCTTTCTCTTCTAAACGCTTTAAATCATTTTTATGTCCCATAACAATTAATACATCGTCTTGTTCCACCATATCGTCAATTGCTGGTGCGATATTAACATCTTCCTCTTTTTTTATCGCCAATACAATACAATTGAATTCTTTGCGAATGTTTAAGTCAATCAATGTTTTATTGGCCATCTTACCAGAAGCTACTAGCTCGATGATGCTGTAATCGTGGGACAAATCGATGTAGTCGATAATTTTATCCGAATCGACGTGATGCGCCACCCGGATTCCCATTTCTTTTTCCGGCTGAATGACACGATCTGCTCCGACTTTGTGAAGAATTTTCTCATGCTGGAGGTCACGTGCTTTTACCCACACTTTCGGCAAGCCAAGTTCTTTTAACATCAAAGTGCATAGCACACTTGCTTGAAGATTATCTCCGATAGCTACGATGGCATGTTCAAAATTCCGTACGCCTAACGATTTCAGTTGATTTTCATCAGTAGCATCTGCAATTACGGTAAAAGCTGCATACTCTCTTAAGGCATTCACTTTTTCTGGGTCTGTATCTATCGCCATAATTTCATGTCCCATGCTATGTAGCTCTTTACAGACACTGCTTCCAAAGCGACCTAATCCGACGACCACAATCTGTTTTTTCACAGGCTTCCCTCTTTTCTCTCATATAGCTACTTTATTCCCAAAACGAATTGTTTGCAATCGAAGACATTGGACTTTTTGATGGATAACTGATAAAAATAAACTAATAAGTAGAATTATTCAGAAAAGGAGGATTACTATGCAAACGTTAACCTATACATTAGTCGACGTGTTTACTGCACAATTTTTTAGTGGCAATCAATTAGCCGTTTTTCATGATGGTTCCGGCTTAGACACAAAAATCATGCAGCGGATTGCTAACGAACTGAATTTATCGGAAACTGCTTTTATCTGTCCTCCCCGCAAACCACAACACCAGCTAAGTTTACGGATTTTCACACCTCAAGTAGAATTACCGATAGCGGGTCATCCTACGATCGGAACAGCTTTTGTTATGGCCTACCTAAACATGTTACCTTTACACGACGGAATGAATGAATGGATTATCGAAGAAGAGCTTACCGATATCGCGGTGACCGTCCGCAAAGAAGGAGAGCAAATAACAACAGTAGAAATGATTCAACCTCTCCCAGTTTTCGGAGAAATATTTGAAAGACAAGCTTTGGTTGCAGACTTGCTGTCATTGCCAAAAGGAGAATTAGATACACGCTTTCCTATCCAGACCGTTTCGTCCGGTATTCCCTTCCTGTTCGTACCCCTTCGTTCCCTCGCCGCCATGAGAGAAATAAATTTCCGAACCGATGTTTGGGAACGCCACTTTAGTGGGGATTCCAATCGCCAACACGTCTTCACCTTCACAACAGAAACCGAACACGATGACTCAACAGTCCACTGTCGAATGTTTGCCCCTGCTATGGGCATTTCAGAAGATCCAGCAACTGGTGCTGCTTGTGGTCCACTGGGTGCATTTTTAGTTGAACACGGTGTTATTGACAATGGTGATGAAGGCCATTTTTTTATACGCAGTGAACAAGGAATAGAAATGGGAAGACCTAGTTTTATCGATATCACTATCACTAAGAACAACGAAACATACCAAGAAGTTAAAATTGGTGGCACTGCTGTCGTCGTCGGACGAGGTGAACTTTACATTCCCTAATTTTCAAAAAGAGCTGTCGACTTCTGAATCATGAAAGAGAATCTAGCTGCGAAATAAACAACAACTAGCTTTAACTTATAGTTGTTGTTTATTTTGTATTTTTTGCATACAAGTTTTCCTGTTGTTCACCGCGTTTAGCAATAATTTTAACAAACGGCACAATCAATGTTGAGACAACCAAAATCCGGAATAGCTGAAAAGCTGTCACTACTGTGACGTCTGCATCCACGGATGCGGCAATAATCCCCATCTGGTCAAGTCCACCCGGCACTACACTTAAAAAACTAGTCGAAAAGCTTAACCCGTATAACTTCTGCAACACTAGGCTCACGATAAAAGCAAAAGCAATCAGTACACTGCTTGAAAAAAAAGAGTAGAAGACCATGCGCTTAGTTAATTTCAAATCTTTCTTTTGCAATAATAAGCCGATATAGATGCCAATAAACAATTGCGCGATATGCAAAAAAGAACTTGGCATGACCGGAACTACCACACCAGTCAAGTTAAGCAACATAATAAAAAAAACAGGTCCCAACAAAAAAGCTGTCGGTACGTTTATTTTTTGTGCGATCATTCCAGCGCCATAACAAAGCGCTAGTAACATCAGCAATGACAGCGAATAGTTTCCCTGCCCTAATTTTTCAACATGTGAAGATCCACCGTCAGCAACAATAAATGGCACAATGGCGACAATGAGCAACACGCGTAGGACGTGATAAAACGTTACGGCTGTCAAATCAATTGTTTTCTGTTCTTCTGTAAAAGTGACAATCTGCGACAATCCACCCGGCACACAACACGTCATCGCCGTTGCCCGATCAACTTTCGTCTGAGAAGCCATTAATGAACTGATAAATAAAAAAAGAATAAAAAACGCTAAATTGATTACGACCATTGCCAGAAAATATTCTTTCATTCCTTGCAGCGCTTCCACAGTAAAAGCAAAGCCGATGACGTATCCTGCAATTACCAATCCACTATTGCGAAAGCGAGGATGCCATTTCAGCTGCAGTGGCGTAAACAATTGCATGAATAAGACAGCGAATAACGGACCTAGCAACCAAGGCATGGGTGCTCCAACCATTATAAAAATCCCAGCACCGGCTAAGCCAATTAGAAATGTTTTCATCATTGGATAAATCACCATTTGATCATCTTCTTTCTTAACATTCACAGCTACTGTATTCATTATAGCTTTTCAGGTCTTAATATAAAATCATCACATATCTGTTAGATAGCATTACTGAGTGATTTACTTTGTCGTTACGCTACATAAAACCTTAAACGTCCTTGAAAGTCGAATAGATCAGGCTTTCCCATAACCCTCTAAAATAAAACAGACGGAGAAAAAGAAGCTCTTTTTCTCCGTCTGTTTTTCTGAATCTCGGCCCACAATCTCGAACTCGATGTGTGTTTTTCGAGATTACAGTAGTGCAACCGGCTGAGACTCTACTCGCGGAAAGCGTCTGTCGCAATGGATATCAGCCCGGTCTTTCAATTTCCCATCACTAAAGGACACGTTGGATCACTTATCCATTCATTTAACGACCCGTCGTAAACAGCGACGTTTGTTTGACCGAGTGTATTAAGTATCAAAGCGGTCCACGTTGCCGCAAGTCCGCCACCGCAGTAGGTGATGACTTTTTTATCTAGATCTAACGCTCCTATTTTTTCAAATGGTTGACGCAGTGCGGCATCGGCATGCATTTTTTGTGTCTGTTGATCGGCATGATCACCAAAAAAGACATTGACGCTGCTCGGAATATGCCCTTTTCTGGGATAGGCATCTGTTGTTCCTTTAAAATCTTCAGGTGACAAGCTGTTGATGAGAATGACATTGTCATCGTTCATCGCACGTTTAACATCTTCTTTGCTCGCAAGCAGCTCGGTACGACGCTGTCCAGTACAAACAGTCGATGGGTAATTCCCGGGAACTGTCGTTAATGGACGCCCTTCTTGTTTCCATTTAGGCAGTCCTCCATCTAAAATCGCGATATTTTCGTAGCCTTCATAGTGCATTTGCCACGCTAGCCGTGAAGCCCAATAAGCAGCGACAACTGGATTTTCCACCAATGCCCCTTGATCGTAGATAACGGTATAAGTGCCGTCACCTATGCCCAGTTCAGTCATCTTTTTGCAAAAATAATCGCGTGGAGGCACTGTAAACGGTAACGACGATTCAGGATCTGACAATTCGTTTAATAAATCAATATGAACTGCTCCACTAATATGCCCTTGTTCATAGGATGGTTTGCCTGACAAAATCGAAGTTTGGCCTCCATCTCTTGGAATATCCATAAAGGCCGTCGCATCTATAATTCGTAACTTCGGATCATCTAATCGCTGTTCTAGCCATTCTGTACTAACTACTAAAGGTATTTTTTCCATTTCTTTAACATCCCTTTCTTAAGCCGACAAATCCAATATGATTAACAAATGTGCGTTATACTAGTACAATAATAGCTAGGTTGCACGCCGTCAATTGAAAGACGTCGTTTATTTCCACAAAATCCGCATGTTGATTTTTTAAACTAAGAAAGGTTGTTATCTACGTGAAACCCTACAATAATATTACCGAATTGATTGGCGATACGCCTGTCGTAAAACTAAATCGTATAGTGCCAGAAGGTGCAGCGGACGTCTACGTTAAATTGGAAATGTTTAATCCATCGAAAAGTGTCAAAGACCGTGCTGCCTATAATATGATCAAAATGGCCGAGGAAGATGGGTTATTAACAGAAGGCGCAACCATTATCGAGCCAACAAGTGGCAATACCGGTATTGGCTTAGCCATGGTTGCTGCTGCACGAGGCTATCGCTCTATCTTGGTACTGCCGGACAACGCAACAAAAGAGCGAATCAATTTATTGAAAGCATACGGTTCTGAAGTTGTCCTCACACCAAGTGACGAAAAGATGCCTGGCGCTATCGGCAGAGCACTTGAGCTGCAAAAGGAGATTCCAAATAGTTTTATCCCGCAACAATTCGAAAACAAAGCAAATCCTGATATCCACCGGACAACGACAGCGCTAGAAATCTTGGAACAAATGAACGGGAAACTGGATGCCTTTGTAGCATCTGCTGGCACTGGCGGTACTATTACAGGGACTGGTGAAACATTAAAAGAGCATCTGCCAGAGCTGTACATCGCAGTCGTGGAACCGAAAGGATCTCCAGTTTTGTCTGGTGGAAAACCTGGCAAGCATAAATTAGTAGGCACGAGCCCTGGATTTATTCCGAGCATCTTAAATACTAAAATCTACGATGAAATCATGGCAATCCAAGATGAAGATGCGATTGACATCTTTAAACGAGTTGCTCGTGAAGAAGGTATTTTTGTCGGACCCTCTGCAGGCGCGACAATTTATGCAGCGATTGAACTTGCGAAGCGCCTCGGTAGCGGCAAAAAAGTATTATGCATCGCACCCGATACCGGTGAACGTTACTTAAGTATGAATTTATTTGATGAATAAAAGATAATCACTACCAGCAGGCTTGTCGCCTGCTGGTTTTTTGTTTCTATTTTATTCCTGAGTTCTCTATTTAGGATTTCCAACTAGACTTTGCTACACTGGTATAGGAAATTGATTTTATATAAAGAGGAGCTATCCATATGCAAAACTTAACAGGAAAAAATGCGTTAATTACAGGAGCAGGACGAGGGATCGGCCGTTCTACAGCTATTGCTTTTGCAGCAGAAGGTATAAACGTTGGACTTGTAGGTCGCACTGCTGAAAACTTGGAGAAAGTTGTTGCGGAACTCGAGCAATACGGTGTGAAAACTGTTTTTGCAGTGGCTGATGTTGCCGATCAAGATTCAGTCAATGCAGCAGTTGAACACGTTTTGGCTGAACTTGGCTCGATTGATATTTTAATTAATAATGCAGGTATTGGGAAATTCGGCAACTTCCTTGATCTATCACCTGAAGAATTTAAAGCCATTATCGACACCAACTTGATGGGTGTGTATTATGTAACACGCGCTGTCTTGCCGCAAATGATCGAGCGTCAATCAGGTGACATTATTAATATTTCATCAACAGCTGGTCAAAAAGGTGCGCCGGTAACAAGTGCTTACAGCGCGTCGAAGTTTGGTGTCATGGGATTAACAGAATCGTTAATGCTCGAAGTAAGAAAACACAATATCCGTGTCAGTGCACTAACACCGAGTACAGTTGCAACTGACTTAGCGATTGGTGAAAACTTAACCGATGGCAATCCTGATAAAGTGATGCAGCCAGAAGATTTGGCTGAAATGATGGTTGCTCAGTTAAAACTACACCCACGCGTATTATTAAAATCGGCTGGACTTTGGTCGACTAATCCTTAAACTCAATCTAGTATAAAGAGCTCCGTTCACAAAATTGTGAACGGAGCTCTTTTAAATGACAGCTAAAATTATCCCTTTTACTAACGTTAAGTGTAAAAATAGTATACCGTTCATCCGGATTGATCAACAGAGCCTTTTGACTACGTAACTTAGCGAAGCCAAAAAGAAAATAACCTCCTGCCATTTTACATGAGCACTGAAAAACAACCTTTCTCAGAGCTGTTCAATTATCCACTTTTACTGTCTTCATCGACCAAAAAACAACTGGAATCATTGCCAATGCAAGAAATCCGCCTCCTAAAGACATGACGGCATAACTTGACTGCGCCATGACCAGTCCCGAAAGCCCGCCGCCTGTTGCTCCTGCTAGCGCAACTAATACATCTACAGTACCTTGTGTTTTTGCGCGTGTCGATGGATGGGTTGAGTCAACAATGAGTGTAGTGCCACTGATCAACCCAAAGTTCCAGCCGAGACCCAGCAAAGCCAGTGCGACAATCAGCACCCATAAAGAATCACTTGGCGCTAAGGCCGCAACGATTCCCGCAGCCATGAACGTCACTCCTGAAGCTACTGTCATGATAATTCGACCCAATTTATCGACAAGGATACCGGTGACAAGCGATGGCAAATACATGGCAGCTATATGAATGCTAATGACTAACCCGATGTCTCCAAGATTATGTCCATAATGACCCATATGAATGGGCGTCATTGTCATGATTGCAAACATAATCAACTGTGTCAGCACCATGACAGTCGCTCCTAGTACGACTCCTTTTTTATTAATGGCAGAACCTACCGACTCCGTGTCTACTAAACTCGCTTTAAAATTTCGCTGGTGCTCCGTTATCGCTTTTGATACTAGCAAAGGATCCGGTCTCAAGAAAATGACTAATACGATGCCAGCTAAACTAAATGCCACAGCAGCTAAAATAAAAGGACCTGCTAAAGCTGGAACGTTAATGGATTCAGCAAATCTGCCCATTACACCAATTAGATTTGGCCCGGCAAATGCACCGAAAGTCGTTGAAACCAAGGCAATACTAATTGCAGTCCCTCGTTGCTTCACAGTTGCCAAATCTGTGCCTGCATAACGTGCTTGCAAATTTGTAGCCGTTCCTGCTCCATAAATTAACAACGACGCAAACAGCAGAAAGACATTATCCGATAAAGCAGCCATAACAACACCAATTGCACCGATTGCACCCGCAAGGAAGCCTGTTGCCAAACCGGTTCGTCGACTAAAACGCTGCGAAAGCCTTCCAATAATAAGAGCTGCTGCCGCTGACCCCAGTGTAAACAGGGCTACTGGAAGACCTGCAAATCGGTCTGTACCGAGCATGTCCTGTGCTAGAAGTGCACCAACCGTCACACCAGCCGCTAGTCCAGCTCCTCCAAAAACCTGTGCCATTACAACAACCCACAGTGTTCGTCGATACAGCCCTCTAACCTTTTCTGGTGAATCGATATAGTCTTGAAGCATTGCCTGGTGATTTTCGTATTGCTTCATACTATTCCCTCGTTTCAAAACAAGTATATTCTTTTGACTTTTTAAAGAATGATAGAACTGCACGTAAGAAATAATTCGAATCTTTTTTCAGTATAACGCTTTTTTATCTACCAGCCATGGTCTTTTGAAATAAAGAGCTTTTCCGCAATTTAATGTTCCTGTTATTTTCAAAGTCCTTTAAATTAGGGGACTTTTGGCTATAAATCTACACGTAGTTTTTTCTAAAAAAACTAGTTTTCCTTTATACTAAAAGCATCACTGACCTAAGGGGGCCAAGACAATGACTAAAATACATAAACAGAAGTTTTGGCGATTTGCTGCTTTACCTTGGCTGTTATTAACAATAGCTGCTCTCCTCGCTACCGGTGGATGGCTACTAAAAGTGGACTCTCAAGACGCAACAAACGTAAAAAACGCATTGCAGGAAATCATTATTGACCAAACGGGAGCAACTAGTAATATGAATAAGAAACGCATTTCTAATCTATCAGTTTCCCACAGTTCAACAGGCTGGAATGTCGAGATTTCCATAAATGCTGATAAAGAACTTACCGTCATTTCAACCAAACAGAAAATGTTAACACAAACCATCGCGATACTTGACTCTCTACCCGAAATCGACCAACTCGAAGATATGTCCTTTTCATGGTTGTATCCTATTGGAAACGAACAAAACAAGGTAGATTATCAAAGTGTCTTGCCTTTTCGACTAGATAAAAAAACACGTGAACAACTGATTTGGGACAACGTCACACCTTCTATCCTTCCTGATCTTGTTATCGATTACGAGGAACGACTCCTACTTGAATAGATGATTGCCGATAGATGAAAGGAGTCAGCTAGTCGCCGACTCCTTTTGTTCATCTTTACATTAGTAAAGGTGCTTTTTCAATTGATGTACGCTAAGCTTAGCACCGATTTCTAGTGTCACGAGTCAGTTCACTGTATTTATTGGCAAGCGACAAATCCTGCCAATAAATCGTCTAGCTCAGAAAAGTTGATAGTCCGGAAATCAATACATACCTGGTCTTCTTGAATTCGCGACACGATGGCTGGTTTTACTTTTCTCAGGCAAAGCGACAATTGCGCTGCACTTAACCGTTTATGTGTTATAGCCGCAATATACGTCGAAATTTCTACTCCTGGCATAGTGCCTCCGCCTATTTGAGATGTACTTTCTTGAAGTTCACTGTGATAGTTACTAGACTTTGACTGTAAATTACGGATAAATAATTGCGCTTGAACTTTAATGTCTTCTGCTGGGCGAATGATATCACGGATGGTGGGAAGTTCAGCAATTTTCTCTGACCCCGCTAAATAGCTTTTTAAGGTTTCTTCCATTGCGGCAAGAGTCATTTTATCGACTCTTAAGATACGCGCCAATTGGTGCTTTTTCAATCGCTCGACCAACTCTTTTTTACCGGCAATCAATCCCGCTTGTGGTCCACCTAATAATTTATCGCCACTAAAAGACACAAGATCCACACCACTTTCAATTACTTCCCGAACAAGCGGTTCATCTCCAATACCATGTTGTTTAAAATCATAAAGCGCACCGCTCCCCAAATCTTCATAAAAGATAACATGTTGATGTTTGCCAGTAAGTTCAACGAGCTTAGCAGTCTCTACTGTTTCTGTAAATCCAATCATTTTGAAATTACTCGTGTGGACTTTCATCATCATAGCGGTTTCTTCTGTTATGGCCTGTTCATAATCAACTAAATGGGTTTTATTGGTAGTCCCCACTTCAACTAGTCGAGCCCCGCTTTCTTCCATAATGGAAGACACACGGAACGAACCTCCGATCTCGACCAATTGTCCCCGGGAAACAATCACTTCCTGTTTTTTTGCTAGCGCACTTAAAATGAGAAATACCGCTGCAGCATTATTGTTCACCACCATCGCAGCTTCCGCGCCTGTAGCTTGGACTACCAAATCTTCGATAATCTGATGGCGCGATCCTCGCTTTCCTGCTACTAATTGATATTCCAAATTCGAGTAATTCTCTGCTGTTCTTACTACGTGAGCAATGGCCGCATCGCTCAGTCGCGACCGTCCTAAATTCGTATGCAGCACGGTTCCGGTTCCGTTAATTACTCTTTCTAATCGGTCTTCTTGCCATATTTGTATGTGAAGTTCCGCAGACTTGAAAATCTGTCCAGTGAAATCTGGAGTTGCTTTTTCGATTAGAGTCTCTTCTGCTAATAAGCTTTTTCGCAAACTGCCCACTTCTTGTTGTAGAAATTCAGTCAACTGCGTTTCGTGGAGATCAAATTTCTTTTTTAGCGTTTCAAATCGTGGGTCTTTCTGTAATTCATGAACCGCTGGAAGTAGTCGCAAATACTGTTTCATCGTTTATCCTCCGTCCAATAACGCTGATCTTCTGATCGTTTCGTATAATGAAGTTCATCAAGTAATTCGAGAAACGGGATCATGTACTTTCTCGATAAATCTAGCACTTCTTTGGCCTGCTTTAAATCAAAACAAGTGTCTGTTTGATGCCGCAGTTGATTTAATGCGTCATCGAAAGCAGTATGGTGAATCAACGTATCTTCTCTCAAACGATAAACTTGATTACTTCCAATCAAATGGGCAGTGAGTTCAGTAATTTCCACCTTCGGTAAGGGTGTACCTAAAAAATAGTCTTCCCATTTCTTCGCTTGAAAAGCGTCTTGCTCTAGCGAACTAATAACCTGCTCCATTCGGACGCGCCATTTTTGTGGCAGATGTGGGTTAAAAAGAGGTAGAGCTACAAACTGTTCGAATCGCTTTAGTTCATTTTGTTCAACCAATAAATTTAAACTAAATTCCAGTAATGGTTTAGGATAGCTTGTGCTCACTGACTGAATTAGTTCGGCCTTGCTCATACCCATACGCATTGAAAAAACTTCGTGATACTGCTGCAACCTGTCGAGCAATTCATCTTTTATCTTGATAAACGTTTTGGTCAAACTATAGCCTTGGCGAGGAATTTCTAACCAACTATCCGATTCTACTTCTTGTTCTAAGATTTCCGCCAATGTGTTTTCGTTTAATGAAGTGTGTTGCATGAGGCTTTTCTCGTCGAGCAATAAGTATTTACTTAAGGCATCTACGACTAAATCTTTCGGTGTTCCTTGCTGGTGGTGACGAAGCATCTCGATTGTCTCGTCGCCAAAGCGGTATTTCCCACCATTTGGTTGTATGACCCAGCCGCCACCAATGGTCTCAACGGGACTCGGGCGCCGCAATACAAAACGATCTCCTCGACGCACGACTATTTTTTCTTCTAACCGAATTTGGCATAATACTTCGTTTGGTGTTTGCGTCAGTTCGTTACGGTCAAAAAAGACGATTTTGCCCATCACTTCAGAGGTTCCGACGTGAAGCCTGACAGCCGTCCGCTGTTTAAGTGGTGCGAACTTTCGACCAATCACTTGCAATGCAATATCGATCGTATCTGTTACAAGAAAATGTTCTGAATCGACAAGTACATCTCCACGTTTTACAGCTGTCTGATCCATGCCGCCTAAATTAATCGCCGTTCGCTGCCCTGCACGCGCCTGCTGACGTTCTTCGTGATGCACTTGAATTTGTCTCGCTTTCACAGAAATCCCTTCTGGTAAAAGACGAAGCTGCGAGGATTTCTGGACAACCCCCTCGTATACGGTTCCTCTAACAACAGTGCCTTGACCTTGGACTGAAAACACTTGATCAATTGGTAAACGGAATGAACCATAAGCGTCACGAAAATCGATTGCTTTTAGTTTCGTTAAAATCGTTTGCTTTAATTCGTCTATTCCGGTTCCCGATAAACTATCGAGCGCAACATACGGTGCGTCACGAAAAATGGTTTCTGACAGCCGTTCTTTAACATCATCCATGACCAATTCGAGCATAATTTCATCGACACGATCGATTTTCGAAATCGCCACGATGCAATGTTCCACGCCTAAAAACTGCAGAATTTCCAAATGCTCTTCGGTTTGCGGCATGATGCCCTCATCTGCCGCTACAACCAAAACAACTAAATCAATTCCCGCAACCCCGGCAATCATCTGCCGAACAAACCGTTCATGTCCTGGTACATCGACAATCGAAATAGCAACACCCATTTCTAAATTTAAAGGTGCGTAGCCCAGTTCGATAGAGATCCCACGTTCTTTTTCTTCTTTTAATCGATCTGTTTCTACGTTAGTCAATGCTTTTGTCAAAGTGGTTTTGCCGTGATCAATATGTCCTGCCATGCCGATTGTATAATAACGTTCTTCCATTTTTTTCACACGCCTTCTCTTATCGCTGTTCTCTTTACTTTAGTCTTCAAGAAGGGCTGTTTCAAGCCTGAGCACCGCTTTCACCGATTCTCACTAAGCGCCTTTCTTGCGAAGATCTTTTTTTCGGTATAAACTTGTACAGGTTCACCATTACGAACTTTGGGGTTGGATGGGTGACTGGTGTCCTCCTGGGTCTTCAAAACCCTGAGGGGCCTGCGTGTCAGGCTCGGTGGGTTCGATTCCCATACAATCCCGCCAAATACATAGAAAAGCGACAGCGCCTATGTAGCTCCGACAGGCTTAAGACAGACCGACGAAGTGGCGTTCTTTGCCACACAGTCGGGTTGGCTTAAGACCCGAGGAGCTAGGCGCTTGAGCTGGACATAGAAAAGCGACAGCGCCCTAGACCTAGTATCTGCTGCTATTCACCAAAAAGATTGCCTTATCGGCAATCTTTTTTTTACAAACAGAAAGGTAAGTTAGGTGACAAACTTACTAGGCTTTAGGATAATTCAATTTAATAGAAGTGAACAAACCTTCAATTTGTGGAGTAAAGGAGGATAAAAATGAAAATTGTTTTAGCTTCACCAAACTATCCGCAACTTCGCGGAAATACCATAACGGTCCAACGCATCTCAGACAATCTAACAAAATTAGGAATCGACACAGAAATCATTTCAACGACAGACGAAGACGTCATTCGCTGTTTTCCACCTGCCGATATCGTTCACGGTTTCCATGCTTATAATTTTTATCAGTTCTTGCAACAACTAGACACCAAACCTGCGCATTACATTGTGACCATGACTGGTACTGATTTGAATCAAGACTTGTTTAATCCAGATAGACGAACGGACGTCTTAACCTGTTTGCATGAATCAGACGCAATTCATGTGTTCGATAAAAAAGCAGAGGACTTGCTCGTAAAGGAAGTTCCTTGGTTGACTGATAAAATTTTTATTATGCCACAAGGCAATCAGCCTTCTTTTGCAGGTACATCTTCTTTTACAAAAGAGCCAGGTAGCTTTTTGTTTTTTTTGCCTGCCGGTATTCGGAAAGTCAAAAATATTCCTGAAGCAATTCTGATGCTCCATGATTTATATCTGCGAAACCCGCAACTTCGATTGTGGCTCATTGGCCCCGTTCTTGAAGAAATGGAAAGCGAACGCGTGATGGCTCTCGTCAAGCAGCACGAAGACTGGATTAGCTATCTCGGGCAAGTACCACACGAAGACATGGGTTCTATTTACCAACAGGCCAATGTTGTCTTAAATACTTCTTTATCAGAAGGACAGCCTGCTACGATTTTAGAAGCCATGGGATATGCCTTACCTGTCCTCGCTTCAGACATTCCAGGCAACAGCAGTATCATTTCCGATGGGGAAACAGGGTTTTTATATAAAACTCGGATCGAATTTCTTGATTATGCTGAAAAGCTCATGAATAATAACAAAATAAGAGAAACTATCGGCCATGCCGCTAAAGCTTATGTGAAACAACATCACTCAAGTGAAAGCGAAGCTGAAAAGTTCTTGAAAGTTTATCAAAACATCTTAAAGTAATTTTGGTTTTGGTCAGTATTAAACAATAGTAAGTTGAATTGAAGCAATGGTCATTGAGAGTTGGAGTAACCCAGCGGAATATCAGCAGGCTAAAATGATTCATTTAACTTATAAATCTGATGAGAAAAAGGAGAGATTAACATGGTTGAAAAAGAAAACGTACGCTTAACTTCTTTATCTACAAAAGGCGGTTGAGGCTGCAAAATTGGTCCTGAGGACCTGGCGCAGGTTCTGCGCCACTTACCGAAAAATGTAGACGATCCAAACTTGCTGGTCGGCTTGGAAACAGCTGATGATGCGGGAGTTTATAAAATTAATGACGAAACTGCATTGGTTCAAACTTTGGACTTCTTTACTCCGATTGTCGATGACGCTTATATGTTTGGTCAGATCGGTGCAGCTAATGCCTTAAGCGACGTTTATGCTATGGGTGGCAAACCCTTAACAGTTATGAATATTGTAGCTTTCCCAATCAATACTTTAGACAAAAGTATTTTAGCTGATATTTTGGCTGGTGCTTCTGACAAAGTGAAGGAATCTGGCGCTGTTTTAGTGGGTGGTCATTCAATTGATGATCAAGAACCTAAATTCGGACTTTCCGTTACAGGAACAATCCACCCCGATCGGATCCGCTCTAACGCTGGTGCGAAACCGGGTGATCGTCTAATTTTGACCAAACCTATTGGCGTCGGTATTTTAACTACTGCCATCAAGCAAGGGACTTTGGATCAAAAATCTTTGGATGAAGTTATGAATGTTATGGCTACGTTAAACAAAACTGCAGCAGAAGTGATGGAAAATTTCACCGTTAATGCCTGCACCGATGTCACTGGATTTGGCCTGCTTGGTCACACAATGGAAATCGCTAAAGGCGGCAATGTTGGCGTGACCGTAACTAACCAAGATGTTCCTGTTCTGGCTCGCGCTAGAGAACTTGCCGAACAAGACGTCATTCCAGGCGGAACCCGTAAAAATCGAAAATGGCTTGCTGATGACATCGATTATGCTGAAAACATTAGTGAAATCGATCAATTGATTCTGTGCGACGCGGTCACTTCAGGAGGCTTGCTGATTTCAGTTCCTGAAGCAGATGCGGATGCATTACAAAATGAGTTAGTAAAAAATAAAGTTCAATCCGCTATCATTGGTCATGTAACAAGTGAACATGCTGGACGTATTCGTGTTATTTAAAGGTCAGGCACAACTTATTTAAGCTTTTTACAAGGACTCTGCTTGAGTCCTTGTTTTACTGTTAACTCAATGCCCAAATTCAAAAAGAGGTGATTTTATTGAAAAAATGGATTGGTACGATTTCTGCACTTTTTCTTGTGTTATTCCTGTCTGCCTGTAGCAATGAGTCAGCTGAAAATGACAGCTCCTCAGATGAACAAGAACCCTTTACAATAGGAGTCATTCCTGCTCAAACAGAAGGTGAAATGGAAGTCGCGATGGAAAAATTACAAGCCCTTCTAAGTAAAGAACTGGATCGCAAAGTTGAGATTGAAGTTTATCCCGATTATAACGGCGTAGTAGAATCGATGAACTACGACCAGATTGATATGGCTTATCTTGGACCATTGACTTATGTAATCGCTGAAGCGAACAGCAATGCAGAAGCCATCATTACCCAACTGGTCGAAGGCGAACCTTTCTATCATTCCTATGTCATCACTCATAAAGACAATCCAGCAACGTCTCTAGATGAACTATTAAAAACTCCTGGTGAAGTTCAATTTGCTTTTGGTGATCCCAATTCTACTTCCGGGTCATTAATTCCTTCTATTGAATTACAAGATCGAGGCGTCTATGAGTCCGAACAAGAAAACCAATTTAAAAATGTTCGTTTTACTGGATCACACGACGCTACTGCCTTAGCCGTTCAAAACAAACAAGTTGATGCAGGTGCTATTGATAGCGCTATTTACAATCAATTAATAGAATCGGGCAAAATCGATGCGGACCAATTAAAAATCGTTTGGGAATCTGAGCCGTTGTTCCAATACCCATGGGCTGTTCTTGAAAGTACAGATGATGAAACGATCGCAAAATTACGGAAAGCATTTTTGGCGATCGAAGATCCTGAGATCCTGGACGCGTTTGGCGCAACCGGTTTTACAGAAGCTACGAATGCCGATTATGAAAGCATCAAACAAGCCGCTATAAAGCAAGGAATCATTGAAGAATAGAGTTGATTAGCTTGTGGTTTAAAAAAAGAAATTTTATTACACTCATAATTGTTCTCGTACTCGTTTATTTCAGCATGCGCATTACAGAATTCGATCTGTCCAAGTTTAAAGATTTTCGCAATATGATTGATTTTCTGTCTCAATGGTGGCCAATGGACTTTTCTAAGCTTCCAGGTATGGTAGAAGATACGTTTGAAACATTGGCAATGGCCTTTCTTGGCAGTGTTTTTGGTTTATTGATTGCTTTGCCAATCAGCTTTATGGCGGCACGCAATACAGCGCCTTCTAAGTCGCTCTTCCATATCACACGTGTGGCACTTAGTTTTGTGCGATCGATTCCGGAAATTGTTTTCGGTCTTATCTTATTAACAACACTTGGCCTCGGACCTTTTCCAGCCGTTATTGCCATCATGTTCCATAACGTGGGGGTTTTCGGGAAACTGGTTTCTGAATTAATTGAAGCAGCAGACCCTGGTCCCCAAGAAGCCATGCGAGCGGTTGGTGCAAAAAGATGGCTGGCGAATCTGTTCAGTATTCTGCCACAAATTTGGCCAAACGTATTGTCGCAGTTTTTTTATCGTTTTGAAGTAGCTATACGGACATCGCTTATCTTGGGCTTTATCGGTGGTGGTGGAATCGGACAACGGTTATTCAATGATTTTAAAACCTTTCAATACGCTTCTGTTTCACTAGACGTATTGATTATCATGATTATGGTCATCGCTATCGATTTTTTGGCCAGTACGGTTCGAAATCGTGTAATTTAAAGGAGTGGCGATATGATTCAAGTGAAAAATCTATCTGTACAGTATCCAGATATGAAAGTAAAAGCATTGACTGATATCAGCTTGTCTCTTAAAAAAGGCGATTTCGTCTGTGTACTAGGGAAAAGTGGTGCTGGAAAATCGACTTTTATTCGTTGTCTGAATGGATTACAAAAACCAACTAGTGGAGAAATTTACTTTGATGATCAAGATATCTCTATCCACAGTGAAGAAAAATTGCGCAAAGTACGACGAGAAACGGGGATGATTTTCCAGCATTTCAGCCTCGTTCCTCGTCTGAGTGTCATTCAAAATGTATTGACCGGCATGTTTGGTTATCGTTCTTCTTTCAAAAATCTGATTGGCTGGTTTTCTGCTGATGAGTTAGCTTTCGCCAAACAAGTTATTGCAGATGTTGGCTTGTCCGATATGACTTATCGAAAAGTTGAACAACTGAGCGGTGGTCAAAAACAACGGGTAGGTATCGCGCGTGCCCTCGCCCAACAGCCAAAAGTTTTGCTTGGAGACGAACCTGTTGCTAGTCTAGATCCTGGCACCTCTAATCACATCTTCACGTTACTGACAGAAATGCATGAACGTTTAGACTTACTGACGATTATCAATGTTCATGACATCGAATTGGCAAAGCGCTACGCTAGTCGCATTCTTGCTTTAAAAGATGGTAAGCTTATTTTTGATGGGCTGCCGGCAGACTTCACGGATTCCCAATATCGTGAAACCTATACGTCTAATCCACAAACCGCATTTTTCGATGCAGGAATTTAAATTCAAGGAGATGATTCGGATGATTAAGAGCCCTTGAGCAGTCGATCAATCCAGGGTCGTGTACGACTCTACTCACCCCGAAATTGTTACGAGCACTCGTTTGCAAAGCAAAAAATCTGTGATCTTAACATTTGATGACGGTCCAAGCAAACGACTGCCACAACTACTAGATATTTTAAAACAGCACGATGTGCAAGCGATGTTCTTCTGGCAATCGCATCTGCTTTATCCTGCAAGACCATGGCAACGCTTGTTGGACGATGGGCATGTTCTTGGTACGCATTCAATGAAACACCGGAACTTGATACAACTGTCTTATGAAAAACAGTATCAAGATATCCACAATAGTATGTTGCATATCGAAAAAATAACTGGAACACCCGTTGTTTTTTTCCGGCCTCCATACGGTAACTACAATGCCGATACGTTACGAGCAGCAAAAGCACTGGGCTTAACGACGGTCATGTGGCGAATCGCTTCGATGGACTGGGAATTAAAAGAAGATCCCCAACAAATTATTCGATATATCACTGAAAATCTTGAAGATGGTGCTATCATCCTGTTACATGAATTAGAGCAAACTGTCACTATTTTACCTCAGTTAATTCATGCGATTAAACAGCAAGGATATAGCTTTTCTTTAGTAGATACTAACGACTAAAAAGCAGCACCGAAAAATCGGTGCTGCTTTTTAGTCAGTAGTTTCGTGCAAGGTAACGCTTTCGATAAAATGAATATAGCGTCTTAGTTCTTTTGCCTGCTCTCTTGTAATATCTCCAGATGCATACATTTTATAAATTTCGGCTCGTCCCATATCCATGACAATGACGCGCAGTTCTTCTTTTTGCAATTCGTATTTTTCATCGTACAACGCTTCAGGTTTTTTTAATCTACTGACCATTTGTCTGTAATCTGAAACGACCGCTTCCATAATTTCTTTCGGTTCGTATTTTTTTGCATATGCTTCAATCCCAAAGAGAGCCGCTTGCAAAGCCTGCAGTTGAACTTCTCGTCCTTCCTGAAATTCGACCAGCCGTATTTCCTCTTCTCTCGAATTTTGCCCCCTGAAACGCCTCCATGCCCGAATCAGCTTCCCCTGTAAATAGAGCATGGTCGAACGCGTATTGTTGGCAATGACTTCTTCGCGACGATCTAGTGACTTTTCAAAAGCATCATGTAATTCTGAATCCAACTCCTTTTTGCGATAAAGTGATTGGATGTATTTACGTTCAAGTCGCAGCGCCTTTAATCGAAGTTCTCGCATTTTTCGCTGATACTTTTTATTGGCTTGCGTTGCGGCATCTTCTTCCGTTTGAATCTGACGGAAACGTAATTTATATTCTTCCATCAATTCATAAGCACCTGCTTCGTTTTCTTCCGTAATTTCAGATTTTATTTTTTTAATCGAAGTTAGTAAAATTCGTCTCTGTGCTTCTTCTAAATCTATCTTTAAGGATTGCTCACCATCTGCCAATTGTCCTTTACTGAGCATCGGTAAAACAATCGTTGCAACAATCAACGTAAAAAGAATGGTTCCTGCTGCTAAGAAAAGAATAAGCGACCGGTTTGGAAAAGTCTCTCCATTCTCCATCAGAAAAGGCAGTGACAGAACTCCGACCATAGTTACGGTTCCACGAACTCCTGTTAAACTAACATACAAAGTTAACTTCAAGCTGGGCTTGGCCGCTTCTTTCATTTTGCCAAAATGATATTCATAAATGGAAAACAGGTATGCCCAGACAAAACGAATGCCGAGAATCATCGTACCAATTGCGAACACATAGGAAAATATGAGCAACAAACTGGCGTTAGGATTTTCCAAAACACCGCGCATCGAAATCGGGATATTCAACCCAAGCAGTAAAAAAACTATGCCATTTAATATAAAAAGAATGATTTTCCAAATGTTTTCTGTTGATACTTGTTCTTCTGCAATAAACGTTTCGGTCTGTTCTCTAACGAGAGAATGTACGATTCCTGCGACCACAACCGCTATAACTCCCGATGCGTGGAGAATATCTTCTGTAACGATGAATATTAAAAACGGCGTCATAATTTGTAATAAGGTGTGGAATGTGACGTCGTTAATGCCTTGCTTTCGCAATATTAATCGGATTCCGATAACTGATAACCCTAATAGCAAACCTAACAATCCACCTGCCAGAAATTTATACGAAAAATCCAAAACTGCTTCTGATAGTGAAAAATAGCCGGTAACCACAGCCGCTACGGCATAATTAAATGCGACTAAACCCGATGCGTCATTTATCAATGATTCGCCTCTCACCAGACTCAATACTTTTTGTGGAATCCGAATACGCTGCGCGATGCCATTAACTGCGACTGGATCTGTCGGAGATAGGATTGCAGCTAATGCGAATGCAGCAGCCAGCGGAATCTCATCTATTAGCCAGTGGATAAAATAGCCACCTAACACCGTTGTTAATAGTACGAGAATGATTGCATTTCCTAGAATGGGTCCTTTCATTCGCCATAATTCTTCACGTGGAAAGTGGCTGCCGTCATTAAACAATAAGGGAGCGATAAATAACAGTAAAAACCATTCTGTTTCAATATCGAAAGAGATATCTTGGTAAACAAGCACCAAAATAATTCCTAGAGCCACTTGGATTAGCGCGGTCGGGATAAACGGAATGTAATGGCTCACTACATTCGAAATCAATAGACAAATCAACAAAAGAAAAATAGTAAGCAACAAGTCCATAGCTTTTCTCCATTCTATTCCGGGTATGAGTCATCTATGTATACCCAAAACAGTCTACACTCTACGCTTTTTATTTAAGATGTCTTTTTGAATTCTACTATTATTTAACGCGAGTTTTTTGTAAAGATTCGGGTATACTGCTTTTAACCCAGATTAGGAGGTACTGCGATGTTTTACTTGAGCTTAGCCATCACCATCGCATTTATGATTGTTCATATCTCTACAAATTACATTAAATTTCTTGATCGAAAGCCAAAAGACAGACTTATGTCGTTTGTATCCGGTGGTTCAATTGCTTATGTCTTTCTCCACCTCGTTCCTGAATTGACCCATTACCAAGAAGTCGCTGAAGATGCTCAATTACCGCTGTGGCTTGAGTCACTTGACTACTCCACTTATTTGTTAACGCTCCTGGGTATTGCGTTTTTCTACGGCATCAATCAACTCAATGAGAAATCCAAAGCAAAAAATGAAAGAGAAGAAAACCTCTCTCAACCAAGCAGGTTCGTCTTCGCTCTTGAAATTTTCGGATTTGCATTATATAACGTGCTAATTGGCTATTTGCTTACTGATTTAAGTGGCGAACGAATTTCGGATTATCTTATTTACTTTGTCGTCTTTTCTTTTCATTTTATCGCCAACAATCGTGTACTCCATTTAACACACGAAGACTTGTATACGAATATTGGTCGTTGGGTATTGGCCATTTCCGTATTACTTGGTTGGTTGCTTTATCATGTTACAGAAACTAACGAATTGACTATTGCCTTCTTTTCAGCGTTTCTGACAGGGGGAATCATCTTAAATATTTTAGATGACGAATTGCCGGCAGAGAAAAATAGTAGCTATCCTTCTTTTATCGCAGGGCTTATCTTTATCACTGTGCTGCTCCAAATCATTCTTTGAGTAAGGTGGTGTCAATGTGCGGATTTCCTGTATGGATAGCCTGCTTACTTCACTCATTCTTTCGATTATCTTGACTATTTTGGTGAATTTACTGTTTTTTTAGCTCATCTTCAGTCTATATAAGTTGCTATTCAACTACTATCACCTAAAGAGCCTTTGCTGAACCTGTTTAGTCTTCAAACCTAAAAAGCCATGCCATGCAAAAAAAGCCAGTCAGAATTCATAGATTCTGACTGGCTTTTTTAGTTTAAAATCATTGTTATGCAAACCCTAAAAGTTTCATAATACTTAAAATCAAGATACCTACTACTCCAAAGTCAGAGTCACCAAATGTCGTTCCAGAAAATCCGATATCTCCCAGTAATACTAGTAGGATAGCGGGAATGAAACTGATGATTAAGCCGTTAGCAAATGCACCGAGCATCGCACCGCGTCTACCACCTGTAATATTTCCGAAGACACCAGCTGCTGCTCCAGTGAAGAAGTGAGGAACTAGTCCTGGAACAATGACACTCAACCCAAGAACCGGAAGAACGAACATCGCTAATAATCCTGCAAAAAAGCTGAATAAAAACCCAATAATTACAGCATTTGGAGCAAACGGAAAAATAATTGGCACATCAAGTGCTGGCTTTGTGTTCGGTACTAGCTTGTCGGCAATTCCTTGGAAAGCAGGAACGATTTCAGCAATTAGCATTCTTACTCCTGCAAGGATAATGTAAACACCCGCTGCAAAGGTAATTGCTTGAATGAATGAAAATACTAAGAAATTTGAACCGTTCGAGAGTGTTGTTTCAATAAACTCTTGACCTGCAAATAAAGCAACCACAATAAAGAACAATGTCATTGTCAAAGAAACTGCTACAGAAGTATCTCTTAGAAACCCTAACGATTGAGGAACTTTAATGTCCTCAGTGGTTTTTTCTTTATTACCAAACCATTTCCCAACATTGGCAGAAACGAAATAACCAATTGATCCAAAATGACCTACAGCAAAATCGTCACTTCCTGTAATTTGACGCACATATGGTTGCAAAAGTGCTGGGAAAAGCACCATACATAGACCAAGAATAATTGAACCAACCAAAATTAATGGAGCTCCTGCAAGTCCGCCGACTGATAAAGTCACTGCTAGTAGACATGCCATGAACAAGGTATGATGACCCGTAAGGAATATATATTTAAACGGTGTGATACGTGCCAAGAGAATATTGAAAAGCATTCCGAAAACCATGATCAATGCTGTTGAAGTTCCATACTCACTTTGTGCAGCAGCAACAATCGCTTCATTATTTGGAATGACGCCCTGGACATTAAACGCATAATCAAACATTTTCCCGAATATATCCAGAGAGCCAATCAGCACTGCAGCTCCAGCACCAATAATTACAAAGCCCATTACTGTTTTTAACGTTCCAGAAACTACATCGGCGCTATTTTTCTTCTGAAGTAATAACCCGATAAGTGCAAATAACCCAATCAAAATAGCTGGCGTTCCCAGTATATCGTTCATAATTATTTGTAACACAGCATTTCCTCCTTTGGCGTCAGTTTTATCCTAAATGCGGCTCTAGTTTCGATTTAATTTCTGGAATGCTCATCATGTTTTCCAAATTGACGATAGTTCGACTGCCATTATCTAACTGACTCATAATATCTGCTGCCCCAATAAAGATGTCCGCTTGTTCTGATTTAGCAGAAGTTAGATCTGTGTGACCTACTTCTGCTGTTTTGCCTAATTCTTTTAATGCCTTCTTAACATTCAATTCCATAATAAAACTGCTTCCTAATCCGTTTCCGCACACTACCATGATTTTCATTCTGTTTCCTCCTTGGAATAGTTATGGATGATCTCCAAAAGTTGATTTTTATTTGTTGCTCCCAACATTTGTTGGATATTTTCAGGTTCATTCAATAAATTTGTCAACTGAATTAATGCCCGAAGATGCGAATCGCTGTCAGCTGCTGCTAAAATGATAATTAATCGAACAGGTTTGTCCGGTGAAAAATCCACCGCTTGGTCAAGTTTTAATAGGCTCATTGATAAAGAACGAACCCCCTCTTCCGGTCGAGCATGTGGGATTGCAACTAACGGCGTAATAACGACATAAGGTCCATTTTCCTCGATAGACTCTATCATGGCTGTTACATAGCGATCTTCGATTGTCCCTAATTCTACAAGTGGCCTAGCAGCCACTTCGATTGCCTCTTGCCACGTGGCAATCACTGGTTCTAATTGAAGCGTTTGCTCATTTAATAGTTCGGCTAACACAGGCTTTTCCGCCTCCTTTACTGTATATGTGTGAGTTGCACTTTTTTGTGTCTGTAGCGATACTTGGAGTTCTTTCTCTAGTTGTTTTGCATCATGAATCGTGGCGTATTTAGAAATAATTTTCATCATACCTGCAACATCGGCTTCTGGAACCGCATAGCCGTAAAGTTCTTGCATGACTTGCTTACTCAACCTTTGTTTGTCGCGATCTTCTAAAATAGGCGGCACTATAAACAATGTCTCATTCGTCCTCATATAGACCGATGAAAAAACCAAATCGTAAGGGAGCGGATAGTCAGCTGTATCTCGAACAGATAATACATCCAAGAATAAGATAGTTGGAAACAATTCTCGCAACGTGTAGTTAAGGATGTTGCTGACACCTGTACCGTGTGGACAAACGACAATTGCTTTTTTTCGATCATCTAAACGCGTGCCTTGTCTTTGAAGCCAGCCCCCAAAATAAATTGTAAAATAGGCTACTTCAGCTTCTGGAATGCAAAGACTTAATTTTTCCTCGAGTACTCTCAAGGATTTGATTGTCAAATGATGAAGTTCCGGATAGATTTTGCGTATCCGTTCGCTCATCGGATTGACATGAGGAATCCCATACTTGATTCGGTAAAAAGCTGGTTTAAAATGCACATACAATTGTTCACATAGCTGATCTTTTTCGTGAAGGTGAACAAACGTTAGTCGTTCGAATTCTTCAATGACTTGCTGCAAGATCTCGTAAAAAACTTGATCTTCTTCTAAAGGAGAGCCGTCTTTTATACGGTTCATGCTGATGACATGTAAAGTTGCATATAATTTTTCCGTTTGGCTCCATTCCGAATAAAATGCAGCCGCTCCAACCATCTGTTCGATTAATGCGTATTCCTGTGTATCAATAAATGGCAACCAACTGGAATCTTGTTCTAGCTCTTCACCTTTTCCAATCAATTGATTTGTGGAAAAGAATAGATAAGCCAGTTCGTTTAGGCGATTATCTGTAAAAGTAGTGCCCAGTTGTTGTTCTATTCTTTCCAATTCTGAATGAATGGCATCGATGTGCTCTTCAAATCCTGTCCAAATGCATTCGATAATCAGCTGACTATTTGAACCACTTAATACTTCATGAATCAATTGTTCAATGACAAAGCGCTTGATTCGACTATTCCCAGTAATGATGTACCCCGCTTGTTTAGAATACTGAATTGTCAAATCCATTTGCTTAGCCATCTTTTTAAGACGTTGAAGATCTGTCAAAACCGTATTTCGTGAAACGCCGGCGACCGATTGAAAATGATAAAGAGATAAAGGCTCTAAACTGAGCAAAATTAACAAGTAAAAAATTTGTTGGCGATCTTTCTCTGAAAATACATAACTTCGTTTTGTCAGTTGGATATTGATTTCTTCTTTAATTGCGTCTGGTAAAAAATAGCCGGTATCTCGCTTATACTGAACGGGTTTATAATGATTAGATTGAAGCCAATCGTTGACCTTGTTTAAACTATACTGAATTTGTCTGCGTGTCAGTCCCGTTTGGTCTTCAATCGCACTCATCGAAGGAATTGATGAATGTTGTAGGAGCTTTAGTAAAGTTGCACTTCTTTCATCTAAAAACATCCTTTAATCCTCCCTTACTTTAACAATAGTCTATGTATTCACTAAAAAACATCTTTTCTCAGTCCCATTATTGTTCTTCCCGTTGCACAGCACTGTGCTGTACTACAGAAAAATTATAACGTAAAAAACCGTCTATGAAATCACAATTGATTTCATAGACGGTCTTTAAATTTCTGCTAGCCCTTTTTTTTCAATACGGCTTCTAAAACCTCTGGATAATTGGTGAATATCCCTGTTACCCCCCAGTCAATCAAGCGTTCCATGTCGGCACGTTCATTGACTGTATAAGGATGAATCAGTAGCCCGTGATGTCGTACTTGCTCTACATAAGAGCGGTCAATTTTCGTATGGCTCATGCCTACTCCAATCGCATATTCTTTAATATGTTCAAGCTCAAGATCCGAAATAACCGCAGGTTTTGAATAAGAAATCAATTGAACTAGTGGAATTTCTGGCTTCAAGTCATGCATAGTTAACAAGCTTTCCTGACTAAAGGATTGCACTAGAACTTTACTTGACTGTGCATTTTGTCCAGTCAACTTATGCTTTTCTAATATCCGCACAAGTTCCTGCTCCATTCCTGGATAAACGCTGGGTGCCTTCGTTTCGATATAATACCGGGAGCCTTTGCCGAACGTTTCTATCACTTCTTCAAGAGTCGGTACTTGCAATCCTTCAAACTCAGGTTGAGCTTTTTCAGGGTAAGCTCTGTTAAACCAGGAACCTGCATCTAATTTTTTGATTTCTGCAAGCGTCATGTCTTTAACATAACCAGAACCATCCGTTGTCCGATTTACTTTTTCGTCATGCATCGCAATCAGAACGCCATCTTTTGTCATCTGTAAATCCACTTCTATGTAATCAGCCTGCATCCCTTCACCTAATTTATAGGCAGCCAACGTATGTTCAGGTGCATGTCCAGAGGCTCCGCGGTGCGCAATAGACAAAAAACGATTGGAATTAAATTCAGCTTCTTTCGACTTTCCCTTTGCTCCTATTGAGTTGACTGACACCACTGTACTCATTAGTAATAAGACCAATAAGCTAAACGAAATTTTCTTCAACTGCTTCATCTCCTACTTTTTATTTGGTTTGGCAGTAAGACACTGACATATTTTTTCTGACTCTTCTTAAATGCCATTCTCCCTTAACTATACTTAAAAAGCTTCCGAATTGGGCATAATCACATTAACTTAATAGAATTTTTACAACTAGTTTACAGTGGTCGAATTCTTCCTCGATTGATTTGTTCAGCTTTCGTGCCTTCATAGCAACGGAACGTTACTTGCTTCTCTTTGTATAATTTATTCAACTTGTTTAATTTTTTGAAATTCCTTTTTAATCACGATTCATTTATACTGGAAAGACATTCGTTTTTCTCAATTCCAGATTTTTTAAATTTTGAACTGATTATTACTTGGAGGAGCGTACCGTATGTCCCGTCAGTCCTACCGAAAGGACAAAAATCAATTGGTTTATACACAACAACACCTAGCTAATGAACGTACCTACCTAGCCTGGATTCGTACGGTTATTTCAATTGTCGGCGTTGGTTTTCTGGCGACGAGTTTGCATTTTACTATGGGTGTCACACGTAATACATTTGTTGATACGTTTACTATTGCACTCGGTATTTTCGCCTGTATTTTTGGCCTCATCGTTATTTTTTCAGCAACACAAAATTACAAGAAAAAACGCCAACAACTCATTGATGAAACCTTTACTCCCTCAAACATGCACATCACTTTAATTTCTTCTATGCTAGCGATCATGATCATCATGGTCATTGTTTACTTTTTTATGATCATGTAACATTCTGCTTCCCGAAATACTTGCAGCAAAGGAGCACACCCGATGGATCCATTTGACATTCTCGAGAATTTACATAAGGTAAAACCTGCTTTCCAGCCTATCATTAGCGCCGTTAAACATACTGTCATCGGCTATGAAGTTTTGGGTCGCTTCCAAGTTGAAGATACTTGGATGAGTTTAGGCAGTTTCTTTCACGACGATGATGTACCTGACGAGTACAAAGTAGAAGTTGATCAGCACCTATTGGCATTAGCAATCACTCAAATGCTTGAAGCTAGAAATGATGGCCTGTTATTTATAAACCGTAATGCCAGACAACTGCTGATTAATAGCGGGGAAGATTTTCTAGAAACTCTTCAAAACTTTGCGGAAAAAGGATTTTCCATGGAGCGAATTGTCCTGGAAATTACCGAATATGATTTTGAAGAAGATTTTGATACGCTCCAGCATTTATTGTTTTACTACAAAACCTATGGTATTCAGATAGCGGTTGACCATGTGGGGGCAAAAAGCTCGAATATTGATCGAATTCGTCAATTGCGCCCTCATATTTTAAAAATCGATACCGGCTTTGTTCGAAATGCCAATCCAGAAGTATTCCAAGATGTTATCCAAACCCTCTCTGTACTTGCACGTCGAATTGGTGCCAAGCTTTCTTATGAAAACATTGAAGACAATTACCAATTGTATTTCGCCTGGAAACATGGCGGTCATTATTACCAAGGATTTTATTTGGCCAATCCTGAGGTTGAACTTCCGATGAACAATAGCATTCAGATGAACGTAGGAGAAAAAATTACTGAGTTTGTTCAACGAGAAAAATCGCTAATAGAAAAACGCTATACCTTTACGCTAGGTTTTGAAGAGAAGGTGAAAAAATCGCTGTCCAAATGGCATGGTCCAGAAACAGCAGATCTTTTTATCGAAGCTGTTGCTGAAGCCTTTAAAGAAGAAAGCTTTCGCTTGTATATTTGCAATAGCGATGGCCGACAAGTATCTTCCAATTTCAGAAAATACGGTGACGAGTGGGTGTTAGAAAAAGATCAACTTGGTTCACATTGGGCTTTTCGTCCTTATTTCCTTGAAAACACGATGCAAATGAAAAGTTGGCATAAAGGAATTTTGTCGGACGTTTATTCGGATATTGAAACTGGTAAAATGATTCGTACATTTAGTTTTCCTTTATCGCACGAATGCTATTTGTTTATCGACATTAGCAACGACTTTATCTCCGAAATTGATTATCTCTTGTTTCGATAATTCCTGTTAACAAAAACGAATTAGCTTTTAAATTAGCTTAGAGACGCAAAAAAGACTCTCCAGTCACTGGAGAGTCTTTTTTAGATTGAGTTTTTCATGAAGTTATCGTCTTTTCTGAAATTCCCCATGACTTCCATCGTTTCGCTAATGCTCACGAATGCCTGTGGATCAATTTTCTTTATCAATGGTCTGACAAATGCTAATTCATGACGGCTAATCACACTATAAAGAACTTTTACTTTAGTTGCTGAATATGCACCTTCACCGTCCACTACCGTAATTCCTCGATATAAATTATCGAGCAGCTCTTTTTTTACTGCATCTCCTTGATTGGTCACGACCATTAAGCTCAGTTTAATATGACGCGTGTGAACACGGTCAAGTACTAGACCCGAGATATAGATAGAAGCCATTGTGTACATCGCCAATTCCCATGAAAAAATAAAGCCCGATACAAAAACGACGACACTATTAAGTCCAAAAACGAGTGCACCTAATGGAATATCGCGTTTTCTCGACAACAACAAGCCAATCACGTCAAATCCGCCAGTCGAACTATAAAAGCGAATAATGATTCCAATGGCTGCTCCTGCAATTACCCCCCCGAAAACAGTAGAAAGTAATGCATCCTCTGTCAATTTAACGACAGGAATATACAACATCGAAACCGAAGTCACGACAACAGAAAACAGACTGTTTGCGATAAACGTCTTGCCGAGCTTCATCCAGCCCACAACAAGAATCGGGATGTTCAAAATGATCATCCAAAGCCCCGCGTTCAAAGGGGTTACCAATCCTAGCATCATCGCAATACCCGTTACTCCGCCTGCTAATACTTCATGCGGCAGTAAGAACATATTAAACGCAAATCCAAGAACAATCGAAGAAACAAAAATCAGTAATAATCTCGTCCATTTATTCATAACTAAACTCCAATCCTAAGGTGACCCTTAGTCATTCTATTTTGTTCACTCCACAAAAAAAGGGCGTGCATCTGCACGTCACCTTAAGACTATTTATCGGAATGTATTTTTTTACTTTTCAATAAAAACTACGACAATGCGAATAAATTGTTCTTTTTTATAGTGAACCAATGTTTCATATTATAGTAGCTTTCGGTACAAGAATGCAAGCCTTTGTTCTTTTGTTCACGGACTGTCCGCAAATAGAAAAAAAGAGCCAGAATAAATTCATCCTGACTCCTTATATGGCTATTCCTCTTTTTCCAATTGTCGAATTGCTTTTTTCAGTTTTTCTTTTTCTTCTCCCGTAATTTTCGGGTACTGCGGGTCTATCCGCTGCAATGCTTCGACCATCACTTCCGAAACGATGTAACGCGAATACCACTCATCATCAGCAGGAAGAGCATACCAAGGCGCATATTCTGTTGATGTATTAGTTAGTAAATCTTCAAAAATTCCTTGATAGCCATCCCAATGCTCACGTTCTTTTACGTCATTAAATGAAAACTCCCAGTTTTTTTCTGGATTTTTCATACGTTCAAGCAATCGACGACGCTGTTCATCATAAGACATATTAAAAAAGAATTTTACTACTGGAAAGCCGTTTTCCACCATATAGCGCTCAAAGTCATTGATTTGACGATAACGGGCATTCCAAATATTTTCGTCAATCAATTCGTCTGGAAGTGGTGTCTCTTCAAGCAAGTTATGAACTCTTGGGGCAATCACTTCTTCATAATAAGAACGATTTAAAATGCCAATCTGTCCTCTTGCTGGCATTCCTTCACGAAAACGCCACAAATAATCATGAGCAAGTTCTGTTTCAGTTGGCTTTTTAAACGAAGTTGTCTTTAGCCCTTGAGCTGTTAAATTCGAAAAAATATAGGTGATCGCTTCATCTTTTCCCGCGGCATCCATCGCTTGAAGGACAACAACAATCCCTTTCTCTTCCTGAGCATGGAGTTTCATATGCAGCTCTTTAAGCTTTTTGATACTTTTAGGAATCAACTCGTCTTTCAGCTGTGTTTCACTGAATTTGTTTTCATCAGTCGTTGGGTAATCGGAAAGCTTTATTTTCTCATCTTTTTTAACTGCGTATTTATCGGTATTCATAGTCATCCTCCCACATGCTTGTTCAGTACTGTAGTAAATCTACTGATCTCTGTTTCTATACCCTTCATCTGAATAAATCTAACAGCAAAAAAAAATCGCAATCCTTTATAGGGATTACGATTTTTAAACTTAGTTAACTTGTTTCACCTTCAACCGAAATTTGCCAATCGATTCCAAATTTATCCGTTAAAGTTCCAAACAGGGGACTCCAGAATGTTTTGTGTAACTCCATAGAAATGGTACCTTCTTCAGCTAGTTTATGGAAAACGGTTCGTGCTTCTTCCATGTCATTAAAAAATAACGTAAGTGCCATATTTGTGCCATGTCGAAATGCTGTCCCCATCTCCGGCACCACATCTGAGATCATTAATAGATCTCCATTTTCCAAATCGACTTGTGCGTTCATTATCATATCTCTTGCCGCTTCCGGCACACCTTCCATGTCTCCTTCATTTGCCTCACCGTATGTCAGGATTCCTGCTATTTTCCCGCCCAATGCATCTGTGTAAAAATGTGTCGCTTCCTGACCTTTACCTTCAAAATATAAATAGGGAAATAGTTTGGTAATCACACTGATTCTCCTTCCAAAAGATGTACTTACATATCGATTGAATTTAATTCTTTCGCTCTAAAACTTGATAATAATTCGTGAAGAGTCGCCTTTTGCTAACAGATCAAAACCTTTATTGATGTCATCTAGTGTAATAAAATCGGTAATCAGTTTATCGACAGGTAACCGGTCTTTCTGAAACAAATCCATGTAACGTGGAATATCGCGGCTCGGTACACAGCTGCCCACATAGGACCCTTTGAGTGTTCGTTCTTCCGCAGTTAACGAGACGTACGGAAAAGAAAATTGATTTTCTGGATGAGGTAACCCGGTCGTGACCGTAGTTCCCCCACGCTTCGTGATGCCATAAGCGACATCCATCGCAGGTACGACTCCCGCGGTTTCAAAAGCATAGTCCAAACCGCCACCTGTCACTTTACGAATTTGTTCAACAACGTCCGCATCCTTTGAATTGAAGACGTCTGTTGCGCCCAACTCTTTTGCTTGCTTTAGTTTGGTTTCATTGATGTCCACTGCTACTATGCGACTCGCTCCTGCAGCGATTGCTCCGAGTAATGCACTGAGTCCAACACCCCCAAGTCCAACTACGGCAACGGTACTGCCCAGTTTGATACTTGCCGTATTAACGACGGCTCCAACACCGGTAATGACCGCACAGCCAAACAAGGCTGCTTTTTCAAACGGAATTTCTTTATTTACTTTGACGACTGAGTTCCTAGATACTACGGCATATTCCGAAAAAGCGGATACTCCTAAGTGATGATTGATGATTTCCGTTTCTGTGTGAAGTCGATTTCCGCCACCTAATAAGGTTCCTGCCGTATTGGCTGCAGCACCTGGTTCACACAAGGCAGGACGTCCTTCTCGGCATGGACCACAATGTCCACAGCTTGGTACGAACACACAAGCAACGTGATCGCCAAGCTCTAAGTCGATTACATCTTCGCCTATTTCTACAACGACACCCGCTGCTTCGTGACCAAGAGCCATTGGCACAGGACGTGGCCGACTTCCGTTCATTACTGACAAATCAGAATGACATAAACTGGCTGCCTTTATTTGAATCAGTACTTCTCCCTTTTGCGGCGAATCTAATTCTAAGGTTTCAATTTTAATCGGTTGGCTTTTTTCGTAAGGAGTTTTAGCTCCAATTTCTCTTAATACTGCTGACTTTATTTTCATATACTCACCCGTTTCTCTTGTATTTTCAACACTCACAATTCAGTACGAATTAATTTCACTTCGGTCATATCTTTGATTGCCGAGATAACTTCATCTTTAAGCACAGCCTTAGCATCAACGCTCTTGTCAGAACCATTGATAGGATGATCGCCTGCACCTTCGTTGATATAGACCTTTTTTGATGTCAAGACATTACCTAGGTGTATAACTCGTTTCATATCACATGTGAATACGACTGCTCGTGAGCAGCAGTTGGATTCATTAATAGGATTAATTATTTCTTTTTCAGCACTAAACGGAATAATTGTAATGACTGGGGCAAATCGATCGGTACTACGTTGCTTTATATTAATCGATACATCACTAATAATAGTAGGTTCCATGAAAGCCTCTTTACGGTATCCACCTGCTGATAAAGTTGCGCCTTGTTCAAGCGTTTCTCTTACCCATGTTGCTACTCTTTCGGCTGCTTGTTCAGTAATCATCGGCCCGACATCAATTGTCTCGTCTAGAGGATTTCCTATTTTAAGTGATTTTACTTTTTGAGTAAGCTTTTCAAGAAAAACTAAATAAATTTCTCTTTCTACATAAATTTGCTGAACTGATGTATAGCTTACGTCTGCGTGTGTAATGCCCCCAATTACTGCAGCGTAAACTGCTGTGTCCAAATTAGCATCTCTAAAAACAATATGCAGTGTCTTGTAATCATGTGAGAGAATGACTTTTTTCCGTATGGTCATTCCGTCTGTTTTCAAGTTGTGATTGTCAGTAAAGATCACATATTTAGTTTTAGGGTGGGTTGTTATTATTCTCGCTAGGTTCTCGTCAGTCCCCATAACAATATTCATTACCCCTTTGGGCAATCCGGATTTTTCAAATAGACGGTAGAGCAAAGCAAAAGAAAGTACTGCTTTTTCTGATGGTTGCAAGATGACTGTATTGCCCGCTGCAATCGCTGAAGCAAGTTGATCGATCAATAAATTAAATGGTAAGTTAATCGACGTAAAGACGCCTACTACCCCAAGAGAAATCCGCTTTGTCATACCCATCTGAGTCAATTTTTCACTCGCACGAGTTAGTGGCATTCTTTCCGCGTAGATTGTTTTTGCGCCTTCTGAAGCGTAACGCAACACAGCTATAGCGTGTGCCACTTCTAAACGGTTGGTCTTTAACGGCTTGACTGTTTCTAAAGACAAGAAATACGCAAGTTGATCGATTTCGCTTTCTATTCGATTAGCTGTTTCCCTTAGTATTTCTGATCGTTTCTGAGCCGGCATTTTCTTCATGATTTTTGTGTAGACACGATGCGAACAAATAACTGCCTGAGTTGCATCTTCTGTTGTCGCACATGAAAAATTTCCGATTACTTTATGAGTATAAGGATCGTTCACGCTAATTTCTCTAAGACCTGCTTTAATGACTTTGTTCCCTTCAATAATCGAACCGAAACGGCACGTCCCAATTTCAAGCATGTTGGATTCTCCTCCTTTCAATTGGACAATCCTCTTTTACTGTAAATGCAACTGTTTGTTTACATGTTGTTACTTAATATAGTATTCTCTTTTCTATTATTGTCAATATTCCGTCAATAAACATTAGAGTAATAACACACTTACTCTTTTTTTCTTTAGTTAGTCAAAAAAAGAATTTCTTCACGAAATATCCGTGAAAAAATCCTTTTGAGTGGGTATAACTTAATTAGACTGCCTTGAGATTGGCGAAACGTTGTTGTCGGTCATCAAATAGTCATGGCAATTCATTAGAACGTCTTTAAGCGAATCTGAGAGTCGAGGAGCATCGTAAGCACAAACAGAAATGGCTTTAAGCTGTGGTACAAGTTGCTCAATTGCTTGTTCATATTCTTTAATATCGCTAATGATTTCTGTTTCATCACGCCACTCGATATGTCCCCAAGTACGAAAGCTCAAATCTTTTTCGAGAAAAGGATTGATGATTCGAGAAAAATAATCTAAAATCGTTGGCGGATGAAAATTTCCATTCTTCCAATAAAACGTAAAGCTATTAATATAATGTACATTTTCTAATTGTTCTTTAGATAGAAGTTTCTCTAGATGTGTCAATATCTTTGGGTAAAGACGTTCATTTTCAACAAGTAGAATTTGGTCTCCTTGCTCCATACCGTCCATAACAAAGGAAACAGCATTATCAATGTAACGCTCCAGTTCTTCCACATAATAAAAAACGTGATCGCCTTTAGATAATTGAAATTTGTCCTGAACACTTACGATTTCTTTTCCCAAATGTTTTTTCCCCTTTAACGAGCAAGTTAATGAATATTCAAACCGTCTTTTTCACTATATCTAGTATATATAAAAATAGGAGTAAAAGATACTGCACAGCCTTTCCATTCTAAGTCTTTCGTAGGGATAGATGGGCGATAAGAGCTTAGCACTAGCCAAGTTAGCGTTAGTATTGGATATAATAAAGCTAGGTGTTCTCAACTAGAGCAGGGAGGTCAAGTATGTGAAAAAGATCATTCGGCAATTAGGATTGGACGATTTGCATTATTTAAAAGAAATGGAGACCGGTATAGAAGATGATTATATTCTTCGTGTCTACAGCAGAATTTCTAGCGGTTCTAGTCGTTTGTATGGTTTGTTTGTAGACGACCGTCTTGCAAGTATCGGTGGCTATACGATTTTTGCCAAGCAATACATTATGCTTGGCAGAATGCGCAGTGATTTACGCTTCCGCGGAAAAAATTTGTCCACACAATTAATGTCTTATATTATGGAGCAAGCCTTCTCGCTTCCTGCTATCCAATGGATCGGTGCAAATACGCAGCAAGAAAACACATCCGCCAGACGTGTTATGGATAAGCTCGGTCTTGCCGAAGTATCCACACTTTACAGCGCTATTTCCATTGACGCATCTTCACTTGAGACTGGTGGTGCTATTTGGAAAAGCCTAACAACGCTTTCCCAAAAACAGGCGTGGGTCGATCAATTGTATATTCAGACAGGTGCTGTTTTTCCTTATGAATGCTACTATACGTTTCCAGCTTCTGAAGAGTTGTTTGCCGATGCTAAATTAGCACAATGGTCTTTTTTTGAAAACCCTCAGAAAGACCGTGTGCTCATAGCGAAAAAGGATTACAAACGAGATTATTATCTTCACATCGTCTACCCATGGGATGATTTAATGGAACAAGCCGGATTATGGGAAACTGTTTCACTGGCTCAGCGCGAGTTAAGTGAAACAGTAAAAGCAAAAGCTTTGCTGTGGATCGACTTGTCGCCTTCTCAAGTCAGTGCATTACCAACCCATCACATGTTTAACTTGCCTTCTCCATGGCTATTGTATGGTGTTAATCGCTAATTCGTAATTTACCTAAAAAAGTAAGCTCTCTTTTGAATGTTCAAAAGAGAGCTTACTTTTTTAGTTATCAAACACGAGATCTTAAACATTTTCTGTCAATTCGTTTTCATTATCCATTCGCTGCTGTCTTAATTTTAAATTTTTCACTTCTTCTTTTGTCAAAAATTGAACTTTATACCCAACTAGACCCATAATAATGCCGATAATTGGAACTGTATAATTGAGCACCGCATAAGGAGCATAGGCAAATGGATGAACGGCCAAAGTTGCTAGAATAAATACCCCACATGTATTCCATGGAACAAAAGGAGACGTTAAAGTTCCTCCATCTTCGAGCGCACGTGAAAGGTTCTTTGAATGCAATCCTTTATCTTGATAAGCTGTCGCATACATTCTTCCAGGAATTAGAATCGAAATATACTGCTCTGATGCCGTTGCGTTCGTGAAAAAAGCAGAAACGATTGTCGCTGCGATTAAACTACCAGCTGATTTTGCGACCTTCAAAATTTGTGTAACGATTGCTTTTAGCATACCTGTTTGTTCAAGTATCCCGCCAAGAACCATCGCGAAAATGGTTAAGGAGACAGTGAACATCATTGAAGCGATCCCACCGCGGTTAAACAATTCATCAACCATTTCGTTACCAGAAGCAATGGCAAAGCCGTCATGCAGCGTGTTAACTGCATCCCCAACATTGCCTCCTTGTACAAAAATCTGGCACATAAAACCAAGGAATACACCCACGACTAAAGCTGGCAATGCTGGTACTTTTAGTGCGACTAATCCGATAATCGTTGCAGGTACTAATAACAACCAAGGTGAAATCAAAAAGTTACTGTCTAGCGCGGTTAAAATTCCTTGAATATTTTCTTGGTCAATCGCCGATCCAGCAAATTGGCGACCGAGGAAAAAGTAAACGATTAAAGCAATGACTAGTCCAGGAACTGTCGTATACAGCATATGCTTGATATGTTCAAATAAATTTGTATTCGTAATACCAGCTGCAAGATTCGTAGTGTCTGACAGTGGCGACATCTTGTCACCAAAATAAGAACCTGAAATAACAGCTCCGGCTACCATTGCCGCTGGAATTCCCATGCTAAGACCAATTCCCATACCGGCTACACCAATTGTTCCCATTGTCGACCACGAACTACCAATAGCGAGTGCAACAATTCCACAGATCATACAAATGGTCATCAAAAACAATGAAGGCGTAATAATTTGTAAGCCGTAATAAATCATCGTTGCAATAATACCGCCACCAATCCACGAAGCGATTATCATCCCAACAACAATAATAATCAAAATAGCTGGAAGCGCTAAACGAATTCCTTTGTACGCTCCTTCTTCGATTGTTTCCCATTTGTAACCGAGACGCCAAGCAATCAATGCCGCCACAATAGCGCCTATAGCTAGAGGTACATGTGGACTTCCTTCAAAAACAATAATGGTAATTGCCATTACTGAAATCATGACAATCAATGGAATAAGTGCTAATGCAAATGGTATTTTAATCTCTTGTTGCTGTGTTTTCATTGTATGTATCCCCTTACATTTAAAGTATGACTTCATATTACAGCAAAATTTCAAATAATCTATATTTTTTTTGCGTAATTGGTCTATAAAATCATTTATTTTAACAAAAGATTTCGGTAATCCTATATAGACAGCACAAAAACAGTTATTTTTTTGAAAAATAACTGTTTGCTTATAGAAAACATAGTAGAAAATCGCGTTGGTGATTTATTTATATCTATTAATTGAGTGGGTCCCCCCTCCGCTCAATCGATTCTACTGTTGTATTTACATCTCTTTTTTTAAAGCCAAGTAAATTTCCGCTTCAAAAAATTTGCGACGGTGATCAGCTGATTTTCGTTTAGACAATGTACCGTTATCAAAAACACGACCACAGAAATAAAATGGAGCTTCCTCATTGTCTATAATCTGCCATGTGCCATGGAGAGCTTGCTGACTGCCAAAATCCACGAAAAATTTTTGTCCGTTAGGCAACACAGGATACTTACATTCTGCTTTAGCTGATGTATTTCCATTAAATTTATCCACAGTCATCGCTCCTTTATACGAACTAACTTCTTGTTCCTTTATTTCCTAGATACCCACAGCTTATTTACTCAAACTTTTGCCATGTTTTCGCAGGACTTTAAAGTGGTATTTATAAAGAACTGTATCATTTTGCAAAAAAAAATTTTGATTTGCAAAATAGACTAATTTATTTGGAGGTCTGTCATGAAATTTCCCGAGTATTGGATTTACCTGTTACTGTCTATTTCGAAGCTGTTTTTGTTTAGCGTGTATGCAGGGACTAATTTCTCTTTCAGTTTCTTTGTTCTTAATCTTGCTTCGATAGTGGTGTTGTCTAGTTGGACTTTGTTACTAAGTAGCAAAAAAAGACGATGGATTTTATTGCTATTGCTGTTTTTACATAGCACTCTTCTCATTTCAGATCTTTGGTACTATCGTTATTTTGATGATTTGCTATCTGTCGTGCTAATCGCAGACCTTACACAGATGAGTGATGTTGGCGGTGGATTTCTGACTTTAATCGAAATGAAAGATTTCCTCTTTTTTGCTGACTTGCTAATTTTTTCTATTGTTCTCTTTGCTACTCGCAACACACAAGAAAAAGTAACACTGGAGAGAAAAAGGATAGTAGCAGGTGGTGGCTTTGCGCTTGGACTTGCGTTGTTTGTGATTCCTATCGTGATTAGCTACTCTAACGAAGAACAATGGCTTGTAGATGAACCGATTTCGAATATGCGTGAATATTACCAGCTTGGATTTTGGGGCTATCACGGGTTAGATTTTGCCCAAGGTATTGGCTCTTTTTTTAAAGACACGAATGTAACTGCTGAAGAAGAGTCACAGATTCGCCAATTGCATCCCAACCACTCTTCAACTAATCCCGATTTTGAAAAACCAAATGTGATCGTTGTTCAATTAGAGTCTTTTCAAACATCCGTCATTGAACAGCAAGTGAATGGCCAAGAACTAACCCCTCACTTAAATGCGTTAAAAGAAGAAGCATACTTTTTCTCATCGTTTTATCATCAAACGCATGAAGGTCGGACATCGGATGCTGAATTTATTACATTAACGTCTCTATACCCGTTAAAATCCGGTTCAGTTTATACGCAATACGCCGACCACGAATTTGATGGCTTACCCGAACTGCTTAGAAATGCAGGATATGACACAGCAGCTATGCATGCGTTTGAAAAAGATTTCTGGAATCGTGATGATTTTTACAAGAATATCGGTTTTAACCATTTCTTCAGCCAAACAGATTTCCCCGACAATCAGGATATCGGCATGGCTTTGAATGATGAAGACTTTTTCACTTCTTCTATCGATTTCGCTGAACAGTTAAAAGAGCCTTATTTTGCTTTTTTAGTCGCATTATCGAGTCATACACCCTATGAAATACCCGAAGAACTAGAGCAACTAGAGTTATCCGGTTACGAAGATCCCCTGTTAAAAGGCTATTACGAAACAATTCATTATGTCGATGGCGCTGTAGGCGTGATGATCGAAGAACTAAAGAAAAGGGACATGTGGGACGATTCACTCATCGTGTTCTATGGTGATCATGATAGTGGATTGACTCAGGCCACTAGTGAAATGGCACAAAAACTCGATGCCAAAACGAAGGTGGAATTATTTGAACTTGATCGACAAGTTCCACTGTTTATTAAAGCACCAAACATGACCCGTGGAGAAACGTTTACTAATAACGGTGGTCAAATTGATATTGCTCCGACTATCCTTGACCTAGTCGGAATTGAGTCGTCTTATATGCTGGGACAGTCGCTATTAAACGATACTAGCAATTTGACGCTGTTCCGTGACGGTGCTTTTCGTTATGAAAAATTTTATTTTGAGCCTGATTTGACTGTAGCTGCTGGAAGCGGCACTTGTTATGAAACCGATTCGGGCGAAAAAGTTGAAGTTGAGCAGTGTAGCGAGCAGATTGACTCTGTCAGTGAGCGGCTACGGTTATCTGATTTGATTATCCAAAAAAATGCGTTACAAAAAATAGAAGAGAGCAAAAGTGACAAAAAATAGACTGCGTATCAACTAACGGTGATTTCTCATAGAAAACGAAGAGACCAAAATTTCTTTTATTGAATTTTCACTATATGATGGAATTAGATAAATTCGAACTGCTCGTTTACAGAAAAGGATGATGGCTATGAGAATATTACGAAACACCCTATTACTGTCCGTCCTTTTAGTGGCACTAAGTGGATGCACAGGTACTTCACAACAAGATGGAGCAAATGCTGAACAACTGAACGATGGCAATCCAGCGCCTAGTTTTAACTTAGTGGATTTGGAAGGAAATCAGCAAAATCTTGCCGATTACGCCGGTCAAAAGGTATACGTAAAATTTTGGGCATCTTGGTGTTCCATTTGTCTTTCCGGTATGGAGGAATTGAATACATTAGCGGGTGAAGACACCGATTTTAAAGTGCTAACAATCGTATCGCCAGACTCTAATGCTGAGAAAAGCAGCGAATCATTCGCCAAATGGTTTAAAGGATTTCCTGATGCCGAGAATATTACTGTCCTATTAGATGAAGGTGGTACTTTCTTTGATGAATATGGCGTCATTGGTTATCCAACTTCTGTTTATATCGGATCAGATGGCACACTGGTTAAAAGTCAGACTGGTCATTTCAGCAATGAAGAAATTAAAGCAAGCTTTGAATCAATCCAATAAGCAGTAGGTACTGCAATCAAAAAATGAAACAAGCTGCCAACGTTTTTTTCGTTGGCAGCTTGTTTTTACAACAAATAAAACCCGATTCCCATGATGAGATAAGCCGCGAGTAGCGTTAAGCCTTCGAACCAGTTCGATTCTCCATCATTCATGACGTTGATTGCCAGAAAGACTGCAGTAATCATTGCGACTAGTTCTGAAACGGTAAAAACCAATGGCATTTGTTGCGGCATGAAAAGAGAAATAAGCACTAAAACAGGTGCTACAAACATGGCAATCTGGAGCGTGGAGCCGATGGCAATTTCTACCGCCACGTCCATTTTGTTCTTCATGGCCATGATGAGCGCAGAAGCGTGCTCAGCCGCATTCCCAACAATTGCGACGATGATCACACCAATAAACAATTCAGACCAGCCAAACTGCTTTCCTACTTCTTCAAATGTATGAACCAAGTTTTCTGAAACGTAAGCAACGATTAACGTGGCAACGAGCAGAATAATCAGTGCCTTCTTTTTCGACCACTCTGGTTCTTCGTGTTCGGAATCTTGTGCTACGTCTGCATGGTTATAAACACCGCGATGTGTAACGAGCTTGAAGAATAATCCTGCCAAGTACAAAACAATCATGATAACGGAAATACCGACACTCAATTGAATGGTCTCGGTTTCGTTCATTGTCATCGAAAAAATTTCTGGAATGACAAACGCTACAACAACTGCAAAAATTAGTAAACCTGAGTTGTGTGTAGCGTCATGAACGTTGAACATTTGTCGCTTAAATTTGATGCCTCCTAGGAAAAAGGACAATCCGCCGACCAACAGTAAATTTCCGAGCACCGAGCCGGTTAAGGAAGCTAATACGACGCCGATCAAACCTGCCTGCAAGGCGAAAATAGAAATGATCAATTCTACGGCGTTTCCAAATGTTGCATTCAGCAAACCACCGATACGTGGACCGCTGACGATTGCTAGGCTTTCTGTTGCTCTTCCCATAAAACTTGATAATGCCACAACACTTATTGAGCAGATAAAAAACATGGCGATGCTTGGCCAGTTCTGGAAAGATCCAAGTACCGTTAAGGGTACTCCTACCGCCACCAAAACTCCGAATATCCGATTCATAACGTCCCTTCTCTCCTTTTTAATAATATTGGATACCCATTCCCCTAAATTTCCTAACACAAAAACGACATCCTTCTGTTATAAATAGGAGGTCGTTTCTGATTACTTTTTCTACTTTATTTATTAAAGAAAGGCAATTTTGTTCGCACGGTTCTATATAGCGGCCCTAATAGTTTGCGTAGTGCATAAACTGGCGGTACCGGACTTCTGCTATGCCATTGAATCCATTCAAGTGCAACCAAACTCAATATCAACCAAATCAATCCCGCAATGTAGCCACCCAGAACATCACTTGGGAAATGTGCACCGAGATAGATTCGACTGCTGCCAATCATAATAATGAGCATACCCAAAATGGCGACAAACAACCACCGAATCCAAGACCGTTGTCGTGTTCGGATGACCAAATATATGACAAAGCCGTAAAAAATTAACGACCCCATCGAATGACCACTTGGAAAACTGTAGCCGATCGCATCAATACCCGGATTAATACTCGGACGTTCCCGGACATATAGATTTTTTAATACGGTCGTTAATAGTGAGCCACCCCCCACTGCAATAACAAAAAACAACATGCCCCACTTGTCTTTCATTTTAACTCCAAGTACGACCAGTACGACGAGTGACAACACCGTTAAAAACCATACTGAACCCATTTCGGTAAAGATGAACATTACCTGATCCCACGTTTTGCTTGCTCCTGCTTCCATTCCATTAATAATAAAGTTATCAAACTGGGCAACTTCTTTTTCCACGACTTCTTCAGCTAATTCTGCAAATAATACAATAAACAGCACAGCTAGACCCAGTCCACCGATCAACAGCAAAAAAGCCAAGCCTGCTAGTTTTTCATTTTTCTCCATCTAATCGCTCCCGCCTATCGCTAATAGTGTACTTCTACCCTTTTTGAGTAGAACATATGTAACAGCAAAAAGTTCTTTAATCCTATCATTTGTTCCGTGAGCTATGGCGTGGTATTTTTATCGTACGACAAATAACATGACTCAGGAGCTGATTGTTTGAAACAGTTAACCGGAAAGACAGCCATTGTTACAGGAGCCAACAGCGGTATCGGATTAGAAGCTTCAAAAGTCTTTTCCGGTCTTGGCGCACAAATTATTATGGCCGTGCGGGACCTTGAAAAAGGCAAGGCGGCTCGTGAATTGATTCTTGATGTAGATAAAGACGCGCTCGTTACCGTCATGAAACTTGATCTAGCAGATCTTGCAAGCGTTCATGCATTCGTAGAAAGCTTCAAAAACAAGCACGATTCACTTGATTTGTTAATCAACAACGCTGGCGTTATGACACCCCCCTATTCAAAAACCAAAGACGGTTTTGAATTGCAGTTCGGCAGCAATCATCTCGGACATTTTGCATTAACCGGCCTTTTGATGCCGTTACTGAAAAATACGCCAGATTCACGTGTCGTGTCTCTCAGCAGTTTGGCTCATAAAGGGGCGAAAATCGATTTTGATAACCTTGATGGTGCCAAAGGTTATAAAGCGATGAAATTTTATGGCCAAAGCAAACTAGCGAATTTGCTGTTTGCTCAGGAATTAGACAAGCGCTTTAAAGCGTACGATTTGCAAACCGTCAGTATTGCTTGTCATCCAGGAATTTCCGCCACCAATCTTTTTAAATTTGGCAAGCGGGACGCACCGAAACTGATGAAGTCGCTCATGCATAACTTCTTGCAGCCGCCTGCTATGGGTGCTTTACCGACCATTTATGCAGCTACCGATTCACGACTGACAGGCGGCGAATATATTGGTCCAGATGGCAAAGGTCAACGTAAAGGCTATCCAACGCTAGACACGCCTCACGCATCAGCTGGTGACCAGGCAGTTGCTCAAAAACTCTGGGACGTGTCAGAAAAGCTGACCGGCGTCCAATTTGATTTCAGCAAAGTCTGATGACACTAGAAGCCACTTTCATTTTAATAATGAAAGTGGCTTTATTCATTACTTCCCGGCTGTTATCCCGGCTGGTTGGTTAGGTGGTTAAGATAGTCCTCGATTACTACACGGTGACTACCGACCATCCTGTCCGGCAAATCGGCTGGAGCAAAAAACTTAAAGCTTAGTGATTCTTTTTGATCAACAATCAATTCGCCATGAAATTTATTTGAATAATAACCCGTCGTGACCACATAAAATTCATCGCCATTTTTGGCCACTACAAAATGTTTCGGTCCGGAGTAGACATTGATCAATTTCAACTCGGCAATCGTCAAACCAGTCTCCTCCATAACTTCTCGTTTCGCTGTATCTTCTGTGGATTCGCCGAGTTCCATCAGTCCACCCGGAAGCCCCCACAAACCTTCTGGGAATTTCCTTTCTTCTAGCAGCAAACGCCCTTCTTCATCAACAATTACGACGACCGAACCAACAAGAATTAACGGTCTATGCCCCACAACCGCTCGCAATTCTTCTACATACCCCATCTACCTAACCTCATTTCTTCAGTATACGAATCGAAACTTCCATAGATCTCTCTCCATTCTACCGCTCAGCTCAAGGAATAAATAACAAAAACCACATACTTTTTTATTAGCAAAGATTCCAAATCGTTCATAAAACGGCTAAAATAATAAAGAGCAACTCCAGTCTTAGAAACAAAGGAAGTGTTACTTTGCTCACAGGGAAAACAGCTATCATCACAGGTGGCAATAGCGGTATCGGCTTTGAAACGGCAAAAGCTCTGCTAGCACTAGAGGCAGAGGTTATTCTGGCTGTCCGCAATACGAAAAAAGGAGCTCAAGCGCGCGCTACTTTATTGGCGCTTTATCCTTCTGCTCAAATCGATGTCATGAAGTTGGATTTGGCTAACCTTGAAACGATTCGGAAGTTTGCTGAACAATTCAGCAAAGCCTTCGATAAACTTGATCTGTTAATTAACAATGCAGGAATTATGGCACCCCCTCTTTCAAAAACGACAGACGGCTTTGAACTGCAGTTTGGCAGCAATCATCTTGGCCACTTTGCTTTAACGGGTCTGCTTTTGCCTTTACTAACAAACACTTCTGGTTCACGTGTCGTGACTGTTAGCAGCCGGGCACATAGCCGTGGCACAATCGACTTTGATAATCTCGAAGGAACCAAAGGTTATCAGGCAAAAAAATTCTATAACCAAAGCAAGTTAGCTAATTTATATTTTGCGTTAGAGTTAGATAAGCGCTTTAAAGAACATGGCTGTCAGACAATTAGCGTAGCTTGTCATCCAGGTGTTTCTGCCACCAACATTTTAAAGCTTGGCAGTCAAGAAATTCCAGCTGCTGTTAAACGTGTTGCTAACCTTTTTCTTCAACCACCTAGTATGGGAGCATTGTCGGCAATTTATGCTGCGACCGAACCCAGTCTTATGGGTGGGGAATACATTGGTCCAGTTGCCCAGTTTCAACGAAGAGGCTATCCTGCGCTAGGAACCCCTCACACCAATGCAACTGATCCTGAAATTTCTTGCAAGCTTTGGGACGTGTCGGAAAAACTGACGACTGTTGTGTATCCCTTTAAACGACTAGATTAAAAGCTGACAGTACGTATGGCCGATTTTTTGTACTTTTTTTGGGTGAGACATATTGTTTGTTATCCAGGGAATACTTAAAGAGAGTTTGTGATTTTTATTCTCTATCCCCACTTTTACCATAATGGAGGAATTTATAGCATGAGCAAAAAAAATATAGTTGTCGGCGGTATTGAATTGCAATGGGATTTGGAAACAGGAGAAACACTTTTTGAAGGTGGAGATGTTGTTTTCTTTTGGATTTCTGCCATGGAAACTTTTTTTGACACGATCAAAGACATTTCAGGTATTGAAGCAACACAACTCGTATTAGAAACAACTGGATTTCGTCAAGGCGTTATTGTCGGTGAAGGATTTAAAAACTTAAAGCAAATCGATACGTCCAACATTGTCGAGTGGATTTCCAATACTTATGCCCCTGCTGGTTGGGGAAGAGTTGAAATCATCAAAATGGACACTGAACACAACACCTTTACATTACATATCCAAAATGATTGGGAATATAAAATGAACTTACTAAAAAACAAAGGCACAGAAGGTATATTCGTCCCTTCTCATTATGCAGGTGTATTGACAGGTCTGTTTGGTATTAACTTCTGGTATAAAACCATTCAGTATCAAAACGATAGCACCCCTTATAGCATCGTCGAATATTTCCCTTCTGAAGTAACCGTCCAGCAAAATATTCGTGAGCTGTCTCGGAAACAAGAAGCCGATCAAATTCAAAAACTTGAAGCACTCGTAGATGAGCATACAAAATCGCTGCAAAATTTAGTCCGAGAGCTTTCTTCTCCGATTATTCCTGTACTTGAAGGCATTATTGTCGTACCGATGATTGGCAGTTACGATGAACAACGGACAGAAGATTTAATCGTTAAAACTTTAAGTGAACTTCCAAAACACAAAGCCCAATACCTATTAGTTGATTTGACTGGTTTAAATCAGCATATTACAGAACATACAGCTTCCTTAATCGATAAACTTGGGGCTTCTGCAAGACTTTTAGGAACGGAAGTCATTTTAGTCGGCATTTCTCCTGAACTGGCAATCATTATTGCTCAGTCACAAAATAGCTTGAAAACCTTCGAATCCCTACAAAGCCTTCAGCACGGCATTTATTATGCGTTAGGCCGCAGCGGTCGAAAAATCGTTTGACATGTTTAGTTACAAAAAAAACAGCGCGACCCGGATAAATTCCAGGGCGTGCTGTTTTTTTGCGAAGCGCACACCAAATTTCCCGCTTACATTTGGGTTACTCCTCGACTCGGAACCAGCCAGGTGCATTCGTTACCATATTCCACAGATTTTCAGGAATATCTAGCTGCTGTTTTCTAGTCAAATGGATTGCTTGGTAAATTTCCTCATCTCGACTTTCTTGAACTTTCGCGAGCCAGTCCGGATCCATAATTAATGCATGACCGAGAGACACGAGCGGAGTAACTTGTAATGCCTCTTTTACATGATCTAAGGTCTGCAAGCCACCTACTCCAATAACAGGTACACGACTCCCAATATGCTGTTGAATGATTTCCACACGCGAGCGGCTATCCTCTTCGCGAATCGAACCACCAAAAAATCGTCCGACTGATACATGAATATAGTCGATGCCCTGATCAGCAATAGCGGTTAAGAAAGTCAATGTATCGTCCATTGTAATACCAGGCTCCTCTTTTTCTTCTGGGCTAACACGATAACCGACCACAAATGGTTGACTGGCATGCTTGTTAACTGCTTGCTGGATCGATTTGATTACTGCCAGCGGAAAGTTCATACGTGAATCGACGTCGCCTCCCCATTTATCCGTACGTCTATTAGAATGCGGCGAGAAAAATTGCTGAATCAAATACGTATTAGCCCCGTGAATCTCCACCCCATCAAATCCTGCTTCAATTGCACGTCTTGTCGCTTCACCGAATGCCTCGATTGTTTTCTCAATTTCTTCAGAACTCATTTCTCGCGGTATAACGGCATTTGAACGTAGTGCTGCTACGGCACTTGCTGAAACTGGCTGATTGCCTTTTAATAAGTCTTCATTTGACATACGTCCTGCGTGATAAATCTGCAAAATGGCTTTGGCTCCGCCTTCTCGAATAGCTGTAGCCAGTCGTCTGAGGCTCTCGATACGGTCATCGCTGTCTGCCCCGAATGGACCTGGAAAGCCTACACCGAGTGGTTCGACATGTGCGCAGGCAGTAATAACTGCACCTAGTCCACTTTCAGCACGGCGTTTATAATAAGTCAGTTCTTCTTCTGTGACGTCACCACTGGGATCCGAAGATGAGGTAGTCATCGGTGCCATCAAGATTCGATTCTTAACGGTTAGTCCAGATGTAAAAGTAAATGGTTCGAATAGATATTGAGTTGTTATCGTCATCTAAATCCCTCCTTATCTAGTTCTTTACCCATCTGAAGACGCTTGCAAGCCTAGTTTCTCTTGCTCCATCCACTAAATAAGGAAGCGGTGATTTGCTTCACACCTGTATAAATTTATCTTTTTGTTGAAATGCTAAAACCGGCTAGTAGACTGCAAGTCTACTAGCCGGTTGATAGCGTTCTCGCTCTATTTAACAATGCTGTAATAAACTCGAGAAGTTAAGCGATAAATAATCCAGTAGCTAGCTGCAAAAGCAAACACTACTCCAATAAATGAGAGCAACCATGTAATCTCGTTTGTCACACCGAAAATCAGTAAAAGCTTTCGGACGATTGGATAGGCAAAACTAACATGGATTGTGGCAATAACAATCGGCAACAAGAACATCCAGACAATTTGCGCCCGTGTAGATTCTTCAATCAGTTCTTTATCTAGCCCAACTTTCTGCATAATCTGGAATTTCTCTCGATCATCAAAACCTTCAGATATTTGCTTAAAGTAGGTAATTAACACCGTACCCATCGTAAATAGCAGTCCCAAGAATACTCCGAGGAACAAGAAGCCCCCGTTCAAGCTGTACCATTCCTCGCGTTGAAGTAACCGAGATTCGTAAAGACTATTCTCGCCTGCATTCCACCCGTATTGGTTTTCTAGTTGTTTAGCTAGCACTTCTTTTTTCTCTTCAGTGCCAGAGGTGTTCCAACCAATGTGCGCATCTATTGTCAAATAGTTACTTTCTGGAAATTGTTCTTTAAGTTTTTTTGAGATTTCCAATAAATGCGAGACTTCTGGTACAACCAGTGCCAGTGATTCAGTTAACTCCATATTTCCATCGAATTCATTTTCTACTTGGGTGAGTTGATACGTTTCTGCTCCAATTGTGAGGCTTTCTTTTTTATCAGTAGTTGTCGAGTGGTAGTACAATGCTTCGCCATCTTCAAGTGTGATTGATTTCCCAGTCATTTCATTAAAATCTTCTAGCGGTAAAACCATAAGCAAGATTGATTTTTCCGGTTCTGCCAGATTTCCATCGAATACAAATTCGTTCTCTTGAAGACGACCGAATAAAGACAGCTGTCGATAACTTTTGTTTTCTGTGATTTCTAAACCATTCGCTTCTACGGTCTTCCACAAATCATCTTGAAACTCAAAAAAACGCTTGTTCATTTTTTCCAAATTTTCTACTTCACCAAACAAAGTCACATTGTTTTCAAAAGGATATCGGTTTTCCAAAGTTTCTTCTGAACCAATAAAAATTGTAACTGTTGTTGAAACCGCGATAATGACCATCGATGCCAAAATACAGATGTTTGCGAGTCCCACTGCATTTTGCTTCATACGGTAAAGCATCCCGGAGATGGAAATAAAAGCGCCAGGTTGGTAATAGATTCGTTTGTTTTTCTTTAAAGCTTTTAAGATAAAAATCGAACCCGAAATAAACAGTAGATAAGTACCCACAATAACAAGCAGCACCGCTAAGAAAAAATTTGAAATAGCGGCGAGCGGATCTGGAATTGTCACAGAGATGCTATAGCCCCATCCAAGAAAAACAAGTGACAAGACAAACAGAATCATTGATCCTTTTGGTTCTTTCTCTCCTTCTTGTTTGCCTTTCAGCAATTTGATTGGATTAGCAAATGTAAACTGACTAACGTTGTAGAGAAACATAATACCGAATATTCCACTAAATAATGCGATTGTTGCCAACATCGTTACACCTGAGGTTGAATAAGTAATATCTATTGGTAGTCTTAACAAGTAGTTCAATAGCATAAAAAACAGTCGTCCGAATATAAATCCGCTCAACAGTCCTGCCGCAATGCTCAACAAGCTAGTAAAGACCGTTTCGAAAAACAAAATTTTTGCAACATGCTTTTTTTCCAATCCTAAAATACCGTAAAGGCCGATTTCCTTTTTCCTTCTCTTGATCAGAAAACTATTCGTGTAGAGAATGAAAATAACCGAAAAAATTCCGATCACTACAGTACCGTACAGAAACAGTGTAGCCAATGAACTCGAACGTTCCTGTACGAATTTATTGGTCAACAAAGAAGCCATTAAGTAAAACATCATGATGATAATGGTCGAAGACAACAAATATGGAATGTACAATTGTTTGTTGGACTTGATATTGCGCAACGCTAATGACGAAAAAAAACGATTATTCATTCGGCTCACCTCGACTAGCCAAGACCTTCAATGATTTTGTAATACGATCCATAAATTGTTCATCAGGAGCATCGCCACGATAAATTTCATGATAAACCGAACCATCTCGAATAAATAAGATACGATTTGAAAAACTCGCCGCGCGGGCACTATGCGTTACCATAAGAATGGTTTGACCACTTTCATTGATGGCTTTGAGAATTTCCATCAAGTTTTGGGAAGCTTTGGAATCGAGTGCCCCTGTTGGTTCATCTGCCAAAATTATTTTCGGCTGTGTGATCAATGCGCGGGCTATCGCAACTCGCTGCTTTTGACCACCTGATACTTCGTAAGGAAATTTATCGATATGTGCTTCAATTCCGAGATTCCGCACAATCGGCATAAGCCGTGCTTCCATTTCAACGATAGGTGTTTTCGATAACACCAGTGGCAATAAAATATTATCTCGAATAGAAAAGTTATCTAATAGATTAAAATCCTGAAAAACAAAACCAAGTGTATTTCTTCGAAAAGCGGAAATTTCTTTATCTTTGATTTTCGATAATGGATGACCATCCAAGTAAACTTCCCCTGAAGTGGCATCGTCTAACGTAGAGATAATGTTCAAAAGCGTCGTTTTGCCCGAACCCGATTCTCCCATGATGGAAACAAATTCGCCTTCCTTTATTGAAAAATTGACGGTTGTCAACGCTTCTGTTTGCTGGTTTGAAAATCGTGCTGTATATACTTTCTTTAAATTCTTGATTTCTAATAAAGTCATTACTAACCCCTCCTTGCTTTTAATCATACGACAGGATAGAGCAAGTTGCCTGTACCTATTCTTACAAATAGAAAAGCAATCTTACGGTTTCGTAAGATTGCTCAGATTGTAGAAAAAGTCTAACCAAAAGGAATAACGGTATATAAACCTACCCGTTCTGCTCACTTCACCTTCCATGGACTTAAAATCTATAAACACCTCATCTACTGTACACCAGCAATCACTCAAGGAATCCGAGCGTCATCCGGCGAAGTGACTCCTGTGATGTCCAGTCGCAGGAGTTGCGTAACCCCTTTGCATTGAATACCTTTCGAACTAGTAATATTTATTTATCAGCTACTGTTAGTCAAAAACCTGCAAATCCGCACGCGACATGTCGATGGCGACACAGGTTCCTTTACCAGGTTGCGAGTCAATTGAAAATTGGTGACCAAGACGCTTACAGATTTTCTTACTAAGAAACAAGCCTAGTCCTGTCGACTTTTCTTGAAGGCGTCCATTCATGCCCGAATAGCCTTTGTTGAAAATCTTTGGCAAATCCTCAGAACCGATTCCAATACCCGTGTCCTTAATGATCACTGTCTCTGCATTTACTGGGTCTAGGTAAATAGAAATTGTTCCTTCCAGCGTGTATTTTAAGCTATTCGACAAGATTTGCTCCAATAAGTTCTGTAGCCATTTGCCATCCGATAATACTCGTATGCCAAGCGGTTTGTAATCGAGCTTAATACCTTTGTAGATGAACAAAATAGAATATTTTTTGATTGCTTTTTTGATAATGTCATCCAAATCGACCATTGCTAAATCCATATCAGCTCCAGGTTCTTCAAGCTTGATGTAATTGAGTACCATATGTGTATAATCCTCGAGGCGCACCAACTCTTGCGAAATCTGTTTAGCTTCTTTGGCACGAGAGCTTTGTGTCAAGAGACTGATAGCAGAGATGGGCGTCTTAATTTGATGAAGCCATAGTGTAAAGTAATCCAGTTGATCGGTTTGTCGCTCGGCATGCAAATTTTCTGATTCTCGCAGCTGTTCGAGTAAAGCAGCCATCTTTTCGATGTACAATTGATCTACAGAGTCGGTATGTTGCTGGAGTTCCTCCAGGCTTGAGGCATTCAACAACTCAAGCCTACTGATGAGCTTATATCGTTTAACATACCGAAAATAGGAGATAACCAAATAAATTAGCAGCAGAAATCCTGCTAACTCAAGGCTATAGAAAAATAAAGTTATCGGTTGTCTTCCTAAAATGTACACTACTCCAAAAATCACTGCCATTGCTACAAAAAGAAACAATTGATGACGAACAGATAGCAAGAAGCTTTTAAAAAGGATCCCCCTAGATACTTTAAGCATGTAATGTCTCCTTATTCAATGCATAACCCACATTCTTTTTAGTCAAAATAAAATCAGATAGCCCTACTTTTACTAGTTTTTTTCGTAGCCTCGCGATGTTGACGGCTAGTGTATTGTCGTCGATGAACGATTCATCTTCCCACAGATTAACCATGATTTCCTCTCTGGTGACGTAATTACCTTTCTGAAGAAACAAGAGTTCCATAATTTTCAGTTCTGTACGTGTTAAGTTGACTTCTTGACCTTTCGCAAACAGCTTCGATTCTCCAGATTTTAACAAGACTTGATTGAAACTTAAAAAATGATCCGATTCTTTAAAGTCATAAGTTCTTCTTAGAAGTGCCTGGGTTTTAGCGACTGCTACCGTCAAATCAAAAGGCTTAGAGATGAAATCGTCGGCGCCCATTTGAATGGCCATCACAATGTCCATATTTTCGTTTCGCGACGAAATAAAAATGATCGGCACTTGTGAAAATTTACGAATCTCCTGACACCAGTAATAACCATTAAAAGAAGGAAGCTGGATATCTAATAACACTAGTTGAGGAGTCTTATCTTTGAATTCTTTGAGTACTTGGTTAAAATCATCTATTAAAAATGCTTGGTAATTCCACTTCTCAAGTTCTTTTTTTAAAATGTTAGCAATCGTTAAATCATCTTCCACAATCATGATTTTGAACATTCTCTCATTCCATTCTTGTTCACTAATAACTTCTATTCGATCTATTTTTTACAATAGCTCATTTCAGTTTAGCGAAGTTCCTTATAGCCCACCATCAAAAATCACCTCTCCTTATAAAAGTACTCTCACAATGACAGCTGGTTTATTCAACTCGATCTATTGGTTCGTGTTCATGTTTTCGTGATAGCCTTGTTTGAAAAAACGATACCATTCGTCAATTTCAGCTTGCGGTGCCGCATTCAGCGCCTCAAGCACTTGTTTTCCAAACTCCAGAAATGCCGAACCGTTGGCAGTGATGATTTGTCCACTCCGAACGGCCTGCTGATGGAGATAGCCTGCCTCATTGCTGTAGTTCTCTCCAGCTGCCTCCTTCAAATCTTCTAGGTGATTGCTAGTATGTCGAATGTTGTTCAGGATTCCATTGTTCCCCAAAAATACAGTTGCGTCACAAATCGCACCAAGAACGACTCGTTTTTCGAGAGCTTTATCGACTAACTTCATGACCTGTTTGCTGTCTTTCTTTCTCCAAGAGTTTCCACCGATTAACATCAGTCCCACAAAATCCTTTGGTGCATCAGTCAATCCGTAATCCGGCAACACCGTAAAGCCCCCAATTGATTGAATCGGATTTGTCGTCAACGACACCGTCTTGACATTAAACCGTTGTCCTTTACCTTCTGGCTCTTCATTCAGCGCAGCTGCTAATGAACCCGCTTCCCAATCCGCATAGTCATCTAACAACACAAATAAAACGGTGTTATTGCTCATATAATCTTCTCCCTTTCGTTCGAATATTCACTTTCTCATTTACCGAATTATAGCACACGTAAATCACTCGAACAGCGGAGACATGTTCCTCTGTTCGAGAGGGTATAATGAAAGTAAATCCTACTTAAAGAAGGAGAATCGATAATGAATAAAAAAGAACTTACACATACCGGATGGCAACTGGATAATAGCTATTCACGTTTGCCTGAAATTTTTTTTAGCAGGTTTTCTGTTAATCCAGTGCCGGCACCTAAACTCGTGATGTTCAATGAACAATTAGCGGCAACACTGGGATTAGATTCTGAGGAATTAACAAGTGAAGACGGCATTGCCATTCTTGCAGGAAATGCCGTTCCAAAAGGCACGATCCCCCTTGCTCAAGCTTATGCTGGACATCAATTTGGTCATTTTACGATGCTTGGCGATGGCCGTGCTTTATTAATTGGCGAACAACTAACGCCTACTGGCAAACGCTTAGACATTCAGTTAAAAGGTTCTGGTAGAACGCCTTATTCAAGAGGTGGTGATGGTCGTGCTGCACTTAAACCTATGCTACGCGAATACCTCATCAGTGAAGCGATGCACGGGCTCGGCATTCCAACAACACGTAGCCTAGCTGTCGTCGAAACTGGCGAAACCGTTCGTCGTGAAACTATACTTCCCGGTGCAATTATGACGCGCATCGCCGATAGCCATCTGCGCGTTGGCACGTTTCAATACGCAGCCAGGTTCGGATCGACAGAAGATGTGAAGGCGTTAGCTGACTATGCATTAGAACGCCATTTCCCTCATATACAAGATGTTCCAAATCGGTATTTGGCATTGTTTCAAGAAGTGATCAAACGCCAGGCCGCGTTACTTGCCAAATGGCAAGTAGCCGGTTTTATTCACGGCGTAATGAACACCGACAACATGGCAATTAGTGGTGAAACAATCGACTACGGTCCTTGTGCATTTATGAATAGCTATGATCCGAAAACTGTTTTCAGTTCGATTGACGCTCAAGGTCGCTATGCTTACGGCAACCAACCGATGATTGCTGGTTGGAATTTGGCTCGCTTTGGTGAAAGTTTACTGCCTTTGCTGCACGACATACCGGGAGAGGCCGTCGAAATGGCACAGAGACAACTCTCTAACTACATCGAACTGTTCGAAAGTCACTGGCTTAACGGCATGCGCCGAAAACTTGGGCTCTTCAATGAAGAAGCAACTGATAAGATCTTAGTCGAAGAATTGCTCAATCTAATGCATGCCAACGTTGCAGATTATACCAATACCTTTCGCGCATTAACTTTCGATAAACTGCAAGGCAACAATTTTTTCACAACACCCGAATTCTCGGAATGGCATCGCTCATGGCAGACACGTCTCCACCGGCAAGAGGAATCCATAGAAGCCATTCAGCAATTGATGCGCGACAGTAATCCGGCTGTCATCGCGCGCAATCACCGAGTGGAGGAAGCTTTGGAAGCAGCTGAAGCACGAGGAGATTACCGTGTTCTCCACCAACTTCTGGCAGTATTGGCTAATCCGTATGCTCACTCACCCGAACAAGAAATCTATGCGCAGCCGCCGGGTCCTACGAGTGGACTTTACCAGACTTTTTGTGGAACTTGATAGCTAAGGGAAGTTTGCAACCGTTTATACAGGGAAACCCTTACGTATAGATCGATTAGTAAAAAATTTCTTTTTGTAGTTTCTTGTATATATTGTTACAATATTCAGTGAAAGAGTTTCTTTATAGTAAATTTTTTACGCATACTGATCGACTTTCTAAAAACTTATCTAAGGAGCTGGGATGATGAATCAGGAACAAATGGAATTCGTGAAAAACGGCAAAGGCTTTATTGCAGCACTTGATCAAAGTGGCGGCAGCACACCGAAAGCTTTAGCGCTATACGGCGTTTCGGAAGACCAATACTCGACAGAAGAAGAAATGTATGACTTGATCCATAAAATGCGGACACGCGTCATGACAGCACCTTCTTTCAGTTCTGATTCGATTATCGGGGCAATCCTTTTTGAACAAACGATGGACCGCAAAGTGGAAGGTCATTATACCCCTGATTATTTATGGCAGAAAAAAGGCGTCGTGCCTTTCCTAAAAGTCGACAAAGGACTAGCCGATGAAGAAAACGGCGTTCAGGTCATGAAGCTTATTTCAGACTTAGAAGATGTCTTAAAACGTGCCAACGAACGAAATGTTTTTGGTACGAAAATGCGTTCCGTTATTAAAGAAGCCAATTCTGAAGGCATCAAAAAAGTAATCGAACAGCAGTTTGACGTTGGCAAACAAATTCTTGCAGCTGGTTTAGTGCCCATTCTTGAACCTGAAGTAGATATCAATAGCAAAGACAAAGAACAATCCGAAACAATACTTAAAGAAGAAATGTTAAAGCAGTTAGACCAGTTAAAGGAAGACCAAAACGTCATGATCAAAATCACTATTCCTAACGTAGATAATTTCTTTAAGGAAATGATTGATCACCCACGTGTACTTCGAGTGGTCGCATTGTCAGGCGGCTATAAGCGAGACGATGCTAATAAGAAATTAGCTGCGAACGAAGGACTGATTGCTAGCTTCTCGCGTGCTTTATCTGAAGGTGTCAGCGCCAGTCAGTCAGATGAGGAATTTAATGCCCTGTTGGAAAACTCCATTAAGAGCATTTACGAAGCTTCTATTACTTAAACAAACAACACAAAAATGCCTAGCAGCTTAACTTGCTGCGAGGCATTTTTGTGTTGCCAAAACCTAATAACGACTCTCTGGAATTTTACGGAACCATTCAAATTCGCTAATATGCAATTCACGCAATTTATACTTCACAATTTTCCCAGCTCCACTGCGTGGCAGTGAATCCGCGATTCTGTATTTGCGTGGAATTTTGTATCCCGGAAGATGCTCTAAAAAATAATCCATTAATTTCTCTTCATCAATAGTTTCTCCTTGTTTAGGTACGATAACCACGCCTACGATCTCGCCCCACTCTTCTTCCGGCAAACCAACCGTTGCAGCTTCAGCCACTTGCGGATGGCTGTTAATAACCTGCTCTACTTCAATCGAATAGATATTTTCTCCGGCTGAAATGATTCGATCTGCTTTACGATCGACAAGTGAGATAAATCCGTCTTCATCAATTGTTGCTAAATCTCCTGTTAATAACCAGCCATTTTGAAAAGCTTCTTCTGTTTCCTGCGGTTTTTTGAAATATTCTTTCATGACGGTCGCACCTTTTATGACAAACTCTCCAATAGTTCCAGGCTGAACATCCCGAAACTCTTCGTCAACTACTCGTACTTCTGTGAAGTACATCGGCTTTCCACCAGAGCCTACTTTGTATTCATGCTGAGCTGGCAATAAAAAGACGCCTCCAGGACCACCTTCCGTTAATAGGCATAGATTGTAAAATTGTTGGTGTCCAAAAAAGGTCATTGCTTGCTTGACTAGATCCGCTTCGATTGGATCTGCACCATACATGCATTTGGTGACAGAAGATACATCAACTGTATCTGCATCTGGCATTTGCAGCAATGCACTGTACATATCCGGTAAACCAAAGAAAACAGAAACTTGGAATTCATTGATTGCTTGAATGGCTTTGACTGGCTCGAAGTCGCGAACAATAACATTAGAGGTCCCTAGTAAAATGCCGGTCACTAAATATAGATTTAATTGAACCGAATGGAAAAGCGGAACAGCATGAAGAATCCGATCTTCAGCTTTTAACTCCACTCCAAAAACAAAAGAAGCACTGACATTAGCGAGACGCTGATGATCAAACAACGCGCCTTTTGGTTTTCCGGTAGTACCAGACGTATACAGAATTTCGGCGTCATCGGTACTGAATACTTCAACGGAAGGTTCTAATGCATTTTCGCTTACCACGCTTTCCCAGCTAAGATAATCGTTATTGTCAGGTGCAGGATGAACGATAATTTGCTGAAGTGAGCTTGCTTGTGCTTTTTCTTCAGCTACGACAAGTTCAAATTCCGCATCACAAAAGATAAATCTACTATCAGATTGACCGAAAATATAGCCACTTTCATCTGAACTTAGCTGGTAGTTCACAGGTACAGCAACACCGCCGGCTTTTAGCACAGCAAAAAAAGCCAGGACGTAATAATCGGAATTTTTCATAAACAACGATACTTTATCGCCTTTTTGCAACCCGGTTTCCAACAGTCCATTGGCTAATCTATTTACTTCTTCATTAAGCTCTTGGTACGTATAGGATCTTCCTTCGCACGTAATGGCCATCTTATCTGAAAAGCGTTTCGCATTTTGTCTGAGTGATGTTGTAATATTCATTTGAATTCCTCCTCGTGTAATCGACTTATTATGCTTATAGTCGTTCCTCCTATATTGAAGATTTCTAGTATCTTCATACTCATTAGAAATTTCCATACGTCCTTAAATAGTCTATTTAACTTTACAGTATTCTGAAAACATAGTCAATTTGATTTATACAGAGCTAAGGCTAACAACGACGTCAAACAATAAAACCGTGCTCCATCTTTGTATAGATGTGCACGGTGTGGCGTATTTTCACACGATATATCATGTAATTAATCGAGTTAGTAGATGAATATACTTAATTTATGGTGGAATATTACGCTGTTGAGAGGTACTAGTGGTTTTCAGCTACTACTATATTTTTGCCAATTACTTGTCCTAGTAATTCCACGCCTTTGACAATTTCTTCTTCAGTAGCATAGCTAAATGATAAGCGCATATACTCAAGACCTTCTTGCTGCTCTAAGAAAAAGTATTTACCCGGCACAAAAGAAACTCCCGCGTCAAATGCTTCCGCAAGAATTTTTGACGTATCAACACCTGGAACTTTAACCCAAACGAAATAGCCGCCTTTCGGCACGAACCACGAGACTTCAGATGGCAAAAACTTTTCTAGCGCTAACAACATGGTCTGACATTTAGATGCGTAGACGTTTGTTAAAGCGTGGAGGTGCTGATCAAAATCAGTAACTTCTAGGAAAGAAGCCATTGTTGCTTGATCGAATGGATGATCAAGATCTTTCTTAAACCAGCTTAATGGTTCGATTAGTAGCTTATCGGCAACTACCCAACCAATTCGCATACCCGGTGCTACCACTTTCGATAATGAACCTACGTAAAGTACACGGTTAGTGGGATCCATCGCTTTTAGTAAATGCGGCACGTCTTGAAAGCCAAGCTCCCCATAAGCATCATCTTCTAAAATGACAAAATCGTATTGTTCCGCAAGTTCGAGCAAGTGTTGACGACGCTCAAGCGACAAAGTCGTACCGGTCGGATTTTGATAAGTCGGGATGGTATAGAGCAAACGCGGCAACGGTTGTCCTTTTTCTTTTCGGTCTTTCAACATGTCCGCAAACAGCTCTGTCTGCAATCCGTTCTCATCAATTGGAATGGTCATGTAATGCGGTGTATAATTCTGGAATATTTCCAAAGCTTCCATATAACTTGGTGATTCAATAGCCACGACAGCTTCATTATCTAGTAGTACGCGAGCAATCAAATCAATGGCCTGACAAGCACCCGAAGTGATGAGCAGCTCATTAAATGCTAATTCAACTCCGCGCTGTGCCATTCGTTTTTGAAGAAATTTCTTTAACTGCGGTATTCGTGGACTGCCCATATAATGAAGTGGCAAATCCCCTTCCTCTTCTAACAAGCGCGTTACCGCTAATTTTATTTCTTTTGATGGAACCAATACAGGGTCCGGATAACCCGAACTCAGACGCAAGCATCCTGGAGGTAAAGTAGAAAGCCACTGGCCAGGCGGATCATTTTTAAAAGCCATTTCAATATCTTTTGAAAAATGGAAAGCTGTTTTCACGTAGATTGTTCTCCTTTCGTGTAGCTAATGGCATAATATAAAATCTCTTAATGCTTATTCTACAGTGTGCAACACCTAATGTGTAGAACGTCGTGGAAATCCTCTTTGTATTCGATGTATTTATACCGGAAAATTGTAACTTTTCCAGCACTTTAACGTTCTTATGCTAAAGCGATTTACTTGTCTTTAAACCCATTAGGAGGAATCCACCATGAAAAAAATGATTTGGTTGGGCGCCTTTCTGATTCTGTTTGCTGTTTTCGTGTTAACAGCTTGCGGAACGAGAGAGAGTAACGATACAGAAAAAGATCCGGCAACTGAAGAAATCGATACTAACGGTGAAGCAGCAGAAAAGGTAGAACCTACTATCGAGCAAGTTAACGACAATACCTATCGTTACACTTTGGTCAATCAAACAGAAAAAGCACAGCTTTTTGAATTCACCAGTAGCCAGCGCTTTGATTTTTCGTTAACAAATGACAGTGGAGAAGTAGCTTTCCTCTTTTCATCAGTCAGTTTGTACCTACAAGCTTTAGGCGAAGAAACGATAAATCAAGGGGATGAGCTAAGTTATGATTTTGAAATTCCCGCACTTGAGCTTGAACCCGGAACATATAAACTGGCTGCTTGGTTAACGCCGAAACAAGGAAAAATGTATGAAGTGACCATGGACTACGTTGTAAAATAAGAATCGGTTATAGAAAAAGCATTCACACCGTATTGAGTTGGTGGGAATGCTTTTTCTATTTTATGCTATTTTTCTAACGCAGCAATATACTCTTGCACAAATTTGTAAACATATTCTTGGTTCGCTGCAGCTGTTTCGGGGTTATATGCACCCTCATTTGTTTTGTTATTCGACAAAATACGGATTGCCAAAAACGGTACATCGTACGCCTTTGAAATCATAGCGGACGATGCGGATTCCATTTCTTCGACTGACGTGCCATAGTTTTCATGAAACCAATGAATGCGATCAACTTCGTTATTCCATACGTCAGCTGAACCAATTGTTCCTTCAACCACTTTGCCTTGCGTGTAGCTATCTTTCACTCGGTTAGTTGCGGCCAATAGTTCTGTGTCACCTTCGTAATAACGTGCTTTTTCAGCATTTGGATCTTCCCCAGCGCTTCCTTCAGAAGCCATAACGTCCATCGGTTTCTATTCAGTTGCTTCGATGCCTTCACCTTCAGCACGGTCTCCAGTTTTCATAGAACCGATATTCACTGTTCGCTCGCCCAAAACAATGTCGAAAACATTAAGTGCAGGATCATGCCCCCCTGATGTTCCTTGGTTAATGATAGCTTTTCCACAAAAAATTAATTAGGTTCTTCGGGATCAAAAATATTTTACGCCACACACCCGGAGAGCGATAGCCAAATATGGTGTAAGAAAGCACGTTTTCATCGTTTTCATTTTTTACACAAATTCCGCTCGTTAGAAACACACTTATTTCCAATAATTCATTTGCTTTAATACCGTTTGCATAAATTCATCAAAAGAAGAGGCGTAGCGGTTCCAGTGATGATACCATTTCCTAATCGTATCCAGCAGCCAGAACGGCATCGGTCTGCCGTCAATAATCGCGTAATACTCTTCATATGCTTTTTTCAAGTGCTCCCATCTGAAATCATTGCCCGGCTTTATATACTCAGAAACGTCAAGCAGCTTCGCTCGACCGTTTTGTAATAAAATATTTTTCAAGTGAATATCTCGTGGATTTAACCCGATTTGACGGATGTATTCCCTTGCCGCTTCAACATCTTGTATAACTTGATCCGGGACATGAATTCCTTGCAAAAGACAATCAAATAAAGTTACTCCTTCTTCATATTTAATCACTAACAATCGATTGGTCACTCCATAGCAACTGGAGAAATAAGGAGACAACCCGATTTGTGCGTAAACCTTTGCCTCAGCTTCAAGTTTATCCTTTTTGTCTTTTGCGTATATTTTGAAGGCATATTCTGGTGCCTCTAAAAATTGAAATACTGCCGCATCCGTTCCTACTCCGATGCAGCGAAATCCATCCACATTTCCGTCAATACTGACGGGTTCGTTATTCGGATGGGCTACGACTTTAACTGCTGTCAGTAATTCTGCTAACTCTTGCCAAGATTGCTTCATATCAACTCTCCTTCATATTAAAATATCCTTACTGTAATAATAATCTGGACTTGACACATGATTCAAATGCCAAGGTCCTGTTTTGTAAATATGCATAAACACGAAGAAAACAAGTACTATTTCCCGCTAAAATATTGACAGTTTGTAGATTATCGACTAGTATTAACTACGCGATGAGCTCGTTTGCATAAGACGGACAAGCATTCCTTTTAGGAACACGTTGTGGAACGTGGCTTGAAACGCCGCAAACTATCAAAACCATCTTGCCCTCGGGCAAGGTGGTTTTTTTCTGTTTAAGTAGAGGATTTGTATAAGTCTCCTTGACTTTAAAGGGATTTATTTGAATAAACCTTGATTACTTAAGGATATGGTTTTTTGTGAAGCTTGTTTGCGTAAATAGGCTCGTTGTTTGCGGAATATCGCAGTTTTTTTGCACGATCTCACCCGTTGTTTGCGTAATCCAACTGGTTGTTTGCAAAATGACCGATTGGATCAAATAAAAAAGCCATGCCCTCAAGTAAATCACTTGAGGGCATGGCTTTAGCTTCACAATTCGTAAACGCGTGCTTCAAAAGGTAATAATTGTTTTGGGTCGCATTGCTGATAATTATGCAACAAGCAATGTGCTGTTTCCGGTTCGTCCCAGTAACAAGAATACTCGGTTAAATTAGTGATAACCAATATTGTCTTGTTTTTATTTGTACGTGTATAAGCGTAAATTGATTCATGACCGACGTCCTGCAACTCGTAATTTCCGTAAACGAGCACATCTTGCTGCTTACGTAACCAAATCATCTTCCGGTAAAACCACAGAACCGAATGTGGATCGCGAAGCTGTGCTGCTACATTAATTTTCTCATAATTCGGATTGACGCGCAGCCAAGGTTCTCCGCTTGAGAACCCCGCGTTCGGACTGGCATCCCATTGCATCGGCGTTCGTGAATGATCACGACTTTGTGCTTTGATGATGGTCATCACCGCATCGTGCTCCATGCCTTCCGAACGATTATTATGATACAAATTATGTGTTTGTATATCGTTGTAATGTGCAAGCTCTTCAAAGGGCGCGTTGGTCATGCCAATTTCCTGACCTTGATAGATAAACGGGGTGCCTTGCATGAAAAAATACATGCAGGCAATAGCCGTGGCACTTTCCCGCCAGTACTGTTGGTCATTGCCCCAAGAAGAGACAATTCGCGGCTTGTCGTGATTTTCAACGAAAAGCGCATTCCAACCTTGGCCTTCCACCGCTTTTTGCCATTTGGTCAATACTTCTTTTAACTTAGGCACGTCGATACCGGTTGTTGAATCCGTATCCCATAGCCCCATGCTTTCAAATTGAAATACCATATTGAATTTCCCATCGTCCTCTGAAATCCACTCGTTAATATCGCTTGCCTGGACCCCGTTCGCTTCGCCAACTGTCATAATGTCACGTTTCGCAAACGTCTCATCACGCAGTTCCGCAAGCAGCGGTTGAATGCCTTTGACATTCATCATTTTCTCCCAAGCCGGTACATACAAATTTTGTTGGGGGTCTTCAACGTCGCTCACGTCTTTTTTGATGTGGCTAATTGCATCTACACGGAAACCATCAATGCCTTTGTCTAACCACCAATTGATCATATCGTACAAAGCTTGTCGCACTTCTGGGTTTTCCCAGTTCAAGTCCGGCTGTTTTTTAGAGAACAAATGCAAATAATACTGCTTAGTTGCTTGATCGTATTCCCAAGCACTACCACCGAAAATACTTTCCCAGTTGGTTGGCTCATCGCTCCAAATATACCAATCACGTTTGTCATTATCTGTTGATGAACGTGATTCCATAAACCACGGATGCTCATCGCTTGTATGATTGATCACCAAATCAATAATAAGTTTCATGCCTCGTGCGTGTACTTCTTCAAGCAAGCGATCAAAATCCGCCATCGTCCCAAACTCATCCATAATTTCCTGATAGTCGCTTATGTCATAGCCATTGTCATCGTTGGGTGATTTATACATCGGACAAATCCAAATCACATCAATCCCAAGGTCTTTCAAATAATCTAGCTTGCTGGTTACGCCGTTGATATCACCTACTCCGTCTCCAGTTGAATCCTGAAAACTTCTCGGATACACTTGATACGCAACTGCTTCTTTCCACCATTTTCTGTTCATAACTGATCCCTCACAAAGACCTTGGTCATTCTCCCCATCAATCGGCCTTGACCTAATCTGAAGATGTCCAAACGCCTATCTCAACTTTTTTCTATTCCATCGTCCAGCAACATTTTTCTAGAAAAATTAATTATAAGTTGATAGTGTAGCAGAATTCGCAAAAAATTACCAAGGCAGTAAACCGAACGTTTCATAGATATTGTCTCGTGCGCTCACCTTCTTTCCTTTAAATATCTTCTTAATATAACCGCTGTGGTCATATCAAAACTTAGATTCCGCTATTTTTTCTCTATTAATTGAATGAACCCGTTATCATTTAACGATATAGCTGATTTGTGACCAGACTTTCGCTCTTTTAAGTTAATGATTGATCAGAATCCATAGTTGAATGTTATTTCTTTCTCACTGTATTTGATTAGAACAAAAATTCCTTTAGCTAAAATAAGGACATTATTACTGACATCGCTTTTAACTTCTCGTAATTCGGGAATAGTAAAGTATCTGGAAAGGATGATTACGAATGAAAAACAAATTAGCGGCCGCATTACTCGCTATTTTCCTTGGCGACTTTGGGGCACATAAATTTTATCTTGGGAAGCCGGGCATGGGAATCCTTTATCTGTTATTCTTTTGGACAGGTATCCCTGCAGTAATCGGGATTATTGAAGGCATTCTATATCTTCTGCAATCTGAAGAAAACTTTCAAGAGAAACACGGTAGATCTTAAAGGAGGATATCTCGTTTGCACTTAGAACCGATTCCTGACCATATAAAAAAAGAGTTGAAGATTTTGTTCGTCGGGTTTAATCCGAGCATTCGATCTTCTGAAACCGGCTTTCACTACGCCAGTCCGAATAACCGATTTTGGAAGATTCTTTTCGAAGCTGGCTTGACACCGCGGAAATACCTACCTGAAGAAAACAGTAAGCTGCTGGCTCTCGGCTATGGTTTAACAAATATTGTGGCACGACCGACCAAAGAAGCGGCAGAGATTTCAAAAGAAGAATATGCACAAGGGGCTAGCTTACTAGCAGCAAAAATTAAACAGCTGCAACCAAAAGTTGTCTGCTTTGTCGGCAAAGGTGTCTACCAGCAGTTTAGCCAAAGAAAAGCCGTTTCGTGGGGTGCTCAAAAAGAACCGGTCATTCCGGGCATTGTCGAATATGTAGCACCATCTTCGAGCGGACTCGTCCGTCTAAAGATGAAAGACATTGTCGAAATATACAGTGGCTTGAATACCTACACATAAAAACGACCTTTCTCTTATGACAAGAGGAGGGTCGTTTTATTCGTGCTCCATTTTCTATAACAGCATTAAAATTTTTCGGACCGTGTTGACGTTGCGAACAGTGACATGGCGATAAAGGGTCGTTCCTGCAACCTTGACCATTCCACTAGTTGAAACTTTGTCTTTATTAACCGACCAAAGAATGGCCCCCGGAACGTAAAAGACGCGGTCAACTTCCTTATGGATTGTCAGTCTGTCTAGCACTGCTTCATGATCAACATCCTGCCATAGAAACAAGACATCACTTTTCATCTGTGAATCGTTTGTCCACTGTTCCGGAATGGCTTGCGCAATTTTCCGGAACGCTTCTGCACTGTAAATCAATAGATGGATTCGCAAATTGAAATGGCTATAGATTGTTTCCTCTAATCGTTCTGCCAGTTGTTCTTCGGAATGAGTAGGATTGGCAAAAATGATATTGCCTGAATTGATATAGGTCACAACCGATGACATGCCTAGTTCTTCAAAAGCTTGCTTTAACAGCTTCATCTCTATTTTGTTCTTGCCACCCACATTGATTCCTCGTAGTAATGCCACATATAACACCGCATTCCTCTCCTCACATGCTACTCATGAAAACCGGTATCTTTCATAATTTTTATAAATGCGTGCTCTTGAATCGATTTTTCAAGCGTCTCAATCAATCGATTTAATTCTGTAGAAAACTGGCCGTAATCAGCTTGTGAGAGTACTAGTTTTAATAGGCGACTCACAGAAAAAACGGTCGCTCCACTCAAACTGCCTTTTGACATGGCCAGTCTTTCTTCGAGAGCACCTAGTTCTACAGGATGCGGAAGGCGGAAGCGGTAGAGTACTTCTTCATGTGCAGATTTATTGCGATACGGAAAAACAATACGCAAAATAGCATCTAATTCGTTTGCCTCTAAATGGATTGCTCGGTATTCTTCACTGTATTCATTGGCAAAATCAGCTGCAATTTGGTCACGTAGTTTTTCGTCAATTACTGTGTAAAAATGTGTGGTTTGTCCAAGTGACAAGAAATTGACGAGCACCCATAGCGGTACATTTTTGTGCTTGTCATAAAATTCACGGATGGCTGGATACCTTACTTTGTCTCGCTTTTTATGACTTTTGATTAGATTGGCGAGTGTTGAAATAATGCGGTCACGCTCGTGATGATGCTGGCTGTCGTGACTATAATTGACAGGGTTAAGAAAACTTTCTTTCTCTCTAAACTTCTCTGAAAAACGATATGCCACTTTTGATTTTATATTTTTTTCAAACTTCAACAGTTCGTTTAGCAACAGCAACCGTAAATTCCGATCAAAACTGTGCAGTGCTTGAAGATGACTAAATTTTGTACCTTCTTTGTAACGTTCAAGACCGTATGGATTGAGTCGCTCATCATGCTCCAAAAACGGTTCTTTATAGCCATCAACCAATGCGTAATAATTTTCACGAGACAAAATTCGTTTCGCAGCTGCTTGATCAGATACGTCCAAGCCTCGTTCCTCAAGAATTTTCAACTGCTCGCCGTGTGTAGCAAAATCTTTCATATGTCTCATCCTTTGCGTATTGTTCTTATGCCTAACTATAAGTGAAGCGGCCACATCTATAAATACCTTCCAAATAAAAAAACAGCTATTCCCCAAATTTCTACGTTAGGAATAGCCGTTTGTTGTTCGTTCTGCTTACTCATGTTTAATTTAATCCGTGGCTAACCATAGCATCTGCTACTTTTTTAAAGCCCGCGATGTTAGCTCCGACAATCAAGTTGCCTGGCGAACCGTATTGCGCTGCTGTCTCTGTGCACGTTTGATAAATACTTTTCATTACCTGTAACAGTTTTTCATCAACTTCTTCAGCCGACCAGGAATAACGCATGCTGTTTTGAGACATTTCCATAGCAGACACCGCAACTCCACCTGCATTAGCGGCCTTAGCCGGTGCAAATAACACTTTGTTATGCGTCAGCACACGAACTGCTTCTTCTGTACACGGCATGTTAGCACCTTCTCCTACAGCCTTCACTGAGTTTTCGACCATCACCTGGGCACTTTCTCGATCAATTTCATTTTGCGTGGCACATGGTAAAGCAATATCACATGGGATTTTCCAAATTTCTGACTTGTCTTTGCCATATTGAGCATTTGAATGATGCTCCAAGTAATGGTAAATTCTTTTTCTTTCCACTTCTTTTAACTGCTTAACCGTTTCAACATTAATGCCATCAGGATCGTAAATATAACCTTCTGAGTCACTGCAGGCAATAACGGTCGCACCAAATTCGATTGCTTTTTCCATCGCGTAAATTGAAACATTTCCAGAACCGGACACGATGACTTTACTGCCTTTAAATGAATGTCCCTGATCTTTTAACATTTCTTCAACAAAATACACCGTTCCATAACCCGTTGCTTCTTTACGAATTAAGCTACCGCCATTCCCTGGATTTTTTCCAGTAAAGACACCCGCTTCTGAGGCATTCCGAAGGCGCTTGTATTGTCCAAACATATACCCGATTTCTCTTTTTCCGACGCCAATATCTCCAGCTGGAACATCAATATCAGGTCCGATGTGGCGTGTAAGTTCTGTCATAAAGCTTTGACAAAAACGCATAATTTCACGATCTGTTTTTCCTTTCGGATCAAAGTCAGAGCCCCCTTTACCGCCGCCGATTGGTAACCCAGTCAATGCATTTTTGAAAATTTGTTCAAATCCAAGAAACTTCACGACGCTTGCGGTTAAAGAAGGATGAAAACGCAAACCGCCTTTGTACGGTCCGAGAGTACTATTAAACTGGACACGGTACCCACGATTAACATGGACATTTCCAGCATCATCTTCCCAGGTCACACGAAACGCGATAAACCGTTCTGGCTCTGAAATGCGTTCAAGAATTCCTTGTTCAACATATTCAGGATGTTGTTCGAAGACCGGCTGCAGCGTATCGAATACTTCCCAAGTTGCTTGTAAAAATTCGGATTCTCCTGGATTTCGATCTCGAACTTTTTTATGTATACTTTGTATATATTCATAAGATGATTGCTGCTTAATCGGATTTTCCTGCCGTATAAATGTCAATTGCATTCAATCTCCTTTTTAAAAACAGCAACTAACTGTATAATTATTCGCTATTTTTAATATTTTCCTTTCATTATACAAACAGTTTTAAGCTAGCGCAAATCAATATTTCACTATAGTAGCCCATTAATTAGCTTCTTATCGATCAAGTCCAAAAAAGAAAACGCTATCATTCGCATTAATTCGACGTTTCTATTTTAAAATTATTTTTGAAAATAAAAATTATTTCCTGTGAAGTTCTTGTTTTTTAAAAGGGATTTTTAATAGTATTCAGCAAAACGGGTATACCTTAAACAAAGCTGTGTTGCTCCGGATGATGACCACTTTTGATGCATGAGTCGGTGAATACGCACAAAAGGAGTGAGCGTGTTGAAGAAATTATCAATAGGTACTTGTTTAGTTTTAATGCTTTCCTTAGCAATTCCTGCTCAAGCTGCTTCCGATTTAGCGACGTCTCATTTGTTTTATGAAGAAATCAGTTACTTAGTAGATCGTGATGTTTTAAGTGGGTACCCTGATGGTACGATGCGTCCCGATACAGGCGTAACACGTGCAGAAGCTGTTATTATGATGGGTCGCTTGAAAGGATTTGATCGTACACAACGGCATACAGGATTTTCAGACGTCCCTTCTTCCCACAAAGCCAGTGGTTACATTGCAGCAGCTACAGAAGCGAAGTTGGTCAAAGGTTATCCAGACGGCAGCTACGGTCCGAACAACACCCTCACACGTGCCGAAATGGCGTTTATTCTATCTCGATTGTTTATTGTACCGTTCCGGACAGATATTAGTTTTACCGACGTTTCACGTAATATGAGGGTATACGAACCTGTACAAAAAATACTAGCAGCCAACATTACCATCGGTTACCCAGATAATACATTCCGTCCAAACGATACGGTCACGCGTGGCCAATTTGCTGCATTTTTGGCACGGGGGCTCGAACCGAAGTTTAAAAATGACGCAACGATCAAACAGTCTTATTTAAGAGACAAAACAAAAACCTATGTGTACGATACAGAATTTGGTGTCGAACGTCACGTTTACAATTATGTGCCTGCCCGAAATGGGTTAGCGTTGGGTTATGTTTGGAGCATTAACACAAAAGACAACTTGCTCTTAACAGATTCAGTGGAATTCGAGACCTCCACTCACTATACATTTGGCATGCCTTATTCAGAGTCCTATACCGAGCTTGAGTATCCTGTTAAAATCGGACAAAATTGGTATATGAACACGATGTACGCGGCTCCACGCGAAGTTACCAATATCGGAGTTACAGTCAAAACACCTTACCGAATGTTTACCAACGCTGTAGAAGTGACCGTTGCGGCTAATTCTGAGCTTTTGGAAAAAGGTCATATCTACTATATGGTGGAAGGTTTTGGAGAAGTAAAATCGGTGGACTTGGACGGCACCGTAACAAAAGAATTGATTGCGATTGAATGAAAATCGGACATTGAAAAAGCCAACTGCTCGCTTTGTGTCGATTAATTGCACGGAGCTCAGGACGGAAAAACGACAATCTCGCTAAAGAAGAGCCTACGCTAAAAACAGAAGTTCTTTAAAGTCATAAAAGCTCGCAGACAACTAGTTGTCTGCGAGCTTTTTTATAGCTGTATGTTTTCTTATTTAAAATCCACTGTATCGTTTATTTCTTTACGGTCTTTTTCTGTGTCCTTATTGGTCAATTTCTTCACAAACGTTTTAACGGACTTTACCGTATTGCCAGAGTCCCAATACTCAGCTGAATCAGCATCAACGCGAATCAACACGACATTCGGATCGTCATAAGTAGTATCGAGCATCTTATCAAAAATCGGATTCCAGTATTCCTTTTTCTTCGCTGCATCTTCAATAAACTCAGCAGTTCCGCTAATAGATACATAAGATTTCCCGGCATAGGCTAAATTGATGGTTGGATTGCTAATGATTTCATCGTATTTTTCCGTATCTTTCATTGTGAGGAACCACAAATTACCATCAAATTCTACTTCCTGTGTTTGCATAGGACGTGAAATGATTTTGTTATCAGTAGAAATGGTTGTGAACATCGCTACCTTAATGTCCTTAATCAAGTCATTAACTGTTTTGATGGCCTGTAGATCGTTTGTTGTGTCGTTTACCATATTATTTATTCCTCCTACATTTAAGTTGAATTAAAGTTAGATGGTTATACTTCTAGATTTCCCTGTATTCGGTTCTCTAAACGTCATTGCCTTTTTCGTAAGTATTCTAGTATGTAGAAAAACTAAAAATGAATTTATAAAAATACTCATTAACTTATAAGAATTCCTCACACTTGTTTCGTCAAACTATCAACACCAATATGGTTATCTCTTATAAAATCAATAACTAACTAAAACTATTTAAAAATATTTTATTTTTCTCTTGTAATTTAATTATTCAATAATGTATAGTCTATACAAGAATGAATAAAGGAGGACAGTCATGAATACTTTATTTCTGCTTCCCAATACGAACGAAGAAATTATCAACACTTATGATGAAGACATTATTGTTACTACACGAGAAGGTCGTATTATCAAAGCTTCTACCTGCAGTGGTGAGCACTATGGAGTATCTGCTGATGAACTACTTGGAAAATCGGTCTATGATTTAGAAGCAGCTGGAATCTTCTCTCCTGCCATTACGCCACTCGTTTTAAAGCAAAAGAAAAAAGTTGTTTTGCGCCAAAATACACCTTCTGGGAAAAAGGTCTTGATCACTGGTATTCCACTTTTTAATGATAATGGCGATGTAGAGTTTGTCGTCAGTTATTCTTACGATATGTCACAGTTGATGGTTATGAAGGAATATTTAGAGAATCTGGAATCGGAAATGTCCAAGGTAAAAAGGGAACTGGCTCACCTACGAAACCAACAGCTTCATGTTGAAGGTTGTATCATGGAAAGTCCTTCTTCTAAACGTGCACTCCAAACAGCTATCAAAATGGCGCAACTTGAAGTTCCGGTTGTTATTTACGGTGAACCTGGCACCGGTAAAACATCGTTAGCTAAGTTTATCCATGCACAAAGCGATCGACGTGAAGAAGCATTTATCGAAGTCCATTGCAGCGCTATCCCCGAATCGGTGTTTGAAATCAGTTTTACCGGACTTGACGGAGAAGGCTACATAAACTTGGCTGCTCGAGGCACGCTTGTGCTCAATGAAGTGGAACAGCTCTCAGCTGCTTCTCAGGCCATACTGTTTAACGTTTTGCAGCAGCCACACGAGGCACGCATAATTGCCATCAGCACGGTTTCAATTGAAGAGGCCGTCATTGCAGGGAACTTCCGTGAAGACTTATTTTACTTTTTGCATTTAGCTTCGATTGAATTAAAAGCGCTAAGAGAACGTCCAGATGATTTAGATCAGTCTATCCATCGCGTTCTTGAAGAACTCAATATCAACTACAAAAATCAAAAAACGATTTCTGATGACTTCTACTTTCATGCGCTACAACTTTCTTGGAAAGGCAATTTCCGAGAGTTGCGCAATGTACTAGAACGCAGCTTTATCGAAAGTGAATCTGCACTGATTACGCTCGATGACCTCCCGATTACTTATCAGCCAGATTCCAGTGAACGCATCGGCTTTGAACTTGATGGCCAGACGCTTCCACATATTTTAGAATCTGTCGAAAAGAAAGTGTTACTCAATGCACAAAAACGCTACAGAACAACGACTGAAATGGCTCATATTCTCGGCATTAGCCAGCCGTCGGTTGTTCGTAAACTAAAAAAATACACAAACATCACTTAAGGGGGAAATTATATGACATTGCTTCAAAGCGAAAAAAAGAAAATTGAATCTGTCGACACATGGAAATTCTTAATTCCTTCTAGTATAGGTGCGCTATTATTCTTATGCCCCATCTCTTACAACGATGAAATCACGATTGGTGTCGGTATTTTGGCATCTTTCCTCTTAACAACATTCGGTGATGTAATTCCTGCATTTATTGTTTTTTTACTTGGTTTTTCCGCACTTGCTAGCGTACTTGCAACGATTACAAAACCTGCTTTCGTTCAAAATTCACCTTTTTTGCGCACTACTTTTATTAATGGACCATTTGGTTTAATCGTTCGTGTTCTTGCTTTTGCATTTGGCTTTATGACTTTTTATGAAATTGGCCCTGAAATCATTTCTTCAAGAGCTACGGGAGGCGTTGTGCTTTATGACTTAGCCCCTGTCCTACTCACTTGGTTTTTGTTTGCTGGAATTTTATTGCCGTTACTAGTTGAATTTGGCTTAATGGAATTTGTCGGTACCTTGCTCAACAAATTCATGCGTCCTGTCTTCACCTTGCCTGGCCGTTCCTCAATCGATGCGATGGCATCATGGATGGGCGCTGCACCTGTTGGAGTTTTGGTAACAATGAAGCAATACGATGAAGGCAATTATACCGGACGTGAAGCTTCGGTCATTGCCACTACGTTTTCAATCGCTTCTGTGGCGTTTAGTTTAGTAGTTGCCAATGTCGTCGGCATCGGACATTTGTTCTTTCCTTTTTACCTAGCTGTATCGGTTGCTTGTTTAGTAGCTGCCATCATTATGCCGCGCATCCCACCTTTGTCTCGTAAAAAAGACGACTATTATGCGCCAGTTGGCAAACAAATTGACGATACCATTCCTGAAGGTGCACCGCTTTTACAATGGGGTTTTGACGAAGCTCGTCGTAAAGCAAGCAGCGCGGCAAGCCCGAAAAAACTTGCACAAATCGGCATTGAGACGGTACTGGATATATGGCTAGCGCTAATCCCACTCGTTATTGCTCTTGGTACTGTGGCATTGATTGTCGCAGAATACACACCATTATTCAAAATCATTTCTTATCCACTGATTCCCGTACTGACTTTATTCGGCTTACCCGAAGCCGCCGAAGCCGCTCCTACGTTCTTAGTTGGATTCGCAGATATGTTCTTGCCTGCTGTACTAGGTGCAGGTATCGAGAGTGAATTGACTCGCTTTGTGCTAGCTGGTGTTTCGTTAACGCAAATCATCTATATGTCTGAAATCGGCATTTTGATTTTACGTTCGAACATTCCAGTGAAATTCTGGGAACTGGCTGTAATTTTCGTATTACGTACCATCATCACTTTACCAATTCTTGTGTTGTTCGGTCATTTGTTTGTTTAATAAAAAAGCGCTACTCCTAGAAATGTACATTCCTAGGAGTAGCGCTTTTTTACTCACTTTGCCCAATGATGAAAGAAGAAATAAGACAAGATGAGCACAATGACAATGATGGAAAGGATGAGCATGGGCACAAAACCAAAGGTAGCTTCCATTAGAACTCCTCCTCCTTTTCCCTTTAGCATACTCTCTTTTTATCGAAAGTCAAAGTAATTAGCAGACTATTCAGTTATTAAGATGAAATTACATTTCTACCTAACATAAAACCGACACTAGGATCTTTCACCCCAATGTCGGTTTTTTGTTTATGAAACTAGCTTTTGCCCGCAATTCGGACAGAACTTGGCCCCTTCGTTTTTCTGACCGCAGTTCGGACAGAATTTTGGTGCTGGCTTATCGTTAGCACCTGGTTGTGTTGCTGAATCCATAGAACCTGTACCCGCTGTGTTTTGCTGCTTTCCGGACTCTTGTTCTTTCTGACCGTCCATCATTTCTTTGGCAATGTTCATTCCCATCATCATGCCTGCCATGTCAGAGGCTGCATTGGATCCAGATGACTTGCCCATGGCATCGGCCACTGAAATCTGTTGGTATTTGGCGACATCCCCGACCATTCCGTGTGATGCGCTTTTGTTAATCATATCCTGAATTTCCTTCGGATAATTAAAGCTCATCACTTGGAAGCCTGTCACTTTTAAGCCATCTTCCATCAATTGCATATTCAAATCGTCTTGAATGCCTTGTCCAATTTCATGCGCATTGGCTTGCAAATTGAACATGTCCTTGCCTTCTTTACTTATCCATCTCATCAAAAGTTGATCCAAAATCGCCGTAATCCGGATTTTCACATCGTCAACGATGTAGCTATCTCGAACGCCTGCAATTTTATCGATCAAGCCGATATAATCGCTTACTGTAAACTGGAACGTTCCATTTGCACGAATTGGCATACCGCCTGGCAACTGTGGGGATGGGATATTAATTGGATTTTGCGTCCCCCATCGAACCGTAAATTCTTTTGTATTGACGAACAATACCTCTACACGCATACCGCTATTAAAGCCAAAACGAAAGCCTTTTAAGGTCGACAAAAATGGCACGATTTGTGATTCGATATCGTACTCGCCTTCCTCTTCAAAAATCCCTTCGATTTTGCCATTATTCATAAAGACGGCATCCTGACCTGGACGAATAATTAACTTACTCCCTTTTTTCACTTCATTATTCGTCCACTTCCAGAAAATCTGATCTTCCCTGAATTCTTCCCATTCCACTACATCCGAAAATTGGTTGCCAAAAAAACCCATTCTTCTTTTCTCCTCCTTTTCTATCATCTGTTTTTAAAATTTACGACCGCCTCCACTGAAAGAAGCGCCGCCTCCCGTACTTCCGCCCCCACCAAAGCCTCCGCCGCTTCCACTGTTAGCCTTCGGAACTTTACGGCGGGAAACGGTTTTGTTGCGAAATTGGTCACGCGTGCCGGTCACTTTTGTATGATCCCCATCAAAATAAGTACTAGCAGTCGTTGTTACACGTCCACCAGAATTGTATAACATGAATCCGACAACACCTGTCGCCAGTAACAGCGCAATTAGCAGCTGAAACCAGCTTTTAAGAAGAATGTTTTCCGGATTGACACCTGGTCGATATTCCATATAGCGGCTTGATGTAGTGACGGTCTCCTGAAAAGCATCTGCATAGTCGCCGTTTTGCATTTCGGGAACAATTCGATCTAGTACCAAATCGACCCGCTTGTTATCTAGTGATGTTTCTGCCGTACCAAAGCCCGCTAAGTAAACATCGCGCGTGGCAATGTTCATCGTCAGCAGCACCGCATTTTTTTGATTGTTTTCTACAGACCATGCATCATAAAAATCACCCATGTCCTCCATAATCGACAACGATTTTTCATCTGCCAAAGTTAAGAACAGGAAGTCTGTATCTTGCTCATCGCTGTATTTTGTTGCAACAGTTTCTAATTCTGCGATTTCTGATTCACTAAGCAAATTAGCGTTATCGTAAACATGTTGATCCACTGCAGCAAATGCAGTGACTCCAGTTATAGTCATCAGTATTAGCAATAAGCAAAGAGTTTTAAGCCATGTACTTTGAAAAGCCTTCACCATAGAACACCTCCTACAGCGAACGCAACCACTTTCATTACTGCAAAAACGGAAGCCGCAATACCGGTAAACCAAGCTGCAACTTTAAATCCACTAATTGGCGGTTTACCGACTACCTTACCGGTTTGACCGTTCATCGCAAAAGTATGTTCCTTATTGTCGAAATCATAATAAACCATCCACACAGGAAACAACGTATAGTAGACGTTTTTCTTATTCGTCAGAATTTGCTTATGGGTATAGCTGACAGTCGAATAGCCTGAAATGGTGCTGCCTATATACGAATCGATATAAGGAACGATCTTCGACTCGATCCGTGAGTACAGCGCTTCTTCGTCATAATCGTATTTTTCAGCAAGAAAGCCTGCCAAATAAGGCATCTTGAAATCTTTCAATTCTTCGTAATTATAAGGTTCCAGCTTATCCATCAATTCGTCGTCCATTTTTTCCGAGGCATCTGCTGGAACTTTTAAATAGCTAAGATCTATTTCTCTACGAACGTCATAAAAATCAGTCTCTGTGTAGATCGTATCGCCCGACGTATAGCTATGCACTCTAGTCGCAAGCGCCGCTACATCCGCTGTGCCATCAATGTCGTACAGCCAGAACGGCACATACATACCGGTCATTTTTTTAATGCGGTCACCACTGGTAAAACCTCTTGGTGTCAATCGCCCATTATTCGTCCATTTTCGAAATGCAGCGACAGCTTCATCTTTGCTAATCGTAAAAGGAATTACTTTGGCCGGAGCCAATTCACCTGTTAACCTGTCTGCAAGTAACACGGGTGCTCCGCAAAAACTGCAATGTGTCGCAGTAGTTTGTGCTTCGGTCAAAATAACGGCGCCGCAGTTTTCACAGTGATATTCTTTCGCTTCTTGTGGATCAAATTTTCGTAAGATATTGGTTTCAGGAAACGTCTCAATGTTGTCCTGTCTGCCACAGTTCGGACAAGACAGGTGCCCTGACTCACTATCAAACGCCATGTCTGAACCACAGTTCGGACATTTATACTGAATGACCATCTTTTACGCCCCTTTCAACTTAAAGGAACTTCTTACACTGCACATATCATTCATTTTTGCCCAACTGACTTTTCAATGCTTCTAGTTCATCGTCTACATTAATGCCTGCTTTTAGCGATTCCAATTCATCGTCGACAGATGTGTCGCCATCGTATTTCGAAGCTAAATCTTTAATATCTGTTTCCGATCCTTTGTTGAGTTCGGTCATAGCAATAGCTTCGTCAAGTTCTTGGTTGATCTTCTGCTCCATTTTATCAAAAGCAGAAATCCGCTCGCCTGCACCGTCTACCGAAGAAGCAAAATCGTTCATGCGTTTTTGTGTCTTTGCAACTGCAGCTTTGCCTTTTAGCTCTGAACGGCGAGATTCAAGTTCTCCAATGTCCGACTCTAACTTGTCATGCATTTGGCGCATTTGTTGTGTATTGGCCGCTGCGAGTTCAACGGCTGTTCCTTTGTCTGTTACTCTTTCAGAAAGCTCTGCTTTTCGTTGCAAAAACTTCCGCGCATCGTCTTCATTGCCTGCTTCTAAAGCTTTTACGGCATAGCGCTGCATGTCGTCAATCTCTTGTTCAACCTCTGACAGTTCGCGACGTTCGCGTTTTTCAGCTGCCATAATTGCGGCTGTTTCCGATTTCACTTTTCCTAAATCACTGTTCAAATCACGTAAATACTGATCAATCATTTTCTCAGGATCTTCTGCTTTGTCTAGTAAAGCGTTAATATTACTCGTCATAATATCTTTAAAGCGTTTTAAAATTTCCATCATCATTCTCCTCTTTGTATAGTTTTTCTTTACTTCCAATATTCACTGTAGCTATAGCGATGAAAAAACTTCTCCATTCTAGTATAACGCATTAATCGACTCATTTAATCTGTAACGAAAGAGAATTCAGTCTTTTCTATTTTTTAAAACTAAACTAACCTGATCAAAAGAAAAAAGCCGGTAACCCCCTCGCAAAACTTGACTGCCATTCGCTTAGGGGCTTCCAACTTTAAAACAAATTCTTAGCGGCTAGTTGTCGGATCGGCTTGATGCTCCCAAGCAGGTAAAGTTTTCGACAACGCCTTATCTTCTTTATAACCTAAAGCATATTCTGCTTGCATGATTGTATGAATTTCTCGTGTTCCTTCGTAAATAACAGGTGCTTTGGAATTGCGCAAATAACGGCTGACTGGATATTCATCGGAATAACCATAAGCTCCGTGTATTTGGAAAGCATCGTCCGCTGCTTGATTGGCAAAATCACAAGCCTGCCATTTTGCTAAAGACGTTTCACGTGTATTGCGTTTTCCTGTATTTTTTAATTCACCTGCACGGTAAACGAGCAAACGGCTCATCTGGAATCCTGCTTCCATTTTAGCAATCATTTGTTGAACCAACTGATGTCTACCGATTTCTTTACCGAATGTCTGACGCTCGTGACAATAACTCACACTTGCCTCAAGACAGGCCATGATTTGCCCAACTGCTCCAGCGGCAACCGTAAATCGACCGTTATCTAGTGCCGACATCGCAATTTTAAATCCTTCGCCTTCTTGCCCTAACAAATTTTCTTTCGGTACTTTAACATCCTCAAAAAACAGTTCTCCTGTATTTCCTGCTCGTATGCCGTGTTTTCCTTTAATTGCCTTCGAGGAAAAACCTGGCCACGTACGTTCAACAATAAAGGCAGAAATCGCTCCATGCTTTTGTGATTGGTCGCCCGTGTAAGCAAAGACGAGAAAATAATCTGCCACATCACATAAAGAAATCCACGTTTTCTGGCCGTTTAACACGTAATGATCGCCTTGTTTCACAGCAGTCGATTTCATAGCTGCAACATCCGATCCGGCTTCTGGTTCCGTCAATCCAAAAGCACCCATCTTTTCCCCTTTTGCTTGTGGGATTAAGTACTGCTGCTTTTGTTGTTCTGTTCCCCATTGAAGAATGGTTAAGCTATTTAATCCCGTATGGACAGAAACGGCAGTACGGAAAGCCGTGTCTCCACGTTCAAGTTCTTCGCAAACGATTGCTAGCGAATTGTAATCCATGCCACTGCCCCCGTATGCTTCGGGAATACAGACACCCATCAATCCGAGCTTTGCCAATTTTTCATAAATCGCCGGATCTGATTTACCTGCTCGGTCCCAGTCCTCAATAAATGGCATGATTTCTTTGTCGACAAAGTTTCGTGTCGTGCTGCGCAACATGTCTTGTTCTTCTGTGAACGAAAAATTCATCGTCAATCTCCCCTTACTAATAAAGTGAATTACGTAATAGAATATTGCCCTAAAATCTCTTCATTATGTTCTCCTACATTTGGCGGGTGACGTTCCATTTTGACCGGTGTCCGCGACAACTTTAGCGGACTGCCTATCAATTTAATTTTTCCAGCTGTCGGATGATTTTGTTCAATGAACATATCACGTGCTTGAAGCTGTGGATCATGGATCATTTCCGCTATCGTCTGAATGGGTCCGGCTGGGATGTTATTTTTTATGCATATAGCCTGCCAATACACTGTTTTTTGTGTCAACAAAGCTTCCTGCAATAATGGCACAAGGCTGTCACGGTTCTTTACTCGTTTCGGGTTGCTGTCGTAACGTTCGTCCACTGCGTACTGGGGTTTCCCTAAAACCGTACACAGTGCCTGAAATTGCTGATCTGTGCCAACAGCAATAACCATTTCTCCATCAGCTGTTCGGAATGTCTGATAAGGAACGATGTTGGCATGCGCATTGCCTAGAGCTGTCGGTATGTGTTCGTCCATTAAATAATTGCTACCGATGTTCACCAACGCACTAACCGCTGTATCATACAAAGAGATATCTAGCTTTTGTCCTTTTCCTGAGTGAACGCGCTCGAGCACTGCCGCCTGTATACCAATGCAGGCGTACAATCCAGTCAGTACGTCGACAATCGCAACTCCTGATTTTTGAGGCCCTGACTCGTTCGTACCCGTTATGCTCATAAGTCCGCTCATCGCTTGGATAATGAAATCATAACCTGGTAAATGTCGGTTAGGTCCTGTTTCGCCAAAACCCGTGATCGAACAGAATACGATAGCTGGATTAATAAGTGATAATGTCTCATAACCGAGTCCCAAGCGTTCCATCGTACCGGTCTTGAAATTACTAACGATCACGTCACTTTCTGCTACAAGATTTTTAATAGTAGCGACACCTTCTGCCGTTTTCAAATCAACAGTAATGGCTTTTTTGTTGCGATTGACGCTCAGGTAATAAGCACTGACCCCTTTTTGAAAAGGAGGACCCCATTTACGGGTTTCATCGCTGCCACCGGGCGCTTCCACTTTGATTACTTCTGCCCCAAGATCTCCTAAAATCATCGTGCAATAAGGACCAGCCAGAACACGTGATAAATCGAGTATCTTCATGCCTGCCAATGCTCCTGCCACGTTCACCTCTCCTTTCCCTGCAACTGCCATGCAAAAAAGCCAGCCAAAAAAGACAACAGCAAAACTGCTTGTCTGAATGGACTGGCTTTTATCTACGTATGAAACTCCTGAAAAGAAATTTCAGCAGACTAGGCAGCATAATTTTTTTCGTATCGTACAGATCGTGCGAGATAAACGCTGTAACGTTTTAACACGACTCTTAGTATCACTGTAATACAGAACACAGGGTTTGTAAATCGAAAAGAGTGATTAATCTGACTATTCACCACTTTCTCCAGACTAACTAAATAGTCCGGTTTTCTCCATTTCGTTTATGGGGCGCCTCTTTAGAATAATCTTTCGCTTTCTCCATTTCATCTGTAGCGTCTTCGTAATTAGTCGCCTCACTGTCGCTGTCGAACGCTTCTTTTGTTTTCTTGACAGCTTTATCAATTACCGATTGTGAAGGAGCCGATTGTTGTTCAGGAGTTTTTCCTGCTGTCCCTTTTCTCGCCATTGTGATCACTCCGATTCCAAAGATTTACTTGTTGTTTACCCTGTGTGCTCGATACTAATCACGCGCCGTCAATTGATTTGGTGCCAGGCACCCAAACAATTCAAAATAAACGCGAGTTTTCTTGATAGCCTTCGTAATGCTTATATAAATCTTTCAAAGCAGAAGCTAACGCATTTCCAGCTTTTCCTAAGTAATGGACTTTGATATCAGCCAGCGGTTTTTCAATGCCGTCTTGTAGGCTATGTCCTCTTAGTAACTGATGAACAAATTCTTGTCCATGAGTAGTGGCCAGCGTACAACTCGCTGCGACAATCACGCTATATTTCTTATCAATTTCTGCAGTAATGGTTAACGTTTCGTACATATTTTGAGCTGCCATTCCAGCCGGAAGTCTTGCATGCCCAGCGATAAAAAGTGTGTTCATCAATAACTCTCCCCCTTGCTATTTCGAACGTTTCACTTATTGAAACTCAATATTGTTACTGACACAAGACTTTTTTCAGAAACTAGATTGTCTCTATTATTCTCTATTCTGTAGAACATGCGAATAGTCCTTTTACTAAAAAGTCATATACCTAACGCAAATGAACTATGAATTTATACAAACGTTCAATTCTTCAATGAAAAACTTAAAAATCTCTCCTTCTACTTCTATTCAAGTACTTGTATATAGATTTTTTACTTTTAGAGGACTATGCTATGAATATCTTTTAAGATAACTTACAAAGAATGGCAGGTGGGAATTATGAATACTGCAAAACAAAGCAATATGAAAGTCGTAATCGGGGGGTTGCTACTAGCGATTTTGGTAGCTGCGATGGACAATACGATCGTCACAACGGCCCTACCGTCCATTGTCGGTGAACTCGGTGGAGTCGACAAATTCGTCTGGGTAACTTCTGCATATTTGGTCGCACAGATGGCCGGCATGCCGATTTTCGGTAAATTATCCGATATGTATGGACGCAAACGATTTTTCATTTTTGGATTGATCGTCTTTATGATTGGTTCCGTTCTTTGCGGTACAGCCGATACGATTAATGAATTAATTATTTTCCGAGCCATTCAAGGAGTCGGTGGCGGTGCCTTAATGCCGATTGCATTTACCATTATGTTTGATGTCGTGCCGTTAAAAGACCGTGGCAAAATGAGTGGCATGTTCGGCGCGGTTTTCGGTATTTCGAGTGTCTTTGGACCGTTACTCGGTGCTTATATAACAGAATACATTGACTGGACGTGGGTTTTCTACATCAATATTCCACTTGGCTTAATCGCTTTTGCCATGGTCGCATTCTTCTATAAAGAATCACTCGAGCATTCCAATCAAAAAATTGACTGGCTCGGTGCTTTTACGTTGGTCGGTGCTGTCGTGTCATTGATGTTCGCAGTCGAACTTGGCGGCAAAGAATTTGCTTGGGTATCCCCACAAAGCTTCGGCTTATTTGCGAGTTTCATCGGATTAACTGTTCTCTTCATCATTGCAGAGCGTCGTGCTGATGAACCGGTTATAGACTTCAGCATGTTCAAAGAACGTTTATTTGCAACAAGTGGTCTCATTTCCATTTTTAGTGGAGCCGCTTTTATTACTGCTTCTGTTTACATTCCGTTCTACATCCAAGGCGTACAAGGCGGCGACGCAACAAATGCAGGATTCGTCTTATTACCAATGATGGTCGGTTCCGTCGTTAGCGCTTCTATTGGAGGAGCTTTAATGACCAAGTTCCGGTATCGCTCGTTCCTCATTCCAACACTTGCTTTACTAACTGCTGGCATGGCGTTACTGGCCACTTTGTCCGTCGACACTTCAAGAATTTGGGTTGTCGTATTTATGATCCTAGTTGGTCTTGGAATCGGCGCTTCGTTTTCGGTCATTCCGTCAGCGGCCATTCATCCATTTTCAGTTCGCAAGCGAGGTGCCGCAACCTCTACTGTTAGTTTCTTGCGTACATTCGGGATGACGATCGGGATCACAGTTTTTGGTATTGTTCAAAGCCAGCTATTCACACGCAACATAACCGATAGTTTTGGTGCAGGAGCGGCTAGTTTTTCCGGGGATCCTCGTGCATTGCTATCTCCTGAAGGACGTGCCAATATTCCAGCTGAAGTGTCAGACCAATTGATTGCTGCATTGTCTTCTTCTATTGCTAGCACTTTCTTTTGGGCTACCGTTCCAGCTGCTTTGGCCTTACTAACAGCATTTTGGATGAGCAAAGAAAAACTTAGTGATAAGTTGGATTAAAAAGGCTACAACCTGAGAAACTTAAACTAGTACACCGCTATTAATAGAACTCAAAACAACCATTTTTTAGTAAACAATGCTCTTTTTACACTAGTGAACATTCTAAAATTCGTCTACTCACACTATGACAAAACAGTGAATTTCCACAAAGCTTCCAACCCTTGAGATAAATCATTGGTATACTAGACAAAGAAAATCACTTGCTTCACCCTTTGTACAGCTTGATTTACTCAACTATCTTTTGGAGGTTTTAATTTGGAAAAAACATGGAGTCTTCGTTTAATACGCTTTTCAGCTATTTTCGGATTGTTTGGCACTTTTCTTGGTTCGCAAATGGCCGGTGAAATGGATTATTCCCTGCGCCCAATTCACGCCCATATCTTGCTTGTCGGGTGGTTGTCCGTTTTTGCTTGGGGTATCTTTTACCGCGTCTATACCATCCGTTTCAAAAAATTAGTAGCGATTCACAGTGTGCTCGCAATGGTTGGAGCTTTCACGCTTACTGGGGGTATGTGGCTATACACTATCAACCCATTTAATTGGAATGAAACCTTGGTCATGATTTTATTCATTGTAGGTGGCAGTTTGTTGTTGCTCGCATTCTTGCTGTTCTTAATCATTACCTTTTTAACAGAAAAAGAATAGAAAGCAAAAACCCCTGGCAGAAAAGCACGTTTTTCTGCCAGGGGTTTTATTTTTAGATTATCCAAAAATCGCTTTCCCACTTTCCATGTCAATCGGCAGCGACGAATGTTCATGAACAATACGCCAAGAATCGTCTATTTTTTCCATAACAAAAGTAAACCGATTGCTCATCTTTCTCAATTCCTTACCTGTCTGGTCTAAAGCTGCAAAGCTAACAGAGCCATGAACATAAGCCATTTCTGCATTTTCTTTTCCTACTTCTTTGTGAATTTCTACCCCAAGCTTCATCTCTTCTTCAGCCAATCTACGAAACCATTCTGTCACCATCGTACTCCACTGCTCTATTCCATGGTATTCCCACTCTTCCCAGCAATCAAAAACATGAACATTTGGTGCATAGCTTAAAAGGAATTTCTCTACATCTTGCTCGTAAACAGCATCCCGGTAGTTTTGAAGTACATCTTGAACATCAGTGAACATAAAGCCCCTCCTCTAGTTCGTTTTCTAGTTAGTATCTTTCGCTAAATTCAGTAAAATGTCCTGCATGGATCAGTTTACTTTGCGTAAAATCATCTTTTCAAGCACAAAAAAACCCACGAACTTCCTTAGAGGAATTTCGTGGGTGTAATCACCCTTCTACTGCTACATTGCTAGTTTTAGCTGCGTTCTTTTTATAAAGTATGGTCGCTACAATCAGTATGACCAATACCAACTGACCGCTCAGCGTTTCTACAGATGGATAAAATCCGATGACGTTAATGACAGGCAAATCAGCAAGAATATGAGTTGGCAACACATTGGTTAATTGCAAGGTATGAATACTCGCGCCAATAATTTTAAATGCTAACAGGTAAATGAAGACAGTTGCTACACCAAAAAATAAGTGCATCGGGATCTTTTTACTGGCTTTTGCAAAAAAGAAAGCTGCTGCTACTAGTATCAGTAGCGCAAGGACGATTCCCAAACTAAAATCGAAGGTCGACATTTTCGGTGCAATGCCCATATAAAACACGACCGTTTCTGCCCCTTCTCTAAATACCGTCAAAAAACTCAAGACCGTCATGGCCAAAACGCTTTGTGTGGATAACGCTTGGTTCATTTGTTTTGCAATGTATTGATTCCATGCAGTGACAGTCGATTTCCTGTGAAGCCATACACCAACACCTAGCATCATCGCTGCCGCGAGTAGGCCGATATAGCCTTCCATCACTTCGCGACTGGCATCAATGGTTCCGGACTGAAGCAGCGTAGACATCAATACTGCAGCAAGGATACTCACCGCAATGCCCGCTGCCGCTCCGATATAGACATAATGCTGCATATGTTGCTGACCCGCTTTTTTCAAGAACGCAATCAACGCAGAAATAATGAGCAACGCTTCTAATCCTTCACGTAACAAGATCAAGGCAGAGTCCCAAAAACTGTATTCCGTATCTTGTTGGATAAAATTGATTTGTTGTTTTAAAGAAGCAATCTTCTCAACAACTGCAGAAACTTGTACTTCGTCACGGGTCAAATCACTCACAAGAAGAGGGAGTTCCGCTTCAATTTCGCTGTACAAGCCGGCGTTTTTTGTGCGAATTTCGCCTTCGACACTTGGCCAAATTGTGATGAATTTCTTCAACGCCTCTGCAGCTTGGTCAAACTCTTTTTCTTCAATAGAAGCTTCACTTTTTTCTAACAAGCCAATCAAAGTTGCTAAAGAATAAGTAGTCGTTGCAGTTGATTCTTTTATTTTTCCAGCAGCAAAATTTTGAATCGTTTGATCAAGTGCTTCAACCTGCTCACTAAATGCCGCAACATCAAGATTATCTTCAGCTAAAGAAATCCGCATAAAGGACATTTGTGTTTCTACTTGCCCATAGGCTGCAATGCTCTGCTCTTGAACAACTCGCTCATTTTTCGACCAACCCCCCAGAAAAACTGAATACGCATCTTGAATTTCTTGTGTGTTTCCAGAATCGACTGCTGTTTTTAAGTCAACGACAAATGGCTCTATTGCTTGCAAAAAATCCTCTCGTCCCGCTTTTTCGTCAACGGGGTTTTCAGCTTTTTCGTAGGCAGTCAGTGCTTTTGATAGTCCGGTTAATGCAGTTAATCGCTCTTCACTGGTTGTTGCAACCAAAGCTTTTTCAAGCGAGTTCGTTACTGCTTGGGATTCCTCCCCTTCCGTAACACTTAGCTGTTGCCATTCTTTTTGAAAATCTTCAATGGCTTCAACAGCTTTTACATCATCATCATTTTGAGTGCTCATAATCGCGTCGGTAATCGAAACATAGAAAAGACCAAAAGATTGTTCGGCAGAAGCATGATTATGAGCCGGAACCAATAGTAATACAATCGCTAGTAGAAGAATTTTAAAGTACGTTAAAAAGTTTCTCACCAATATAGCTCCCTTTTTGTATACCAGGGAAGCAAGCGAAAATACCGCTACCTCGATGGGTAATATATTCATTCAGTTTATCCGCACGTCCTAATGCATTTTGAATATTGATAAACTGCTTTGGATTTTTCTGAAACGAAATGAATAATAAGCCTGCATCATATGCGCCTGTTTCATCGATCAATCCACTGGAATAAGAAAAGCCTCTTCTCAAAATCCGATCTTTCACTTTTCGCGCAAGTGCCATATGTGAGTCGGCCGGAATATGCGGATTGCCACTAGCATCTTTCGCATTTAAATCGACTTCGTCAAATTCTTTCTTTTTACCAATTGGAGCGCCGCTGTCACGATGTCTTCCAAAAGTTGCTTCTTGTCCTTGCAATGAAGTTCGATCCCATGTCTCTAAATGCATCTGAATTTTGCGGACGACTAAATAAGTTCCGTTAGTCATCCAGCCTGTTGATTCATTAGGTTGCACCCATACAACTTCCTTCATATCAGCAGCGCTTTTCGGACTTGGGTTGACGGTTCCATCTTTAAAGGCAAATAAATTTCGGGGCGTTTCTTTTTTATCTTTTACTTTAGGTGTCGATGTAAATCCTGTCTGTGTCCATTTTAATGTCACTTTTCCTGTAGCAGCACGCACTAAATTACGGACGGCATGAAACGCGACTTGTGGATCATCAGCGCATGCTTGTATACAAATATCTCCGCCTGCAAATTTATCGTCAATTTGGTCTTTAGAAAAATGAGGCAGCTCAGTCAATTCAGTTGGTCTCTTAGATCCAAGACCAAGCTTGTTGTTGTCGAATAACGATGGGCCAACGCCAAACGTAACGGTTAAGTTAGCAGCATCTAACCCCGCTGATTCACCGGTGTCTTTCGGTGGCGTAAATACCCCTTGAGAACTTTCTTCCAATCGTTCTCCGTTCATTAAACGTACGGCCAGAGGAGTCCACATCTTAAACAAGTCCTGTAACTCACTTTGTGACTCCACCAATACATTCAACGAAGCAAAGTAAATGTGCGTGGTGGTATCAGTTGTTATGCCTGACTGATGTTTTCCGTAAAACAAAACTTTGTTTTCAGCCGTTTGATCGTCATCAAGAATGTCAAAGCCAAAAGCTTTTGCCACGCCACCCATTCCAGAAGCAAGCACAGCAGCTCCTGCTGCACTTGCTCCTGTGATTTTCAGCATATGGCGTCTTGAAATTTTCTTCTCCAACCATTTTTCGTCTTTTTCAGTCATTACATTCACTCCATTATGATACCCATCCGACTAAGTGGTTCGCCTAACTGGTTTACTGCTTCTGCTAATTGTTTCGTGTCTTCAGAAGTCAATTCCTCGTAAGAAACAAAACCATCTTCACCCGTTGCGTGTTTGTCTAATAGCTCATATAAAGCATCGAATTTCGCTTGCAAGTCTTCCGTAAGTGCCGCATCTTTCTTTTCGATTTCAGGTTCTAAAATGTGGAAAATCTTTTCTGCACCTTCGACATTTGCTTGAAAGTCATATAAGTCTGTATGAGAGAATATTTCTTCTTCTCCAGTAATTTTCGAAGTAGATACTTCATTCAACAAATCGACTGCGCCTGTCATCATCAAGTCTGGCGTCACTTCTACCGTTTCAACTCGAGCACGAAGTTCTTTCGTATCGACCAATAATTGATCCGCTACTTCTTCATAACCTTCTGTTGTATTTTCTACCCATAGGCCGTACTCAATTTTGTGGTAACCTGACCAGTCTTCTTCACCTTGACCGGCCTCTTCGATATCTGCAAGTCGAGCATCAATACGAGGATCTAAATCGCCAAAACTTTCTGCAATTGGTTCCGATCGCTCGAAATACATACGTGCTTGTGGATAAATCGCTTTCGCAGTTTCAATATCCCCGCTTTTCACAGCTTCTGTAAATTTTTCTGTTTCTACTACAAATTGGTTCATTTGCTCAATCGCAAATTGTTTATAAGCATCTACTTCATTTTGTAAGTCGATCGTTTCTGCAGCTACTTCAGGCTGTGAACTCGCTTCTTTTTCTGCACATCCTGCTAATGCAGCACTTATTAATATGGAAGATAGTAAAAACGGAGCTTTTTTCATGTATATCCCTCTTTCATCTTTTGTTTCTAATTAATAATGATAATCGTTATCAATGAAAAGTCAATGGGATTTGAATGGATATTAGTGACAGAGCTACAACTCTTACAAAGAAATATTGTAACCCCTCTTTTCTCTCCTTACATAAGAGTGCCAGTTGCTTAGCTATTCAAAACCGTGCATAATTTAATAAAAGTCAGTTTGTAGAACGTCGAGAACGACAGGAGGAAAGCGCATGGCTAAGAAAAATGCATTAACAGCTGAACAGCGAGAAGAACTACTCGGTACGCTGAAAATCCGTTTCGAAGAAAATATCCAGCGTCACGAGTGGATGCAGTGGGACGAAATCCAGAAAAAGCTGGAAACCCAGCCTGACAAGCTTTGGTCACTACACGAAATGGAGCGAACTGGCGGAGAACCAGACGTCCTAGAGTTTGATGAGACAACAAGCAATTATGTCTTTTACGACTGTTCACCAGAAAGCCCGAGTGGTCGCCGAAGTATTTGCTATGATCAAAAGGCATTGGATGCTAGAAAGAAAAACAAACCTGACAACAATGCTCTGTCAATGGCTACTGCTATGGGTATTGAACTGCTGTCTGAAGATCAATACCGGGTATTGCAAAAACACGGTAGCTTTGATTTGAAAACATCAAGCTGGGTTCTGACACCTAAAGAAATCCGCGATCTCGGCGGCGCTCTGTTCTGTGATTTCCGCTATGGACAAGTCTTTTTGTACCATAACGGTGCGGACTCGTATTACGGAGCAAGAGGATTTAGAGGGTTTTTGAGAGTTTAACTAAATGCAAAAACCTTCCAGTAGGCACAATGTGTCCTACTGGAAGGTTTTTGCATTTTTATGAAATTCGCTTATAAATATAGGCTTCATTTTCAATTCGGTCCAAACTTACTTTGTCCCCGATCTCTACGTCTTTTTCGATACGCGTTGTCACTTTAGCATTGGCTTCATCTAAAGCAACTAATACTACATTATAAGGTGCAATATCTGCGAATTCAGCAGGTGCGATGTGAATTTTGGTGTAGCTATAGACGGTTCCTGCGTCAGATACTTCTTTTTCTTCGAATGTAGATCCACCACATTCTGAACAGAAATATTTTTTTGTAATAGATTCAGTGCCGCAACAAGAGTAAATTTTCATGCATTACACCCTTTCTAAAATATGGACAGTTGAGTAAGAACCTGTTCCACCCAAATTTTGTGCCAATGCGAGACGAGATGTTCTATCTAGTTGATTAGCCGCAGTTCCACGCAATTGACGTACAAGTTGATAAATCTGCGCGATACCTGTTGCGCCTATTGGATGACCTCTGGACAATAAGCCCCCACTTGTATTTACCGGCTTATCGCCAGTCACTTTTGTACGCCCTTCTTCGATAGCTTTCCATCCTTCCAAGCGGTTAAAAAATCCAAGTTCTTCTGTTGCAATGATTTCGGTCATTGAGAAACAATCGTGAATTTCTATCACATCGATATCTCCTGGGCTGACACCTGCTTTTTCATAAGCAATACGTCCAGATTCACCGATTGCTGGCAGCGATAGTAAATTACTGACATCCTGCATTTTTGTAGGTCCTGAAACTTGTGACGATGCTCTCACATAGATTGGAGATTTTTTACGTGAAATGACAATTGCCGAAGCTCCGTCTGTCATTGGCGAGCAATCAAACAAGCCAAGTGGATCTGTAATCATTCGTGCCCCCATAATTTCTTCTATTGAAGTTGGTTTTAAAAATTGCGCTAACGGATTATTCACAGCATTTTGACGATTTTTCAACGCCACTTGTGCCAAATGTTCTTTGGTTGCACCTGTTTCGTAAAAATAACGGTTTGCTAGCACGCCGAAAAATCCCGGAAACGTTAATCCAGCATGCTTTTCAGTTGTCGTTGTATCCATTGCCGCATTAATCGCCTGCGTGACGTCTGGTGTAGAAGCATGTTTCATCTTTTCAACACCCGCTACTAAAACTGTATCGTATTCGCCGCTCATAATACCTAGCAATCCTTGACGGAAAGCAATACCGCCTGATGCACAAGCTCCTTCGACTTTAGTTGAAGGAATATAACCAAGCCCTAGTTCATTTGCAACGATTGCTCCTAAGATTTCTTGGTTGGCAATGCTCCCCCCCATAAAGTTACCTACGAATATAGCATCTATCTTTGGTCTCCCTGCATCAATTAACGCTTCAGCACTCGCTTCTACTAATAATTCTTTCAGCGAAGACGCTGATTTCCCGAATTTCGTCATCCCGATTCCATGAATATAAACATTCGTCATTTGCTCACCTCCTCATGTTGAGTTTTCATTTCACGTTTCAATATTTTTCCATACGAACTTTTCGGTAATTCGTCCACAATAAATACTTCTTTTGGCTTTTTGAAACTAGCTAAATTTTCTTTACACAGCACAATCAGCTGATCAACTGTGACTTCTTCTCTTCCATTTGGTACAACAAAAGCGATGACGCTTTCTCCCCATTTATCATCGGGTATTCCAATGACGCATGTCTCTTTAACACCTTTATGCAAGTTCAAAACTTCTTCTACTTCACGCGGATAAATATTCACGCCACCCGAGATAATAACGTCTTTTTTGCGATCTACAATATAGACATAGCCAAATTCATCTCGCTTGCCTAAATCCCCCGTATGCAACCATCCATCTTTTAACGTTTCATTGGTCGCCTTCTCATTATTCCAGTAGCCTTGCATGACAAGCGAACCTTTTGCAATAATCTCACCGACTTCGCCGTACGGAACTTCGTTGCCTTCGTCATCCACTATTTTTACATCAACAAACACACCAATTCTTCCACAAGAATCCAAATGTTCATGGATTTCATTGCGTGGCATCATTGTGATACACATCGGAGCTTCTACTTGTCCATACGTTTCTACGAAGATATTGCCCGCTTTATCTAACGCTTCTTGTAGTTTACTAGCAGCAATTGGAGAACCTGCCATATTGATTGATTTGACTGTCGCTAATTTTGAGGCGTCAAACTTAGGATGCTGAATCATCAAGTTGACCATTGTCGGAACTAAAAATAGAACTGAAATATTATCTTCTACTAGAACGTCTAAGAATTCTTCTGGTTCGAATTTGTTATAAACGACTTGTGTCAAACCAAACAGCCAAGCGACGTGACTCAAAAAGTTAGCCCCGTGTGTCAAAGGCGCGACGTGACCAATAATATCGTTATAGTCGACTTCGCATACTTGAGATAACGACAGTGCCCCAGCAATGATATTGCGATGCGACAACATGACGCCTTTTGGATTCCCCGTAGTTCCAGATGTATACATAATGGCGAACAAATCGTCTTCATCTACTTTTTCAACAAATGACTGTCCAGTAAACTGCGAAATTGTTTCTTCAAAGTCACGATTCATGTATAAAAAGGGCACAGTTTTATCGACTGTATCGAGTAGATTTTTTTCTCCAATCAACAAACTCAACTGTGAATCATCAATCATATACTTATGCTCTTTTGGATGAAGACGATAATTCAGAGGGACTTTAACGAGTCCTGTTAGTGCTACAGCTACATCCAACTCAATATGTTCAAGTCGATTCGACATCAAAATTCCGATACGATCACCTTTTCTAAAACCTGATGCATGAAAAAATGCGGCCAACGCATTGGCACGAGCTAAAAACTCTTTATAGGTGAATGAACGTTTATCATCTTTTACTGCGATTTTGTTCGGATAAGCATGTGCTGACCTGACTGCTAACTGTCCTAAAGTTTCCATTTATGAGCCACTCCTTTTTGAAAATTGAAATACGGGCAAACCCCAGTGAGGATCAACTCCACGTTGCATACCAACTCCGTTAATCGGAAAAATTACATATTCGATCGTGACCGCTACCGGGTTTTCCCCATTCAAGAAATGGCCACCATTAATTTGGCGATCGCAGTCAATCATCATGCCATGAAAATGAATATCGAGCTCTCTATCTTCTCCATATCCTATAAAGCCAGATCCAGACAATAATTCAACTGGAGACGTGGAGCGAATTTTCTCTGAGTAACGAACAGAGCCTTCTTCATCGCCACGCTCCATTTGGACAAATGTTGCATATTGCAGTGATCCAAAACATTGAAAATGGGCGGACTCCACATCATAATAACGACATACTTCCTTAATCCCTTCAAACAAATCGACATCTTTCATTAATCGACCTGCAATTCGATGAGATGCTTCATCGAAGACAGCTTGGATGCGAAGATTATCCAATGCTAATCCCTCCATCAACTTTAAGCACTTGAGAAGTTGTATAGCTGGCTTCTTTTGTAGCAAAGTACATGACTGCATTCGCAATATCTCGTGATTCGCCCATGCGATCGATTACTTGTTGACTCGTGTCATATGGCACACCAGCTGTAATACCAGTTAACGTGGCACCAGGAGCAACTGAGTTACAGGTAATGCCGTATTTACCCACCTCTTTTGCTACCCATTTGGTTAAAGCAATAACGCCACCTTTTGACGCTGAATATGCAGGTCCTGAACGACCATTTTTTTCACCACCAGATACTACACCACCGTTGATTCCTGATACTGAGCTAATATTGACGATTCGCCCATATCCACCTTCTTTCATATGTGGATAAACAACTGCTTGTGTAAATAAGAAGGTCGCTTTTAGATTGGTATCTAAATCTCTGTCCCACATCTCAATTGTCATATCTTCCAAATTTAAGCGACTACACGTACCTGCATTATTTACTAGCACATGGATTTCGTGGTATTTTTCAATCGTCCGATTGATGACAGCTTTGACAAACTCTGGTTCTCTAATATCTCCTAGACATTCCAAATACTCAGCTTCACCCAATAACGCAATTGTCTTGTCACATGAATTCAAATCCACCAAAACGACACGGGCACCTTCTTTTGCCATTTGAATCGCTACTTCTTGTCCAATTCCACTTGCCGCGCCTGTTATAATCGCTACTTCATTTTGCATTCTCAACTTATTCATCCCCTTATTTTACATTTAGTAAGTCAGGTAAAAATGTAGAAATTTGCGGAATATATGTAACTAACATCAGTACAACAATTGCCGCAACGATAAATGGTACAACTCCTCGTGAAATTTCGACGATATTGGTCCCAGAAATCCCAGCAGCAACGTATAGATTCAAACCAACAGGAGGTGTAAATAATCCAATTGCTAAGTTGACGGTCATGATGACGCCGAATACGGCTGGATCTACTTCTAAAAAGATAATGATTGGCAATAAAATTGGAACAAAAATATAATAAGCTGAAATAGCATCGATAAACGCACCGGCAATTAGTAGCAAGACGTTGATTAACAATAAAATAAGAATTGGATTACTTGTCAAGCCCATAATGCCATCTGAAATATCGCGCGCAATTTGTTCAGTAGTCACAATATACGCAAAGACCGATGCAGCACTAACAATGATCATAACGACCGCTGTCTGTACGGCTGCTTCGATAAAAATTCGATACATTTTCTTGAATGTATCTTTTCGGTTGACGACCATTCCAACAAGTAAGCCATAAACGACCGCTACAACTGCAGCTTCAGTGGGGGTGAAGAATCCGCCATAAATACCGCCTAAAATAATAACAGGAATCATCAGGCCAGGAAATGCACCAACAAAAGCATCCCACCGTTCTTTCCCTGTAGCTTTTCTAATTTCTACACCTTCTGGCAAAATGAATTCTCCACGTTTTTCTTGTCGTGAACGTACGACAAGCGCGGCAATAACAAAAGCAACTCCCATTAAAATCCCTGGAACAACACCAGCCATAAATAATCGATTGATCGTTACAGGAATTTGATCTCCTGCTACAACTGCGAATACGATGAACGCAATACTTGGTGGAATAACAATTCCGATCGCTCCCGAACTCGCAACTAAGGCTCCGGCAGTTTCTTTTTTGTAGCCGTTCTTGATCATTGCGGGAATCAGGATACCTCCAATTGCTGCAACAGTAGCCGGACCGGAGCCAGATATAGCAGCAAAGAAAACAGCGACAATAACTGTAACTAACACAATTCCACTTTTACGGTGGCCAACTAATGTCTGCGCAAAATCAATCAGTCGTTTAGAGATTCCTACATGCTCCATAATGACCCCTGCTAATATGAAGAATGGTATAGCTAGTAATGTGAATTTCGCGACACTCGTGTACATAATATCTGTGACCATCTCTAAGCCAAAAATGCCACTTGATGAGACGAGCACAATAATAGAAGAAACACCAAGTGAAATCGCAATCGGAACACGCAAGAAGACCAATAAGAAGAATAATCCAAATAACACCAAAGCAATCATACTGCCTCATCTCCTTTATTCACCGAATGCTTTTCTAATTTCAACTCTTCAATGCCCACTTGAATGGTTCTTATGACGCAAAGGAAAGCACCAATTGGGAGTGCAGAAGATAAGATCCATTGTGGCCAACCTAAAGAGGGCGTTTTCTGACCCATATCCATTTGGAACATGACCATTTGAAGGCCGTACCAAAGCAAAACACCAAACAAGATTAAACTCATCAAAGTTGAAAAGACAATAAAGACTTTTCTGAAAAGCGGATTCATATGATCAAAAATCAACGTAAATCCAAGATGTCCATAGCGACGGACACCGACTGCTGTTCCTACAAATGTAAGTAGCACAAAAAGATTAATCGTAATTTCTTCAGTAAATGAAAGCGATAAGCTAGCCATGTTTCGTGCCACAATATTTGAAAATGCAATAATGGTCATTGTTAAGAAAGCCAGAAATAAAATAACTTCTTCAAAATAATTTAAAATTTTCAATACAGTACCCTCCCCGTATCCTGACTTTATAACAGGTGACAGGGCTCCTTCATCTGAATTCGAAGAAGCCCTGTAACTATTATAAATACATTAAACCCAATGACTTTCTAGTAAAAGTTTCCCCTGTTATATTGAGTTATGTTTTACTCTCCTTGGAATGCTTTTAGTAAATCTGCACCCCAGATATCCGTGTATTTATCGTAAATCGGATTTGAAGCTTCTTTAAATTGAGCAATTTCTTCTTCAGTTGGCGTGTAAATTTGCATACCTGCAGCTTCTAGATCTGCAATTTGAGTCGTTTCTTTTTCACGTGCAATTTCAACTTGGTAAGCTGCGGCTTCCTTACCTAGACGATCAAATAATTCTTTGTCTTCATCACTCATGGAGTCATAAAGTTCTTTGTTCATCCCAAGCACGAGTGGATCATATGAGTAATTCCAAAGTGTCATATAATCTTGAACTTCTTGTAATTTAGAAGATGAAATAACATCAATCGGATTTTCCTGTCCATCGATTGTTCCTTGCTGCAGCGCTGTAAATACTTCAGAGAAGGTCATCGTCTGTGGATCTGTTCCTAACTCGCGGTAAAGGTCTGTATACATTGTGATGCCAGGAATACGGATTTTTAAGCCTTTTAAATCTTCAGGGTTCTTGATTTCCAATTTACTATTTGTCAATTGACGGAAACCATTTTCACCGTAGCCAAGTGCCTGAACGCCTTTTTCAGCTAAAATTTCCTTAAACATTTCTCCGCCTTCTCCAGCAAATACAGGATCAACTTCATCCGTATTATTGAATAGGAACGGCGCACTAGCTACACCGAAACGATCATCCAAAATAGAATAAATAATTGTAGAGTTAAAAGTCAGATCAATTGAACCTTTTGCTAAACTTTCTACCGCTTTACCTGAATCTCCACCCGATAATTGCTCATTTGCGAATAATTCTAGGTTAATGCGTCCATCTGATTCTTTAGCAAGATCTTCTTTGAGTTTTTCAGCTGCTTCATACCAAGTTGAAGAATCTGAAACCGTTACCGACATTTTTAAGTCATAATCTTTTGCTTCCGAACCTTCACTACTTTCAGCTTCGTTTGAACCGCATGCTCCTAATACTAAAACTGCTGATAACCCAAGTACCGCCATACTCATTTTTTTCTTCAACATTCTCTCCACCCCTAATTTTGGTTTTTGTAAATCGCATCATACAAAAAATCAACAATGTGCACTGCCTGCATCTCTTTTTCTAATCCTTCACGCTGAATACCTACTTGCATTTGCATCAAACACCCTGGATTGGATGTCACAACCTTGGCGGGTTGCAACTCTTTCACTCCTTTCATTTTTAAGTCGAGTATTTTCTTTGCCATTTCAGGCTGCAGAATATTATATATACCTGCAGATCCACAACAGCTCCCAGCGTCGATCAATTCTTTATATTCAAAGCCAGGTGCATCTTGTAAAAGAGTACGTGGCTCTAAAAACACTTTGTTTACATTGCGTAAATGACAAGAATCTTGATAAGTTACAATCGCTTTGCTTTCTACTTGAATTTCTTTTAGACGCTCATTCAAGCCAAGTTTTACTAATAACGACGAAATATCAATCATCTTTCTTGAAAATCGAGTTGTTTTTTCAGCATATGCTGTATCAGATTGCAGGTGTTTTTCATATTCACTTAAGAAAGCACCACAGCCACCTGCATTATTGACGATAAAGTCGAAGCTGTCCGAATCGAATGCATCAACATTCGTCCTAGCATTGCGCAGCCCTTTTTCCAACTCTCCGCTATGACCATGCAAAGCCCCGCAACATTGTTGTTCTTTTGGAATCATTACATCTACTCCGAGTGATTCAAGTAATTCAATGGTCTTACGGTTGGTTTCTTGAAAAAGGGTATCCATCAAACAACCTGTAAAAAATGCAACGGTTGTTGTTTTTGGTTCAGATGGGGTTGCTCTTTTTTTCTTCGATTCAATTGCTGGAAGTACAGCTTCCATTTCTTTCATAAATGGTGGAAATAGATTTAAAAACCCAATTTTACGTGTCACGGTTTGTAAGCCGCTTTTTTGGTAAAACTGAACAAGCTTTACCGCTCCTGCCATTTTCTTTTGATCTGCGAATACGCCATCAAAAGTGGATTTTCGAACAGCTTTTTCTACGACTGATTTGGTCTTTACTTGTTCAATCGCAACGCGAGTTTCTTCAAGTAACACGCCATATTGAACTCCCGCAGGACAAGCAGGCTCACAAGCTCGACATCCAAGACACATGTCAAATGACTCTTCTACCGAACCGTCCCATACCACATCACCGTCTCGCATCCCTTTCATTAAGGCGATACGACCACGTGGCGAGTGAATTTCATCTTTGTTTGTTACTAAGTATGTTGGACAGGCTGGTAAGCAAAAGCCGCAGCGCATGCAGTCCATCAAATACTCTTCATCGACATTGTCCTTAAACGATTCTTGCATCCGCTGCTGCAATTCAGTTACCACCATGAATCACCAGCCTTTTCTTTGTTTCTTTTGCAAAAATCTTACCTGGGTTCATAATGTTTTGCGGATCGATTGACTGTTTAATCGTTCGCATCAAGTTCATGCCAACAGTTCCAAGCTTCCATTCAAGATAAGGCGCTTTCATTTCTCCAACGCCATGCTCACCTGTTATTGTTCCGCCTAACTCAATCGCTACTTGAAATATTTCTTCTAACGCCTTTTCAACTCTTGCCATTTCTTCTTGATCTCGGACATCCGTTAAGCAAGTTGGGTGCAGATTGCCATCACCAGCATGACCAAATGTACTAATCTGCAAATCATGCTTTAGTGCAATTTCTTGTATCGCTTTAACCATTTTCGCGATTTCAGAGCGTGGGACTGTTGCATCTTCTAAGATAGTAGTAGGGCGTTTTCGAGATAAAGCAGAAAGTGCAGCTCTTCTTCCTGTTTTCAAAATATCTGACTCTTCTTCTGAAGCTGCTAAAATTGCGGAAGTTGCTCCGTTCTCTTTTGCTATGGCAATCATTTTTTGAATATCTTCATCTACTTGCTTATCGTTCCCATCTTGCTCCATCAATAGCATGGCCTCAGCTTCACGTGGTAGACCGATCTTCATAAAATCTTCCACAGCACCGATTGTCCCTTTGTCCATAAATTCAAGCGTCACTGGAATAATCCGATTTGCGATAATGGCTGATACTGTTTCTGCAGCGTCCTCTAATGAGTTGAAATAAGCAATTCCTGTTTTCTTAGCGATAGGTAGCGGAATTAGCTTTAACGTAATTTCTGTAATGACTCCGAGAGTTCCTTCAGAACCTACTAGCAAAGATAACAAGTCGTAGCCTGCCACGTCTTTCGCAAGTTTCCCTCCGAGTTTCATTACTTCTCCAGCGGGTGTAACAACAGTAAGCGCTTTCACATAGTCTTTCGTTACACCGTATTTTAGTCCTCTTAGTCCACCTGAATTTTCACTAACATTGCCACCGATTGTAGAAATCTTCATCGAACTTGGATCAGGAGGATAGAACAATCCGTTGCTTTCGACATAATTACTTAAATCTTGCGTAATGACGCCTGGCTGTACAGTAACTGTTAAATTTTCTTTGTCTAGTTCTAAAATTTCACTCATATTATTAAACAACAGCACGATACCACCTTGAGTGGGAACAGTGCCTGCAGCTAAGTTTGTTCCCGATCCTCTTGGTACAATCGGAATTTGTTCTTTTGCACAAATCTTCACAATTTCTACAATCTCTTGTGTACTTCTAGGCGATAACACCAAGTCGGGCATCGCTTGGAAATTTGCCGTTGCGTCGTAGGAATAGGCAAGCATATGAGCTTGCGAATATTTTACGTTTTCTACTCCAACTATCGATAGGAAAGAGTTCTTCATCTCAAGCCCCACGTTTCTCACCACTTTCATCTCATCTCTTTTTATAATTATAATATTCTAACTGTTCTTTCTTCTATGTCCTTTCAACCAAAGTTAGACACAAATCCGTCATATTTTTTGTACAAAAAACCAAATGACTCCCTGACTAAAAGTCAGAGAGTCATTTTTTTCTATAAAGGCGAATCGCTGTATAAACAATTACTAAATCATTCATGTCATTCAAATTTAACTTTAATATTGCTTGTATTTTGTTCAATCTATAAATCAACGTATTTTTATGAATGTGCAGTTCGTCCGCTACATCTTGAAGAGAATTCTTTCGTTGAAGCCATGTTTCCAAACTCAGCATTAACTCATCTTCTTTCAGCAGTGGTTCGATTGTGCGCTTTAAAAACTCCTCTTGAACTTCTTCCCGGATCGAGTAATAAAGCAATTCTAACTTTAGATCTTCCTCAAACACTATTTTTTCTTGTCTTTCAGATACTAAAAGTGCAGTTTCCGCTTGACTGAATGATTCTTTTAAATGCTCAAAGCTATTAAAGTTGCCTATGCCAATCGGTAATTTTTGTCGTATTTTTTTTTGAATTTTTATTGATAAACTATTTAATCCCTCTATCATTTTTTCTTTTTTAATATCTGGCATTAACAGGACCAATTTTTCCATCCCCCAGCGAATAATCTTCAATTCTGGATGGATTGTCTGGATTTTCAATAGACCTTCTACATCTGTAACTTCAAGTTGCTGGTATGTTTGGATTACCGCAACTCGGCGATACAGAGAACTGTCAATATTAATCATTCGTGCACGATCTTCAATAACCTCTTTAGGTGAATTTGTCGTTACCAAATCAAAGAAAAAGAATTCAATTTCTCGAATGCCCCGCTCTTTCTCTTCTCTTGAAATAGAATCCGTAATGAAAAGCTCTACAACTTTTCTTACGAGCTTCGCATATTTCTCTACTTCAGTCGGCTTGCCTGTAATTCCGAGAACTCCAATTGGTGTCCCCGAAACAATAATTGGCATAACAATACCCGGTCGTACTCCACGTAATTGATTACTCATTTCAGTAGTCAAATGAAACTCTTGCTGATTTCTCATCGAAATGGCAGCACCCTCGTGATAAGAATTCAAGCGATTAGCATCTGTACTTGCAATAATAAATCCGTTTTTATCGGTAACAATTACATGTTTATCAATCAACGAAGTTAGTTCCTCTACAATTTGAGAACTTAATGCTTCAAAGTCGAACATCGCCTATCTCCCCTAACTCCTAAATACTTTATGAATTTTCTGTATATGTCCTATATAGCTTAACAGATTCAAAAAGATTTCCCTTTTTAAATTTAAAACTGAATTTTTAAAATTTTTTCACGTATAATGAATTCTATTGACCAAATACAAAAGGAAGGAAGTGTCTATTCATGTCGTTGATTATGTTTATCTCTAGTAAATTGCCTTTTCTTATCCTATTGGTTTCAATAGCCACTTATTTTTCTCCAGTTTACTGGCAAGTATCTTCATGGGTGCCTAGCTTGCTGTTAGGAGCTGTTATTTTTTTTGCTGGTCTATCAATGAATATAGAAGCCTTTAAACAAATTAAAAAGAAAACGAAAGAATTATTAGTTATTACCGGATTAAAATGGACACTCACTGTGTCTGTTTCCATCGCATTAGCACACCTTTTCTTTTCATCAAAACCAGAAATTGCTGCGGGACTCATACTAGCTGGAACTGTACCAAGTGCTACAGCTGCGACTGTTTATACCTTTCTTGCCGGGGGCAACGCTTCACTGGTCGTCGTTGCATCTTTACTTGATGTTGTGATTAGTCCTGTCGTTACACCACTCGCAATGCTTGGATTATCCAGTGAACAGATCTCTCTATCTTTTTCCGACCTCCTGACATCCTTTTTTTTAATCGTCGTTTTGCCTATGGGACTTGGCTTATGGATTCAAAAAATCATTCCTAATTTAAATTCCTACACCGGCTCCGTCACAAAACTGGGAACCTCTTTAGCGTTATTAGTTATTGTCCATACGATTATTGGTAGCGGTAAAGAAGCCATCACTTCTGAACTAGCAACCATCCCACTTATTGCAGTAGCCACTTTTATCCAAGTTACTTTGCCAATGGCTTCAGCATACCTTATTGCCAAAGGACTGAAGATGGAAGAACAAGACGCGCGTGCTGCTTTATTTCAAGTAGGACTTTGCAACACTGCACTCGCTGCCATTCTCGCTTATAAATTCATTGGAGAACTTGGTGTAATTGCACCTATTTTCAATATGATTTTCAATTTGTCGATTGGCGCGATGATTGCTAACCGTTTCAGTAAAATAAACAGTAATTTGAAAGAACAGAAATGGATCGAGACATAAGAGTTATAGTGAGTTCTTCATTTTATAACAAAAAGAAGCATCCTAAAGACGGTGTAATCCGTCTTTAGGATGCTTTTTTGTTATCGTTACTCAGCTTCTTCTACTTTATCATTTTGATAGTTATAGTCAGCCGGATCAATTGGTGTAAATCCGTCAGGTGTGTAGAACCTCAGCAAGTCACTAGTAACTAATTGATCAGATAATTCCAGTTCGTAATTAGATTGTTGTTGGAATTTCTCTGCTTGCTCGAGTTGTGCATCTTCTAACGGCAATCCTGTTTTAGGGTTGTAATATTTTTCGCCGATTGAATAGATTTCAGGACTGACGTAATCACCATTTCTAAATGTCACCAGTTCCTCGTGGTCTTCAGATAGTAAATCTGCACCAAAGTGAATGTAATTTTCTGTTTCAACGCCAAGCATGTGCATAACAGTCGGCAGAAGATCGATTTGTCCACCATAAGTATGGTCAACGCCGCCTTTCATACCTGGTACATGAATGAATAGTGGCACGCGCTGAAGATTAGCATTTTCAACTGGTGTAATTTCTTTTGATAGAATTTGTTCCATTGCTTGATTGTGATTATCGGAAATCCCGTAATGGTCACCGTACAAGACAACCATCGTGTTATCATCCAAACCAGACTCTTCTAGTTGCGTGAAAAACTGCTCGATTGCTTCATCTGCATAACGAGCCGTTTGGAAATAATTATCAACACTTGGATCGCCCGTTGTAGCTTTTCCAATTGTCGTCAAATCCTGATTGATGTGATAAGGGAAATGATGCGACACTGTCATTAATTTCGTGTAAAAAGGTTCTGGCAAGGTTTCTAATAGTTCACCTGACTGCTCAAAAAACGGCTTATCCATAACGCCGTATTCTGCCATGTCTTCTTCAGTCAAATTGGTATACGATTCGATGTCGAAGAAATGATCATAACCAAAGGATTTATAAATTTCCGAACGATTCCAAAACGTTCCGTTATTGCCATGGAACACAGCTGATGTATAACCTTTATCCTTCAATATTGCCGGAGCTGCTTGGTACGTATTCTGGCCTTTTGTTATAAATGCCGAGCCTTTTGGTAACCCATACAAAGAGTTTTCAAGCATGAATTCTGCATCTGATGTTTTACCTTGAGCTGTTTGATGGAAGAAATTATCGAAATACAATGTGTTTTGATCACCGATCAGTGAATTCAAGAACGGCGTCACTTCTTCCCCGTCCAGTTCATAGTCCAGCAAGAAGGTTTGGAACGATTCAAGATGTAGGTAAACAACGTTCATGTCTTCAGCAGCACCAAAATAGTCTTCGTTGGGCTTTGCGTAATTCGATTTTGTATAATTTAATACTTCAGTTTTATCATCACTATCAGCAAGAACCCGTTGTGAAGAGGATTTCAAGGTTTCGACCGTGTCATAAAGCGCGTAATTGTACATACCTAAATATTTTACGATATAGCTTCGATCAAATCCACGCGTCAACAACTGCGGGCGATCTTTTTCCGCTAGAGCCAAGTTAAAGAACGAAATGGCTAACGCAATCGTAATAACCGGGAGAATAACTTTCGTCTTAAAATTTCCCGACTCTTTTTTAACTCGATTTGATCCTATAAGAATCGCGAGTACTATTACATCAACAAAGAATAGCACATCGGTTGGCTGGATTAATGTAATAATACTGCCGCCTAAATCACCGAAATTTTGCGTTTGAAACAAAGTTGGCAAGGTTATAAAATCACTAAAGAAACGGAAATACACGACGTTGGCATATAATAACACCGACATTAATGTGTAAATGAGTAGCAGCGACCAGTATTTTCGCGCACCTTTAAAGAAGAACGACAAACTTAATAGGAGTAACGCGGACCCAAGTGGATTGATAAACAGCAGAAACTCTTGGAGCACTCCGTCAACATCTAGTTTAAATTGCATTTTCTGAGATACATAGGTTTTTATCCAGAGCATAGCGACTGCCAAAACGAACAGAGGCACATACTTGTTAACTGTTTTTTTATTTAATGATTTACTCTTTTCCATATTGCACCTTCTCATTGTTAGTATTCACAGGGACTTGGGGACGTTTGGTTAAAAAATTGAACCCAATAGCTTAAGTAAATTTCATGTAAAAATTATGACAAACTCTATTTTACTCTAATATACTAGAAAATGACAGCTTGTCGTTCTTTCAGAATATTCATTTAAACCAATAGAAAAAGACATAGTTTCAGTTTCGAAACCATGCCTGCTTTCTTCAACCTATTAAGTTAGTAGACGTCACTGCAGTAGAATTAGTTCCTCAACTTAAAGCTACTTTTTGTTCTTCCATCACTTTGCGCCATTTCACAAGCTCACGTGCTTCAATCTGCTGCTCCAACATTTCATCCCAACCGCCAGTTGCTGTATTCCAGACACGAGCATAAAAAATGTCCTGCTTTTCGTCGTATAATTGAAATTCAATGCACGGGAGATAATCTGTAATTTGTTCGATACATGCTGTAATGCCTGTAACGATTGTTTGGAAACCTTCTTCTTTTAAAGCTGATTTTTTCTCAAAAAGAAGTTGTTGCATGCGTTCTTTATTCAAACTGCCTTTTCCCGGATAGCGATACACCGGTAATGGTTCTTCGGCTTCGGGATGTCTATTTTCTTCTGCTAACTTGTAGTTGTCGTGACTAGCACTATAGGCAATTACGGTTTCGTCACCTGCAATTTCTTCATCAAAAATACCTTGACTAAGATAATCATAGCCTTTGGTCGTTAACTTATAACCTGGCTTTTCTAGTTGGATCAATCCGGTGCGTTGCATTTTATCAATCAAGTCACGAATAAACAATTCTTCTACAAACAGTATTTCAGCCAAAGTCGCAGCTCGGCGAATATCCGCTTCTTGAAACGATAACAGCAGCATTTTCATTAAAATGTCCATCTTTAATCGCTTAACTTGGCTAAAGCTGACTTCGTATAATACACTTGGCAACTTCCATAGCTGTTCGTTGACGACGGTGACCTCTGGATTTTCTGCTACAGTTGATCGTAGCTCTTTTATCAATTCGTCCACATCGTCACCCCTTGCTGCTTTCTAAGGTCTTTAAGCCATCTGTCTTTTTCACGACTGCTAATACATGCTTGTACATTTTTTTGGTTTCTGTTTGCTTGGCCCGTTCTGTAAACATCTGAGAACTACCGACAAGTACCAGTAATTCTTTGGCACGTGACAATGCGACGTTCAATCGCCGGTAGTCTTTCGCAAAGCCAATATCGCCATGCTTGTTTTGGTTGTTGCGCACCATACTTAGTACGATGATGTCTCTTTCACTTCCTTGGAAACGGTCGACTGTGCCTGTTCGAACCGTTAAATGTGGCAACTGTAGCTCTTGGTCAATCATTCGCTGAAGTCGTTTTACTTGTTCCCCGTAAAAACTGATGACGCCAATACTTTTTTGTTGGTCTAGAGCGATTCGTCCAGCTTGTTTCGCTTCACCAGCTGCTTTATTCAATTCTACCAATAACGAACGGATTTCCTGAATTTCCGCTGCGTTGTACAAGCTCTTGCCCCCGTTCATGCGTTCTTCAAAATACGCCGATTCGTTTGGCAAATCGAGCCACATCAGATGATTGCTACGCTTCACGGTGGTTGATTCGAGTAAATGGTCACGCTCTTTGTCAGAATCCTCAATGCCACATTGCAGCTGGTCGTTTTCTAACCGGTAAAACGGCGAAATGGTTTCCATAATATCTTCGTGCATTCGGTACTGAATGGCCAACATCGTTTTATTGGCTGCTGGTAGATTTTTATACAATCGTTCAAACAACGATTCCTCAAGTAACTTCTCAAGCTCTTTCTTTTCTTCAAAACCGTTGTCTTCATCAATCATTTCTTGAAGCGTTTCCTCTAATGTGTCATTGCCAAGAAGTGGTGGCAATTGATGATGGTCACCGACTAAAATAATCTTTTGGCCTTTAAGCATGGGCAGTAATAATTCGGGCGGCGTGGCTTTGGATACTTCATCAATGATGACGACATCAAACTCGGGATAGTTGTCGATAAAATCTTTGCGTGCCGAAGCAACACAAGTCGTACCAATAACGTTGGCATGCTTAATATACATTTTTCGGATTTCGTCCAAATCGTGCTCGCTCGCTCCTACTAGTAAATCCAGCCATTTTTTCTGTACCGATTGAAGCAGCGGTAAATTTTTCATTTCTTGCTTGAGCGATTCTTTTGTAAAGGACAAACTAGCTAGTTCTTTTGCCGTTCTTTCATAATCCTGTTCTGGATTTAAAGCTAGTACTTCACTCAAAGAATTCAACTCTTGTTCGTAGCTGGTGGCAACTGTTTTTAGTTGTTGGATTTCGACATCTACTTTGCCAATCTGGGCTTCTTTTTCTGCTAGTAAAGTTAGCTGTTGCGTGCGCTTAGCTTTATCGTTCTCAATTCTTTGTTGCGCTTGTTCCACTAAAGCTTGTTCTTTTTGCAACTCCACAAGTTCTGTTTTGTGTTGACGAATCGCGGCTTCTACATCAGCTGGCAAGTCCGCTGAGTTGGGCATTTGGCGGTAACGTTGTTCAAGCGGCGCTAGATCTTCTTCTAGCTTTTCTTGTTTTTCTAACCATTTTTCGTCCCACACACGATATTGTTCTTGCTGTTTTTTTAGTTCTTCGCATAACGCCTTTTTCAAGTCATCGAAAGCTCGCTTAGATTCAGCTGCATAGACGTCGACCGGTTTAAACTTTGCGCCTCTTCTCCACAAATTATGTTGCCGTCTGTACAACCCAATTAACGCTTTTTGTAAAATGGTCGGATCGTTGCGTTGTGTACTTTTCAAAACTGCTCTCAGCTTCTCTAAATACTCATCAATTTCAGCTGAACTATACGTTTCTGTTTTCAACAATGCTTGCTTTTTTAACTTATCTACAGAAATATCAACAGAAGTCAGTAGGTTTTCAATATACGTAATGGCGTTAGATACCAGCACGTTGTATTCGTTAAGCTTAGTCCAATCTGCCATATTTTCACGGTTGGCTTCTAGCCGATTCACTAAATAAGTAATAGCAGATGTTTCTTCAATTCGTTGAACTTTCATTACCTGAAGCAAGTCATCCATTTTTTTAATGCTATCCATATTCTCAACAGCTATTGCCTTTTGTTCAATAATCTCTGCCATTTGATCACGCTTTTCGGTAATCACTGCAATTTCTTGTCTTTTCACGACTAAGTCTTGTTCCAGTCTTTTCAAACCGAGTGCACGTTCAAGCAACTGTATAGTTTGTTGAATATGCTGTTCTTGCTGAAGTCTTTTGTCGCTGTCATGATGATCAGTAAATGCTGTGTCTCGGTGAATAGATGCATTAATTTTCTCGACAACTTGCGTTATCTCCTGGCTTTCAGAGGTCGTCTTGTCTTTTTGAAGTTCGAGAGCGTCTACCTTTTTTTGTTCACTATCAAGCAGTTGCTGAATTTTTTGTTGTTTAACTTGCGCTGCCTTTTTCTCTTCGACGGCTGTTGCCAAACTTTTATATAGCGGCTGCAACTTCTCAGTAGCTTGTTGGTTACTCGTTAGTTCACTTTCCAACTGCGGTTTACGTTTTTCACGCATCTCGTATTGAGCCGTAATTTCTTTTAAGGTATGGTCTTTCCAATACTGACCGACATTTTCCTCAATAAATTTCTTGCCTTCTTCTTCGATGCTTTCCGTTCGTCCGACACGTAAAATCCGAATATCTTTGTTGGCAAGTAGCCTTCCAAGTGCGTTATCAACAGCTAAATTCGACTGCGAAGCGACAAGTGTTCGCAGCCCCTTTTTAGCATTTTGTAAGCAAATTTCCGAAATAACTGTAGTTTTCCCGGTACCCGGCGGACCTTGAATAACGTATAAGTCTTTCGCCGCCATTGCTCCCGACACCGCTCGTTGTTGGAACTCATTGAGTCGGTTATGGAAAGTTAAACGCTCTAAAGGTTGAAGTGGTTGGACTGGAGGCTTTTCTTCAAACAAGATTCGGTCTAGATTTGGATTTACCGCGAGACCTTTTTCAAGATTCGCAAATCCTTGCCGCAACCTTCTGATTTGGCTCAAGGCTGCGAAATTGCTGAAAACCACTTCTTTCTTATCGAGTGTTAACCCTTTTTCCCGTAGTTGCTTGACGATATAGTTTTGCAATTCTACTTCCACTGTTCGATTTGCCGCTTTAATAACCGTTCCAACATCCCCTGTAATTCCAGTGAGGCGCACTGTCAGGTTTTTCACCTGTTTCCATTGCGTCTCTTTTAACTGACACCCTTTTAACGTAATACGGCTAAAATCATGGCTAAATGACAAGTTAGAAAAAGAAGTCTTCATGTCTGGTATGTCCATGCCACGCTCTTGAATCTTCAAATAGCCTTCCCAACTACCAATCCGTTTTTTAACATAATCTGAACTTTCTTTGGCTGGCGTCAACCGTTTGATCATATTGATCAAAGGCACCGACGCTGGTTCACGTGTTTTTTCAAACGTCAAGTTTGCCTCTCGTTGCCAATTAGTTCCGAGCGCGTGGTAGGATTTCCGTTGCGTCAAGTTAGTGATGAGCAACTGATGATTGGTAAAGACCCCGTGCAAAACAATCGAGGCTTCTGCTTCTTTGCCAGTCAATCGTGCGTTCTCCGACCTGTCCAAAATCAACGCAACCGAAAGCTCGCCATCCGCATTGGAAGGATAACGCTCGATAAACACCTTAAAGGCTTTGTCCACAACAAAAAATGAGCGTTCGCTGATACCGAACACGCCCATTTTTTCCGCTGCCGTCTTAGTTAGTCGTACCGAAGTTTTATATGTTGCTGTCTGTGCATTCGTCATGTAATCACCTGTTCTTTGGAGCTGACTAAATTTCAAATCGACGTATTTCGCCTGATCTGTTTTCATCTAATCATATCATCTATTGGAGCTTATGCGTTTTTTTAGTTGTGAATTTTACTAGACGCCTGAGATTTATTAACGAACAAACGGATAATTTTTAATTACTCTCAGCTTAGCTTTAAATGACATCCGGTTATGTTTAGTAGAAGAAATAGCATATTTGAAGATCCAGCAATCAAGAAGAAACAGATACTCTTCCGTGTAAATTTTAATTTACGTACACTCTTTCAAACACAAATGCCCCCTTCAAAAATGAAGGGGGCATTTAATCGTTTTATTTATTTTCTTACTCACATGGACGGATCAATTAAATCGTACCGTTATACACCAATCCACCATTGTTCACATCAATAATTTTAAGGTGCTGATCGTATTTCACAAAAATGGTTTTGTATTGTTTTTTTCCATCTTCGCTCACTAAGAACATAATCCGATTTCCTTGATTGTCAGTAGATAAGTGGAAAGTTAGTCCATCTGTGTTCACTTGATCAACAATCATGCCGTACTCCTCAAAAGAAGCTACATCAGCTGGCTCATTTGGATAATGACCATTATCTGAAGGATTGCCTTCCTCTTCTTCTTGCTCCACATTACCTGCATGTTGATCTAAGATTTCACCTTTTACTGCATCAACGTTAAATTCATACTCACTCGTATTGCTTGTGATTTCAATTTCATAATAATTGCCATCTTCTTCAAAAGAAAGTTCGACTTCTTGAACAGTTCCTTCTGCATGATCAAATGCAATTTCAAGTGCTCTTTCTGCAGTAATTCCAGATTGCCCTACCGAATTACTGTCATTGGACGCTGCAAAAGCTGCTACTCCACCAAGACTCCCTACAACCACCGTACCTACTACTGTTCCAATCATAACTTTTTTTTCAAAATTATTCCTCCTCTACTTGTTTTACACATTAAGCATAATCTTTGAAAATGAGCTGAGAATGAGAAGAACATTAAAATTTGATGAGAACTGCTGCATTTGCGTACACTTGATTTCTCACATTGCTTATAAGTTTTCACAATCAAAGCTAGTACGCGAAATCGCTCACTAAATATAAACATTGTATTCTTTCTATTAGCTCTATATGATTTATTCAAAGGATGTTTTAAGGAGATGAAAAGATGGAGAAAGTAGTTCGTGGAGTTCGCTTAGCATTAGGTATACTGGGATTAATCGCTATTATTGTCCAAATGACACATGGGTTGCGTTTTAATAATTTGGTCATCAGTAATTTTTTTAGCTATTTTACGATTCAAAGTAATATTTTAATCGTAGTCGTATTAGTAATCGGTGCAGTTATCTCTTCTAGACAGTTTTACTCGTCGCGGTTTCAATTGATTCGTGGTGCTGTTACGACGTATATCATGACAACAGGAATCGTTTATTTCTTATTTTTGCGTGGCATGGAAGCAGAACTGCAAACTACTATTCCATGGGTCAATTTCGTGTTGCATACTTTATTGCCCCTATACGCATTGTTTGATTGGCTGGCTGCTCCTTCTCGAACTAAAATCTCGTTTCGACGCATGTGGCTATGGATTCTTTATCCTTTAAGCTACCTAGTCTACACGCTGCTGCGAGGTCTTGTGGTCGAGTGGTATCCATATCCATTTTTAGATCCATCCATTGGAAGCTATGGTCAAGTACTCATCAGCTCAATCATGATTACGGCGTTGATCGTTCTTTGTTCATCACTTGTTATCGGCGGTCGCAACTTGCGAGAACGCTCTTCTGCAGCTGTGGAAGTAGAATAAAACAACTGGCCAAAAAAACCCCCGCGCAAATCTTATTTGCGCGGGGGTTTTTCGTTATTGTGGTACCGAAATTATTTTTGGCTCTTTCTTTATTTCTCCCTCAGATAAATAATTCAATGCACCCCCAATAAAAATCTTACCGATATGTTGAATGGACAGTTCATCCACATCAAACTTAGGATGATGGTGAGGATAAACGGCATTTAGTTGAGGATTTCCTCCACCAACCATAAAGTAGGTGCCAGGCACTACTTGTTGATAGAAAGCGAAATCTTCACTGCCTGTCATTTTTTCTGCATCACTAACATTCTCAGTGCCTAATACCCATTTTGCAACTTCGCGAATGCGATCTGTTTCGGTCGCATCATTGAATATCGATGGACAGTCTCGAATGTAGTTGAACTTCACAGTTGCTCCCGCTGCTTCACAAGTAGATGCTGTTACTTGTTGCATAGCATTTTCAATCACGTCACGCGTCTCTTCGTCAAATGTTCGAACTGTCCCTTTTAACGAAGCTGTATCTGGAATGATATTCGTTACACTCCCACTATGAATAGCTCCTACTGTTAATGCAGCTTGACGCATTGGACTCACACGGCGGCTAATGATTTGCTGGTAGTTCACGACTAATTGACAAGCTGTAACAAGCGCATCAACCGTCATATGTGGTGATGCACCATGTCCGCCAACACCTTGGACTTCCACGTAAAAATCATCTTGTGCTGAAGACGCATAGCCTTCAATCACTTGCGCGGTACCCACTGGTTCGTGTGACATAACATGAGCGCCATAAACCACATCTACTCCGTCAAGACAGCCATCTTCTATCATAAATTGTGCACCACCAGGAGTTGTTTCTTCAGCAAATTGATGCAAGAACACAATAGTCCCTGGTATCTCTTCTTTGATTTCACTTAACACTTTCGCTACTCCAAGCAGCGTCGCCGTGTGTAGATCATGTCCACACGCGTGCATAGCTCCAGCTACTTGTGATTTGTATTCGACTTGTTTTTCGTCTTGAATTGGCAATGCATCAAAGTCTGCACGAAGAGCAATTGTTTTTCCCGGTTTCCCACCTTTAAGATACCCGACAACACCCCGGCCACCTACGCCTGTTCGTACATCAAGCCCAAGTTCGATTAAATATGCCGCTATTTTTTTCGGAGTCTCTACTTCTTCGTTTGATATTTCAGGATTCCTATGCAGTTCTCGCCGAATTTCAACTAACTCTGGATAAAGCTCTTCGTAACGCGCAAACAATTTATCAAGCAACAGATTGTCCTCCTTCTAATTTCAACTCTTCTATTACACCGGCCAGATAAAGAAATGAGCTACAGTTACGAAAATCAGGCTCAATACTGCTTGTACTAAGATTAAAGGCCATACCCATTTAAACCATTTAAGAATTGGTATTCCTGCCATAGCAAGCGCTGCAAACAACAAACCATTCGTTGGAGAAAACATATTCGTAATGCCATCCCCCATTTGGAAAGCTAAGACCGCAGTTTGACGACTAACGCCAATCAAATCTGAGAGAGGTACCATAATCGGCATACTAAGCGCCGCTTGGCCACTGCCTGAAGCTACTGCAATATTCAACAGCGCTTGTGTAATAAACATTGCCCCAGCACTCAAACTCGCTGGAATAGTAGAGATCAAGCTTGAAATACTATAGAGAATTGTATCAATGATGAAACTTTCTTGAAGAATGACAACGGCAGCATAAGCGAGACCCACAATTAAGGCCCCGGTTGCCATTTCTTCGCAGCCTTTGACAAATGACTTGGTGATTTTGTTGAAGCCCATTCCATAAACAAGACCCATCACTAACGCCATAATAATAAAGAGCGCGGAAATTTCACCAATATACCAGCCAAATTGAATAACGGAATACGCTAAAACCACAAGTGTCAGACCCAGTATGCTAAGAACTGCAACTTGTCTTTTAGTGATTTTCTCCATCCCCATCATGTTCCGGTCAATTTCACGCGCTTGGTCTACGTCGTAAACAATACTTTTGGTTGGATCTTTTTTCACTTTATTTGCATACAACATGACAAAAATGATCGCTGCAGCCATATAGACGAGCCAAAAACCGACACGTGGCAACATGCCAGAAAATAGTGGTAGTTCAGCTAATCCTTGAGCAACTCCAACAGTGAAGGGGTTCATAAATGCAGCGGTAAATCCAGCCGATACACCAATCAACACCATAGCAAGTCCGACCATTGAGTCATAGCCTAAAATCATAGCAAGTGGCACCATAATCATGACAAATGGAAATGCTTCTTCGAACATTCCAATTGTTGCACCACCTATGCCGAAGAAAATCATTACAATTGGAATCATGATCATTTCTTTTCCTTTTGTCTTCGCAGACAAACTGGCAAACGCACCTTCGATTGCTTTTGTGTCACGAAACACATGGAATGCCCCACCTACAATAAAGATAAAGAAAATAATCGGTGCACTTTGCACCATTCCTTTATGAATGGCTTGAAACACAGTTAAAAATCCTGCTGGGTTTGAATCGATTTGTGCATACGATCCGTCAACAACGATCGTTTGCCCAGCATCGTTTGTTAATCGTTCATATTCACCTGCTGGAACAAAATAAGTCAAAATAGCCATAAACAAAATAACAATGAATAAAATATTAAACGGGTGAATTGCCTCTTTTTTCTTTTTCTCTTTCGTTGTTGCGTCAGTAACGATCGTCATTTTATTAGCTCCTTTTTTAGGGATTACAGATCACCACACTTCATCAATCACTACACTTTCCTTTCTGTCGTTATATAGTCGTTAAATGTTTTTACTAGATTACTATAGAAAGAAAAGTCAGTCAATAGAATTCAGATATATTGCATATCTAAATGAAAAACAAATAAGTTAGTTTAGATTCATTCGATACACTGAACGTGGACGTCCTTTGCTATAAGGCTGTTCTTCTCCAATTTGCAGAGCATAACCTTCTTCAATTATTTTTTTCATTAGTCGCTCCGCACTGCGTCGACCAATTTCAAGATATTCTGAAAGTTGGACTGTCGTAAATCCCTCGTCATGACGCAATTTCGCAAACTCTTGGAGCTTTGTCACTGTAGCCACACTTAAATGCGTTTTACCTGCCACCTTCAACGTCTCCGTATCTTCAGTTTTGACTTGAAACGTTTTTACTAATTCATTAAGTGGTCCAATAATTTTCTTTTCAGCAGTCATAAAGAAAACACTGTGTTCCAAACTTTTTCGACGAGCATAAAACAATGCAGTCTGCGCATTTTCTTCAGCTTCTTTCGCGGTCATACCTGCGCCACAACCGATATGAATAACCAACTGTTGGACCTCGCTAAAATGGTTCAACAATTTCTGTAATCTTTCACTATACAAGAAAAGTTCCATGCTTCCGATAGTCCCGTAAACTATAAATTGTCCCGGTGATTTTTTTTGAATAGGAGACTCCAAATTTCGTGCCAAATACGTTAACATCTGCTCTGCCAAGGCTGCTTGTTCTCCTTCAGTAGTGAGTTCTGCACCAGATAATGTAACAGAAATAATACCTACTGAGAATTCCATGTTTTTACTAATGGATAATTTCCCACACATGATTGCTTGCTGAAAGGTATCAATAATGGCTTTCCCTGGTACGATGATTGCCGTGGACGGAATACCCATTTTCTGGAGCCTGTCTCTCACGTAATCGATGTTTGTTACCGCATAAGTTGTTTTTCCACTCTCCCATAAATTTTGATGAAATTCGAGAACTGCATTGGGATCGATAGTTACTTGGTTTTCAGTTATTGTTTCTTTTGAATCTAAGACATGCCAATCCGACACATCCATATTCATTTCCTCTGCTACTTGATGTAAATGATGCTCATTATGGATATCTATTGATAATCCTTTTAGTCCTTCTTTTCGATTGAGCAACAAGTACAGTAAAGTGTGCGTTAATGTATATTCATCTGATGGAATAAATACCGAGGGTAAGTTTCGAGCTTTAGTACATGCTTTTGACAGAAAGTAAGGAAGCGGACCAGCGAACATAATGACGTCACATTCACGAATTCCCTTAACAATTGCTAGACTTTCCAAAGGATTGTCGTATGTATAATAAGTAACTCGACTAGTCGGAACTTCATTCTCAAATTTCTTAATCTCTTCAGCAAATTTTTTTGAACTTACGACTGCAATCCGGATCATTAAACACCCTCCTTTCTTTAGGAGCAACTATTTTATAAAATGGTAAAGACATATCTTGTCATTTATTTTAACAATCATGTATTCGATTTTTTAGAAAAAGAATTTTCCAATGCTGAAATGTATGTATTATATCACTAGCGCTCAATTAAAATAGTTGGGAATCACTACTTTTACTCGATTCAGAATGAAACCTACATTTGATATTCACGTCATCATTATTTAATAAAAAACTACCCCTTAGGAGATAAATCCCTTCGGAGTAGCTATTTACATCGCACAAATTTTACAGACTAGTAAACCTTAAATCTATCGTAAATGTTCTTAATAACTCAGCACTTTGCGTTCAGCTGTTACTTTTTTCGAACGGAACCAAGCTACGACAAGCGCAACGATCAAGACAAATCCTAAATAACCCATAACCGGATAAACTGTGCTGACCAAAGTGACGAAGCCAACAAAACTCGAGGCAAATGCTACAACACCGAAAATGCCAACAGATACTTTGAATTTTGCTGTATCTGGTTTTACGAATCGCGCTGTAAAGGAAATCTCTTGTCTATCCTACCTTCTTTGCCAATAGAATCTCTACCAATTCATCGCGATTTACTAATTTCACTTTATTGCTTCGCGCTAGTTCCGCTGCCGCTTTTGTGAAAAAACTATTGGTAACCACCCATGCTTCATTTGCTCCGTAATGCAGTTTTGCTGCAGAAATTTCTTGCACGGCTTTGATGCCAACATTACTTTTATATCGCTTTGCCTGCACAGCAATTTTTTGCGATCCTTTTTCCAAAATAAGGTCTGCCCCGTAATCGCCCGTATAAGGCGTTTTACGAACTTGCATATCCTTCAGCCTTGTAACGGAGACGCAGAAACTCTTCGAATTCTGCCCCCGACATTGCATCCACTTGCAAAATACCTGACGCATTTAATTTCTTCTGCTTATTGTTTTGAATGGTCTTTACGATTGCTAGCATGCCAACAAAGCCGACAGCAAATACAGCGACCGTTGCTGTGAGTGACTGTGTGTAAACAAATGTGATTGCGCTACTAAGCATTAAAACTGCCATTAGCAGTTCTGATAGATTATCTTTCTTTTTCTTTCTGGCCATGGGAAACTTCCTTTTTTAAAAATAAAATTTTATTTCTAGTTACTATTCATAAGTTTGTTTAAAAAAGAGTAGTTCAACTCAATAAACTAGGACAGTGAAGAAATCACTCCAATGTGTAGTGACTGCGACATAACATTTCCTATGTGTCTCTTCTCTTTAACGACATTAAATTGCTCTCTATCGATTATGCAATGAGTTTCATTATAATTTGAACATTTTCTTATTACTTCAATCATTCAATTCAAATCAAACTTCTGCTTCAACCTTTTCACAATGTCTGCTTCTTTGCTTTGAATAAATTGGTTACCTAATTGTTTCACTAGGACATTAATCTCTTTAGTCATTTCTTTCTTCATTAACAATTGGTTAATTATTTGACCATTAGCTGCAAACTCTCTACCAACTAAATCGTCTAAAGAAATACTATATAAATCAGCTAGTTTGATCATTAATCTCAGAGGTGGTTCTGTAGTACCCACCTCAAATTTCCCATAAACTGCTTTAGTAATCTTTAAATGTTCTGCTACGATTTGATGTGACAATTTGTTTTGTAAGCGAAGTGATTTTAGGTTCTCAGTTAGTTTTGTCATCGGTTTGCTCCTTGAGTTTTTTTGTGATGTAGTTAAAAATCGCCTTCCTAATTAATAAGACCTAACTAATGATTCAATAGTATCACATCAAGCATCTATTACTAACTAAATTTTTACTGATTTTGTAAATATTATTTCTCTTTTAAAAATGCCTCACTCTGGATATGCATTCCAGGGTGAGGCATTTTTCATTTACACAGTTATTTGTACTACCCAATCAAATTAAAATTGTCCACAAGATCATCGTGAAGACAATCGTCGTTACACCTTGCAACAACGTTGCCATTGTTTGCGCTTTGTAGGCTTCCGTTACTTTCATGCCTGTAAACTGTGTGATAACCCAGAAAAAGCTATCGTTAACATGACTCACTGTCATTGCGCCTGCCCCAATCGCCATCACGACAAGCGCTAGTGGTACTGCGCCTTCGATGCCAAGCGTCGGCAACAGCGGCGCCATCAATGTTGACGTGATAACCAGTGCTGCTGTTGACGAACCTTGAGCAGTTTTTAATGCCGCTGCAATAATGAATGGAATGAGTAAGAACAACGAGCCACCAGCAAGTGCTGTCATGTCCATTCCCGCTATCAAATCTGCCACACCTGAATTGCTAATAACTCGTCCGAATGCACCACCTGCTCCAGTAATTAATAGAATAGGTGCTGCACCGACGATTCCTTCGCCAATCCACCCAGATAAGGTTTCTTCGTTCCATTTTGGCAGTAATAAGAGCGCTGCTAAGACACCAAATAATAGCGCCACTGTTGGTGATCCTAAAAATTTCAATAAGCTTGTCAGCCCACCATCACCACCAAGAATACCCGCAACAGACCCTGCTCCGATCAATACCAATGGTAGAACAATCGGCAAAAAGGCTTTAAATGTAGAAGGCATTTTCCCGAATGATTTAATGACTTCTTCGTAGCTCAATTCGCCGTCTTCTAAAGTATCATCAGGCACTTCGATTTTGGCAGCGACTTTAACAGCCCAAAGATACCCGACAACTGCTGCTGGAATTGCGACGACTAAACCGATTAAGATAATTGTCCCTAAGTAATTTTCAGCGCCTAAGTTACCAGCTGCAGCAATTGGTCCTGGTGTTGGCGGTACCAAAGTATGGGTCGCGTATAAACCAGTTGCGAGCGCCACTGACATAGAAGCCATGGATACTTTCGCACGTCTTGCTAAGGCTTTTCGTAAACTCGATAAAATAATAAATCCAGAATCACAAAACACAGGAATTGATACGATAAAGCCAATAATCGACATTGCTAGTTGCGGTCGCTTTTCACCAATCAAACGCAATACCACTTCTGCCATCCGGTAAGCTGCACCGGATTTCTCTAAAATAACACCGATAATTGTTCCGGCAACAATGACAATCCCGATATTGGTCATCAACCCGCCAAAGCCTTCGTTAACGTTCAGTACAACGTCAGCTAGCGGCATACCGGACGCGATGCCCATAAAAAATGCGCCGATTAATAACGATAAGAACGGATGAACTTTGAATACAGCAGTTAACAACACAACCAAGATGACACTTAACGCAATAATGAAAAACAACATGTTAACACCCCTTTTGGTTTTCTATATAGTTTTTAACGACTGTTTTGGTTTTTATTTTCAATTGGTTATAGGCATCGGCTACCGCTCGTTCTGCCGATACGGTGTCACTGACAATCGAGTGAATTTCGGTGAAATAAGGCTCTAGTAACTCTGTACTTTCCGGTTCAACCATCCCCGAAATTAAAATCACTGGAGTCCCCGTTCTTTTTGCAGCTTCAGCAATCCCTAAAGGGGTTTTTCCCGATAAAGTTTGACTATCACTTTTCCCTTCTCCGGTCACAATCAAATCGACCGTTTCCAAATGATTTTGAAATGCAATCGCTTCAAGTACGACATCAACACCACGCTGCATATTACCTGCAAAAAACGCTTGCATCGCGCCACCAGCACCACCTGCTGCACCGGCACCTTTTTTATGATGAAGTGCCGTTCCAGTAAGTCGCTCGACAACATCTCCAAAATTTTGTAGATTGCTATCAAGTTGCTCGACTGCTTCTGGAGACGCTCCTTTTTGTGGACCGAATACTGCAGAAGCTCCTTGTTCACCGATTAAGACATTCTCTACGTCGCAGGCAATTAGAAACGTACTTTCCGCAATGCGCGGATCAAAATGACTACGATCAATTTCAGAAAGTTCACCGAGTGCGCCCCCACCCCTTCTTAAACGTTGCCCACTGCGGTCTAGAAAAGTCATACCAAGAGCTTCTAGCATTCCTGCTCCTCCGTCATTGGTGGCACTGCCGCCAAGTCCAATGATAAAGCTTCGGAAACCAGCATCTAAAGCGTGACAGATCAGTTCTCCTGTCCCGAATGACGAAGTCTTGAACGGATTTCGTTGCTCTATTTTCAACAAGGTCAGTCCAGAAGCTTCTGCGATTTCGATAACGCATATTTGATCGTCACCAAGAATTCCGTAACGAGCGGTAATTCTACGGCCAAGCGGATCCTCGACGTCGTGCGTGATCAATTTGCCACCTGTCGCCTCGACCATGGCCGTCATCGTTCCTTCCCCGCCGTCTGCTGCCGGTAGCAAGACGACTTCTATCTCACGACCCAGTTCCTGTATGGCTTCTGCCATTGCTTGTGCGGCTGTTGTAGCAGACAAACTGCCTTTAAATGAATCGGGTGCTACTATAATTTTCAATCCCTAAAACCTCCTTACCCTATTAGTAAAGCGCTTACATAAAATTATAATGAAAAAGAAGACAATATACATTATACTGACGGTATGGATTTTTGACGAAATATTTAGAATATATATACACAGAGGAGTATTTATGATTACAAAACAGCTGGCGGAGGAAATTGTAGAGCAAACCATGATCCGATTGAACCGCAACTTAAACGTTATGGATACCAACGGCATGATTTTGGCTTCAGGCGAAACCGAGCGGATTGAAAAAATTCATGAGGCCGCAGCTCAAGTCGCTAAAAGCGGTGAAACCTTGTGGATTAAAGAAACGGATTTAGCAGCTTGGCATGGCGTCAAACCCGGCGTCAACTTACCGATTTATTTTCAAGAAAAACTTGTGGGGGTCATCGGGATTACAGGTAACCCAGAAGAGCTCAAAGAAATCTCGACGCTCGTTCAATTGACGACAGAAATGATGGTCCATCAATCACTGATTACCTCTCATATTGAATGGAATCGTAAGCGCAATGAATTGATTTTTGATGAACTGACAAGTGGCAATCCTTTGTCTGCCGCTGTCCATGAACGGATTTCGCAAATGAGACTCGACCAAAACACATCATTTATCACGCTATTAATTGAAATAAAAAAATCTCCTTCACTTTCTCGCAGAATTATCGAACAGCTCGAAAGCCATTTCGATGGTCAAACGATTGTTACGGGTCACTCGCAACTAAACGAAATCTTCCTATTGATGAAGAACGATGAACCGGCAAACCTTCAACAAAAATTAACTACCTTGCTCCAAGTACTGCAAAAAACGGCACTCGTTAGAATGGGTGTCGGCGTAGCAGTCAGCAGCATTCTGAATACCCGAACTTCTTATCTCGCGGCAAAAAACGCATTGGATTTTGGAAAGCCTGATCAGTCGCTCGTTTATTTTGAAGACGTGGAATTGATAGCGCTATTAAAGCATAATCCGCATATCGAGCTCGAAAATTTTACCAATAGAATACTAGCAGATTTGAACGATTCCTTATGCCAAACACTGGTTATGTACTTTACTTGCAACAAAAACAGCGCAGAAACCGCTGACTGCTTAAAAGTTCATCGTCATACTTTGAGTTACCGGCTAAAAAAAATCTATGACGTGACCGGATTAGATCCGACTAATTTTCAAGACGCAGTTGTACTACATTTGGCACTGACGTTGCGGGATTGAGTTGTCTTAAAATACTTTGCGACTTTCTTTTACACAAAAAAACTCCAGCCACCTGCTTGAACAAGGTTTCTGGAGTCTTCTATACGCCAACTGCATAGACAGTTTCATTTGCTCAACAAAACGATTCAAGATTTTTTCTCCAAATCATCTATTCTCTTTTCCAGTTTGGTTAGTTTACTCGTTGCTGTAGTACTTAAAATAAATCCAATCAGACCGAAAGAGAATCCTGTCATTCCAAAAGTAAATCCCAAAATTGCAAAAGACTCCAAAGTAATCCCCCTTAACTTTTGTATTCTTGAGTTACTATCTCCAATTATGTTTTATCCGCAACACATTTGTTGATTACAAAAAGAGCAAATTAGAACATCGATCGTTTTGTCGAAATCAATTCCCAATCCGTAACGCCTTGTCTTTGTTCTGCAATACTGCCACAATACTCAATGCTGCAAGAAGACTGGTCTTCGGATTGTTTGGCATCGGATTATTTTCTACTTTTAGTTCCATGCGTCCAAAATCCCCTATCGCTTCAATGGTGTGGGTATTTCGTACAACGTTCGGATCGACGATAACCCGTACGATGGTTTTCTCAACGCCAATTCCAGCAAGTGCCAGCGTCATTGCGACATTAACATTTTTCGGGAATTTCTCGACAGCTTGATAAGCAGAGCCTTCGAATATCACTTTCTCTTCACTGGCTTCGATACCAAGAGATGCTGGTGATTTTCGTGTCGTGATTCGAACTTGGTTTAAGCCTCCAGTTGCTTTAGCCGATTGCAATACGTCTAATCCGCCAATTGCGCCAGATGGCAAGAAAACTTGCGTGCCTACAGACTCAGCTAATCGATCCACTTCCTCTAAAAAATCGCTATCTTTGAACACGCCAATGCTACTAACAACAAGGTCTTTCTTACAAGTCACTACTTCTTTTGCATATAGACCCGCCACTTCTATCGTCGCTGCCTCTACTACGATATCGAGTGGTATTTCTAAAAATTCGTGAATGTCTGTATGAAAGTCCACACCAAATTGCTCGCTCAAGTGTGAACCTACTTCTTGATTGCGGCCAAAAACAGCTATGACTTTCCCTTCGATCATCTGATTACTGTTTACTTGTTCTAGTAGAAATGCCGCAATGTTACCTGTTCCAATAATTCCGATATTCATAATTGTCCTCCTCACTTTAAACTCACATTTTATGGTATTGCATAAAGTGTAAGCTATTGTCGGTCTCTTTTACAAATTTTAGAAAAAAATCTATTTCACTGTTTCCTGATTAAGATCAATCACGATAGGGAAAAGAATACTTATAGCAGGTATTTACAGCAGAGGAGGAAATTTAATGAGTAAAACAGCAATTATTACAGGTGGCGGTAGTGGATTAGGACAATCTGCAGCTTTTTATTTAGCCGAAGAAGGCGTTAATATTTCAGTTGTCGATATTAGCGAAGAAAGCGGCAACGAAACAGTCGCCAAACTTAAAGAAACAGGCGTTGATGCGATTTTCATTAAAGCGGACGTCTCTAAAGCGGAAGAAGTCAAAAACTACGTAGACAAAACACTCGAGCATTTCGGCTCGATTGACTATTTTTTCAATAACGCTGGGATTTCTGGTAGTGGTAAGAAATTCCTTGATACCGACATCAAAGAAATTGAACAAATTGTAGGCATCAATATGCTTGGCGCTTTGTACGGCTTACGTTATGTCGCTGAAGTTATGGTGAAAAACGGCGGCGGCTCAGTTGTCAATACCGCTTCAAGTGCTGGCGTCATTGGCCAAGCTTCTGTCGTGACTTACGGTGCAACTAAGCATGGCATTGTGGGTATGACCAAAAGCCTTGTTGCCGAGTACGCTAAAGACGGACTTCGCGTAAATGCCATTGCACCTGGACCTATTCAAACACCAATGGTTAAAAAGTTCTTTGAAGATAATCCAGACATGAAAGAAAGTGCCGAGTCTGGAATTCCGCAAAAACGTCTTGGTAAACCAGAAGATGTTGCAGAACTGGTGACCTTCTTATTAACAAAAGCCGATTACATTAACGGTGACACTATCCGTATTGATGGTGGATTCACGAATACAAAATAAACGAAACAAAACCCGTAGTCAGCTTTTCGACTACGGGTTTTGTGTTGGCCGTTAAAGTTACACACTATCTGCTTTAACTTCAGGTACTCTTTTTACGTTGACTAGCTTTTCCTTTTGCGAAGGATTCTTCGACCAAATTGTGGCCAAAATCGGACCAGAGATATTATGCCAAATTGCGCCCCAAACACTTGGTAACGCAGCAAGCGGGCCAAAGTGAGCCGTGGCTAACGCGACTCCTAAACCAGAGTTTTGCATACCGACTTCAAGTGAAATAGCACGACGATCCACTTCGTCGAGCCCCATCGCCATTGCCGTTAAATAACCAAGCATTAAGCCAAAGCTATTGTGTAAAAAGACCGCTAAGAAAACAACAAATCCTGAACTGATGACGTTTTCTGCATTAGCTGCTGTAACAGCTGACACAATAATCAAGATCGCGGCAACTGAAATAAGGGGAATCACTGAAATTGTTTGTTTGACCACTTTTGGCATTAGCTTTTGAACCAATAGACCAAGTACAATCGGCACGATGATCACTTGAATGATGGACACAAACATAGATACTGGATTTACAGGAAGCCATTGTCCCGCTAACAGGAGTAACAATAAGGGTGTCATAATCGGTGCCATTAAGGTCGACAATGAGGTCATAGCAACAGACAATGCCAAATTTCCTTTTGCCAAATACACCATTACGTTCGACGCGGTTCCTCCTGGTACACAACCTAACAAAACAAGTCCAGCTGCTAATTCAGCAGGCAAATTTAGTAGATACGCAATACCAAATGCAGCGAACGGCATAACCAAAAATTGTGCAGCCACCCCAACGAAAACTGGACGCGGACTTTTCGCAATAATTTTAAAGTCTACAGGCTTTAACGTTAATCCCATACCAAACATCACGACACCTAGAAGAATCGTAATGTAACTGCCTAAGCCCACAAACGCAGACGGAAACAAAAAGGCAACGAGTGCAATCAAAATGACCCAAACCGCAAAGTATTTTCCAGCTATGTTACTCAATCCATTGAGAACTTTCATTTACTCAACTCCCTTTTTACTGATTTAATATTCTTGCCAGGATTTAATAAATTGCTTGGATCCAGTACTGCTTTTATTTTCTCCATCACATCTAGCGCATGTCCGTGTTCTTGTTGCTGGTATTTCTGCTTCCCAATACCAACCCCATGTTCACCGGTAGATGTACCGCCTCTTGCTAGTGCGTACAACACAATGCGTTCATTGAATTCCTGTGCTTTTGCTATTTCTTCTGGATTATTCATATCCATCATGATAAGTGCGTGGAAGTTGCCGTCACCGACATGTCCGACGATGCCACCAGGCAATCCCAGTTCCATCAAATTTTCACGGGCATGTCCCACAGCTCCTGCTAGTTCAGAAATGGGCAGACAAACATCTGTGACCATCATCTTTTTGCCAGAATAACCGTGAATGTAGGCATACGCCAATGTATGTCGTGCTTCCCACAGAAGATTTCGTGCGGCCGTATCCGTTTCAAATGCGACTTCTTCGCAGGCATGCCCTTGAACAATTTCTTGCATAAATTCTACATCTTGTTTTAACCCTGCTTCATTGCCGTGAAACTCTAAAAACAGTGTAGGTTTTTCCGCGTAAGCGGTATCATTGTATTTGTTGACTTGCTGCATTGATTGCTCGTCGACTAGTTCAACGCGCGCAATTGGAATGCCCGCCTGTAAAATCGATACGACCGCTTCAACAGCGTCTTTTACAGTTGGGAACGATGCACGAGCCGCTGTGATAAATTCAGGAATGCCGTAAACACGCAGCGTCATTTCAGTAAAGCAACCGAGCGTTCCTTCAGAACCGACAAACAAACCGTTTAAGTGCAAGCCCGATGAAGATTTGGCGGCTTTATTGCCTGTATGTATAACAGTTCCGTCTGCTAACACCACTTCCAAATCACGTACTTGGTCGCGCATCACGCCGTATTTCACAGAAGTTGTGCCACTGGCATTTGTCGCAGCCATGCCACCAAGTGTTGCATCTGCTCCAGGATCTACGGTAAAAAACAAACCATGCTTCTTTAATTCCTTATTGAGCTGCGACCGTGTCACTCCTGGTTGTACAGTCACCAGAAAGTCCTCTTCAGACACTGCTAACACGCGATTCATCAATGAGAAATCAATGGTGATTCCGCCGTTCTCTGGAATTACATGTCCTTCTAAACTGGAACCGAGACCAAATGGCACTACTGGAATTTGGTATTGTGCGGATATTTTCATGATTTCAGAAACTTGTTCTGTTGTTTCTGGAAAAACCACCAGATCGGGTAATTTCATTTGATGATAAGACTCATCTTGCCCATGAAGTTCTTTAATGGTTTCGTTCATGCTGATTTGCTCAGCTGTTAAATGTTCTCTTAAGTGATCGAGGATGGCTTCTTGATTTGCAATTGTCATAGCTATTCGCTCCCTTGCGTTTAAAATTGGTCCAACCAATTAACCCAATTATACATAATAATCTGAAAAGTACAACGTTTTCTTTAAGCTATTGCAGATTTTATTCTGTATACTAAAGTTAACCTTTAAAAATATGCAAGGAGAGCGCTTATTTTGAATCCCAAGAAAAAAATTTATGAACTAATCGTGGAACAAATCAATCTTTTCTGCTTAGAACAAAATCTGCAGCCAGGTGATCGCCTGCCTTCCGAACGGGACCTTGCGAGTTTGTTTGGTGTCAGTAGAAATTCCATTAGGGAAGCTTTAAAAGATTTGGAAAGGAAAGAATTCATCGAAATACGGCAAGGTGGTGGAAGTTTTCTGTCAACGACCAAACGCGACCTCCTTGGCAATGAACTTCGAACGCATATTGACAAAGCAAAAGCGATTTTGATTGATGAAATGCTTGAGCTGCGACGTGCATTTGAAGTCGAAGCCGCTTTTTTAGCAGCCCAACGAGCCAGTCCTAAAAACCTAGAAGCGATCCAAAACGTCCTTATCCAAATGGCTAATGCAAAAAGTGACCCCGAAAAAGGAGTACAAGCAGATTTAGACTTTCACTTACAAGTTGCCTATGCCACGAAAAACCAATTATTGATTGATTTAATGGCGACATTAGCCTTGCGAATAGAAGAAAACATCCGAGAAACACGCAAACACCGCTTTACCGATTCCAATCGCCAACAAGAGACACTTGACGAACACCAGGAAATATACGATGCTATCGCAGACAAAAATAGTGACTTGGCCAAACACCTCATGAGCCAACACATCTCACGTATTCGCTCTGAATTGCACAGCTCTTCTTAAATTTTGAAGCTATTTACCGACGAAAAAGCCATCTTTGATTTTTTCAAAGATGGCTTTTTTGCTATTCATATTTTAATAAAAAACAATATAAGTTGAATAAAAAAAAGCGACTTTTCTGCACCGCCTTGGGCATGACTCCCGCAAGAAGCCAGGCAAAGTTCACCTGTCTTCTTACTTCGCCCAGGCTGTGGACACGCCGGCGCTAAATAACTGGTTAAGTAAAAAGAGAGCGTCTGTTTTTCCATTAGCAACGGGTACTGCAACGTCCTGACGCGCCAGTTGCATGACCCATATCCAGTGGCCCGAAAACACAGCTGATTTGTGGAATATCGACAAGTGGCAATCATTAGTTCAACCTATAAAGTAATCAGATTTAACAACCCAGCAATTCCGTAGAGGGCAATCGAAACAATAATTACACCGCTACTAAAATAAATAAAAAGTTTTACACTATCGAAAATTGCACCGCTCAAATCATCCATAAAACTCATCATCTTCACCGAGTCACCTCTTTTCAGCTTATGCCTATAAATATAGCGTTTCTATTTCTTCTCTGCTTGATCACGTCTAACAATCTTATCACTCACTTGTTGACCACTGAGCGTTACCATGGGCATTCCGCCACCTGGATTTACTGTGCCCCCGACAAAGTAAAGATTGTCGTACAGTTCACTTTGTTTCTTGTGCTTAAAGCCACCATTTTTCTTTTTATCAGAAACCGTTCCGTAAATGGCACCTCGGTCTGAACCATACACGCGTTCGATATCGTGTGGTGTCCAGACGTCGCGTGTCACAATATTTTCCCGCAGCCCGTCTAAGCCCATGCGTTCTAATTTATCAAGCACAAGTTCTTCAAAATCCGCGTATTGCTCAGGTGTAAATGGATTGTCTTGGATATACGGAATGTGTGGCAAAATCTTAATGTTCTCATGTCCTTCTGGTGCTTGAGATGCATCTGTTTTATTCACATTCACTAAATAGATGGTTGGATCATCTGGCAACTCGTGTTTCTCAAACACTTTCTCCATTTGTTCATGCAGGTTCTCAGAAAAGAAGAAATTATGATGATTTAGCAAGGGATACGTTTTCTTGACCCCCAGATGCAGCACAAGACCAGAACTTGCAGGTTCATACTTTTTCTTCAAATCCGCAACAAACGCTTCGTCTGCGGCGACCATTTTTTTATAAAACGGAATAACTTCCATATTAGATACGTAATAATCTGCAGTTTCGAATGAGCCATCTTCCAGTTCAACACCGACAATTTTGTCATCTTCGCTAGTCAATGCACGAATCACACCCATGCCTGTATGGAGTCGGACGCCTGCTTCTTCTGCAAGCTTTGTTAAGCCTTCTGCTAATTTATGCGTACCGCCTTTCACATACCAGCACCCTTGCGCGTGTTGCATGTAAATCATCATGTTGAGAACGGCAGGTGCACTATAAGGAGAAGAACCCACGTATTTAACGTAATACGACAGCATGTCGCGTAGATGTGGGTTACTAATGCGTTTCGAAATCGCGCTATACATGGTTGACGTTAAATCGAATCCAGTCAACGTCGCAATGATGCCATTTTGCGCCACGGCTTCTTGCGGTGACTCAAAGCCTTCTTTTAAATAACTACGCTCTGTCGTTTTATAAATCTTTTGTGCGTATTTCAACAATGCGTAATACTCTTTCATGTCTTTGTGAGAAAGTGCAGGATTTGTTTGTTCCATTAAATCAAGATCATGGTACAAATCCAGTACGGTACCATCTGGAAAGAACGAACGCCATTCCCGCTCAAGGCGTTCAATGGGCACATAATCCTCCATCCGCTTGCCGCTCCCTTGGAACAGTTTATCAAAAATATGCGGCATCGTTAAAATAGACGGGCCGAGGTCAAAACCAAATCCGTCTTGCTCGAGACGATTTACTTTCCCGCCGATGTGATCATTTTTTTCATATAAAGAAACCGCGTAACCTTTTTGTGCAAGTGAAATAGCAGCAGACAAGCCGCCAAGGCCTCCCCCAATTACGATTACCGATTTTTGTGAATGATTCATACAGGTACCGCCCTTCTTGTCTCATCTATACTTTTGGAGAATCTGTTAACTTGTGAAAATATTGTTATCGTCCTTACAATTCCCTACCTGTTGATTTTAAAAACTTTCATTATATAGTTTTTGTATAATTTTTATACACACTTTATTATAGAAGCAGAATTATCAGAATGTCTATCTTAAATGACTCAACTGTATAAATGGGAATTATCTTCTCCGACCTGAGAAAGAGTTACTTCTGATATTAATCCTGTTGCTAATTCACAGTACATCTATATCTAAGTTTTTGAAAAACGAATAACACCTACAATTCCATTCTAGGAATTGTAGGTGTTTTAATGACGCTAAACAATTAGTGAAGATGCGACATAATTAAAATGCTGGACGGTAAGCAGTGAGTGGAATATCCTCGTAGTCAGCTGGATCCAATTGCTTGATAGAATCATCCGCGACTCCTTCAATAATTCCTGATAAACCTCGCTCAACTGATTTGACCAATTGTCCTTTTTCTTTTTGACCTAGTGACTGTGTCTGTCCTCTTACTTCGAAAAGGACTGTGCCACTACCGTTTAGTGCATAGCTACCAAGCGCTGTTCCAGGAAGGTCAAGACCTTGTGAGTAAAGCGAGATATTAGTAAATTTCGAATTACCGTATGATTGAAGTTCATTATATGCGGCCAAATTCAATTGTCGTGAGAAATCATAATCATACGTATCGGCGTATTGAGCGTATTTAGATCCTTCAGGAGTGTTTGGATTTGGTACAAATTGAGCAGATAGAGAAAGAGTGACTGGGTCAGCAGTTCCATCAACATAGTAAAGACCTTGGTGATGTAAGTCTATAAATACATCTACATTTCCGAATTCATTCTGGAGCGATTTATAAACGTCGCGTGAAGTTTGTGCTTCCGGTGTGATAAACCAGCCCGGTTTATTTGAAGCTCCTGGAAAATCTGCTTTTTCTGGCACATAATTAAGATCTGGATTAAAATCTCGGTTTACATCAAATCCAGGGTTAGCACCGTAATCATAGCTTTGACTAATACCACGATCCAAGTAGTTCCAAGAAGGCGTCGCATCATTTAGTTGCGGATAATCTTCGACCACCTCGGTCCAGGTTAGACTGTTGCGACGTTTATCTCCTTCTGATGCATCCGGATTCATCATTGGCATGAAAACAATCGTTACATCTTCACGTATTTGTTTAGATTGTTTCGAGTTATTGGATAGGCTTTTCAGTAAATTGAGAATGGCAACTGTTCCTGTTTTTTCGTTCCCGTGAATTTCACTTTGAACAAGTAGCACCTTGTCTCCAGTACCAACTCGCGCTGTGTAAATATCTAATCCCTTATGAGATTGACCAGCTACCTCCACTTGAACAATCCCCTTACTAGTTGCTTCAATTTGTTTCAAGCTTTTTTGCAGCTCTTGATAATCGATAAATCCAGAAATACTGTTATCATGGTGATGCTCTACTGGTTTTGATTCGGTCTCCACCGCATAAGCCGGCATTGCCAGTACTGTACACACACTTAAAGCTCCAACTGTAATCAGCCACTTTTTCAACAAATCCCACTCCTTTTTATATGTACTTTTTGATTCAAAAAAATCATAACAAACAAAGATATAATAGTAAATATTTTTAGAATATTCAGTTCTTTAGTAATAATATAGAAGTTCTTAATTAACCTTACTTATGCCAATAGGAATAGAGAACGCTGATTATTTCGACCTACGAAGAATCTTGACCTCTTATCATACCCTTAAATTTGTTTAGCAAAAAGGGGTTACCACTATCCATGTCACGCTGAAATAACTTCCTGCTACTCGCAGGAAACAGTGTAACTTTTCTTCTACTAAAGCGCCTAACAAGCTAAAGGAGATGAAATCATTTGAAAAGAACATTTCTATTCTTTATGAGCATCGTCATGTTGTCTGGCTGCTCGATCCCTCGTGGGTGTCCTCCCAACACAATCGTTGAATGGGTCGACTTGGTTAAAATCAACGATATTCAATATCATGCATTAGATGCCACCAATTATACGGTTGAAGAGAAAGATTTAGGGGAAATTATTGGTGAAGTTAAATACGAGATGGCCGATCAAGCATGCTTAAATCATCAAATAAAAAATGGAGATGCTGCTTTTTTATCTGTTGGCACTAAATTATATGAATTTAATGGATACAAAAGTGATTTCCGAATAATTGCCGATGGAATCGTTTACGAAGTTCAAGAAAATGATAAAGCCAAAACAATCGGCGAACTTTATGATATAGAAGGAAAAGTAGAAGGAATGAGTGTTAGAAGTTCTTACGATGGCAGTCATGTCATGGATTTGAAGGAGGAGCATTGGACAAAATTTATTAATGAATTTTTGACGCTAGATTTCGTAGGATTTGATAATGTATACAAGAAAATCGAAGATGAAGAAGGAACGTTTCTCGATATTCACCTTAAAGATGGCTCTTCTGTGCGAATCCTTTATTGGACAGATGCGAATGTGTTAAATCTAGGAGCCGTTGGCAATGACACATTAAAAAACATTATTAGTTTATACAAATAAACGTAATATGCATATTGACGCTGCGATCCTAGTATTGCCAAATTCTCCGGATGGTTTGTTGCGTCAATTTATCTACTACAATGCTCTTCCCCTTTTCTAAATACGCTGTTTTTACTCAGAATTACAGACGAAATCAGAAATCCCCGTTCTCCTAACATCACTTCACAAAAAAAAATCGTTAATGATATACTTTAAAGAGACACTCGATTTACTCATTAAAATTCACTCTAAAGGAGAAAAAGGAATGGCCAAGCCGTTACAAAAATCAGAAGAAATCAAAGCTTTTTTCCTAAAGCATCAAGAAGCGTTTGAAGAAAAATTGTCAGAGGAAGCCGTTAACGTAAAAAACAAAATTGATGAAATCTTAACGGTTGGCAATATTGATCTTGTTACAAACGCGCATGCAGTTGTTGGCTACATCATTGATGGACAAGAAGAAGACCTCCGGTTATTTGCTAAGCAAGAAGGCATTGCATGGGCTACACACTCTATTGAACTTTCCTTCAAATTAGAATGGATTCAAGCCATTCGTCGTACCTTGTGGATCTTCCTTCAACAATACAACGAGGCTACTGACAATGGAAGTACATTTGATTTTTTTGCTATGGAAAAAGATATTAACTCACGCGTTGATGTGTTCTTAAATACGTTCTTTATCAGTTATTCAACTTATAAAGATTCGTTGATTAAAGCACACCGACAGTTGGTTGAAAACTTGTCTGTGCCAATCATTCCCATCAATTCATCTGTCTCCATTCTTCCGTTAATCGGTTCGGTTGATTTGTTCCGTACATCGATTCTTGAAGAAAAAGTATTAAACGAAGTCGGTATCTCTCGTATCGATACATTGATTTTGGATTTGTCTGGAATAGCCGATATGGAAACAGAAGTCATTTATCACATTATGAAAATTATCGATGGTACAGCGTTAATGGGCTGCAACACAATAATTACCGGTTTACGCGCAGAAGTTGTCCGCAAAATGATTCACTTAGACTTGTCTTTTGACCCGAAAACGAAAACACTGGGTACGTTGCAGCAAGCGCTTAAAACATATTTGGTCGTATGAAAACATAAAGTTATGCCTATAGAAAAACCGTGATTGGGCCAGACCCAAATCGCGGTTTTTTGCTTTATCTTCTCTATGTTACAAAACTGTACAACTCGAAATTGCGTCTTGCACGGATGTATTTTTCATACGCGCTTTTTCAGCACCTCATTAGCCCTTTTTTATAACAGCGTCTTTTTAATTTCTTCAAATTCTTCAGTCGTTATTTCACCTTTAGCCAGTCTAGTTCTAGCTATTTCCAGTGCATCTGTCTTAGTACCTTGCTGCGAGTTAGTAAAACCATTGTTGTTTTTATTTTTCGTAAAGTAATAAACAGCAACGCCGATGATAACCAATAATGCGAGTATCATCCAAATTCCACCTCCCATTCCCCAACCCATTCCCCATCCTGGTCCCATCATTTCTTTCTGCCTCCTTTTTAAAATCCTTGTATCTGTCTACAATTTAAATGTACGCGCTATACATGCAGAAAGTGTGGAGTCAGTTCAATTCATCAAAATGATATGAACCTTTATAAACAAAGCTTCCTATCATTTTAGCCAGCTAGTAAAAAGATTTCTAAAGGTTTTTATCATGGTTGAAAAATTATACCAAGCCTATGAACAAAAAAGCTTCGGAGGAATTTGTATGTTAATCGAATCTTTGATCGTGGCAAGAAGCGTTTTGATGATTTAAAAAGCCTTAGCAGGTGACATATCTGAAGTGAACGTATTTGTCATCTCAGGTTCACCTGATAAGGTCATTTCGCGCGACTACGCAAAACAAGCGGAAGTCGGACTTATCGCATGTGGAGTCCAAGGATTAAATGCTGTTGAGCGCTATACATTGGAAAGCATATGCCAGTACATTATCAGCGGCTCTTATAATGGTTTAGTCGTCCACCAACTCAGTAATACAAAAGAGTAAAAAAAGTGAATCTCAGGTGACAGCATTTCGGGTTCTCCATTTGCTTCTGACATTTTCATAAGAGGCCCCGTTGACTTGTTCTTTAAGCAAACTGTTTTTTGCAATTAGTCCATTTCGATTCACACAATCCGCCATATGAGACATGTTATTCGCTTTCACTAATATCTTTAAGATTTTGCAATGTCTGATTTACTGAATTGGACATCAGCTTTTTTACATAAAACGTATTGGCCACTTTCCCGACGATGTTTCCTGAAAGTTCATAATTCATCTCAAAATGAAGTTCAGTGCCTTCCTCTTTCGGTACGTAACTCCATGTTTGAGTCGCGTCAAAAGAACCCGTGACGAGGCATCGCCAAACATACCCATTACCAACGGGCGCGTTTTCTTCCACAAGTACATGTACCGATCGTTCTCTTCCTAAAAAAAAATACTTTAAATCCATGCTTGTTCCTTTTTTACCTGTTCCTATTTGATTTTCAGCTTCGGATAAACTGGCATACCACTGGTACCAGAACTTCGGATTCGTTGCGAATCGATGAACTTCCTCCACACTGCGGTCGATGAAAATCGTTTTCTCTACATGCCACATTTCAGCATCCCCCTTCTACAATAGAGACAATGCATTCTTTCAAACAGTTGCGAAAAAAGATAAATTCAGCACCATATTCATTTTCTTACTCCATAATATAACATGTAAACCGATAATAAACTGATTTTTCTGATAAATAAATACATTTATGATAAAGTTTACGGCCTAGTCAATAGGATGACTATTTTGCACCATTTTTTCTATATAAATTGAATGAAAGTAGCCAATTTTTCTACCACGCTTTAGGAATGGCTCCCGCAAGATGCCAGGTAAAGTTCGCCGGTCTTCTTACTTCGCCAAGCCCGTCGACACACCGATGCTAAGTAACTTGTCGAGTAAGAAGGGAGGATCTATTTTTCGTTGGTAACAAGAAGAGATGTAGCAAAATAGCGGGGACTTCCGCGGGTAAGTAAAGTGCTGAACTAACTTATGCGTCCAGCCCAATATTGCAGGCGAAGGCGAAGAATGAGCGCATCCAACTAGTTACCGACACGCTCGATTTTCCTATTGATTTTGAAGCGGGTAACGGACGCATTGAAATCTACACCGAACCCAAAAATGCACGCATTAAAGCGTGCTGATAATGGTCGCATCAATTTGTTCGGCGCGTTTCTGAGGAAGTCCTTTATGGCACTAGCAATGTGCTGATCCAGCTGGTTTCTAAAAACGGCAGGATTGTTGTGAAGTAAGCGTTTAAAGAGTGTTTTGTTGACTAATCGATCAAGTACATAAAAACCGTAATTTGTATTGAGCTAGAATTATATAAATATGGAAAAAATTATTTTAACAAAAAAATATTTTCTATGAACTTTTTCGAGGCTGAGATGTCTAATATGTAAGTAGAGAGTGAGGTGTTGGCTGTGGATGAAATTAACGTCGCCCGAAAAGCGATACAAGGCGAAGAAGAAGCTTTTATCGCTTTAATGCATATGCATAAAGAAGCCTTATTACGGACTGCTTTAGCTTTTCTTAAAAACGAACACGCAGCACTTGAAGCTTTACAAGAAACGACTTACCGAGCATTCAAGAAAATTCACACCTTAAAGGAGCCTGCCTATGCCAAAACCTGGCTAATTCGTATTATGATTAATTATTGCCAGGATCAACTAAAAAGAGGCAAACGGTTCGTCCTGAGCGAGAAAAATCTTGACCTTCCAGTTTTAGATAATTTAGCCCAAATTGAATTACAGGAAGCTTTAAGTACACTTTCTCCCACTGAACAACAATTGATTTACATGAAATATTTTCAGGACGTTAAAATCAAAGACATCGCAGCCATCGAAAAAATTCCTGAAGGTACTGTAAAATCACGCTTGCATAAAACACTACGAACGCTCCGTAGATATCTTGAAGACAAAGGAGAGATCGATCATGTATGAAAAAGAGGAACAGAAATTAAATGATTTCAAAAACCACTTAGCACAGATCCCTCTTCCCATTGATCAAGCAGACGGAGCAATTAGACAAGGTCTTGAACAAGCCAAACGAGAAAAAAGGCAACTCCGCGCTAAACGGCAGCGAACTTTTTGGAGCCTAGCCGCAGCTGCGCTGATGATTCTCACAGTCCTCACGACAATCCGGGTATCTCCCACTTTCGCTAATGCGGTGGCATCAATTCCTGGAATGGAAAAATTTGTTGAATTGATACAAGATGACAAAGGACTTACTGCTATATTTGAAAATGACTACTACCAACCGATCGGTGAGTCTCAAACAATTGGACATACGACGATGACGATTGACGGTGTCGTTTTAGACGAATCGGGCATGAATCTCTTTTATACCATTGAATCTCCTGTAGAAATAGACGATGTCGTCATAGAAACGCCAGTTTTAAACAATCAGCAACAAGAACTTGATTCTGCAAGCATTTCCTACAGTTCCCCAGTGTCTGAAGATCTGTCTCCAAAAATCTATACAGATATCCTGAAATATACATTTGAAGACCCGATAAATTTTGAAGACCTATCTTTTACACTTGAACTAGAAACTATTTTGAACGGCAATTCGTTTGATTTTTCCATACCGTTTGTTGTTCCTGAAAATGTAAAACCAAGTATCATTTATGGCATCAATAAAGAAGTGGAAGTCGAAGGACAAAAATTCACAATCGAAGATATCACTGTTCATCCACTTCGCGTAGGTATTAAGATTTCGTTTGATCCAACTAACACTAAAAAAATACTTCAATTTGAAGATATGCGCTTAGAAGATGACACCGGTGAAATTTGGAGTTCAATATCCAATGGAATTTCGACTACTGGTAATATGGACGATGGCGAAATGCTTTACTATCTTCAAAGCAATTATTTTGAAAAGCCGAAGCAACTGTATTTACGCATCAATACTATGCAAGCGGTCGACCAAGAAGACGCTTATTTGATAGTAGATACGGAGAAGAACGTTTTATTGCACAGTCCAAAAGATGGTAGGTTGACCTTAACTAAATCTAGTCGAACTGAAGTTGAAATGACTTTGAAAGTCGATGCAGATAAAGAACATGCTTACGGAATTGATTATCAAGTAAAGGATGCAAATGATGAACTACTAGACTTGTCATCTTCTAGCATGTCTACTAGTTATAAAAACGGACAAAACTTTGCAATTGGCATCGTAGATAACGGGTATGTCAATCCAATAAAAATCGACTTGTTCTCCTATCCAAATTATATTAATGGAGATGTTAAAATCGAGTTACAAAAAAAATAGTTTTATACAAAGAGTGTCGCCCTATAGGCTTTAACATAAAACAAACGAAGAAAAAAGAGTTCTTTTTTCTTCGTCTTTTTTATTGACTCGTGACCTATAATCCAGAACTCGGTGGGCACTTTTTCAAGGTCCTGGAAGTGAAATTTCAGAACGACTGATTTCCCTTGATAGGGCCGAACGCATTTTCTATATTATTTTTGCATAATCGTTTCATTTTCTTACACAACTGAACGTTTATTTGTCTCTTTTTTAAGATTCAAAACGGCTGATAGGCATGGACATGGAGAAGAGCAAAGATATGTTCGCTAGCCTCGTCATAATAAACAGCAACTTGTTCTTTAGCATGCAAAAGGAGCTATCTCGAAAGTCATTGTTCCTAATTTTTTTGAGACATCCCCTCCTTGTTAGGTGATAATTTTTCTATGCACGCTGACGCAAATAACAAGCCAGCTGCAATTGTAAGACATCATCTGCATTTTTTAACGACAAGCCAAGTACCTCTTCTATCTTTTTTAACCGCTGATAAAGCGTATTAATATGGATATGCAAGGTTTCTGCCGCTTCGCCTGCTGATCGATTTTTTTCGAAATAGACAAGAAGTGTCTGTTCCAACATGCCACTTGAACGGTCGATTTCGCGTAATGGTTGAAAGACATCTGATAAAAACTTACTGACTTCTTCGGTATTCCGACTCGTGAATAACCGACTAATCCCGATATCTGTATAGCGTACAAGTTTGTGATTCACCTTTCCTGCAAGTGGATTGGTCAGCGCAATTTCGGCTTCACGATACGAGCGCTCAATGTCGCTGTATGAAGAGATCAACGACCCAATTCCCCCATGCAACACGTAATCGTTTCGTCCATCTGCTCGATACACTAACATTTCATCCAATTGCCTTTCGAAAAAACCAAGTTCCACAGTTCCGGTTACGCCAGCCAGCAAAATGACTTTGTTTTGCCAACCAAATACGGTCTGAACAAGTGCACCTGCTGCGGAACGTAACTCCGCTATAAGGCGAAAAATATGCGCTTCTAGTTCCTGCGGATCGGAGCAACCCGTCACTTGCAGCATCGCCACGACAAACCCTTCAGAATTCCGAATTCCGAGAGCCTCTGCTTTTTCATTCAGTAGCTCGGGATCGTTCGTATAGAGAAGTTCATCAAACAATTGTTGCTGATTTTTATAATAAAATGCTAACACATTTTGCTTTTGAACACGTTCTAAGGCAAGTACTGCACTGCCTTGTTCGAGTGCTACTTCACCAAGACGCGTCAAGGTTTGTGGTGACTTTGCAATCAAACAACCCAGCACGACAGATCCTGAACGAATTGGGTATACGACATCGCCTTCTTTTGTATTAAGTTCGATACTTTTTGCTTGAGACTCTTTTTGAATAATCTGCAGTAAATGACTGAATGATAATCCAGTGGGAAGTATGGCCATAGCTGGAATCATTTCATTCATCAACAAATCAATAAACACTAGCGACTGTCCCGCCATCTGACTTAGTTCCTCAACCATCTTCTCTGTCCCCATATTTCGAACGGATAAATCCGTCAACCTTGCATGAATAACATCTCGCTGCACCAAAGCATCATTCAATTCCCTGATATTCGCAAACTGCTTGGCGTTGCGAATTGCGATACCCACTTGAGTCGTAAAAATTTGCAGCAGCCATAAATCTCGATCGGTTAAGACATGTTCTGAATGCATCTGTCCCAGGTACATGACGCATTCAATACGGTCTTCTACGACGATGGGATAGGCAATCACAGATCGAATATTCGTGATATCTTCAACTCGCCTTCCCCAACGCTGTTTGTTTTCTTTCGAAATATGTTTTACTTCACCAAATTTCAGATCGCTAGGGTTTGTTATTAACACGGGCGTACCAACTTCAAAGGCATGACCAACAGGACCTTCTCCTAGTTCGAACTCCATGTGACGGATTTCTTCGTACCGATATCCTTGTGATGCTTTGCAAACAATTTTCTTTTTCGTTTCATCATACAACCAAAGTGTTCCATAATCTGCATTTGTAATGACTTCAAGCGTATGCGTCAAAATATTGCAAAAAACGTCTTCTAAATTGAGTGATGCGGTTGTATAACGAATACTATCAACAATCTTTGCTAATTTCACACGTCCCGTAACATCGATAAACTGTGCATAGCCTTTATAGAAAAAGTCAAAAAGCACAGCCAACTCGTCTTCACCAACTACACGATTTTCTGTAAAAACGAGAAAGACACGGTAATCATCTGCATATGTAAATTGGACTTTTTGTTCATCGTTCTCTTGAAAGGTTTGAATAGGCGTTCCTCGCATATTTTCCATAGCAGGAGGTGTCATTTCTGATCTATTAACGATTGCCTCCAACGTGCTAGACTCCCCGGTTTTCCTCCATACGGAATAAGGCAATTTGAACCCCATTCGGTTATAGAGTGTTGCAATCGAATTATCCATAGCCTCACGCTCCTTCAGTAGAGAAAAATCTACTTTATATACTATAAATATAGAGATTCATACATTGTTCTGTCAATAAAATTCATTTAATATTCATTTTAGATAGAATATTCAAACAAAAAAATCGGAGGTGCCTCATGAATTTAAATAAAAGCATGATAGGGATTGCGAGTCCCCCCTATAGTGTCGTCATCGAACGAGAACATGTTACGCGATTTGCACAAGCAATCGGCGACAACAACTTGTTGTATGAAAATGAAGCTTATGCAAAAACAACCGCTTACGAAAGAATGACTGTCCCTCCTACTTTTTTAGTGGCGCTGGGTAGCCACGCTGAGTTCCCACTTAAACTCGATTTCAAACGCATGTTGCACGGGGAGCAAGAGTTTATCTACCATCAACCCGTACGAATTGGCGATAAATTAGACTGTATAATGACCGTCACGGATGTCTACGACCGGGTTGGGAAAAGTGGAACGATGCAATTTCTTGTTCTCGACACGAATATGACAACTGAAGACGACACACTTGTAGCAGTTTCTCGCAACACGATTATTTATCGACCCGTTCCGAAGGAGGCGAAATAAATGAAAGCGATTACAGCTATTTCTTTTTCGGAACTTCAGTCCAATACCGCTCTTCCTTCTTTTACAAAACCTGCTGTCAGCAAAGAACAACTCGTTCAGTATGCACAAGCTTCTGGCGACTTGAATCCGCTTCACACAGATGATAACTTTGCAAAAAGCATTGGACTAGATGGCGTTATTGCCCACGGCATGCTCATCATGGGCTTTCTTGGTCAATACGTTCAAGAAATTGCTGGAACCGAATCGGTTGTTCACCAATTCAATATGCGATTCGGTGCCATGACAAAACCTGGTGACGTGATCACATGTGGTGGTTTTGTAAAGCAATTGATGGAAATCGATGGACAACCGGCAGTGGCACTTGAGTTATTTGCAGAAAAAGCACCGGGTGAGCGAGTCGGGACCGGTTCTGCTGTTCTAGTATGTTCGAACCCACTTAACTAAAGAAGGAGGCTCCACACATGGCAACTTATTCAAATCAATGCGCAATCGTCGGAGTCGGCGAAAATAAGCGCTCACGTAAATCAGGAACCACTCCGCTTCATATGGCACTCACTGCAGCACGTAATGCATTAGCAGATGCCGGACTTGAAGCACACGACCTTGATGGCATCATGAACTACTCTACCGGGGCTGACTCGTGTCCTTCCCATGAACTCGCAACGTTTCTTGGATGTCACCCTAAATACGTCAAAGACGTAAGTGGTGGCGGCAGTAGCACAGAATTGCTTATCGCTGACGCCGTTGCGCTAATCGAAGCGGGCATGCTGAATACGGTGCTAATCTATCGTTCAATGAATGGTAGTTCGGGCCATCAAGTCGGACGTGGCTATGACCCTAACATGCTACAAGAAATGCTGTCAGGTGGCAGCTTCTTGATGCCTTATGGAACTGCTAGTCCTACACAGTGGTTTGGCATGTTCGCGACGCGACATATGCAGCAAACTGGAATCACGAAAGAACATTTAGGTCATGTATGTATTAGTTTTTATGAACATGCACAGCGAAACCCCGATGCATTTTTACATGGCAAGCCACTTGATATGGAAACGTATTTAGCGACACCTGACATCAGTTCACCATTTAATATTCATGACTGCTGCGTAGAACTAGATGAAGCAAATGCGATTATTGTAACGTCTGCTGCAAATGCGAAAAATTGCAAATCGAAACCTGTATTTATTGCGGGAATGGCTCCTCGTACGACTCATTCCAACACTCACTATTGGACTCAGGTGGATGAAGTTGCGGCCGACTATGCGGCGGCAGAATTGTATCGTTCTGCTGGTGTAAAAGCTGAAGACATTCAAGTCGCAGCGATTTACGACTGCTTTAGCTGGGTCGTTCTTCGCCAACTAGAGTCCTATGGATTCGCCAAACGTGGCGAAGTTGGTGATTTCGTGGCTGACGGCAATTTGAAAATGGGCGGCTTACTTCCTTCTAACACAGCAGGTGGCATGTTGTCCGAAGGCTATACCCATGGCATGAATAATGTACTCGAACTCGTTCGCCAATTGCGACATGACTACAAAGGAACCGATCGACAAGTAAAAAATTGTGAGCTCGGGATTGCAACTGGCTGGGCGGGTCCTGATATGGCCGGTGCTATGATTCTACGAAACTAAGGAGGCGTTTTTATGACGATAAAAACTGATTACGAAAAACCGATTCCATTAAAAAACCAAGACAATCACCCGTATTGGGATGCTGCAGATCAACATGAGTTGAAGTTGCAAAAATGTACAGCTTGTCGCTCATTTATTCATCCACCAGGTCCAGCGTGTCCTAGTTGTGGCAGTCCAGAAACTGAATGGGAATTGCTTGGGTCAAATATTTCAGCAACCGTGTATTCATACGTTGTGTCATACCGTCCATTCCTCCCCGGTTTCCAGCATGACTTACCAACGATTATTACTGTAGCGTCACTTGATGCCGCTCCTGAAGTAAAACTGATGGCGAACATTATTAATTGTGACGCAGAAGATGTAGAAATCGGCATGCCACTCCAAATGACGTGGGTAGATATCACGGAAGACCGAGCATTACCTCAATGGATACCTGCTAAAAAGTAACAACAGCTAGAGTCCCGCTCTTTTCAATAGTGCAGTTCAACTTTGCAACTAACGACGAAATAGAACGAAAGGATGTGTCTTGATGAACTTTACATTTACGAAAAAAGAAGAAAAGTTTCGCGGCGAACTACGCGCTTGGCTAGAAACGAATCTCCCGACAGGTTGGTTAGAAGGAGATCGTCAACTTCCTAAAGACCCACAACACTACTCTCAGTTTTTACGCGACTGGCAACGCGCGCTCTATGAGGGTGGTTGGGCTGCCATCGCTTGGCCAAAGGAATATGGCGGACGCGACGCAACGTTAATGGAAGAAATTATTTATCATCAGGAGATGGTTCGTGTCCAATCCCCTCCCCTTATTAACTACATCGGAATTCATATGGTTGCTCCAACCTTGATGCAAATGGGAACCGACAGTCAAAAAGATGAATTTATCGAGAAAATTTTAACCGGCGAGCAAGTATGGAGCCAAGGCTATTCAGAACCGAGTGCAGGCTCTGACCTCTCTGCAATCCAAACGATGGCTGTGAAGAAAGACGGCAAGTGGGTCATCAATGGGCAAAAAGTATGGACCAGTTTTGCTCACCTTGCAGATCGCTGTTTCTTGTTAACAAAAACAGAAAAAAGCGAAGGCAAACATGACGGAATTACCGTATTTCTGCTTGATATGCACCAACCGGGTGTTGAAACAGTGCCGATTGTCCAAATGGACGGTCACCAAGAATTCAATGAAGTCTATTTAACAGATGCCATTGCAACGGACGCAGATGTCGTTGGCGAAGTCGGTAAAGGATGGAAAGTGCTGATTGCACTTATGTTGCATGAACGATCTGGTATTGCAGCTCAAGTGTTTACACTCGAACAGCAATTTGATCGCGTCGTTGATATGGCAAAATCCGTGCAAGTATGCGGTGTCTCGCTAATGGAAGATCCGTTCGTTGAAGACGGACTTGCTGATTTATATACACGCATCAATGGAGCCAAACTAAACTACTATCGCAACATCACACATACGTTAAAAAACGGGAAACCGGGACCAGAAAGTTCGCTTGATAAATTACTGGTCAGTGAATTGACGAAAGAACTTTTCGACTTTGCGATGACGATTCAAGGTCATGCAGGCATACTTATGGCAGAAGATGCCTTGTTCGATGCGGATATGCAAGGGCAATACCTCGCTTCATTCGGTGCAACGATTGGTGGCGGCACAAGCGAAGTACAGCGTAACACGATTGGCGAACGAATTCTCGGACTTCCAAAAGACTTAGGACGATAACTGTTAGGAGAGGTGAAGAACATGGATTTCGCATTAAGTGAAGAACAAGAGTTGTTTCGTACAGCCATTCGTAAATACATGACTGATTTAGGCAAAACCGATATTGCCCGTTCCATAATTGATGGCAAACTAGAATCGATTACACGTGTAACTTCCGGTCTTGCTGAAATGGGTATCTCTGCGATTCCAATTCCAGAAGAGCAAGATGGACTTGGACTTGGTGCACTTGATCTTGTTCCAGTTTTTGAAGAAACTGGACGCGTGCTATTACCGGGCATCCAACTTGAAACACTCGCCTTAGCCGTACCGTTACTTAACGCTTACGGAACACAAGTCCAAAAATCCAATTGGTTAACAAAAGTCGCCACAGGCGAAAGCACAATCTCTGTTGCGTGGTATGAACAAAACAGAGGACTGACACCAAAATCATTTAGCGCCATTGCAGCAAAAACAACTAGCGGATACGCCGTAACAGGTACGAAAACGCTTGTTTCCGTATTAGGAAATCCAGACATCTTCGTCACAGCTGCACAAACAGCCGAAGGAAAATCTTTATTTCTTATTAAAGCGAGTGATGTTGCGTCACAAAAAATTCTTCCAGGCATTGACGAGACGCAGCAAATTGCACAATTGACCTTTGATCAAGCACCTGCTGAATTGCTCGGTGAACCCGGCGAGGCGGCACAAATGTTGGACAATGCACTGCTCCATTTCAATGCGGCGCTCTGCTCTAGCATGGTCGGTGGCATGGATGAACTGGTTCATACAACGACCGAATACGCAAAAATCCGTGTTCAGTTTAATCAACCCATTGGTCGATTTCAAGCAGTCAAACACGGCATTGTGAACATGAAACTCGATTTAGAAACAGCACGTTCTTTGTCTTATTACGCAGCTTGGGCTGTAGAAAATAATACAGAAGATAAAGAAACAGCTGTTCATAGCGCTCGTTCTTTCGTTTCGAAAGCCTATATAAAAGCAGCTGCCGACTCGATTCAACTTCATGGCGGAATTGGATTCACAGAAGAACTGGATGTTCAACTTTATTTAAAACGTGCACGCTATTACGAGAACTATTTCGGTTCGATTCGCGCCTCTCGTAAAAAAGCAGCACACTCACTCGGCTGGCATACAAAACCCACTAAACAACATCCCGTACCCGTTTCGTCAGTAACGAACTAAAGATTAGTTAAGAAGGAGAATGGCAAATGACCGTATCAACGGATTTGAAAGTCTATCAGAATTTAATTAATGGTGAATTACGTGGGGCAATAGGTGACGAAAAAATTGACAGCATCGATCCTTCAACTGGTCGAGTATGGGCATACATTCCTCAAAGCACTGAAGAAGACGCGGTGTTGGCAGTTAACGCTGCGAAGAGTGCATTCCCAGCTTGGAAAAAAGCGAAAGCTGAAGATCGAGCAGCCGCTTTACGAAAAGTGGCTGAACTCATCGGTGAACACGGAGACGCGCTTGCAGCTCTTGAAACGCAAGACACGGGCTGGGTTATTCGCGAAACGACATATGGCTTAATCCCCGTATTGCAACAAATTTGGTTTAACGCTGCCGCTGGAGCATTGGGTGCGAACCGCGGTCAAACCGTTCCCGTGACAGCGACAAGTCTCGGTTACACACTTCGTGAGCCTTATGGCGTTGTTGTCGGAATCACACCGTGGAATGCTCCATTATTTACACTTTCCATCAAAGCAGCAAATGCCATGGCAGCAGGAAATACGGTCATTATCAAGCCTTCTGAGCATGCATCTGCAGCTTCTCTGTATTTCGCTGAGTTGGTAAAAGATGTCTTTTCACCAGGAATTTTCAACGTAATTTCTGGATACGGCGCAGATATTGGAGACGCCTTAACGAGTCATCCCGACGTCAACAAAATTAGTTTGACTGGATCTAGTCGTACAGCTGCTACTATTGCACGAGCGACAGCTGATAAACCAAAGCCACTCATTCTAGAACTTGGCGGAAAATCTGCCAATATAATCTTTCAAGATGCGGACATCGATGCCGTAGCAGATGCGATTAGTACATACAGCATCTTCTCTGGAAACTCAGGACAAATTTGTGTCGGAAGTTCACGCTTACTTGTCCATCGATCAATCTTTGACAAAGTGGCTAAAGCCGTCGTGTTACGCCTAAAAAATCCCGTCTATAAAACATACGGGCCGACACTGGATCCTACAACTACAACTGGCCCCATCGCAAACAAATCACAATACGATATCGTTCGTAACTATATCCAAGTCGGATTAGACGAAGGCGCGGAACTGCTCTTTGGCGGTCGTTCGGGAGGAGCAGAAGTTGCACCCGGTCACAGTGATTTAGCAGAGGGCTATTGGATTGAGCCCACCTTATTAAAAGCTGAGTCCAATACTTTGCGCATTTGCCAGGAAGAAATTTTTGGACCTGTCGCAGTTATGATTCCATTTGACACAGAAGAACAAGCTCTATCACTCGCAAATGGCACGGAATTCGGGCTGGCTGCAGGTGTCTGGACAAAAGACTTGAGCCTTGCGCATCGCATGGTTTCTGCAATCGAGGCTGGAAACGTATGGGTTAATACGTATGCGCGCGTCGGACCTGAAATGCCCTTTAGTGGTGTAAAAAGTAGTGGCTTTGGCACAGATTCGATTGAAGATTACTGTCGCGAAAAATCTTGTGTCATTGAATTATAAATAGATTGCATTCAAACTCTTGAATAGGCGGTGATCAGATGAATGTCCAACTCTCAAAAAAAAATAACTATGACCTGGATTTCCCTGAAATTCTCGACATTCCCAACGTATCAGCGGGTGCGATTTTAAAAGGTAGCGTTAAACAATACGGTGAAAAAAATGCCTATATTTATCGAGATACTCCGATTTCATATAACGCGATTTATCAAGAGGCAAAGCGTTTTGCAAATGCATTGCGAACACTCGGTATTGGTCGTGGCATGGTCGTATCAACTCATTTGCCAACCTGCCCGCAATACGTCGCAGCGTATTACGGAATCATTTTATCAGGTGCAGCCTATTCCCCACTCAATCCGTATTTACCTGCAGGAGATTTAACGCACCAATTGAATGATTCTGAAACTCAAGTTGTCGTGACACATGAATCGGTTGCACATTCCATTCGAGAAGTGCTTACCAATACGCAAGTCAAACATGTGATTCTCACTGGAGAGTCCGAAATCTATTCCAATGAAACGCCTGTACTGATGGATGACTACGATGGCTGGTATAGTTTTGCAGCATTAAAAGCAGCGGCATCAGAAGACGACTTCGATGCGGGTATCGTTCCGGAACTTGATCTTGCTCATATCGCCTATACAGGAGGCACAACAGGCAGTCCGAAAGGCGTGATGATTACCCACGCGAATTTAGTCAGTAACATTACACAAATTGCCGCATGGACGGCTGGGGCGTTACCTATTTTAGATAGTGACGGTGCACTGCGTTTCGTAGCGGTCGAACAAGACCGTGAAATCTACAAGAAAAAATACTTAATTCCTCTCGGTGAAGAAGTGCGGTTAAGTCCTTCTCCGCTATTTCATATTACGGGTGGTATTGGAATGATTGTCTCTCCGATGGCACAAGGAGTCACGACTTTGTTACCGGACCGGTTCGTTCCTACACAATTTCTAGATTTAATCGAAAAATACAGTGTGTCTTCTATTAACGGAGCACCTGCAATGTGGAATATCTTATTAAACTTGCCTGGAGTCGACTCATACGATTTCTCGACAATCCGTAACATCAGTTCTGGGGCAGCTCCTCTCTCACAAAAAGAGTTAGGACTGCTAAAAGAAATGTTCCCGAATGCACGTGTTGGCGAAGGTTATGGACTGACAGAAGCGACGGCATCTGTAGCCGGCAGTGTGATGGTCGCAGGCGGCGTTCATAAAGTCGGAACAGTTGGTTTGCCAACCTACAATACAAAAATCAAAGTCGTATCGCTCGACGGCATGAGCGAAGACCCTCTTCCGACTGGACAGGCTGGAGAAATTTGTATTTACGGTCCACAAGTCATGAAAGGCTATTTCAATAAGCCGGAAGAAACGGCTGCGACACTTCGAAGTGGCTGGCTGCATACTGGAGATATCGGCATCATTGATGAAGACGGCTATCTCGCGATTGTCGATCGAAAAAAAGAGATGCTCATCTACAACGGCTACAACGTCTATCCAAGCCGGATTGAAGAAGTTCTCGTCTCTCATCCCGACGTCCAAAACGCTATTGTCATCGGAAAACCTGTAGAAGGCATCGGTGAAATTCCAAAGGCATTCGTCATCCTCAAACCCGGCAGTGGCTTGTCTGAGGAAGAACTCATGACCTATACAAATGAACGCGTCGTCCACTATTCAAAAGTACGAGAACTCGAATTCCTTGAGCAGTTCCCGATGACAGCAGCAGGAAAGATTTCAAAAATCCATTTGAAGAAACAAGAACTGGAAAAGCACTAATATCACATAAAAAAACACCTGGGGTAACAATAAAAACTCGCCATTTCTTCTTGAAATGGCGAGTTTCTCTATTTTCTATAATAATTTGACCGGCTGTTTTTAACGTACATTAGTTTGTTCATTAATGTTATTGGCGTTTTGGAATCATAAACTATTTCGTGGTGGCTTTGCCAGTAGTGGAGATTGGAAAATCAAGAAAAACCACGATTTGGATGTATCCAAATCGTGGTTTTTGCTTACAAATTTTATATTTTTGGTGCAAATCGATCCATGAAGAATTCCAACTCTTCGACTGGTAAAGGTTTACTATAATAATACCCTTGGATATTAAGGCAATCTCTAGCGATTAAAAAGTCTAACTGCTCTTTTGTTTCTACACCTTCAGCAATAACGTTCAAGTTAAGATTTTGAGCCAAGGTTATGATCGTACTCGTAATCGCAGCATTGTCTTTATCCGTTAAGATATCAAGCATAAACGATCTGTCTATTTTTAACGTATCAATTGGGAAATTCTTCAAATAACCTAAAGATGAATAGCCTGTTCCAAAGTCATCTAGTGCTATTTTTATGCCCAATGCTTTGATTTCTCTCATTTTCTCCAATGTCACATGTGTATTTTTGAAAATCTGATTTTCAGTCAATTCGATATGCAAAAATTCTGGTGCTATCTTTGTATCTATTAAGATACTTTCAATCATTGAAATCAAGTCGTCTTCCTCAAACTGTCTACCTGACAAATTCACAGAAACCGACAACTGGGAATGCCCTTGACTGTGCCATGTATTCAATTGCTTGCAGGCGTTCAAAAGTACCCATTTGCCAATGGGGACGATCAATCCGGTTTCTTCTGCAACCGGAATAAATTCAATTGGAGAGATCATGCCTCGAGTTGGATGATTCCATCTCAGCAACGCTTCTGCTCCGACGATGCTATTGGTTTTGCTATTTACTTGTGGTTGATAATGGAGACTCAGTTCACCATTTTCTAAAGCTTTGTACAATGCATTTTCCAAGTAAATGCTTTCCATACTCCAGTCACTCATTTCACTCTTAAAGAAATGATGATAGGTACCGGATTTTTCTTTCGATTTATACATGGCAGCATCAGCATTTTTGATCAAAATTTCAGCTGTGTCGCCGTGTTCTGGAAATAAGCTAATGCCAATACTCGCTTTAATATATACTTCGTTTCCTTTTAACGAAAACGGTTCTTTAAAGGATTCAACTAACTTATCCACAATTTTTAATACATCTTGATTTTTGTTGTAGTTCGGCAAGACGATCGTAAATTCATCGCCTCCTTGACGCGATACAAACGCGCTTTCTGGTACACACCGCCTTAATCGATTGGCAACATTTTTCAGTAACATATCTCCATAACTATGCCCAAAACTATCGTTTATCATTTTAAAGCGATCCAAATCCAAGAATAACACTGCGACTTTCTGACCCGACAGTCCCGCTTTTTCTGTTTCTTTTTTCAAATAATCTTCAAGCAAAATTCGATTTGGCAAATCTGTCAAATGATCGTAGTAAGCTAAGTGACTAATTTCCTTTTCTAATTGCTTTCTCTTGGTAATGTCTCTGAATGTAACAACTTCACCAATAATCTGGTTGTTTTCTTTTATAGCAGAAACGACGTACTCAACAGAAAAACCATGCCCATCTTTTTTTAGAAATTTCAAGTCCTCTTCTAAAGAAACCGAAGTAATCATCAGGTTTTGGTTTTCATGTAACAAGGTCTTGTAAGACTGTCCGATCAGTTCGCCCGTGTTATAACCTAATATAGACTCTGCCGCTCGGTTGCAGAACGTGATCTTGTTTTCTAAATCAAAACCGAAAATACCTTCATCTACCGAATTTAAAATCAGCTCTTTTTCACGACTCAAGTTTTCTAATTCTGTAACCACTGTTTTAAGTTCATTATTTTTCAAAACAACCTCTGAAGTTCTTTTTTCAATTAGCATTTCTTGTTTTTCCATATAGAGCAAATTAGATAGTGTGGAGGCAGTAGCTTCTGCAATCGATTGAGCTAGTTCGATATCGGATTCACTGAAGACTTGCTCCGTTTTATTAAAACTGACGAGGACAAGCGCTCCTAAAACTTCCCCCATCGATACAAAAGGAAGCATCAACATCGCTTCAAACCCAAATGTTTTAGAAACCTCTTGGTTAACTCGTTCGTCTTTTGTCACGTCTCGAATATACAGCGGCTTTTTAGAAACGACTACGGCATCAAACACACGATCATTTGATGGATCAAACTGCAACTCCTCGTGCTTGTCCAGCCAGTCTTCTTCAGCCCATTCACTTTTCGTACTTAAATTAGTCGGTTTCATCTTCGCACCTACTATTGGATCTAATAAATGAACACCTATATTATCATTTTTTAAAACCTTACCGACATAATGAAAACATTTTTCCATTACATCTGTCATTGAGGAAGTCATAGATAAGTCACGCGTCAAATCCAACAGCAATTGCTTTTCAGCAAGGATACTTTCCTTACGTTGTAAATTGTTGACGTTTCGAATTGCTACACCTGCCATATTGACATAGGCTTCTACCGTTTGTATTTCATCTGCGGTCAAATTCATCGGGATGCCGTAGTCAAACAGAAAAACCAGTCCGAACAATTCACCTTCATATGAAATAGGAAGTGCTAATAGTGATTTGATGCCAAACCCTGCAACTGCTCTTGGATCCGGACGGTTATCTTTTGACGTATCTGCGATATAAATGGTTTGTTGCGTTTCAATTACTTCTTTTGCTAATAAATCATATTCTGTATCTACTACATGCATATCGAGTGTCATGCCATTAATAACTTCCGGCTTCCCCACGTATCCACGGAAACTCCCGTCTTCTTGCGGCAAGTAAATTCCAACCGAGTCACATTGCACAACTTCTTCGGATATAGCCGTAATCACATGTTCAAGCAATGGACGGAGTTCAAAATTCGTGTTGATTAATTTCGTAATATCGGCCAACCGGGAATAACGAGTTTGTTCAATTTTCATTAGCACAACCTCCATTCACTAACTTAGTATATATGAATATTATAAAAGGCAACAAATTGTTACTAGAACATTTAAAGATTAAAATCACCTTTTCCCACCACTTTACACTTCTTTTTACCCACCAAAATTAGACAGATGGTTATTCGTGTATTTTTTGTACAATCATTCTATCATTAATATCGACAAAGACACGTTAAAAGTTAACAATAAATTGATTGATACTCATGTAACTTATCAATTATGTAAGTTTCATGAAAGACTTCCACTTTTCTACACCGCTTTGGGCATGGCTCCCGCAGGTAAGTAAAATGTCGAAATCTACTTGGGCGTTTGCTCCTATCAATCACAGTCGGTCGTTTCAGAGATTGCACTTCAAAGTTGCACTTCACCAAACAGCCGACTTTTTTCTCTGTCTGTTTTATTTTAAAGGCTTGTGGAACTACCCCTTTTTACCTCAACTTTTTTAGGAATTCCGTTACCTCTTCGCTGCCTTCTAAACGAACTTGTATAAGCTCTCTTAGTTTTTCTTCACTTTCAATTTCACTCAAGGTTACTTCGTCCCAGCCTTCTACCTCTTCTCTTGTTACGTTAAATTCTTCGAGACCATCGATCGTGTTGAATTTAAACGTTACCCAGTCCATATTTTGGATCAACGTAAATAAGTAAGAATCGTTGTTGATAACAGTTTCTTGTAGATCGATCGTCGATTCTGACCAATCATAGTCGACCACGATGCCATAAGGTTGTTCCTTTGTTTGGGGTGCTATTCCACTAAAATAGTCTGCTCCCTGTAAATGGATCACCGTATTAACTACTGCACTATTATCACCTACATACGAGTCTTTGTATTCGAACACCTCTCCATTTGAACTGTCTGCATCAGAATTACAATCACTTACTAAAGTCAGTACCAGTAACAAAATCAAAGATTTAATCAGTCGATTCAATTTTACTCACTCCTTCTAAATTTCTACTTATTTTTACGTTTTACTACTAACGTTTCATTTTTAAGTCAAATCAAAAACCGCAAGAGAAAATGGTGAACTTTTCTCTTGCGGTCTATGTATTTAGTAATGCTACTCGAATTGCTATTGATCACTTTTGATATTGCGTCACGACGGTTTTAGCAAGAAGACCGATTACTTGGCCTTTAAATTGATCTGGAACAGAATGACCGGCCGGATCTTTATAATACAGAAGGTTTGTTTCTTCCACATAAGTAAAACCCATTGCTAGAAATTGGCTCTTTAAAGACGGTGGCAGTTGGTCGCTGCCTGTCACTTTTTTAAAGTACGGAGTTGTCGAAATCGACACATCCACATCGTCTAAACTAGATGTTAGCATGAATAAATCCTGATCGCTTTTTATAATCCACTGTCCTTTAGAGTAGATGGCTATTTGTAAGTATTCCAATCCAGAAATCCCCTCTAAGTTAACGCCATAAATCTCGTTAATCAGCGTTCGATTCGTTGCTCCTGTAAGCGCATAGTCATGTTCTTTTATATAGCGGTCCATCACTTCGTTTTTCTTCATCTTCATAATCTTCGCGTCTTTAGCTGTTGATTCTGCTCCTTCTTTCAGAGATACTCGCAAACTTTTCATAATTTCATCTGAATAAATGCTCAGCTTACTGCCATAATCCTTTTTGGAAACTAGATTTAAATCAACTGAAAAAACTTCGTCTACTGCACGACGAACTTCATTGCCTTTCAGCTTTTTACCAAAGGAAGCTACGTAATAATCCATGACTTTCACTTTCGGCATTTTGTTGATGACACTATCCAGCTGTGTAGATTTAGCATCTTCTCCTAAACCAACACGTACGGCTTCCATAACTTTTTTGGAATACTTGGTATCTTGTTTCTGTTGTTGTGCTTGTTGAACAGTGGTCGACGTTTCCTGTGCAAAAACGTTGCCAACTCCTCCTGTAAACAACATGCTGATTAAAAAAACAGAGACCATCAGTTTCTTAAATTGGATTTTCAATTGGTTTCCTCTTTCTGTTTAGTAAACTTTTATCGTTGTTATTCCTCTGATTTCTTAATGGATCTGACAAAACTGTTCTACCAATTTCACGATTTATCCATATTGTTCGCTTCTTCTGTATCGCGGACGTTCTTTTGTACCGTCACTACTGCAAACAAACTCAAGACAAACGAAATGCCGTAGAATCCTTTTTCGCTCAAGATGATACTGCCTGCATTAAACAAGCCAATCGCCATAAGTGCGATTGCTGAAATGAGCGCAAACCAGCTGATGCCATAATACAGATTTGTAACACGTATTCCTTCATCGCGGTCTCGAACTGCTTTTTGAAGTGACACAGCAGAATAAAGGCCAAGGATCATGACTGTGATGTAATACCCTTTCTCGTTTAACTCCATCGTTGCATTGTATAATCCAATCAAATAAGTTGATACCCCTATGAGCAATGCTCCCCATGCTGCACCTTTAAACGCGCCAGTCGGTTCTCCAAGCCTGCGTTTCTCCACTATTTTTTTCGTGAACACATCTTCATCTTTATCCCCTAACATACATACAACCCCCTCTCTTTTACTAGTGTGAATCTTACTTACCTCCGACAAGATGACTTAATTTTACAAATTTTAACTAAGACTATTTTACCATATATAACAGAAAAAATACGACTGATTTAAACAAACTAGTTAAAAATTTGAAAAAAATAGAGAGTAGAAAATTTACCAGCTAAAAGATAATTCATATTGAAAAAGCAGAAGGACGAACCCATTGGTTCAGCCTCCTGCTTTTTACGTGATTGCCTCATTTCAACGCTCTTCTGTACCACTCGGATAAACAACCTCTACGCCATCTTCTTTTTTCACTTTAGCTGGAGCTCCCCACATGGCAATTTCATGTTTGACTAGCTCTACCGTTTCGTCTTTCCCATCAATAATGTGAAAAACCTGATGGCCATTCGCAACAAGCCAATTACTGATCAGAAAACGATGGCAGCGAGAAGGGTGCCGCTCCGAGCAACAGTAAGCTACACGCTTTTCGCTTGCGATTGTCACTAACGCATCTATGCCTTCTTTAAATTCATCAGTCAATGTGTAATCGGCGTAATTGTGAAACGACTGATTGTTCCATCCTGCGTTTACATCTCCATCAATTTCTTTCGATTTGCGGCGCCGACCGCCGAGCTTTGGAAAATGCTGATAGTGGATATTGTCCGCTTCCAGCCATTCTGGAAAAATGTCTTTCGAAAACTGTGGCCATTTGCGACTGCCAGGAAACGCTCGCACGTCTGCCAGTACCTCAATCGAATTGTCTTTCAGCATCTTTCTAAAAAATTCCTTTGAGTGACTCGAGTGACCAATTGTGTAAATGTCCATCTGCCTCTCCATCCTTGTCAAGCGATTTACTTTTACTATTCCTGTCAGTTAGTAAGGTTAAACACCTTTTTAAAACTAGCCAGTAGAACCAAACGTCGCTTTCTACCACCTTGACACTCGATATATTCTCCCTTATACTACGAGTAACGATATATCGAGTGACGATATATAAAAAGAGGTGATTTAATGCAATCTCTATCCGAGTCCACATATTTAGTGTTATTAGCGTTAACGAAAAAACCTTTGCATGGTTATGGAATTATTAAAAAAATCGAACAATACAGCGATGGCGCTATTGTTTTAGCACCTGGCACCTTGTATGGCGTGTTGACCAACTTGCAAAAACAACAACTTATTGAACTTGTCACTGCTGAAAAAGAAAGTAGACAAAAGAAAACATATCAACTGACAGATGAAGGTCATGTAGTTTTCAAATTAGAATATCAACGCTTTAAAAAGATGCTGACGATTAGTGATGACATTTTAAAAGGAGCAGAAACTGATGAAAACAATGAAGAAGTTTAAACTGTCGCTCGCGAATGATATCGAAAAAGAAGCCAACTGGCTAACGGAAATGTCAGCCAAAGGATGGCATTTCGTTAAATACAAATGGGGATTTTATTATTTCGAAGAAAATCTTGAAATTTCGTATATTTACCAAGTCGATTTCCAAGAGGCGACCGATGAGTATTTTGACTTGTATAAACAAGTCGGCTGGGAGCATATGCATACAGAAGTGATGCAATTTCATTATTTCCGTGCCGACGCTACCATCGTTGGCAACAAACGGATTTATTCAGATCCCGCTTCTATTAAAGGAATGTATAAAAGAATGTTTTCCTTCTATCTTGTCATCTTTGCTTGTATGCTCGTTACTCAAATCGGTTTATTGCTGACGTGGGATGGCAACCTGTTCTCAAAATTCGTTTTAGCGCTGGTTACTGCCGTACTCTTACTTTATGTTTACTTGTTCATCAAACTTACGCAGCAAATGAAGAAAAACGAAAAACTGATTTGACAGCGAAAACCCTCGAATCTTTGACCAAAGATTCGAGGGTTTTACTGTGTTCCTACGTGTAGTCAGATATCGTCTAGTGTAGATAACGCTTTCTAAAAACAGTGGACTTTTAGATTCGTCCTTTGACCTTGGCTAACAAAAACTGTCGCACTTTTGAAACATCAGCTAACTTGCCTTTTGGCACAATAAAAGCAGACAATCCGCTATTGTATAAGTACAAATTGGATGCATCTTCGCCGATATGTTCAATACCGGCCCATGATACGAGTTTTTCACCTGTCGCACTGACTTCCCGAAGACCTGCTTCTGTGAATATCATCGTATGTGTTCCAAGTACTCCTTCGTTTTTTCCTTCTCGAAGCAGTTTTTTGGATGATTTCTGGATATGATGATAAAAATATTTTGGATAAAAAATAGTCCATAAAATTCCGATGATGAGAAATGGAATTACCATAAACAAGATGGGGATATCTAATACAAACGAAAGAACAACGGCCATCACCAAATAAATAATAGGCACCAACACGCGTTGCATAGTCATTGTTTTTCTTACGGTTTTAGAATTTTTTGCGTGGTATAAATTAAAATCAATATACGCCTCTTCGGTTACATCGTAGGTAATCTCCATTGCTTAGTTAGCTCCTATTCTTATCCGTCTTTATAGCATTTCAACACTTTGATAAGCTTCTATCATATCATGTGAAAGGAATTTTTTGGATAGCGTCATTTCATAAAATTATCTTCCTGCACCAAACGCGCAGACTGCGGTCATGTAAATCAGTCTTCCCTCTACTGAAGAAGCTTTCTCTTCATCACAAGAGTAATTGATTGTATATACTACTTTAGAAATTTACTCGATTCCATTGAACTTGATCCTACTAAACGAGGAGTAAAAGCATTATAGTTAATAGTTGAGGATAAAAAACATCATGAAACGACAGAAAAGAGGAATCGCATGACTGCAACAAATAAAAAACGAAAATTCCATAAAGCGAAGTTGTTTTTACGAGCACTGCCCATTATCATCGGTGCTTTTATCACCGCCTATGGTCTTGAAACCGTGCTGATTCCAAACAATGTATCGGACGGCGGGGTCACTGGCATCAGCATCGTCGGCTCCCAATTGACCGGAATGCCTCTAGGTTTGCTGATTGCTGTCTTGAATATTCCATTTGTCTATTTAGGCTATAAACAAATCGGGAAAAGCTTTGCCATCTATTCCACCATCGGCATCGCTTCCCTTGCCTATGCAACGACCCTAATGCACCATCTCCCGCCCATCATCGTAGGAGATACCTTACTGATTACAGTCATTGGCGGAATCATCATTGGTTTTGGAATGGGGGTTGCTTTGCGAAACGGGGGTGCGCTTGATGGAATCGATATGCTGGCGGTACTCTTGTCGCGCAAATTGCCATTTGGGACGAGTGACCTGATCTTATTTCTCAACATGTTCGTCTTTATCATCGTCTCATTCGTCTTTGGTCTGCAAGGCGCTTTTCTGTCGGGAATCGCTTATTACATTGCAGCCAAAGTAATCCACTTGGTCGAAGAAGGATTTAGTGGTTCTAAAACGTATAAAATTATTTCGCGTGACCCCGAACTGCTCGTCCAAACCATCTACGACCGTCTCGGACGTAATGCTACCTACAATATCGTCAAAGGGGCTTACACAAATGAGGACTACAAAGAAATCACGTGCATCATCAACCGACTCGAAGACAGTAAGATGAAAGAAATCATTTTTGAAATTGATAACAACGCCTTTGTTGCGGTTTACGACGTTGCCGAAGTTCGAGGCGGTAATTTCAAAAAACGGGACATTCACTGAGTTTGTTGCCGTATACTAAAAACGTATCGATTGCTCTGTTACAACAAAAGCACGATTGAAATTAGAAGATTTTCAAAAATCTTCTTAATTTCTTTATTACCCAAAAACCGCCGACGGAGTAACTTCCATCGGCGGTTTTTCAGTTAGCTTTTTATTTAGTAAGCGTCTGTAAATCTATCTCTAACTCTTCCTGTACTTATCCTCAATAATCCGGTAATTGTCATGGTAGATTTTATCCCATTCCGTCTTTTTGTACATCCGGCTTTTCAATCGCTGATTAATCCATTCAGGATCATACTCTCTAAAAGACTGGCTATCTGCCCAGTCTTTCATCTCTTTATGCTCCGTATGCTTTTGATCTCGGTAAATTTGCAAGAAGTCATAAAATCCTGGAATGCCTCCTACATCTTCCGGTGGTGCTGTCTCTGCCCCGTCTAGTAGCGTTGGGAAACCGAAATAATAATCATCGACGATAGTTTCAAGCTTGATACGGAACTGCCAGCCATCACCAAAATCGTAGCTGTATACTAACTCTTTGTGCTTCTCCAAAAATTCATCAATTTTAATGCCCGAAGGTTTCCGAACAACTGCCGATAACCGCTCTTGATAAGCCTCTTCAAACTTTCTATACTGCGGTTCCATATTCTTTAGTCGCTCCGCGAACATCTTTTTGTTCTTTTTAAACCCTTGGTGTTCTTCGTAAGCTTCTTCGTCATTTGTCACTCGAATGCCGTCTTCCGCTAACTCAAATTCGAATAGATGATAGCCTTCCGACGGATAGCCACTCTGAAAATTGCTAGTCTGTTGCACAATGTCGTGCAGCATATTAAATGTGGCACCTGCTGGCATGATTACTTTGCGCCAAATAAGTGGATTTGAGTGTTCCAATTCAATTCGGATAATATACGATTTCATCTTTGACCACCTGGCTTTCTTTTGAGATTATTTTATGTTCTTGTCCACAGCAAAACGAGCAGCCCATTAGGAATTAACAGGAATATCAATGACTCATTTAACCCTATCATACTTTACGACGTTCTCCATCCTGCCAACAGACAATTCAGCACAAAAAAAGTAGAACTTTGCAGTGAATCACCGCAAAGTTCTACTTTTAACATTTCCACTAAATCAAAGAGCTTTTAACTTAAAGACTTCTCGCTTCTCAACCAAGTCCGCCGTATGCGTCCGATATTCTTGATAATGACGAGTAGCGACATGATTCTCGAGCGCGTTTTTGTCTTGCCAGGTCTCGTGAAGAACAAACGTGTCGTCTTCAATCGATTGATGGAGAACATAGCTTACGCACCCTGCTTCTGCGCGTGACGCAATTAGAACTGTGTTCAGTTCCGTCAATAATTGATCTGCCATGTTTTCTTTTGGCTTTAGAATCGCGGTAATGACGATAGGTTCCATCATTTAGTTTCCTTTGTTGTTTCGTTTTTCCAAAGCCTTCACCAATTCCTCTGCCAATTCTTCAGCAGAAAATGGATCGCGGCCAGTTACCAATTGGTCATTGCCCCATACCACTTTGTTGTCAGCACTATAATTAGCAACTTCACTCATTTTTGCTTCCAAGCTAAATGGGAGAATTTCTGGAAGGCCTTCAGGTTCAACCGCTTCTGGGTAGCCGGTTACGTCTAACCCATCAATGATGCTTTTGCCATTTGGACGCATTGTCCAAACTAATGGAGCCGGTCCGTGGCAGACAGCCGAAACGATGTTGCCATTGTCGTACACGGTATTGATGATATTACGAAGCTCTTCACTTTCAGTCAAGTCATACATTGCTCCGTGACCACCTACGATGAATACGACATCGTAGTCTTTAGCATTGACGTCAGAAAGAGCAGCAGTATTGTCCGCGATTCCCGATTCATACATTTTCTTGTATTTGCCTTCAGGGTCATAATCTTCACTAATGCTGACTTGATCAAGTGTCGGTTTGCCACCGAGTGGTGAAGCCAAGTCTACTTGATGTCCTGCTTTTTCCAATATCTCTTTCGGTGCGAACAACTCTTCTGCCCACCAGCCCGTTTCGTAATTATTTTCAGTGTCCTTATGTCCACTTGATAAGACTGCTAATACTTTTGCCATGTTAAATTTCCTCCTCTAGGTTATAAAAAATCCTAATACTAGTGTATTCCCAAATTTTTCACGTCTAAACAAACAGACAAAACAGACAATTTCTAGCACCTAGTTAATCTACTTACATTTTAGTACAAGGTATGAAAAAAGGGGGCATGTCAAAAAAGAGGATGCATGTTACGCGCATCCTCTTGTGCTTTCTCGGTTCAATTAAATTACAGATATTCTATATTTACCTATCTTCTAGTCCATCAAACTTTTTCGTTTTGCTCTGCCGCATCCGTTTCGCCGCTCTCCACTAGAACATTCACCATCGTCTTTTTCAACTGTTGAAGTGGTAAGTGTCTATGTGTAAACGGTACCCGGTCACTTTTGTGGCTTAGCGGAACTTTCTCGAATGACTAATTTGGTATCGATAATTATTTTCTTACTGACTTCCCGTTTAGTCGTCAATCTATCAATTAACAAATCAACCGCCGTTTCTCCCATTACTTCTGTATAGAGCTTAACAGTAGTTAAAGGAGGCATCATATATTTAGCTGTAGCTACATCGTTGAATCCCACAATACTTAAGTCCTCAGGTATCTTTACTCCCAGTTCAAAAGCAGCTTTGTAGCATCCAACAGCAATCGTATCATTAGCAACAAATACAGCCGTTGGTTTAACCTTGCCTGCCAGCATTTCTCTTAAGTTTGTGTACCCATCCTTTGGATCGTAGCCACCAATTTTCACTAGCTCTTCATTGAAAATGTTTTTTTCTTTTAAGTATTTTTCAAATACATCTTGTCTCAAATCTTTAAATCGGTTGCCGTACATGTCGGTTTCTACCCCGCCAATAAATCCAATAAATTCATGACCCAATTCAATCAAGTGATCAAGTGCTTTTCGCGTCGCCGAATTAAAATCAATAATGACTGAATCATAATACTGAGGATCCGGATTTGAATCCACGAAAATGCATGGTTTTCCAAAATCGAGAATTTTTTCAATGTCTTTTTTCTTGAAAGTACCCAGTGCTAGTATGCCATCGAGATTTTTTGGCTTATTGCCATTTTGTTCTTCGTCAATCCGGTAGAATTCGATCTGTTTTTCGATTAGCTTTTTTTCAAGAGCTACGCGAATCGATAGGTAATAGGTGTCGACCAGTTCTTCTTCCATTGAGAAAGAGTCATAGATGCCGACTCGCCATTTACTTTTTTTCTTTTTTTTCGGCGCCACTACATAGGACAAATCCTCCGCTGACTCAAATACTCTTCTTCTAGTTTCTGGCGAGACATTGAGTGTCTCATCGTAATTCAGAACTCTCGACACGGTCGTAATTGAAACATTAGCCAGATTGGCTATATCTTTGATTGTGGCCATCATTAATCTCCTACTAACTTTTCTCTTTCTTCCATTATATACATGTTCAGCTGATTCTTTCTAATTTATTCTTTTTGAGAAACGAAAATTTCGTTTCTGAAACGACAATGGCACATAAAATCAATGCAGCACCCACGATCATTTTGAACGTCATCACTTCTGCGAGAAGCGCTACAGAAAAGACCATCCCCCAAAAAGATTCGGTTGAAAGAATAATCGCCGCGGTCGTTTCAGATAACCACTTCTGAGCGACGGTTTGAAGAAGATAGGCAATCGTAGTTGAAAAAACACCTAAGTAGACAAGAGATAGAATCCCTTCTTTTTCAGCTACAACAAGCGGATCTCCCTTGAAAACGACAACCAGTACACCAATCACTGCAGCCACAGTAATCTGTACAAGCGTCAGGAGTATCGGATCTGAGTCTTTTACGTACTTTGCCGTATAAAAAATTTGAAGTGCAAAAAACACGGCACAACCGAGGGTCAACAAATCCCCGATATTGATAGTCGAATTTATTTTCAGCGAAAGCACACCGACGCCGAGCATCGCCAAAAAAGCACCGCCTAATTCGAAAAAGTCTATTCTTCTTCTATAGATAACGAGCGCTAAAAAAGGAACAATCACCACATTAACAGCCGTCAAAAACGCATTTTTTGATGGTGTTGTATATTGTAGTCCTACTGTCTGGAGCGCAAAAGCTGCATAAAGGAAGATTCCCAATATGACGCCTTGGATGATTATTTTTTTGTTGAGATTGCGAATACTGCGATAAAAAATAGCGATTAGCATAACCGCCCCGATCAGAAATCTACCCGCCAATATTTGGTAAGGTGTCCAATGATCCAACGCAATGGCATTTGCTACAAAACCGCTACCCCATATAATCGCTGTAATGATAAGAAGCGTTTCTCCCAGGTACTTGCGCATTTAATCATCCCCATAGTGTTCATGTAAAAGTTGTAAAAACACACTTGATGTCCAAGTGAACGATGTATCGACCAACCCTTCCCCAGTAAATGGGTCAAAGTTTTCCGCCATGCCGCCTTCCAAAGTCAGGTCAAGGAACTTTTTCCGCAACCTGTCTGCTGCTACCGTGTAACCATTTGCCTCCAATGCGTGAATGAACAAATAAGTGACTGGTGCCCAAATTGGACCAAGCCAGTAGCCATTTTCTTTGTAATAAGGACTTGAAGGATTTTCGGTTGCAAGTCCAAAGCGAGTTTCAAAGTTTTGCTCAAGGTCGTTAACAAGTTCTTCTGCAATGGTTTTATCCAACCGGTAGGCAATCAGCAACGGCAGCCTAAGAATCAAGCTGGAACGATTCGTTATGATTTTGCCTTCCTTTCCGACTCTACCATAAAAACCATCTGCGTCATACAGCCGGCTCATCAATAACTCAAACATGGAATCGGCTCTTTCTTTAAAGGATACGGCTTCTTCTTTTTCACCCAGAATTTCCGCAAAAGAAGCTAAAATATCGGATGAACGGATGAGAAAACTGGCGAGGTCCGGCGCTTCTACTGGCATGCCTTCATGAAATAGTGAAGCATTGTCCCAACCTGAATCATTGCCATGTTTATAATGCGGAAGACGTTCTTTGAATGTCCGGTAGTTGTCGTAATAAGACATTACTTTTTTAGTAGATTCAAAGACTTCCCTTATTCGCGATGTTTCTTTAAAATAATCATTTTTTTGCATCAGCTGATCATACACTAACGCAAATATTGGCGGCTTCGTGCAGTTATAAGAAATAAATTTATCGTTCACAAAATCTGGATAAGCTCCTGATTCGTCCTGTGTATCCATAAAAATTTTCAATTGCTTATAAGCCAGTTCCGGATGTTCTCTTCCTAAATTTAAAGCATTAAAACAATTATCCCATGACCAAATATTATACATCCATAACTTGGACATATACATGGCAGGCTCCCGTAATAGTCCGTGGGGGTGAACGACGCTCGACCAGGTGATGTAAGCCGCTCTTTCAATAGAAGAAAGATACTGATCATCTGCCTGAAGAGGTTTCATTGATTGAAACCATGCCTTGTATTGTCTAGTGACTTGGTCCTTGCCTTCGTGAAACGACGAGTATTTCTTCTCCTTGTAAACGGTTTGGTAACTTTCAAAGACAAAATGTCCTTTACTCAAACAAATATCGATATAATCATTTCCAATAATGTTCCAAGGCGCTTGAACGTTTAGAGTCCCGCCAAGGTTAAGTAGCATCAGTTTTAATTCTTTAGGATAAATATGATATTCAAACATGCCTCTCGCTAATTCCATAATGGAATCATACTTACCTTTATCTGCAGTCAGCTTAAGTTCAATATTTTTCACTTCTATATGAAGTTCATTTTCTTTTGGAATTATCATTTCTACAGCGGCTTCGGAACGTCCTTTAATGTGGAATTGAACAGAAACTTCCGAAGCATGGACTTCAAAATCCTGCTCAATTCCATTCTCTACCAAAGCAATTTTGAACAACCGAGAAGGGGCATCATCCCCTCCGTGAATATCTCTTATATAAACATCATTCGAATCCTTCTCTTCCGAAATGCAAAAATACGAGCCATATCTGGAAAACGGGATTTCTTTAATATCTAGTTTCATCCGATCTCTCCTAGCCCTTTTTTATCTTGCCACAAAAAATCGACTTTCTTCAATAAGGTTGGACTTAGGAATCGCTCTGATTTCAAGCGTCATTTCAAAGTCTTCTACCCCTACTCTATACGGTGGTAACTGTTCTTCACCACAGCTATTGCTGCCCAGGCCGCTTTGTCTGTAGTCGACAGTCAACACATTATAGGGGGATTTCTCAATTTTTCCACGATGCTGTGCCGCTTCAAGCGCTGCTACTTCGTAATCATGAATGGTGAAGTCGCGAATCTCCTTGAAGTTAATTAGGATTGACTGCTGTCCTTTTGACAATGCCAGGAAGGAGACATCGCATCTCGATCCATTTTCTTGAGGATAGACATAGTCCGTGTGCAACTCTTCAACCGATTTCGTGTAAAGACCAATTGGCTGACTGCGCTTGGAGTCCTGATAATTTTCAGAGTCGCCACGACCGTACCACGTCACTTCGTTATAAGCCTGGTTAAGCTTCATATTGATGCCAATTCTCGGAAGCATGTCCGGTATTTCGTTTCCTCTACTTACTTTTTCACCAACCAATTGAAGATTTAATACGCCGTGTGATGTAATTCGATAATGATAGCGAACGTTAAAACCCCATGCTTGGTTGAGGCTAGACATATACTTTTGAATTTCTACATCGACAAATCCATCGGCAACATGATATTCCAGTGACACCATTTGTTCCTTGGCATTTTTTATGAAGTATTTGTTGAGCCAAGCAGCCCGTTTGTACATATCATTGTCGATTGATGCTCGCCATAAAGTTAGTTCCGGACCATCCTCAACAATTTTTTCTCCGTCGAGAGCAAAAGAGATTAAGGCCCCTTCCACTTTTGAAAATTCCGCTTGAAAATGTGCACTCGTTACCCGCAACCTTACCGGTGTTTCCTCAACCCAAATCTGATTTCTTGAAGTAAGGGATAGATCTTTAACGGTCTTATTTCGCTTCGTCACCTCAACCAAGAAACTCTCACGCGTGATTGGGTGTCCTTTTTCTGCGTAATTTGTAGCTTCTGGTTCACTGTAGATGAACCGCAGCCAAACCTCTTCATGCGCCAATGCTTTTGCTTGATCGATTGGCAACGTATATTCGAGTTCTTCACCTGCTGAAAGACTGGGCAGTTCGACTTCCACTTCTTCGATTAATTCTGAAAATGATTCCACTCGAATGCGAAGATGGATGCCTTTCAAATTTCGGAAGTCGTAACGGTTTTTTAGTTTCACACGAAACGGATTGTCCGCTGTTGCTTCTGTCACAATGGGTTCAATTACTTTTTTGTATTCAATTAACGCAGGAGAGGGTGTGCGGTCCGGAAAGACCAGTCCATCGATACAGAAGTTTCCGTTAGTAGGGAAGTCTCCGTAATCCCCACCATAAAGAAAATAAGTGTTTCCCTCGTCATCAGTCTTCCGGATGCCATGATCGTACCATTCCCAAATAAACCCACCTTGTAGTCTCGGGTATTTTCTCATGACTTCTTGGTATTCCGTCAAGCCGCCAGGTCCATTTCCCATAGCATGACCATATTCGCAAAGCAAATGTGGTTTTTTGCCTTCCGCATTCTGTCCGATTTCTTCGAGTGCATTCAACCGAGTATACATCGTTGTGTACATGTCACTGTAAGCCGCCACTCGGTCTCCTTCGTAGTGAACAAGCCTAGTCGCATCCGTTTTCTTGATGGCATCGTACATGGCTGTAAAGTTTCGGCCCACACCCGATTCATTTCCTAAAGACCAAATGATGACACTCGGATGGTTCCGGTCTCTCTTTACCATCCGAATCGCACGATCGACGTATTGCTTTTCCCACTGTTCGTTGTCGCTGATCCAGTTGTAATTTCCGGTGTTTTCAAATCCATGACATTCCAGGTCTGTCTCATCTATCACATAAAGTCCGTATTCGTCGCATAGGTCATAAAAAACATCCTGATTTGGGTAGTGAGCTGTTCGGACTGCGTTGATGTTGTGTTGCTTCATCAATAAAACGTCCTGCAACATATCTTCATAAGTAACCGTTCTTCCCTGATCTGGATTGAAATCGTGACGATTTACTCCGTTAAAGAAAATGCGTTTGCCGTTCACTCTCATTTCATTGTCTTTGATTTCAATAGACCGGAACCCAAATCGAACCGGTACAGACTCAGAGACTCCTGACGGCAAGTCATATTGCAAGACAGCTGTATAGAGATGAGGGGTTTCAGCACTCCATAGTAAAGGCTTACTGATTTCTTTGGTCGCTTGGAAACTGCCGCCCTCAACATGGACTGCTAAGGAATTCTGCTCTTTGCCATTCAAGTAAATCTGTATGTCTACTTTTTTGATGCTGTCCGTCCAAAAAGAACCGTTGATACGGAACGTAAACGATTCATAAGATTCATCAGGAATCGTCTCAATCCATACATCCTGCAGCGTATCTTTGTGGTGTCTAAAAAGTTCAACACTTCTGTAAATACCCGAAAACCACCACATGTCTTGGTCTTCCAAGTAAGTTCCATCAGAAAATTGGTACACTCTGACAGTCAATCGATTGGTTCCTTCGTGAATAAGATCCGTAATGTCGAATTCAGACGGCAGTCTTGAGACTTTGCTGTAGCCCGCATGTTGTCCATTGACGAATAAGTCAAAAGCAGAATCAACGCCATTGAATTTTAAGACAATGTTTTCGTCTTGGGCGATGTTTTCGACTACTAAATCTTTGAAATAAATGCCGGTTGGATTTTCATGCGGCACATATGGAGGGTTAAGCGGAATGAGGTATAAAACATCCGTATAGTGCATATTTCCATATCCTTGTAACTGCCAGCAAGAGGGCACTGCAATCGTGTCTAAGCTCGCAATGTCGAATTCAGCTTGCTCAAAATGCTGAGGTGAATATTCCGGAGCCTGAAGGTAAAGAAATTTCCAATCTCCATCAAGGCTTTGGTATCCATCACTTTTTTCTTTCGTTACTTCTAAAGCTTCTTTGATTTGTTTGTATCTATAAAAGTCTGAATGGGCAGGCAACCTGTTCATAGCGAGCAGGCTGACGTCCTCCCATCGTTTCATTTTTCGTTGCATGTATTTCCCTCCGTATTAGCGTTACTTTATTGAACCGCTGATTCCTTCAACGATGTATTTCTGGGCAAATATAAAGACCAGTACTGGCGGAATAACCATGACCAGTGTAATAGCCATAATCGGAATGATTTGCAGTTCATGGACTCCTTGAAACGATGCCAGTCCAAGGGTCATCGTGTATTTTGCTTTGTCTTGCAAATAAATTAAAGGACCAAGGTAGTCGTTCCACACCAAAATAACATTCAAAACAGCTACCAGTACGAGAGGCGCCTTCATAATAGGCAAGAAAATCTTATAAAATATTTGGAACTCGTTCGCCCCGTCAATACGGGCAGCGTTTTCTAAATCTTTCGGTATATTCATCAAGAACTGGCGAAGTAAAAAGATATAATACGCAGAACCAAAGAACGCCGGAACGATTAAAGGTTTTAACGTATTGATCCAACCAAGCATGTTGAATTGCATATAAAGTGGAATCATTGTGACGTCCCACGGAATCATCATGGTGGACAACAAGAGAACAAACAGAAAGTTTTTGTATTTAAAATCGTATCTCGCAAATCCATAAGCTACGAGAGAACAGGAAATTAGCTGACCAATTGTTGTTAGGACCGTCACAATCACCGAGTTTTTAAAATAAACCCCGAAATTTTGGCTGTTCCAGGCATCAACAAAGTTACCGAACAATAGTTCTTCCGGTATAAATTTTGGCGGGTACGAAAATACTTCAGGTTCTGTTTTAATCGCAGTAATCAATGCCCATAAAAAAGGAAAGACAAAGTAAAGGGAAAAAATAACAAGGACAGAGTAAACAATAATTTTATGCCTTTTGGAAATCTTCATTATTTTTCACCTCACTTTTTTTCTTTTTTTCCCTTTTTTCTTTTTTCTCCTTTTTTACTTCGGCTTCATAAAAGACCCAAGCTGAGGAAGATTTAAAGATCATTAATGTAAATAGCATGATGATGATAAACATGAACCACGCATTGGCACTGGCATAGCCCAGTTCATGGTGCTTGAATGCATTGTTGTAGACAAACAGTCCGTAAAAGTACGTTGATTTTAACGGACCGCCACCCGTCAAGAGTAGCACCAGCGTTAATTGCTGCAATGCGGCAATGACAGAAGTAATCACGTTAAAGAGAATGGTCGGTGTAATAGACGGAATCGTGATGCTAATAAATTGGCGAATCACACCGGCGCCGTCAATTGCAGCCGCTTCGTACATATCGTGCGGAATGCTTTTAATATCCGTGTAGAAAATCAGCATCATTGTGCCGACGCCCCATGCGCTGGCAATGACGATGGCTACAATTGCCCATTTCGGATCGATAAGCCAACTCGGTTCTTCAAGTCCAAGAAAAGACAGTAAGTAATTGAAAACCCCATATTCCGTGTTAAACATCCATCCCCAAATAATGGATACTGCTACACCCGATACGACAGCGGGCAGATAAAAGATGGTCCTAAAAAATTTCATCCCTTTAATTGGCTGCGTAATGAGAAGCGCAAGAACCAGTGCTGCTCCTAAGTTAAGTGGAACAAAAATAAGGGCAAACTTGAATGTAATAAGAAGTGAATTGTAAAACTGAGGATCAGCTGTGAACATTTTAGTGAAATTGTCTATACCGATAAATTTCGCTTCACCGGCAATCGGCCAATCAAATAAACTCATGACTAGCGAAAAAGCGAGTGGTCCCAGCGTGAATGCAAGATAACCAATAATCCATGGCATGATGAATAGATAAGGAACACGTTTACGGATTAATGTGAACTTTTTTTCTTTTTTCTTTTTAATGGGCATGTTTTTCCCTCTTATTGGTTTGACCTAAAAACAATAAATCACTTTATAAAGAAAAATGAGAACGAACCTAAATACTTTCTCATTTTTCTTCATCTTCTTAACTGGCCACGATTATTCCACTACAGTCTTAATGGCTTTTTTCGGTTCGACTCGAGTACTCGGGTTGAAGATTTGTTCGAAAGTAAGTTCTAAATTTTCCGATAACTGACTCCAATCCTCTGTTATAAAGGAGGTTGGTGTATATTCTTTACTTTGTTCCAACATACTGTAGAATACTTTTTTAGTTGGATCTTCTTCTAACTTTTCTGATTCTACGACGCTTTTAAGAACTGGCAATTCAAACGAAAGTCTTTCTTTGTTTGCTTGCTCCCCAGTCCAGAATTCCATGAATCGAAATGCTTCTTCTTTGTGCTCCGAGTCTTTAGACATCGCAACTCCAGAAGAACTTACAATACTTGCACTTGGCTTGTCTCCAAACGATGGAATTTCAACAACGCCGTAGTTTATGCCAGCTTCTTCAAAAGCAGATAGGTACCAAGCGCCATTGATGATCATACCAACTTTGCCTGATTTCATTTCTGTATCGCCCCAACTCTCAGAAGTGATAGCCACTTCTTCTTCAAGCATGTTATAAAACATGTCAAACGTCTCGATTGATTCAGGTGAATTCAAGCTGCCGTCTAGGTTTCCTTTGTCATCGACGTAAGACGCACCGTTACCCCACAGATACATTTCAAAATCATATGGATCTGGTTTTCCTGGGAAAGCGAAACCTGTCGTCTTGTCCCCTTTATTTGTTAACTTCTTAGAAGCTTCCTGGAATTCGTCCCATGTCCATCCAGCTTTCGGATACGCTAGACCCGCTTTGTCAAACAAGTCTTTGTTGTAGTAAACAACATGAGTTGTATATCCTACTGGAAGTCCATAGACATCCTCGTTGATTGAGTTGTAGTTCCATAATGCCTCATAGAAATTTTCTTTATACTCTTTGTCACGTTCTTCAATATAAGGATCTAATGGCTCAAGCGCATCTTTGTATTGCGGGTAATTCCACATATACATGACGTCAGGCGCATCTTTAGCCCCGATGCCTGCGGTGATTTTGGTATCATAATCCCCACCATATGCCTCCAAAACCACATTAATATCTGTGTTTTCTGCGTTAAATTGATCGATTAGTTTCTCTTGAAGTTCAACATCTTCCCCTACATCCCATGTCGCAAAACGAAGTGTGACTTTGCCATCCTCGTTTTTTCCATCGCTTGATTCTGACGAACTGCATGCCGATAACAACATGGCAAGCACTAAAGTAAAGACGAGAAATACATACCCCTTTGAAAATTTCATCCTATCCCTCCTAGCTATTTATAAATGTATTATAATCAATAGTTTTACTAAAAGTAAACCCTTTCATCGTAATTTTTACTAAAATATAATTATTAATCTGAAAAATCCGATTTTATTTAAAGGTTTTGTATAGTAAAGTTCAAAAGAGACCATAAAAAAAGAGAATGCCTGTGACGCGCATCCTCTTGAGCTTTTCGGTTCCATTGAATTGTAGCTATTCTATTCCGTTATAACTAGCTTTCCTTTATGCACGGTCGTATCTATAGAAATGGCCTCTCCGCTCTCCAGTAAAACATTCGCAGTCTTCTCTTTGTAACGTTCATCAATGTAGACGAGTGAGGGCCGTGACGGACTATCAATTGTCTTCGTACGCATTATACTTTCTCTACAGACTGATGGTGACTTTTTATATACTCAATCAACTCTTTTTTAGATAGAACCGCATGAGGAATATTCAGTAAAGCAGCCATTTGAGCAACTGCCGGAGGCTTCAGCATACTTTCTTTTAAAATTTCTTCTTGATAAAAAATGGCGATTGCTTGATCATCTGCCACAATTCGACGATTCGCCATCACGATGATTCGCTTGAAATGATCGGTTACAAATTCCATATCATGGGTGATGGTTATTACGGTCTTCCCCATGGACTCTAGTGTTTTCAACAGATTCCCCAGTATTTCCAAACCAATTTTATCTTGTCCCGCTGTTGGTTCATCCAGAATAATCACGTCAGAATCCATTGCGATAACAGATGCTATCGTCACAAATTTTCTCATGGAATACGGCAAATTGTACGGATTTTCTTCTGCATACTGTGAAATGCCACAAAGCTCTAATGCCCATTGAGTCATCTCTTCAATACGCTCCGGATCAAATCCCATATTTTTCGGTCCAAATCGCACTTCTTTTATCACTTCGTTATGAAAGATTTGATCGTCTGGATTTTGAAAAACGTAACCTACTTTTCGTGACAGTTGTGCGGTGGTCTTGGAAGTTGTATTCCACTCTCCTACAATAACTTCGCCGGTGGTTGGTTTTAATAAGCCGTTCATCAGTTTTACTGCCGTTGTTTTTCCTGCACCATTTTGTCCCACTATTGCCACTCTCTGCCCTTGCGGAATTTCCAGTGATAAATTTTCCAATGCCAGTGTTCCATCAGGGTATTTGAAACTAATATTGTTCAAAACGAGATTAGTCATCAGTTAATCCCCCTACACTAGTTTTAAAACAAGTCATTATTTCAGCATATTTTATAGGTAAAAACTCTAGCGGAACTCCGGCTTTTTGAAGTTCAAGAGCTACTTCGGTTACATGAGGATACTGGACATTTGCGCTTGCATAAAGAGGATCGCTCAATACTTTCCTCGTCTCGCCTTGCATTAAAATAACGCCTTCGTCTAAAAGAATTAATGTATCCGAATGCTCAGCTACCAAATCCATTTTATGTTCTACAAGGATAATTGTTTTTCCTTTTTCCTTCATTAATCGAATGATTTCAAATACTTGATCCGTCCCGATAGGATCTAACTGGGAAGAAGGCTCATCTATTACTAAAATTTCTGGATCCATTACAATAATAGAAGCTAGTGCTACACGCTGTCGCTGGCCTCCTGAAAGTTCAAATGGATTTTTTTCACGTAAGTCCTGAATATTAACGAGTGTTAAAACTTCTTCTACTCTCGGATAGATTTCTTCTACAGGAACTCCTAAATTTTCTAGACCATATGCCACTTCTTCAAAAACCGTCTCTTTTACACCCGATATTTGTGTAAATGGATTTTGAAAAACATACCCAATCTTTTCACTTAGTTGGCCAAGTTCATAGTCATTCATATCTTTGCCATCCAGTATAACGGTACCGTCCAATTCTCCTTTATGAAAATGTGGAATAAAGCCTCTGATGATGTTGCAAAGTGTCGTTTTACCTGATCCATTATTTCCGACTATGGATACAAAGCTTCCTTTTTTTATATCTACTGTTATATGTTTCAGTACCCATTCATCACCAACGGGATACCTGTAAGAAACGTCTTTCAGTTGGATGATTGATGTCATCAGAAAACCCTCCAAATAATAAGTCCTATCACAATAATGATATAAATCCACGGCAGGACACGATCGATTGGCCGTTTAGTCAACTTGTGAAGACTGGTCTTTTTCCCAGGTGCAGAAAAAGCCCGTGCCTCTAAAGTTATGGCTCTCTCTTCTGTACTTGCTATCGAAGAAAGAATGAGCGGTGTTAATGTCGGAAAGAAAGCTTTTGCTCTAGTTATAATCGAACCTTCTGTTTCGACTCCTCGTGTTTTTTGAGCCTCCATTATGGTGTTTGACTGACGTCGCATCTCTGGAATGATTTGTAATGTCGACAATACAACATACGCTCCTGCAGATGGCATGCCGGCATCTTCCAGTGATTTCACAAAATCTTTTACTTCCACAATGCGGAAAAATAAAATAAAAGCAGAACCAATTGCTAAAATTCGTGAAGTTAACGTCAATCCATAATTCAAACCTTCTCTGGAAATCTCAAAAATCCACCAGGAGGCAAGAACTTCTTCTCCGGGATAAAAGAATAACTGCATCAAAAATACAATGACTAACAAGATAACTAACGTTTTTAAGATAAAAGATAAAAATGACTTGGCCACACCAGCAGCAACTGCGATCAGTACCAACACCGGAAACCAAGCAAAGGCAAACACATAATTAGGAACAATGATGACAGTAGCAGCAATAAATAAAGCAAAATAAAATTTGGTTAACGGATACAAATTCACTAGTGAGTTTTTCATCCTATATTATCTCCCTTAACGTACTTTTCGCTTAGTCAAAAGCAACGAAATACTTATTTATTGCGATTGCTCTTTTTCATATACAAATGGCCATACTTCATTTTGGATAAATAGCGATCCGAAATACTTTTCACGATAAAGTAAACAAATAAGACCGAGATCACTTTGTCCGCAATTTCCGTAATAATTGTTGAAGTGAAAACTGCACTCCAAATATTCTGACCCATCGCTAAAAATGTCGCCGTAATGGCAGACGACGTATTGCCTGTCGCTCCTCCAAAAAACAAAACCGTAATAGGTGCAGAAGCTATTACCGCGATTGCCGTAATTATAAGACCTGAAATTATGGCTTTATAAATCGTGCGGAACATGCCGTATTTTGAAAGCAAACCTGCACCTAAACCGATTGCCATGGATGTAATAACATACGGGAAGTAGATTGGATTAAAAATCGCAGTAATTGAGTTTGTTATAAAAGCTGCTACAATCGCAACTAACGGACCTGCAATCACACCGACTAAGATCGTGCCGATTGTGTCCAAAAAAATGGGTAACCTTAAAACTTGGGCTACTTGAAACCCAACAAAGTTAATGGCTACCCCGATTGGAATAAGTAAAAGTGCTAGTAAAGTAAAATCTTTTTTATAGTTTCTCTTCATTTTCATTTCCTCCTTTTGTAAGGTGCGTCGCTTTTTGTCTCGCTTTGATGATTATTTACTTTCGTTTTCTCGGCATTCCTTCTTTTTTTATTATTTAGTACAGGATAACTAGTAGTAGTTGAACAACAGTCTCAAACACAAGATCTTATAAGGCGAATACAACCAACTTTCTTACTATTTTCTTTTAAGAAAACGTTTTTATTTCCTTTTCTTTAGGCTAATGTAAACGTTGTCAATAGTCAATATGCTTTAAATATTGCGTGATTTCCGGAATAGATACGAAATCTCCCCAAGGACATGTTGCTAATTGAGTTAGAGTCTCTATAGACATGAATGATATACTGGACTACAGGAAAAAATACTACACAAAAGGAAGGGGGGTCAAACGATGATGCGATCCTTTCATTTCAGTGGCGGGCGAATTGTGAAAACCGGCATTGCGATCTTTTTGACAGCGACGATTTGTTTATGGTTTGGCTGGCCGCCTGTCTTCGCGGTCATCACAGCCATTGTGACAATCGAACCAACCGTTAGCGATTCGATTAAAAAAGGACTGGTCCGGTTTCCGGCATCCGCGATTGGTTCTGCCTTCGCTGTCCTCTTTATCTCACTCTTCGGGAATTCCCCGATTACGTATACACTCGCTGCAGTTGCCACGATTTTAGTTTGTTACCGGCTCAATCTGCACGCTGGATTACTCGTTGCCACATTGACCTCTGTTGCGATGGTTGAAGTGATCCATGACGATGTCTTAGTGTCGTTCTTCATTCGACTAGGAACAACAACGATTGGATTGCTAGTGTCTACGGCTGTCAACATGCTGGTGTTCCCACCTAACTACCGAAAAGATATTCTGCAAAGCATTCAATCCATTAGTGAACGAGCTGGTAGCATGTTGGAGCAAACATTCCAAACGATCCTTTTTAACAGTGATGCAAATCGCCAAGAAGAAAAGTTAATCGTAAAAGGACTGACCATCGAAGTTCGGAAGACCGAGAAACTCATCCATTTCCAGCGCGACGAATCCAGTTTGTACCCGTGGGTGCGCGAGCGAGAAGCCGAGCTTCAAATGGCGGAAAAGCAATTGCTCTTCTTACATAACTTAGAATTCCATTTAGATGCCTTACTTTATATCCCGTTGCATACGCTGACATGGAGCACCGCTGAGCGAGAGATTATTATGCACGCCGTCACGGAACTCGCAAACGACTTGAAACACTCAGTCGACTACGATCACGAAAAGCACCAATGCCAATTAAAAAACATGACCGATTTGTTTTGGGACAATAGTAAAAACATCACCGCAAGCGATGCTCTGCGCCCAACGGAATTCCCACCCGAATTCACCATTCTTTATGAGCTCATCACGATTTACGATTTAGTGGATAAGTTTTTTGATCCGGAGAGTATGAAGATAGAAAAAAATGCGGAGAAATAATAACATAAAAACGGTCGTGTTAGAAACTGAGTAGTTTCTAACACGACCGTTTTTTAGCATGTAGATTAACACCTATTCTTAAAATTCTTCATGCGTAGCCGGGTCCATATCAAACAATCTGCCGTCTGGGCGGGACAGCTCTGAAATTGACGTCATTTCCTCTTCACTTAATTCAAAATCGAAAATAGCTAAGTTTTCCCGTTGCCGCTCAGGTGAAGTAGAACGTGGAATTGAGACTGAACCGATTTGGTATTGCCAGCGTAACACGACTTGGGCAATGGTTTTGTTGTGCGTTTCGGCAATTTCCTCAATAGTATCATTCGTCAAAATATCTTTCGCTTTAGCAATTGGGCTCCACGACTGTGTTTGGATTCCATGATCCGCATGCACGTTGCGCTGATGCGCTTGGTTAAAGAACGGATGCAATTCCACTTGGTTCAAACTTGGGGTCACCCCGGTCTCACTCATAATGCGCTCTAAGTGATCTGGCAGAAAATTGCTGACACCAATCGACCGGACGAGCCCCCATTTTTGCGCATCGATCAATGCCTGCCACGCTTCTACGTAAGTGTCTTGATTTGGCATTGGCCAGTGGATCAAGTACAGATCGAAATAATCCAATTGCAAACGATACAACGATTCTTGAATGGCTACTAAAGCTTTTTCATACGTGTGATAACGTCCCGGCAATTTGGACGTTACCCACAATTCTTCACGCGGAATGCCGCTGCGTCGTATGCCTTCCCCGACCGCTCCTTCGTTTTCGTAGTTATATGCCGTATCAATCAACCGGTAACCGGCATTGATTCCACTGCTGACTGCGTTCGCTCCCGCGTTGCCCCACAGTCCGTATGTACCGAGTCCTATAACGGGTAAAGTTGTTCCGTCGTTTAACGTCACTGCTGGAATTGCTTTTTCCATCTACTCCCACTCCTCTCAATTCTATTTTCAGATTACTCTTCCATCTCTCCAAACTCAAACGATTTGGTTTTCGAAACTATTATTCAAGTCCAGCGATACACTATACTTTATGTAAAATTAAGAATTAATGTACAATTAACAACAGCACATCATTTTAGTGAGGAGCCTACATATGAAAACAAATACATTCCAGTTAAACGAAACGACAATCCAAGACATTCAACAAGCTTTCCGTGACCATAAAATTACCTCCGTGGAACTAGTCGAAGCTTATCTTGAGCGGATTAGAAATTTCGACCAGAATGGCCCGAAAATCAATTCCGTCTTGACCATCAATCCCGACGCACTGAAAATCGCAGCACAACTAGATGAGAATCGCGGACAAGATAACCAAGGTCCCCTATACGGCATCCCTGTGTTGCTCAAAGACAATATTGAAACCGCTGACCTGATGCCGACAACAGCCGGCGCGATTGCACTCGAACACAATTTCGCTAAAGAAGATGCCTTTGTCACCAAGCAATTACGAAATGCAGGTGCCATCATTCTCGGCAAAGTAAACTTGAGCGAATGGGCGTATTTTATGTCGCAAGAAGGACCGAGTGGCTATAGTTCACTCGGCGGACAAGTGCTAAACCCATACGGCGTCGGTGTCTTTAAAGCAGAAGACGTTGGCGGTTCGAGTTCAGGGACAGGCGCCGCGATTGCTTCGAATTTCGCTGTCGTCGGTGTTGGTACGGAAACATCCGGCTCAATTTTGAGTCCATCGAGTGCCAATTCGATTGTCGGCATCAAACCAACCCTAGGCCTCGTCAGTCGTTCGCGCATCATCCCGATTGCTGAAAGCCAGGATACTGCCGGACCGATGGCGCGTACTGTGACAGATGCGGCAATTTTGCTTGGCGCGATGACTGGTGTCGACGAACAAGACACGGCAACACAAAAAAGCACAGACCATGCACTCACTGATTACACACCGTACTTGAAAAAAGACGGCTTGAACGGCGCCCGTATTGGCGTCGACCTGAGCTTTTTGAACGACAAAGCACCAGAAGAGCGTGCCATTATGGATGAGGCCATCGAGCAAATCAAAGCACTCGGTGCAACAGTTATTGAAGTAACGATTCCAAAGTCATCAGTTGAGTCAGACGTCTTGTGGTATGAATTCAAGCGAAACGTCAACGACTATTTGCGCACCACACCTACTGAAGTGTCGGTCAAATCACTCGCAGACGTTATCGAATTCAACAAACAAGAACCCGAGCGTCGCATGAAATTCGGCCAAGCCGAGCTGGAAAAATCGCAGGCTTTGAGCGACGATCTGAACAATCCGACATACCTAGAACACCGCAAAACTGATTTACGTACTTCTACTTTAGAAGGATTGGATTTCGTCACTCGAGAACACCAACTGGACGCATTATTATTCCAAAACAACCGCGGTGCCGATATGCCCGCAAAAGCAGGCTACCCATCCATCACCGTTCCAGCCGGCTATACGAGCAGCGGGCATCCCGTTGGTGTCACGTTTAGCGCACAAGCGTTTAGCGAAGCACGTTTGATCGAGCTCGCCTTTTCTTATGAACAGGCAAGCTTGAAACGCCAAGCACCGGATTTGGAATCTTATAGAGTTTAATTGAGACATTTAAAACACCCTTTACTGAAAAGTTGGCATCGAGATGCCAGTCGGTCAGTAAGGGTGTTTTTCATAATATTTTCTGATAATTTTGCGGGATTGGTGGCTAGACCTCCTTTTTTTTGTGTAGATACTGCCTCGTAATTTGTAAGATAGAAAAAACAAAAAGCTACTGCTGCGCTGTTCGTTTAATAAGCGCCGCAATGAGTGAGTTATAAACTGGGGAATTGTCAAAATCAGTTAGAAATTTCCCTTTTCAAGGACACGCTTCTTTTTCTCAACTCACTCTTGAACTTGGATCCCAGTCTCTGTACGATGAAGAAAACAACTAAAGAAAAGAGATGATCTTGTGGTTGGACGAAACGATCCTTGCCCATGCGGCAGTGGCAGGAAATACAAAAAATGTTGCGGTAAAGAGCAAGTGGTGGATATACAGGAAATAATTAATTTAGAACTGGAAAGCATTATGGAAGGTTTTTCTGAAGAAGGACTAGAGCCGGCAAATTATTTCGAAGCGGAACAACTCACTCGTCACTGGCATAAAGCTTTGTCTGGAGTGTTTGACAAGGATATGATTGAAGCTGTCGCGTATGAAGCTTATGTGTTTTATGACCGAGTGGACATTTGGAGAAAATACATCACTCGTCAAAAAAAGCATCAGAAACGCCAACGTATCTTAGATATCCTCACTTCTTGGGAAGACCCGTTTTATTTGCTTGCAAAAATACAGGCAGTGGAAGATGGTAATTTCATCATTCGTGATGAACTTACGAATGATATTTATCATTTCCCGTTATCAACGCAAGCTCGACCAGGCGAGTGGCTATTTGGGCTCGTTATGCGCAACCCTTTGGAAAATGAAAAAGAATTACAGCCAACTTCCGGCATCCTTTTTATCCCACACTTTCAGACAGTTGTAGTAGAAAGCATTAAATCTAAGCTAGAAGACGGTGTCCATGATTCATTAGAGCTATATAAAGTTTTTGCTGAACACGCTCAATTGCCGGAACTTCCCGCATTTGGCACAGATGTATTAGATCTGGTCGAACGCTTCTTGACAAGACATCAGTTACAAAGTGAGCTTCCGAAGACTATGGCTTACGCTTTCCTTACCGAAGTTCCGCTCAACGCTCGTAAACCAGAAGGTGTTGCTGCTGGCATTTTACAAACCATTAACACCTTTGGCTTTTTCGGAAATCTCTACGTCTCGCAAAAAAACCTTGCCGAGTATTTCGACACTTCCGTTGCTTCCTTAACAAAGTACCGGGATCTCATGGAAAATTACTTGATGGATCGCATGAAAGATATGCCGGAACATATGCAAAATCCGGATGTTGCTATGGATGTTGATCCAGACATGTTCATGCCACAAATGCTAACGACAATGGGAACCGACCCGCGAATCACCGAAAGTGGCATGTGGCAGATGGTTATGCGGGTACAACATTCAGATGCCGAATCTGAAATTGATCTGAACCAAATCGTTCAACAATCGATGAACTCGCCTTACTTACCCGCAGATGATAGGGAAGCTGCACAACTTTTGAGCTATCAAGCTTATGACGCTGTCACTGAAAAAGAACGCCAAAAACTAGCAAAGCAGGCGTTTAAACTGGATGCTGAAAATACAGATGCCAATTTGCTGATGGCTGAAATCACGTCAGATCCTGCGGAGAAACAAAAACATTACCTGAAGGCTATCCAATCCGGGCAGCAAAAGTCAGAACTTGAAAAAGATGCTGACATCACTTGGGATTACGTGTTGCACCGACCATTCTTGCGTGCTTTATTTGCCTATGGCGCTTGGTTAATGAGTCAGAAAAAATATGCTGAATCGATCCAGCCATTTGAAACGTTATTAGAACTGAATCCGAATGATCAGCAAGGTGCACGGTGGTTGCTCGCAAGCACTTATATTCGTGCCGGAAAGTGGAGCAAAGCAGAAGACTTTATGGCCGAATTCCCGCCAGAAGAATACGAAGCGATCGATTTTTACTTTGATTCCATCATGGATATGCATGATGGTACGCTCGAAGGCAGCGAATTAGAAGAGCTTTCTATAGAAGCGGTCATCTGGAACGTGGATCTCCTTGATCTTATCGAAGAGGACAAAAATCCAGGTGAATTTCCTCGTTCGCTATCTCTTGAAAGTGGCAACGAAGACGAAGCAAAACTCATCTACTGGCTGATCTATGGCATGCCAGGAATTAAGAAGTTTATTTGATGCAACTACTTTCCGAATAAAATCAACGCAAAAGCCCATCACGAGTGAGTAGACGCTCTTGTGACGGGCTTTTGATTTCACTTTTTGAGAAGCGCTTCCTTCGCTTGTCGGGCTTTCACATATCTTTTTCAGTGAAGAGATGGATTAAAAGTATCCGTATCTACTGTTTTCGAAACAGCTATTTCACTTAGCAATTTTGTTTTCTTCAGGACTGACTGTGTGAAAATCGGGTATACGCTTATTACAGCCCATTTTGCTACGATATGCTCAGCTACAAGATGGATTTGCACCTTAAACATACTATACGAGGAGATGGTTTTTTGGAATATCAACTGACGCTACGCTTGGTCAATGACAAAAAAGGTTATTCTTGGCTGTTTGAAAGCCCCGAAGACACGATGCCGTTATTTGATGATGTGGTGGAAACATTTCAGCATTACGAAGTGGATAACATGGACAGCTTTATTCGTGAGAAGAAGAAAGAACTTGAAGAAACAGGCTCTAGCCACACGGCTCAGATTGATGTAACAAAAGTAGAGCCACGGGCAATTATCCGTTCAGCTTCGTATAAAGAATTGTGGTATGACGGCAAGTATTTTGACGACATCCTAGAGATTTTGACCGATAAATTGGGACCACCAGAAAACGAACAGTTTGACTAAACAGCAGACAAAAAAGCAAGCGGCCCTTTAGGTGCTTGCTTTTTGATGATTTCGCTTTCTAGAGAGCAAAACAATTCAAATCGTTTAGAACTGCTTTTTTCCGAGGAATTGACTTTCAATTGTCTTATTTATGAGCGTCCGTAATCTCTCGCATTAACTCCACCCAATCTTCTCGTTTAAAATTATAATAAGCTAACTCAATTTTTCTGAGAACGAGGTGAAGACTGTCAAATTGTTCATCAGAACGGAATCGCCACCAGCTTTTTATAGTAGGCGCCTTTGTACCCGGTGGATAATACATTAACGTTCCTTCTGGGTTAATAATGGCTTCCAACTTATCCACATCCAAATACCCGTGCGGAAAATCAATATAAAGACCAAGGGAAGCTTTATGCGGTTTAATCGTTCCCATTTTATGCGTAGATTCCGCATTTTGGTTTTCAAGAGAGTCACTCCAAGAGACCGGTTTGTCACCTGTGATTACAAGCTGCTCATCTACGCTCGTTTCAACTTTACAATGAGGAAGTTCCTCAAACACTTCGCGTATTTCTTTCAATTTTTGTTTTACTATTCCGTCCATTTTGTCACTCCTTTGAATTACTTACTGATTCTATCATTGCATATTATCGTTTCGTTTCACAGAGCGCGCTTTTTACTTACTTCCCCTCAACCTTCCCCAACTCATCCAAAAACGCTTTTCGTTTCGGATACATAAACTTCAGCTCTTCGATCAACCTCTTCGCTGCATCAGCACCCAACGCTTGTTGGAAACCGTTGATTTTTTGACACGCACTCCAGTATGCCTTGCGATTAGAAGCAGGTTCAACTAAGCGGTAGATGTAGCTTGTATAGATTTCGTTCACTTCATGTGGGTAATCAGCTACTAAATGCGGATGCAAGCGTTCGATCGCAGCGACATCTTTCTCGCAATAGTCCAGCAGCTCAGCAAATCTTTTTTCATCAATCAAAATACCCAGATAAAGCGGACGGCACCGCGGACGCATTTTCATCTCCGCAAGCATCGCTTCCATCTTTTTCGGCCAGTCTTCCACAACTACTAAACTTCTCAACTTGTTATAATATTCTTGCTCTCCATCTAATGCGAATTGGTAGCTGAGGTCAACCATCCCCGCTTTGTTGCCCATGCCTTCATAAGCTCGAAAGCGCAATTTTTTCCAGTCCTGTATCAACCCTGCAGACTTCACATCCAATTGTTCCGACTCGGCACACAACCGGATGACTTTTTCGAATTCACCCGCATCCAGCGCCTGTAGAATCTGTGCTTTACGAATTCCCGAATAGCGATGATGCTTCATACAGAAAGATTCGATCGCTTGCTGATCGCCAGCCTGCTGCAAAATCACGAGCTGGCACATGCGGAACTGCTCTTCAGTATACGAATACGACTGATTTTGCATTTCTCTACTGCCAATCACTTTTTCAATAAAATCATAGAATTTGTCCGCGAAATCGCCCTTTTCATTCCATAGCAGGACTGATTGTAGTAAATCACCCGCAACGTCTATAATGTCTTGTTTCAAATGGAATAAGATGTGTGGATATAGTAGTTCGAGCATGTGATCAACAGTCGACTCATCCAGTTGTTCTGGCCACTCTGCCAGTGTCTTATCAATTTTAGCTAGACTCTCATTAATTGTCGAACTGATATCTGCTCCTGAGTCATCCGCCATTTGCATCATTTCACTGCATTCCTCGATGACGATCAAACTGAGGCAGATCATTTTCTCAGCATCTTGCTCTATCTGCAAGCTATCTACATATTCTTGAACTTCTTCTGCCCCTTCAATTGCCTGATTTGCCCGGTCCCATTCGATAAATCCTCTACGACTCGCGCGGTTAGCTGAATTCTGAATAATACGACGTGCCGTTTGTTCGTCCAACCCGCTCGCATTCGAAAATTTCTCTGTTAAGTAAAGATCTACTGCTGGCTGCTTTTTCAACAACTCCTCAAAAATTTCAAGTAGCTCTGCTTTTTTCAACGCCTTTAGTTGCGCCCGCACATCTACGCTTGCCGAACTCTTTTCTTTTTTAGCTTCACAGATTGCGAGACACACGGCCACTTCATGCTTGCACAGCGAATCCGATTCAAACGGACAGTTACAAGAAGTCGACACGATCGTTTCCTCTCCCGTCAACTTGACGGTTATATCATAATCCCAAGTGCCCTCCACAACCGCATGCCAACGATTCGGCGCGTTTTCCGTCAGCTCTTCAACAAAATCTCGCTCAAAATAATCCAAGCCGCGCTTGTAAATCACTGCCGGCACATAGGTCTTCAAATTACGTAAGTTCATGAGAATCCCCCCTGGGTTGATTATAACCTTTGTGGAACTAAGGTTATAGGTAGTTCTTTTATAAAGAGCGGGATAGTTGACGATGTGTAACCAGGCGTATTAGAGATGAGTAAAATAAAAAAGCCATACCCGCAATGCAGGTATAGCGGGTGTGGCAATGTAAGGATATAAATTGTCGTGTACCGTTGGAATCGTTTAGAAATTTTATGTGATTTTATTCAGCTTTTAATATAATTCGTGCTTGTACGACCCACTCACCAACAGATGGCACGCAGAAGTTAAAAAAAGCTCATGGAAGTACTTCCCACAAGCCATTTTTAGACGATTCCTTTTAAAATTTTTTTATTCAGAAATTTGTGCATATGGTACACTATCCCTATAATACATACTAAGGCGAAAGGATGATAAGTATGAGTTTAGTGGATATGGTTGAATCTCAAATGATCGCATCTGTAACAAACGAAATGGATTTAGATCATGCACTGAACAGCAAGGCAAATATTGTCTTCTTGTTAACTGGAAATTTAATGACGATTTCAAGTTACGTTGATCAACTGCGCGATGCTGGTAAACACGTATTTATTCATTTGGACTTTATCGACGGCCTCTCTAATTCTCGTAATGCCATTGAATACGTTTCTAGTCAATGGAAACCCACAGGAATTATTACGACTAAAAGTCATATGGTTAAAATGGCTAATGAACTTGGTTTAAAAACCATTCAACGAATTTTTCTTTTAGATCATACTGCAATTGCAAAAGGGATTGAAATGGTCAAATCCTGTAAACCCGACGCTGTTGAAATTATGCCCGGCATTATGCCAAAAATCATTGATCAATTATCACATGAGATTGACTTCCCTATTATAGCTGGTGGCCTAATCGATAACATCTCTGAAGTTCACGAAGCTTTAAAAGCTGGTGCACTTGCTGTTTCTTCTGGAAATTCTGAGATGTGGAATTTTGATTTATAAGGTGCAAATGTCTTTCACACTTTCTAATACATAATCAGGTTTAAAACTCGCTTGTTTCAACATCTCTGGTTTCGTAATTCCCGTCAGTACAAGAACAGATTGGATACCCGCTTCATTTGCCATTCGAATATCTGTTTCTAGACGATCCCCCACCATAAAACAATCTGAAGCTTTCATTTTCAATACACGATTTAAAATATAGTCGGCCATTAATGAAGATGGTTTCCCTGTTATCAAAGTGACAGGTTCTCCTGTTGCACCTTCCATTGCACCAATCATTGCACCACAATCTGGAACTTCTCCTTCAATCATAGGACAAGTTCTATCTGGATTTGTTGCAATGATTACTGCTCCATTACGCCATGCCTGAAATGCATCATTTAACTTATTGTAAGTAAACTGACGATCCCAACCTAACACGACATAAGAAGCGCTGGCAGGAATATCTGCCAGCTTTATTTGTTCCTCTTCCAGTTCCAAAAACAATGGTTTCTCTCCAATTACATAGGCGGTATCGTCTTCCTTCATCTGTGATTTTAGATAATGAGCAGTAATGTAATTTGAATTTATGACTTCATCTAATTTCACTTGAATACCCAGACTGTTTAGTTTAGTGACGTAATCTTCTCTTTTAGCTATCGATTTGTTAGTCAAAAACACAACTTTATCTCCGCGCGCTTTTAAGCTTTTTATCGCTTCAACAACACCTTTGATGACGATATTTTCAACGTAAATTGTTCCATCCAAATCAAATATGAAACCCCTCATGCTATCCACCTCGGCTACTTTATAATTGCTCTTTACGCGTTAACAGACTTGCTACATACTGTAAAATCAACACAATCACAATCATCACAATCGACATTGCCGCAGCCGTATAGAATTCACCGCGCAAAATATTTTGGAAAATCGCTAAACTCATTGGCGCCCATTCAGGTGGAGCTAGCAGGATAGACACACTCGCTTCTTTAATAACCGTGATAAATACAAGAACCGATCCAGCTGCAATACCGGGCAGTAACAGTGGCCCAATAATCGTAATGGCCGCAGTTAATGGAGTGGCTCCCAGGTTTACTGCAGCTTCCTCAATATCTTGCTTGATAGCTCTCATTGATCCCATCGTTGAACGAACCATATACGGCAGCCTTCTAATTGTATAGGCCACGATTAACAAGAAAGCGGTTCCCGTCAGTTGTAAGGGAGCGGTATTAAAGGTCTGAATCAAAGCGATACCAAATGCAATACCTGGTACTACTAATGGAATAGATGCCATGAAATCCAGTTTCGAAGAATTTTGACGGACTACAAAGTAGGAAACAAATGTAGCAATAATTACGCTTAAAATTAGCGCTCCTGTTGCCAAGACAATACTATTTGTAATATTGCCCATTGATCCACTAAAAATGGTTCGGTAATGATCCAATGTATATCCATTTGGTAACATTCCTCTTCCCCACGTTGTTGCGATTGATTGCAATGCAACGGACAATATCGCAAAAAGTGGAATTAATACGATTAAAAATGAGTATATAGCGAGCACTCGGCTCAATCCTTTATGCTCTACTAATTTTTGTTGCTTCGGTTTACCTGAAACAGAACCATAATTTTTGCCTTTTGTGAATAAATACTGAAGCCAGAAGAAAAATCCAGCTACAATTACCATTACAACAGTTAAGATGGCAGCACCACCCCAGTTAAAGAAACCAGCAATTTCACGGTATGCTTCAACGACCAATAAGTTTAAATTAGCAGGTGCGAGAATAATAGGCGTTCCAAAATCCGAGAAACTGACTGTAAAAATCAATAATGCACTTGAAATTACTCCTGGAATTGCTAGTGGGAATGTGACAAAAACAAATGTAAACCAACTTTTCGCCCCCAAATTTTGGGAAGCTTCTTCTAAACTAACATCACTAATTTTAAATGCTGCTACTAGTGGCCAAAGTGCGTATGGAAAGAAGAAGAACACCTGCACCATTGCGATTCCAGTCATGGAATACGGATCAATTAACATGCCTTCTCCACCTAATTTATTGTAAATCTCGGTGACCCATCCAGCTCTACCAAACATGATGATAAATGCGTAAGCAGAAATGAATGTCGGTACGATTAGCGGCACAGTACATAGCGCAGAAATCGTCTTTTTAAAAGGCATTTTAGTACGGGCAATTCCGTATGCTAGAGGAATACAAAGAATAATAACAATAATCGTTACACCAAAAGCCAAAAACAAACTGTTTTTCAATGCATCTGCATATCCTGAATTACTAAAAATTTGTTTGTAATTATCAAGTGAGCTGTTTCCAAGTTTTTCAATTGTGGAACTCATAATAGCTGGATCCGTTATCGAACCTAAAATATTAATGGGCTCTCCTGTAAAACTGACTACGAATACAGAGATTAACGGCAAAATCATAAAAAGACCGAAGAATAGATAGATCAACCACTTAATAACTGTTAATCCACTAAAAGTATTTTTTATCTTTTTCATATTAACAGCACCCTTTCGTGAGCAACTGTCAGTTTTACTTCTTTGCCTTTTTCGTAAATACTCCCACCCGTAGAATAGGTAGTATCGATGACTAATTGGTACGAGCCCACTTGAACGTCATAGCGAACAATCGACCCTAAATATGTAGACATTAGTACAATTCCTTGAATAACATTTGTTTCTGATAACTCGATAATACTTTCTGCTGCTTCTACTTTGATGTGTTCGGGACGAATAATAACATCTACTTCTGGTTTATTCGGTTTTTTAGTCGATTGTAAATCGAAGCCTTCTCCTTGGACTCTGTACAAGCCATTTTCTTCTCCAACTACCGTTCCTTTAAGGATGTTTGAAGTTCCAACAAAATTAGCAATAAAAGGAGTTGCAGGATTACTATAAAGATCTGTAGGAGTTCCAATTTGAATAATATTTCCTGCATCCATTACAGCTACTCTGTCAGCCATACTCATTGCTTCTTCTTGATCATGTGTAACGAATATTGTCGTAATCCCCAATTCTTGTTGGATTCGACGAATTGTATTGCGCATCGAATGACGAAGTTTTTGATCTAAATTCGATAAAGGTTCATCCATTAATAAAACAGCCGGTTCCATTACTAAAGCTCTCGCCAGTGCGACACGTTGTTGTTGTCCACCAGATAACTCACTTGTTAAACGGTGCGCATGTTGATCTAATTCTACATACTTTAGTATCTCCATTACTTTCGCTTCAATATGTTTAGGTGTTTTACCTAGTTTTTTATTCAATAAACGCGCATAAATTCCAGCTTGTTTGAAGATGTTGCTGCTATTTAGTTGCTTAATATTCAAGCTGTATGCCACATTCTCAAACACGTTCATATGTGGGAAAAGTGCATAACTTTGAAAGACCATACCGCAATTTCGTTTGTTTGCAGGAATTTTTTCTACTTCTCGGTCGCCAATACGAATTGTGCCCGAAGTTGGTTGTTCAAATCCCGCAATACAGCGCATCATCGTCGTTTTTCCGCACCCAGAAGGGCCAAGAAGGGCGAAAAACTCCCCCTCCTTGATATCCAAATCAATATTTTGTAAAGCTGTAAAACTTCCAAAACTTTTTATCAAGTTATTTACTTTGACAGAACCCATATCCATTCACCCTCTTTTTAATTATTGAAATCGATCTTTCCATTCGTTTCTTACACGGTCGTAGTTTTCGTTGACCCAATCAATATCAAGATCCACCGCATTCTTTTTAACTTCTTCTAGCGTTAAATCTGTCTTAGATTCTACTTCTGAATTGATCGGAATATGATAAGCATCCGCCATGATTTGTTGAGCTTCTTCACTTAGTAAGTAGTCGATAAATGCTTTTCCGCCTTCTGGATTTGGTCCGCCTTCGATTAACGAAGCTGGGTTAACAAGGACTGGCGTTTTATCTGGAAGAATAAAATCAACGCTTTCGCCTGCATTCTTTTGCTCATATGCCATAAAGTCAAAACCAATTCCAATATGAGCTTCTCCCATTGCAACGCCTTTTGTTGGAGCAGAACCTGAGTCAGGCATAGAGTTCGCTTGTTCAGATAGCTTCTCGAAATATGCCCATCCTTCTTCTTCACCACGTTGCATTAACTGATCCATTACCATTAAAGTAGCTGTCCCTGAAGCTGCTGGGTTTGGAAATTGAATTTTGCCTTTCCATTTTGGATCTAACAGCTCGTCCCATGTTTTTGGTGCCTCTTCTTCAGTTACTAATTCTGTATTATATGAAAAACCAAGTACAAAGACTTCTACCCCTACGTATTTTCCATCGCCGTGTTTCATTTTGATGCCATCTTCTACTTCGCTCCAGTCAGCCGCAACATCTGGAATATAAGAAGCCAAAATCCCGCGGTCTACCGCCGCTTCAAAAGGAAGAATTCCTCCACCCCCGTACCAAACATCAGCTTTTGGATTATCTTTTTCTGCTAGCATTTGGTTGACAAGTACGTTTGTTCCTGCGTATTGTACATCAACTGGACTGCCGTTAAGCTCTTCGTATTTAGTAGCCAATTCTTTTGTAAACTCTGGTGTTTCAGGTGAATACAAGGTAATTCGTTCTCCCCCGCCTTCTCCACTATCGCCGCCTCCACCAGCACATCCTGCTAACACACTTGCTGATAACATTAATCCGACCATTAATCCTGAAACCTTCTTCATCCCAATTCCCCCTTGTGTTTTAGTTGTTTTGCAGAAAAAAAATGAACGCTGAACCAAGCCCCTGTAATTAGGAACTTGCATTCAGGCGTTCATCTCATAGTCTCTGCCTCGTTATGCAACTAGCTAAATTATACAATAGATTCAGAATATTGCAAGCGCTTACTTGATGTTTCTTACATATTCTTCATACTTATGAATTCCTGTTAAATCTACCCACCAGGTCAGCTAGCCACCTTATTTTTTCCCTTTCAATACTTCGTTTAAAAGATCAGGATAATTCGTAAACATTCCGGTTACTCCCCAGTCTAATAGTCGTTCCATGTCCTCTTTTGTATTCACTGTATACGGATGAATCAACAAATCATTTTCGCGAACTTTTTCTACATACGCTCTATCGATGCGCTTGAAACTTGGACCAACACCAATGGCATATTCTTTAATCTCAGCAATTTGTTCGTCTGTAATGGTTGCAGGACCCGAGTATGAAAGTAATTGAACCAATGGAACTTTCGGGTTTAATGCATGCATTTTCAATAAGCTTTCTTGGCTAAACGATTGAACCAAAACTTTACTAGATGGCGCATTCTGTACAATCATTTTATATTTAGTAAGAACGCGCAGCAATTCTTCTTCCATACCTGGGTAAACTTCTGGCGCTTTTGTTTCGATATAATATCTTGCACCGCGACCGAATTCTTGAAAGACTTCTTCAAGAGTTGGCACTTTTAGACCAACATATTCTGCTTTTGCTTGCTCAGGATAAGCTTCGTTAAACCAAGAGCCAGCATCTAATTGCTTAATCTCTGCAAGTGTCATATCTTTTACGTAGCCTGTTCCGTTCGTCGTCCGATCTACTTTTTCATCATGCATAGCAATCAATACACCATCTTTTGTCATTTGTAAATCGATTTCAATATAATCGCCGTGCAGATCTTCTCCCAATTCATAAGAGACCAGTGTATGCTCAGGTGCATATCCGGAAGCTCCTCGATGAGCCACATTTAAAATCTTATTCGGATTCAACAAAGGTGCTTGTGATTTTGCAAAACTTGGCGTTGAACTAAACGTAAACACGGTACTGAGCAATAATAAAATCAATAAGCTATACGAAACCTTTTTCAAAGACTTCATCTCCCTATCTTTTTTTTGACCAATTGCACATTAGATCGACTATCACTAAACATTTTGTTCTCCGTGGCAAGAATAGCAATTTACATACTAAATTTTATGCTAATAAAACTCCTCCTTAAATTCCCAGATTAAAGAAACCATAATGAAAATATTCAAAATTGTCAAACTAATTTTAAATTATTCGACTTCTCAATTGCAAAATATGCTCTACATCCGGTCGACAAATTAGGAGAAATAAATTCCCTAAACAATTTATACAGCTGAATAACATAAAAAAACACACTCCCAATATTGACTTAGCAAGTGTAGTTACACGGTGACCCAATTCAACTCTAATCCTCTACTGTTCACAACTTATGCAAATAAGACCCTTAAGACAAAAGAAAGGATTTTGATACGCCACACTGCTATACTCCTCAATGAAGAAACTGGCAGGGAAAGAAAGGGAGTTATCGAAATGAAACTAAGTGTCTTAGACCAAGCGCCTGTTACGACTGGAAACACAGCCGCAGCAGCGATGCAAAATGCGGTGGAACTTGCGGTTCTTGCCGACACGTTGGGCTACAGCCGGATGTGGATGGCTGAGCATCATGGCTCTAGCGCATTTTCCAGCTCCGCACCCGAAGTCACGGCCGCATACTTAAGTGCCAAAACAACAAACATTCGCATCGGTACAGGCGGTGTGATGATGATGCATTATTCGCCGTTAAAACTGGCAGAAGTCTTTAAAACATTGGCTGCCCTTGCGCCAGGCCGTATCGATTTTGGCGTTGGCCGCGCACCCGGTGGTGACCATAGCGCCATTTACGCGTTGGCTCAAGGACGCCGCCCGATGACTGACGACATGTACGGAAAATTCGACACGGCATTAAAACTGATCAATGACGAAGTACCGGAAGAGACGATGTACACTAAAACCATCGCGGCTCCGACACATATTCAGTTGCCAGAAGCGTGGCTACTCGGTTCAAGTGGCAATAGTGCATTAGAAGCAGGACGTATGGGCGTCGGCTATTCTTTTGCCCAGTTTTTCAATGGCGGCATGACGAAAGATATTTTAGCATCTTACCGTGCAAATTTTAGACCGTCAGCATTTATGGACAAACCTGAAATTTCGGTATCGTATTTAGTGACAACAGCTGAAACGGCCGAAGAAGCAGAATACGAAGCATTGCCACAAGACATTTCACGCCTGATGTTGATGAAAGGTCGGATTATGCCCCTTATGACACCCGAAGAGGCACAAAATTCCGCGTTAACTGAAATGGACCGCATGCAGATCAAGGAAAGCCGCAGCATCCATTTAGTCGGTTCCGCCAAAGACGTCGCCGATCAATTGCAGCGCGAGCAAATGGAATATGGTTTTGAAGAAGCCATGATCTGCAGCATTCCGCATTCTCAAGAAAAACGATTGGCTGTTTACCAACTACTGGCAGAGCAATTACTGTAACGGATCCATTTAATAAATAAACAAAGGAAAGCCGGACCGGTTACCTCTTCAGGTCAACCGGTCCGGCTTTTTTCACTGCGTGATTGCTTCTACTGAATCTTCCCTAACTCATCTAACAACGTCTACCTTTTTCTCAACCACTTTTTCAATCGACGCATTAGCGGCAATTTTAGCAGTTCGATTTTCACATTGCGCGCACGAATCACCGTCTCAATCATCGGGGAGTCAAACAATGTATGAAGTTCGAAGCCATCATCCGTTTTGTAAATTTCATCATACAACCACCATGCCCCTTTAAAATCTAACGGAATATCCGAATAAGTGACCTCTTCAAAAGTGACACGGATATCGGTGAAATAATGGAAACCTCCACTGCAGTCGAGCGTCAGGACAAGCTGATCTTCAGACGGTTTTTCAACAGAAAGAACGACGGCATCATGCAGGCCATTCTCCATCAGTTCGACTGCAGCTGGTGGGAGCTCCGCTTTGATCGATTCGAAATGTTGCTTATACCGGTTATCAAGCTCCTCCATACGCCGCTCGTAGTTCCGCTCCCACCGATTGACGAGTGTGCGCAGTTCTGGAGTCGGGTATTCTGTCACTAGTGTACCATCATGGATATATGGATAAAACGTCTCCGGTAAGTAGCGCAGCAAACTTCCCCGCATATCGGCCAGATTGCGCAAGTTCAATTCCCGTAAATCCTTTCCTTCCTTACGGTAATATTCCACCTCTTCTTCCCAATCCTTTTCCGAGTCATGCAATACAAGAAAACCCGAAACCTGCATTTCGTCATACCAATCCTTCGTGAAGTATTTCATTTGATAAACCTCCTAAGTGTTCCGCTTTCTTTAGAGCGACAAAAATTCCAATCAACTTATTTAATCGAAAAGATTAATAAGTCAGGGGTAGCGTTGTATATCTTATAAACGGTAATGCGATGTCAAAATCGGCTAGAATGCGTTAATATCATTAGTTAATTATTAGGGGGAAAAAACATCTGAATGATATAATAGTTAAAAAGGAGTGAGTTGAATGGTTTCAGGTTTTGAGAACTTCGATAATGTTTTTGAGGATATTTTCAAGCAAAAAAGTGATGAAATTAATGAGCAATTAACTCGCAAGTTGATAATTTCAATGGTAGGTGATGTTAACTGTGGTAAGTCTTCGACAATCAATAGGCTCATGAAGGAAGACATTGTAAGTGTTGGTGCTAAGCCCGGTGAAACAAAAGAGATTAAAGAGATTGCTTACAGAGAGAATATTATTTTTGTTGACACTCCAGGTCTAGACGATGTTATTAAGACTAATTCGGATATCACTCTAAAGTATTATAAAAACTCTGATGTCATTCTGTTTTTCTTAAATGCTGCCGGAACTGTTCTTTCTGAAAGTGAACTTAAAAACTTAAAAGAAATTGAAAAAGTGAATCAAGACATTATCATTGTTTTAAATAAAATTGATGCGGCTGACGAAATTCCAGAACTTATTAAATATATACAAGACCATACTGATTACAACTATCCAGTCGCCCCTATCTCCTCAAGAACGGGTGAGAACATCTCCTTCCTTCAAAATAAATTGATGGATGTTCTCGAAAAAAAATCTAAAGATATTTTACTGGCCACAAATTTAAAGGACAAGGCCTCAATCGCAAATCGGTGGATAATAGGCGCAGGCGGATCTTCGGCCGCGGTTGGGGCTCTTCCAATTCCAGGATCTGATTTTGTTCCTCTTATCTCCATTCAAGTAGGACTAATCATAAAGTTGTCTACTCTCTACAATAAACCAGTATCGAAAGAAAACGCTAAGGAATTAATTATCGCTACTGTTATAGGAAACATCGGTAAAACAGTATTCCGTCAAATTGTAAAAGTGATTCCAGGTGCTGGTTCTGTTATAGGTGCCAGTGTCGCCGGAGCCACTACTGTGGCACTTGGATATGCCATTAAGTATATGCATGAAAATGATATCGAATTAAATGCAGATCAATTAAAATCTGTATACGAAATGTTTTTAAGTCAACAAAAAAAGGCTTAATATCTTCAAAATCCCTGTAACACTAGTAAGGTTTATATTATTATCCTACCCTTTCATGATATTAAAACTGTATGTATTATCGCAAACACATAAAAAATGCATGACGATGAGCCAGCCCAGAAATGGGTGGCATTCCTCATGCATTTTTTTAGCTAAAATTGTGTTTGACATAACTAAGCAGTTCACTGCTTTGTCCAAGAATTATACTCTTTTCAAAGTTTTTCTTTCAACTGCTAAAACGGTTCCCCTGTGTGCGAAACCGTTATCTCGGCAGTCACTGCCTCAAAATCAAACAGAAATATTCTCCTTTACCTTTTCTGTTTCCATCAGCCTCCAGGTTCTTCCTATGAACAACTCAAGTATGCATTTTTCTTCCCAGGGAACGACACAATTCTTGATAACTCAACTTCTGAAACATATCCATCAATTCGAGAGTATGACATATCAACTTATACAGAAAAACCTTTTACTACGGATTCTGATAGAGATAACTCGGAGAAATAATTTTAATGCAAACTGTGCTTTTTGTCATTTTTTCTTGTTACTCGTATGCAAAAGACTGATTTTTGCTACAATGGAGAAAAACCTCAAAGGAGACTTCACATGCTGCAAATCAACAATACCCCACATTACGCTGGCGTTACCGTTGCTGGCGACTACCAGGATCTTGACGAATTATACGAAGCGCTGCATCTAATCGTTGGTGAAGAAGGTGAACTGCCTGCATACGACTCTGTCCGGATTCGGGTGCTTGGTGTCTGTTACGATATCCGTCACGCGATGATGGGCGGCCGCGGTGCAACTGCTGTGCCCAATGGCTTCGATAAAGAACGGGCTCGCTACATGCCAATTATCGGCCCTGACACCAATATCTACCTAACCTTTGAAGTCATGTGGCCGGAATTACTGTTCGTTTCCTTTTCACTCAATGATTTTATTGAACTCTATGAAAAGCGTAGCAACACGCACCCCTGGGACCCAACCATCATTGCCGTCCGTAAATTTCAAGGGGCCGTTGCGCGTTGCTTGCAAGAAACCTTATCCGAATCAAAATATGGCCACCTCAAAAAGTATATCCGCCCTTATATGAACTATACGTACGGCCTTTACCACAACTATGCGACTCAATACGTCGATCACTTGAATATCAAGTTTTTGAAAATGAAGCCAGAAAGACGCCTGGCCAACATCAGCATTATGGCAAAGCGTCTCGGTGAACTGGACCATCTCTATATAAATGCAAGAGCAGGGATTATGGATGCGGCCCGCGACTTGAATGTGCCTGAATCGGAAATCCGATTTAACGAAGAGTATCCAGAAGATTTTGAGTGGTGAGACGGCTGTCGCTTTATATGACGAAGTCTTTTCGAAGATATGCAGTATTGTTTGTGCTGTTCCCAGCAGTTCCCATACATTCCCTGTACACCGCACAATTCATTGTAGTGTAGGAACCGTTTGGAATGGTTTCTTTTTCTAGGACAGGAAATTAACTGACTATATAGCCAAACAAAAAGAACCTTGAGGTTGTCAAGGTTCTTTTTGCAATTATATATTAAGCATTTAATTTATATTGCTCTGTCATACATGCTGTTCTCAGTTGTTAGCTCATTCAATTCGGCAATAACAACCTTAGGGATGGAAGGGTCAAATACTGTAGAAATATAGCTAACTGTAAAAGTATAGGTAGCTTTTATACGGAAGTTTTGATATTCGGGTGAATTTTCTGTGGTCATCCAATAAAGAACATTGCCATCTTTATCCACCAAAGCGACTACGCGGTGTTCGTCATTTTTAAAGCACGACAAAAGCTTAAGATCCCTCGTATATTTCTTCCCTTTTTCAAATCCGTTCACTTCTTTGATCGCAAGCACCATCGAAATACACCCCATTCCATAGTGGTATGCATTTAATATAACAGAACTTATGTTCGATTACCAGTCAGAAAGTTAAAAAGTGTGAATATTTCGTACTTTTAAGATCGAAGAGTTAATTTAAATTAACTCTTCTACTTTTTCGCATGCTTAATAGTCGACAAAATGAGTAGGCGTGTAAATAAAAAACTGTTTCTGTCACCGGTTCCCTCATCTCTATTCAAGAATCAGTTCCACTACTTCGACCCGGCACTCCAGTTCATCCCCCACTTAAACGCTCTATCCATGTCCTTGTGGCCATTAAAGTATTCGACTACTTTTTTTACGCTCATCGTTTCATTGTTCACATTTTCGAGAAGCGCGATCGCACACATTCTCTTGCCTTTTCGGTGTTCATCGAGACGAACCTCAATGTCCGGTCCGCTTTGCTGTTTCATCGTCACAACGCCATCCACTTCTGACCAATTCGCTGCGCCTTCGTAGATGAACGCATAGACAAGAAGTCTTTTGAATTTAGTAATTTTATTGCCATTGATCCGTAGGTTTTCGCCGCCTTTTATGGCCCCTGTCCGATCATCCTGGTCCAGTGCAATATATGGTTCGCTACTTAAGTTCCCAAAACTATTTCCAAGAGCCTGAACAGTTCCTTTATAGCCATCTTCCAGTTCAAAGAGGCAGCCCAGATCCAAATCGACAGAAGAGCCTGCGCCTAGGACTGAAGACAAAAATCCTTTGGCTGTTTTCTGATTCCAATTTAAATTCACAAGGATTTCTCCAAGCGGGGCATTCGTTTTGTTTAAATTGATTTTATCTCCGGTCTTTTTCAGCTCTACTTTCGTAAGATTAATCGAAGCAGTCGCTGCCTGCTTTGCTGGCTCTGCTTGCGTTGGTGCTTTTTGAAAGAAATCGAGACCTGCCTGAAAGTGATAGCTTTTGCATAGCTCAGCTAGTCCGTCACTAGAACTTTGTCCAATAGCAGCAAACTTCCATTCCCCGTTATGCAAATAGACTTCACCCGCAATGACGCCCGTTCCTGTTAAAGAATCTTTTCCTAATTCGTACCTATGTAATTGTTGCCCATTTTCGGCATTATCGATTTGGACGTAAGCGTTTGCCACTTGGCCGAAGTCCTGCTTCTTGGATTCTCCATCATACAAATGGATTGCTAAGACAACTTTTTTGATACCAGAAGAAATGGTCTTTAAATCAATAAGGATCTGCTCGTCATCCCCCGCACCTTCACCTGTACGATTATCCTTAGTTAATTGAACTGCACCATCCCAACTTTTTAAGTTGTTGTAAAAAACAAGGCCTTCTTTCCCTGCAAGCTGCCCTGCTTCATTCACCAACAATGCAGAAACGTCTAAATCAAAGTGGCGACCATGGCTACCAGTATCCCAACCAAGTCCCAGCTTGATTTTTGTCAGTGCAGGATTCGTTTTTGTTAAATCCACCTTTTGTCCTTTTACTAAAACTACCATTAAGATTCCTCCTTTTAGTCAATTAAATCTACTTCTTAATTTTACTATAATATATGTTGAATTTTGTTTACAGAATTTTGAAAAGTAATTTACCGGAAACAATACCATTAACAAAATATATACAGCTATTTCCGCATTTAAATCATCCATTATCATGAATTGTTAAAGTTGTTTTTCCACAGAGACAAACTTCAATAATGTTAATACCTGCACAGGCAACAAAAAAGAAGCAGGCAATCATGAATTTCCACGATTGCCGGCTTCTTTAATATGGTCGTGCGCCTTAAGTTAACGACATTGACATAAGGTGCACTGCTTTTAGAAAATCATAACTTATTCTCCTGCTGCTGACATCTTATAAACCTTACCGCCATCCGTGATGGCAATAAGCGCGCCATCCTCCGTTACAAGAATATCGCGGAAACGTTCGTTTTCACCAGTTAATAGACGTTCTTCTCCAACGATGGTGTCTCCTTTAATAACGACACGTGCAATATAGCTCGACACTAACCCACCGATAAACAGGTTGTTCTCCCACTCAGGAATTGCGTCGTTATCGTAGAATGCCATACCACTTGGTGCACTCGTTGGATCCCAATAATATCTTGGTTCAATAAAGCCTTGCGCCTCGTGTTCTGAAATACCATCATTGATCAATTCACCCGTGTACTCGATGCCATAAGAAACAATTGGCCATCCATAGTTATTACCGGGTTCAATAATATTCAGTTCATCCCCAGCTTGTGGACCGAATTCAACAATCCATAAGTCTCCTGTTGCAGGGTTGTAATCGATACCTTGAATATTACGGTGACCGTAGCTGTAAATACCATCTAGCGCGTCTTCATCTTCGACAAATGGATTCGACTCTACTGGTTCTCCGTCTTGTGTGATGTGAATGACTTTCCCTAAATAAGCATCTAATTCTTGTGCACGATCGCGACTTTCGTCATCTGAACGCTCACCAGTTGTTAAGAATAGGTTGCCATCATCATCAAAGATAATACGTCCACCATAGTGTAACGTACCTTCATATGCTGGTGTCGCTTGGAAGATGACTTCAAAATCTTCAAGTGAAGCTTCATCTTCTGATAATACACCTTTACCGACAGCCGTTACCGTGCCCCCTTCAACATCTTGAGAAAACGTCAGAAACACTAATCGGGATTCGTCAAAATCAGGTGCAACCGCTACATCAAGTAAACCACCTTGATCTTCGTTATTTACTTCGGGTGTCCCTTTGATTGGATCTGAAACAGCGCCGTCTTCAAGGTTTACAATCAAAAGTTCTGCTGTATCTCTTTGCGTAACAAGTAAGCGGTTTGGTTCAAACTCTGCCATCCCCCAAGATACGCCAAGACCCTCAACAATAACTTCCGTATCAATTTCTGTTTCAGTCTCTACTGCAGGTGCTCTTGTTTGTTCTGGAAATGCGGGTTCAAACTCAGTAACTTTTGGTTCAGTTTCTGCACTTTCATTAGCTTTCTCTTCAGAGCCCTCTTCAGCACTTTCTTCTGTTACTGCATCCGAGTCATCAGTTGGTTTTTCGTCTGAAGTTTCATCGTTGCCACATGCTGACAAAGTCAATAAAAAGAGCAGCATGGTAACGAACATGAATCTTGACCGTGAAATTTTTGCCATCGTTTTTCCACCTCTTTCTTAAAATTTTTTAACTGAAGAACTATTAAATTCAATTCTCAGAAATCAAACATCCGAAATTGATTAAGAGTTGCCTATCCTAACTAAAAACTCCCTTATAAATGCATTTCCCCTTAAACCTACCCCAGCAAACTGATTTATTTAGCATAATGAATCAGTTGCAGTGTGTTCGATGTGTTCTGTACAATTCTCACAAATTTATAGAGGGGAATATAATCAAAAAGCTGCACCCCAATTTTTCATGTGATAGGGGCAGCAATGTATAGTAAACAAATTGTCATGTATTGTTTTCTGCACAGGAGCGCGATTTTATGCCGCCTCACACAGAAAAATCTTTTCATCTCTCCGCATCTTTTCTCAGCCACTTCGCCGTCACCGTATCCGATTCGAGCATCGCTTTCGGTGTCCCCTCAAATAGGATTTCTCCTCCTTTTTTACCGCCACCTGGACCCATTTCGATGATCCAGTCGCTTGCCGCGATAAAGTCCAGATTGTGCTCGATGAGGATCACCGAATTCCCTCTGTCAACGAGCCCCTGGAATACAGCTAATAGATGGGCATTATCTTTTGTGTGCAGCCCCAATGAGGGTTCATCGAGCAAGTAAATCTGTCCTTCTTTTTTCAGGTGACTGGCGAGTTTGAGGCGCTGCACTTCGCCGCCGCTCAACGAACTGGTCGTTTGGCCGAGTGTCAGGTAGCCCAAGCCGACATCTTTTAAAGTATCTACTTTTTTGACGATTTTCGGCATTTTTAAATAGTGATTGGTTTCGTCGATCGACAACTCCAAAATCTCTACAATATTTTTCCCTAAGTGGCGATACGACAGCGCCTCATCGGAATAGCGCGTCCCTTTGCACGCTTCGCAAGTAACGGTGACGGGATCTGCGAAAGCCACGTCCGGCGTGGTGACGCCTTTGCCTTCGCAGACAAGGCAGGCTCCTATCGAATTAAAGCTGAACAAGCCCACAGGCTGTCCTGTCTCTTTGGCAAGAATCGAGCGGATGTCATCCATAATCCCCATATAAGTCGCGAGTGTCGAACGGCTCGATGTTCCGATGCTACTTTGCCTCACCGCGATGGTTTCGGGATAATTCTCCGTAAATGCATCAAACATTAACGAACTCTTCCCAGAACCCGAAACACCGCAGACAGACACCAGCACGTTTTCCGGAATTTTCACGCTTACGTTTTTTAAGTTATTCGCAGATGCATTGTTGATCGAAAAACTATTTTCTGTCTGTCGCGGTGTTTTATTGACAGCGACTCTATGGTTTAAATCAGTGATCGCGGATGCTTTCTGCAGACCTTCCTGCGCGCCCTGATAGACCACTCGACCGCCAGTCACACCGGCACCCGGACCCATTTCGATAATTTCATCCGCTGTTTTGATGACGGTCAAATTGTGCTCGATGACGACGACGGTGTTGTAGTTGTCTCTCAAACTTTCCAGCATGTGCGTCAGCTTCTCGATTTCTTCCGGATGCAGCCCCGCACTCGGTTCGTCGAATATATACGTGATGTTGTTCAGACTGCTGCCTAAGTGGCGCGCAATTTTCACGCGCTGCGCTTCCCCTCCGGACAAAGTGCCCACTTTTCGCGCCAGACACAAATAGCCAAGTCCCAAATCAACCAGCTGCTTGACACCCGGTAACACCTGCTGCGCAATCGATGTGCCAACCGGATCTTTCATCTTCCCCAGTTCACCCAGCAAATCCGTCATTTCCAGCCGGTCGTATTGCGCGATATTCAAGCCGTTGATTTTGCTTTCTAGCACTTTCGGATTCAACCCAGAACCTTCGCAGGTCGGACACAGTGTACGTGCCGTCACCGCCAGTACATCTTCCTGTGACGTTACTTTCAGTTTTGAGAGGTCGCGGTTAATGTACAGACGGATAAACCGGGGAAGAATGCCGTCCCATTCAATGTCCCGATTACCTACTTTGTAGTAGTAAGTGCTAAATGCCCGCTCGCCTTCACGCGGACCGTAGACCAGAAGATTGTATTTTTCTTCCGTGTAGTCTTTGATGGGAAGATCGGGGTCAAACAATCCGCCGTCCACCATCCATCTGCCTTGCCAACCGGGCGGCGCGAGCGGTCTGAATCTCACCGCGGACTCCCGAAGCGACTTTGTATGATCGATGAGTTTGTGGATATCCGGTGCAATAATTTCGCCAAGTCCACTGCACTCCGGACATTTGCCGAAAGAACTGTCACTCGAAAACTCCGCAGCTGAGCCGATCGGCGGGCTGCCAATCCGCGAAAACAGCAAGCGGATCAACGGATCGATATCCATATAAGTGCCGACCGTCGAACGCGAATTTCCTCTTACCGGTTTCTGTTCGACAACGACCACCGGACTTAAATGCTGCATCAAGTCGGCATGCGGCCGTTCATACCTCGGCATCTGGTGCCGGATATACAGCGGATAATTCAGCGTCATTTGCCTTCTGCTTTCTGTCGCTAACGTATCAAAGACAACCGAGCTTTTGCCTGAACCCGACAGGCCGGTAAACACATTTATCTTTTCTTTCGGGATATTCAAATCGACATTCTTCAAATTATTTTCCTGCAACCCTCTCAGGATGATTTCATCTCTTTTTTCTGCCATGGTGAACTGCTCCTTTTCTGATCAAGTCAGGTAACTAACCTATTGATATAAGAGTTCCCTGTTTTGGTCCCGTTTACACAAGCGTTTATTGGATGAGGAAATGAATAAACCCGAAAAGCCACACCCGCGATGTTGCTGCAGGTGTGACTTTGTATGGAGTATGGATTGTCAGGGTCGTTTAGAGTTTTTTAACACAGGAAAGCGATTTTTCTTCCACTATCCAGGTGAGCCTATTAAAACACTCTTCCCAGGATACGCCATGAAAAAAAATCGATCATGTCTTTTAATTTATACAAATAACATTTCGATAGATGGCAATACCACTAGAATCAAGCCCGCCCCTAAAAGCATACACCCTTTAATATTTCGTCCCAGGGAGCGAAACAATTTCCACACAATTTATACAGATGAATAATATGAAAAATCTGCACCTTCAACATAGACGCAGCGGGTGCAGCAATGTATATGATATAAATTGTAGCGTATTGTCCGAATCGTTTAGAATTGTTTCTTTCCCAGGGACGAGGTTTATATGCTTTAATCCATTTTGATAAATTTGGACAGGATTACTTGCATAGACTTTATAAAGGACATTTCTTTTAGGCTCAACCTATTTCCGATTTAAATTAATACAACACTAGTGTAAAATTATATATTACAAAACATTCAATAATAGGCACTCGTATTGTAAGCGTTCGCCCCTCACAAATACCTATTTAACAAGGAAGAGAGGTAAGTCTAATCATAGAGAAGAAGCATTTTTTTAGGAACGTAAAGCTTATTTTAGTTGTCAGTATCCTTGCATTCATTTTCGTCATACAATTATTCGTGCCTCCAACCATGTATGCCGAAGAAGCTCCGCCTACTATAAAGCTAGGCTCTTATTACGATATTTTCCTTGATCCAACCAATGAAGTAACTGTAGAAGAGCTCTTGTCTGGTGAATACACAGATTCTTTCACGCCCAGTACACAAGAGTATTTAAACTTCTGGCATACAGACGATACCGTTTGGCTTAGATTGGACGCAGACGAAGTCATCACAGACAAAGATGAGTCTTATTGGCTGGAACTGATAGACAAACTTGAAACGATCGAGCTCTATTTAGTCAAACAAGACGGTTCCTATGATAAAAAAATCGGCGGCTTTTCAAATCTAGAGGAACGCCAAATCAAATTCCGTTCCATCCTATTTTCAATCAATGATCCTTCTATTGACGAAATTTATCTGAAAATAGAAGGTTCAATGCCTCTTACGGTCATCTCTTCCCTCTCTACAACAACTGGATTCATTGAAAAAACCATTGTTTACAAGTTTTTTGTTGGTGCTTTTTATGGATTTTTAACCGCTTTATCTATTTATAATCTATTTCTTTTTTTCTCTTTCAGAGAAAAAACCTATTTGTATTACGTTTTTTATATGTGGAGCTTTATGGTCTTCCAAGCGACGATGAATACGTTTGACATTGAATTGACTGGCCACTTTCTACCCGAGTGGTTTTTCACACGATCTTTAGTATTGAGCTGTAATTTATTGCTTTTATTTATGACATTATTCGGCAGAAACTTCCTCGAATTGAAAAAGTATTTGCCTATACATAACCATCTACTAACAATTGCATTATGGATAAACGCCATCTTATTTATCGCAGTTCTCCTGACGCCCGACGTAATGGCGGTCAATAATATTACAACGATATTCACAATGCTTGTACTCGTATTACTTTGGGTTTCAGGATTAACTTTATTGCTGAAAGGCTATAAAGCAGCTCGATTTTATATGGTTGGATGGACGATTTTGCTATCTTCCATTATCATTCAAGGGCTGGGATTTTTAGGTGTCATTCCATTGCATCCTCGAATTTATGAAGACATTCCAGCAATTGGTGCTATTTTCGAAGCTATCTTCCTATCATTGGCACTTGGAGATAAGATCAATATTATCAAGAAAGAGCATCAAGAAATGCAACTTCAACTAAATGCTAACTTGGAGCACAAAGTAAAAGAGCGGACACAACAATTAGAGTTGGCTAAACAAGAACTTGAGCAGTTAGCCAACACGGATAGATTAACCAAAATTCCGAACCGCCTTCGACTTGACCGGGTCTTGGAAACTGAATTGCGGCGTGCGCAACATGATGAAGTTCCGCTGTCCATCATCCTATTGGATATTGATCATTTTAAAAGCGTGAACGACCAATTTGGCCACCAAGTAGGTGATATCGTCTTAATCGAAGTTGCCAATTTATTAAAAGATCATATTCAAGCGGGAAATACTGTAGGGAGATGGGGTGGTGAGGAGTTCTTGATCATCTGTCCCGACACCCAAATCGACGATGCGATTAAACTCTCTTCCAAACTTCGCGAACAATTTGAACGTTATCATTTTCAAGCGGTTGAACGAAAAACATGCAGCTTCGGCGTTACAGCCTATATGGAGGGTGATACATTGAACACCATGGTATCGAGAGCCGATCATGCCCTGTATCAGGCGAAAGATAAAGGACGAAATCGTGTAGAGTATGCACTGACATAATAAAAAGAGTGTGCCATTGAGTTTTTGGCACACTCTTTTTTTAAAAGTTGAATTCAATTGAATTTCGTTTTCCTGGAGCGATACAGTTATAGCTAGAAATGTTGCTTCAATGGATAAGATAGTGTATATCATATAAATTGTCTTGTATATTCAAAATACATTATTTCACTTCCCTGAAACACGATTTCCTTATTTAGCTGTTTTTTAGTAATTATGGATTCTTTGCAATGCTAATGGGAAGGCGATTTTCAAGGTGTAATCATTTTACTAATAGAAACTAAAAAGAACAGGGAAGTCCCTGTTCTCTGTTTTTTCATGCTAATTGAACTCCAAAGTTGGTGCATAATTGCTGAATATCAGACTGATAACCGTTTCCGACTGCAGTGAACTTCCAATCTTCGTTGTAACGATAGATTTCCCCAACTATCAGACAAGTCTCCGGACCACCACCATTGGCCAAATCAAACTGGAACATTTCCTCCCCGGTTTCTGCATTTGTCATCCGGATAAAGACATTGTTCACCATGCTGAAATTCTGCTCTCGAGTTAAAGCATCGTAGATAGTTACAATAAACACAATTTTTTCTACTTCGCTTGATACTTTATCCAGTTCCACGAAGACCGTTTCAGTATTGTTTCCTGCAGTACGACTATCCTTCAATAAATTCGTGCTGCCATCTGGCGATTGAGGGTTGTTGTAGAATATAAAAAATTCTTCCTTCGGCACTTTTTGATTTTCATTCAAAAGGAATACATGAACGTCAAGATCGAACTCTGTTCCTTGCTGGCTGCTGACATCCCAGCCTAGTCCGACTTTGAGTTTCGTTAGCGGAGGGTCCTCCATAGTTAAGGAGACACGCTCACCTTTTCGTAATGATAGCCTCTTAGTTGGAGGAGGTGTCGTTTCAATTTCCACTAATTTGGTCTCTGGTTCTGCTGATTGAGGGGCTGACACTTCAGGTTCTTTTTCAGCAGGCTTATCTTCTTTCACTTCCGAATCGGCTGGTGTTTCAGGTGCTACTTCTTCAGCCGGCACAGTAGTTGGGCTATCCAATTGTTCTACTCGCTCATTAGACATAATGATGGACTCGTCGATAATGCTCAAATCCAATCTGTTCGCTCCTACCTGCTTGGCAATTGCCGTCGCTTTTTCAATCACTTTCTTTGTAACAGCATGTGGGTAAAAGTCTTTGACAACCAATTTGATGAACTCAGGCGGAAGTTCTTCAAGTGTCTTCTTAAATGAGGTGAGCAGTTTATCCCGGAAGATAATTTCCTCAGTGGCTTCTCGAATGCTGTTTGCTGATATCTTCGTGTAACTGAGTAAATTCAAGAAGTAAAAATCATAATCCGTGAGATTTAAAACATCTAAGGAGTAAAAGGGTTCGATATCCATTAGATTTTCATAGTAGAAGTCCGTAAAAAAGTGATAATTTCGTCCGTCTGTAATGATTCCCAGTTGTACTTCCGGTGTGGAATTATAGTATTTCTGCAGTTGATGGTAATGCCTTTTAATATTGGTGTTTAAAGGCTTGGCCTCAATGATGATTTTGAAGTCACCCAAATCCAACGCATAATCCACTTTGTCGTTGTTCCCCCGTAGGTTGGCTGGCTTGAACTCATGCTTCAAGACATTCGGATCTGTTATGTCGTATCCGAGTGAAGTGAGGAAGGGAAGAATAAGAAAGTGCTTCGTTGTCTGTTCATTAAAGGTCATGTCTTCATTGGTGAGAATCTTCTTTAAATTATCAATTGATTTTTGTGCAGAAGTATCGAGCATATGCCTCTCTCCTTTAGTTTTACTTGTTCCCGCTTACCATCTTAACTCATTGTAACATTTATCCGACAGAGGTAATTAATGTAAAGCTGTTTTATATAAACAATCTCAAAGAAAAAAGAGAGGAATTACCAAATAGTCCCTATGTTACAAACAATTCAAACACAATTTATACAAATGAATAGAATCGAAAAACCACATCTGAAATGTTAATGCATCGAGTGTGGCAATGTATGGATTATAAATTGTCGTGTATTACCAGAATCTTTTAGAATAGTTTTTGACACAGCGTTTAATGTGAAATAAGTCAAGCGCTAACTATAAGGAATTTTGACAACACAAAACCAAAGATCAACTGGAATAAAATTGAAATCGACAATCACAGAACAGTAATGAAGGCATTTCTCCGC
>NZ_VOBJ01000003.1:0-375879 GCF_008369335.1 Planococcus sp. ANT_H30 | reverse complement strand
GGTAGATAGGTTCGAGGTGGAAGCGTAGCGATACGTGCAGCTGACGAATACTAATCGATCGAGGACTTAACCAACACATTGTATGCGAAAAACTTGCTTGTTTCACCTGTCGTTTATCCAGTTTTGAGTGAACAAACACTCAACCAAATAGTCCAGTGATGATGGCAAAGAGGCCACACCCGTTCCCATCCCGAACACGGCAGTTAAGCTCTTTTGCGCTGATGGTAGTTGGGGGTTTCCCCCTGTGAGAGTAGGACGTCGCTGGGCTATTCTATGTTTATTTTTTATTCCTAATGATTCTTTTACCTTGCTTCCATAGCTCAGCAGGTAGAGTGCTTCCATGGTAAGGAAGAGGTCACCGGTTCGAATCCGGTTGGAAGCTTTTATTCTTTTGAGAGTTTCTGAATAGGAAGTTAACTAGACAATTTTACCAAGGCCCCTTGGTCAAGCGGTTAAGACACCGCCCTTTCACGGCGGTAACACGGGTTCGAATCCCGTAGGGGTCACCATTTTGGAGGATTAGCTCAGCTGGGAGAGCATCTGCCTTACAAGCAGAGGGTCGGCGGTTCGATCCCGTCATCCTCCACCATTTTTTTCGCAAATTCATACGGTGGGGTAGCGAAGTGGCTAAACGCGGCGGACTGTAAATCCGCTCCTTCGGGTTCGGCAGTTCGAATCTGCCCCCCACCACCAGTTTTCTTATAGTTATGAATGGGGTATAGCCAAGCGGTAAGGCAACGGGTTTTGATCCCGTCATGCCCTGGTTCGAATCCAGGTACCCCAGCCATTTTTACTATGAGCCATTAGCTCAGCTGGTAGAGCATCTGACTTTTAATCAGAGGGTCGAAGGTTCGAATCCTTCATGGCTCATTCTTGTAACATCCTTGCGCCTGTTCAGCGCGGGGCCTTAGCTCAGCTGGGAGAGCGCGTCGCTGGCAGTGACGAGGTCAGGGGTTCGAGCCCCCTAGGCTCCATTGTTCCATGTGTATTTGTACTATCCATGTGTAAAAACCCCGTATCCATTAACTTGGATACGGGGTTTTTTTAGGTTCCGATGTATTCGGATTGAGGACGGAAAATCACGTTATGGTCTTGCTGCTCGAGTGCGTGTGCCGTCCAGCCGATAATTCGCGCGACGCTAAACGTTGGCGTAAATAATTGTGTCGGCATCGCAATGGATCGCATAATTGCCGCCGCATAAAATTCGACGTTGGTATAGAGTGCCCGTCCTGGTTTACGGGCATTCAACCCTTTAATGATCTGACTTTCAGCAGCAACTGCTAAATCAAGCCACGAATCTTCTCCTTGGAGTTCCAAGCATTTTTTTCGGAGGACGATTGACCGCGGATCTTCTGTTCGGTAAACACGGTGACCAAAACCCATGATTTTTTCACCTCGGTCTAGCTTGTCTGCAATAACGGCGTTGATTCGATCTTTTGTTTGAATGGTATCCAGTAAATCAATGACCCCTGATGGAGCCCCTCCGTGAAGCGGTCCTTTCATGGTACCAAGAGCTGAGACAACTGCAGATACGAGATCGGATTCAGTGGAAATGGTAACGCGTGCTGCGAATGTCGAAGCGTTCATGCCATGTTCCATTGTTAATTTTAAATAAGTTTCGAGCGCTTGCGTTTGCCCATTTGTGGGTGGCTGTCCGGTGATCATCCATAAGTAATTGGCTGTATGACCAAGATCGTCTCTTGGGCTAAGGGCTTGCTGCCCGTTTTGAAGGCGATAAAAGAGCGCAGTCATTACCGGTAGTGCGGCAGTTAGCGCAACTGCTTGTTCTGCAGAAGGCAAGGTTTGAAATTCACTATGTGTGTAAGCCGATACCAATGTCCGTGAAGCATCCATTAGCGAAGTTTCTTTTGGCAGCAACTGAGCCATTTCAACAATATGTGCCGGCAATTTTCGGTAACTCAGCAATTGGTGTTGGAGGTTTTCCAATTGAACATCATCAGGCCATTGCCCATGCCATAAAAAATAGGCAGTTTCTTCGAATGACCTACCGCGTATGACGGTCTCTACCAATTGTCCACGGTAGCGTAATTCCCCTATATCTCCATCCACAGAAGCAATCGCTGTTTGAACAGCGACAACACCTTTTAATCCAGGCTGAAACATCATAAACTCCTCCTTTTCTTTTAGTTTACGCTCTCTATTTGATAATAAAAATTAAAGATATATAATTGAGACAATTAAGAAAAGTAATCGAGACGAGGGATGTTATGGAAGTCCAGTGGTTGAGAACCTTTGTGGACGCTGCAGAAACCTTAAATTTTAGAATAAGTTCAGAACGGCTGATGATGTCGCAACCCGGCGTGACTGTTCACATTCGGTTATTAGAAGAAAATTTGGGTCTTCTGTTATTCAAGCGCAGTCACAACCGGGTGTCGTTAACAGAAGAAGGCAGGTATTTTAGAGACAAAGCCGAAAAAGTATTAGCACAATTAGATGACAGTGTTGAAGAATTGCATTCCTTTGCTCAAGGGTACCGGAAGACCTGGACGCTTGCTATTTCCCCGTTGATGGCGGAAACAATTTTGCCTTATGTGCTGAAATCATTTATTCGTGAACATACGGAAGTAGAATTGGTAATTCGTGTGGAAGAATCGGAACAAATCGAAGCTTTAGTCGAATCGGAGCAAGTATCGGCTGGGATTTCTGCTTTACCGCCTACGGGTCGGAGCATTGCGCAAGTTGTTGTTTACAACGATCCAATCCTGTTCGTTTTGCCGAGAGATGCTTATGATGACGAGACCGGGCCGCAAGTTTCAGTGGAAGATGCTTTGCGGAATTCCGTACTGTTTACACATCATCACCCTGTTTTTTGGGAAGAGCTATTAGGCAAGTTGCGTTTGCACGTGCCGGGAATTCGAACGATGAAAGTGACGCAAGCTCATATCGCCAAGCGCTTTATACAAGAGGGTCTCGGGGCATCCTTTTTACCAAAATCAATGGTTCGCCGGGAATTGGTGGAAGGACGTTTAATGGAAGCGCATTTTGAGTTGTTTCCATTGCCCGTCGTGTCCACTTACTTTTTAACAAAACATATGGGGATACTTGAAAAAGATTTTATGCGCCGCATTCAATCGGTATACTTTACGTGAAAAGGGGAGAGGGCAATGATTATTGAGTCAGGTGGTATTCGGTTACGCTTATTGAAAAGAGATGATTTTGAAGCCTTATGGGCGCTATACACACCGGAAATTTTCGAACACATGCTCAGCCAAGTAGCGGTTTTTGAAGATTTGGTAGCGTGGCTAGAATCTGGGCTTAATCAGTCTAATGTCCTTATTTTCGCAGTGGAAAATCCACAAACAGCAGAAATCATCGGCACAACGCGCATATATGCAATTGATGAAGCGAATAAAAGCTGTGAAATCGGTGCAACATTCTATGCGCAATCCGCGCAGCGAACGCATGTCAACACAGCAGTTAAGCTTGCTTTACTTAGTTATTGCTTTGAAGAACGTGGCATGATTCGAGTCCAATTCAAAACAGATGCCGATAACATCCGTTCACAGAAGGCGATTGAACGCATGGGCGCAGTGAAAGAAGGCGTGCTTCGCAATGAACGCATTCGCTCAACCGGCAAGCCGAGAGATGCAGTGGTGTATTCACTAATTGACAAAGACTGGCCAACAATAAAAAAGGAGCTGACGAAAAAAGCGAATAAATATGCGTGATTTTGTCTAGTTGAGCCAAAGAGACCTTAGCGGTTACAATAAGTCTATCTTGCTAAGGGGGTATAGAATAATGAATAAATTAACTATTTCTATTATCGGAGTTCCAATGGACCACGGACAAAATCGTCGCGGTGTCGATATGGGACCAAGCGCGATCCGCTATGCGGGCGTAGTAGACCGCATTGAAGAGTTGGGCCATACGGTTACGGATGAAGGGGACATCCAAATTGGTCAAGCAGACGGAAGCGTCGATACGTCCACGAACTTACGTAACTTAAAAGCAATCACAGAAGCGACAGAAACGCTTGGCGATAAAGTATTTGAAGTAGCACAAGCTGGGAACTTCCCGCTCGTGTTAGGCGGCGATCACAGTATTGCAATCGGTACACTCGCTGGGATTTCTGAGCGTCATGAAAACTTAGGCGTTATCTGGTACGATGCACACGCTGACATGAACACAAGCGACACGTCACCATCAGGCAATATCCACGGCATGCCACTTGCAGCAAGCTTTGGACACGGCCACGAGAAATTGACGAACATTCGCGGCTATTCACCAAAAGTAAAACCTGAAAACATCGTCATTATCGGGGCTCGTTCAGTTGACCCAGGTGAGCGTGAATTGATCAAAGAACACGGCATTCGCGTTTACAGCATGCACGAAATTGATAAAATGGGCATGCATGCCGTCATCGAAGATTCGATCCGTTATTTGAAAGAAGAGCGCAAAACAGATGCGGTTCATTTGTCACTCGACCTTGATGGCATCGACCCAATGTACACACCAGGCGTTGGTACTCCTGTTCCAGGCGGCATTAGCTACCGTGAAAGTCATTTAGCAATGGAAATGTTGTATGATGCAGACATTATTACTTCTGCTGAATTTGTAGAAGTGAATCCGATTCTTGACGAGAAAAACAAAACAGCGGATGTTGCGGTTGCGTTGATTGGTTCATTATTCGGCGAAAAATTATTATAAGCAAAAACAAGCGAAAGCCTGTTCAGACTGTAGACAAACTCGAGTTATTCGAATTGTCTACAGTTTTTTTATTGAATACATCGCTCGGGTCGCTTCATCTTGTGTATACAGGATTGTGCGCTTCATGCGACGCTTTCCGCGGATGAAGCTAGTGCACGATATAGGAGCATCTCTTTGCCCTTCGCTGGAACAACGGAAGCTGAAGTTGAGCCCGCAAAAAGCAAAGTGGCTAGACTGATTGGGTTGTGAATCGTTATTTATTTTAATTCGAATTTTTCTGCATTCTGAATAGGCGAAAGCCTGTTTTTTTGTTTCATCAGTTAATAAACTTCCTTAAATGAAAAAACTTGTAAAAAATAGTTGGATTTATTTGGGTACTGTCTGCTACGATAGAATAAGAAAAATAAATGAAACTTTTTCAATCGAGATACGTATACAAAGTACAGCCGCATAGGCGGAGGGAAATGAGATCATGGATGCGTTAGTCAATAAACGAATAGCGAAAGTAATAAAAGGCGATCAGAACGCATTCGCCGAAATCGTGGAGCTTTACCAGCACCAGCTGTATCATATCTGTTACCGCATGCTTGGCAACAAGCAAGAAGCAGAAGATATTGCTCAGGAAGCTTTTATGCGTGCTTATGCAAATATCCGCACGTTTGACCAGAACCGCAAATTTTCCACCTGGTTGTACCGCATCGCTACCAATTTGTGCATCGACCGGATTCGGAAGAAAAAACCGGATTACCACTTAGATGCGGAAGTGCGCGGAGCGGAAGGCTTGAATATGTATTCAAAAATTGCCAATGACGATGAGCTTCCAGAAGAAGAGTTAATGCGGATGGAAGTTCAGGAGCGGGTGCAGTATGAAATTAGTCGCTTGCCAGACAAGTATCGTGCCGCTATTGTATTAAAGTATATTGAAGAATTGCCGCTAGCGGAAATCAGTGAAATTTTAGATTTGCCGTTGGGAACGGTGAAGACGCGTATACACAGAGGCCGAGAAGCTCTTCGCAAGCAATTGAGCAATTTGTAGGAGGCGATCACGATGAATGCGTGTCCGGAAAACATTATCCAATTAATGAACCATCACCTTGACGGCGATACAAGCCCGAGCGAGGAACAACAATTAAAAGAATACTTGGAGAGCTGTGAGGATTGCCGAGAACAATACCAGGCATTAAGTAAAACCGTTGCATTTATCCAAAGTGTTTCCCATATACAAGCGCCACCCAATTTTGTCCAAACAACAATGGAGCGCTTGCCGAAAGAAAAGCAGCGGGCTGGGGTTCAGCGTTGGTTAAGAAAACACCCAATGCTCGCAGCAGCGGCTTTGTTTTGCGTATTGATGAGCACAGCGCTGTTTACGAACTTTAACAACGAACAACAATTTTCTTTTACCAATCAACCGAATCTTGTTATAGAAGGACAGACTGTCGTTGTTCCAGAAGGACAAACAGTTGTGGGTGATATGACCATACGTAATGGAGATTTACGTGTAGAAGGCGAACTTGAAGGAAACGTGACCATTGTTAATGGCGAGTACATGGCATCGAGTGGGGTCATTACCGGTGAAATTGAGGAAATCGACCAAGCGTTTGAATGGCTATGGTATACCATTAAAAACGGCTTTAAAGACGCAGCCACTGTTTTTGACAAAAATGAAGATTAAACCCTTCCTCTCCTAAAGGATGGGTTTTTTCTATGAAGGCAAGCCCAATTCACTTATGCTATAATAAATGCATATGCAGATGTAGAAAAGCGAGGGTTGCAGATGCCTTTTTTTGAAAATTTAACCGACCAAACATCATTTAGACTTCTAGCAAACATCATCGACATTTTATTGGTGTGGTTTGTTGTTTATAAATTGATCACCGTTATCAAAGGAACAAAAGCGGTTCAATTGTTAAAAGGGATCTTTGTTATTATTATCGCGCGCCTCGTGACACAAGCACTTAACTTGGAAACGTTAGGCTGGATTATGCAACAAGTATTAGAATGGGGCTTTTTAGCCATTATTATTATTTTCCAACCGGAATTGCGTCGCGCACTTGAACAGCTCGGGCGTGGCAAATTGTTCTCTAGCAGTACATTAAACGAAGAGTCCGAACGCAACCGATTGATTGAAGCGATGTCCAAGTCCGTTAGCTATATGGCAAAACGACGCATTGGGGCATTGGTATCGATTGAACGCGAAACAGGATTGAGTGAATACATTGAGACCGGCATTCCAATGAACTCAGATTTAACATCTGAATTAATGATCAATTTATTCATTCCAAACACACCGCTGCACGACGGAGCGGTAATTGTTCAAAAAAACCGAATTGCCGCAGCGGCTTGTTATTTGCCACTGTCTGAAAGTCCGTTCATTTCAAAAGAACTCGGAACGCGTCACCGTGCCGCTCTTGGCATTAGTGAAGTGACGGATGCGATTACCATTGTCGTGTCAGAAGAAACAGGCGCCATCAGCTTAACAGCAAATGGCGATTTGCACCGTAATTTATCACTTGAAGACTTTGAAGTAAAGCTTCGTCGAATCTGGTTTGGCGCAGAACAGCAAGAAGTCACTCTTCCTTGGTGGAAGTGGAGGGGGAAAAAGAATGGATAAGATGATGGACAATCGCTGGTTTTTACGGATTACGGCGCTGTTATTAGCCTTCCTTTTATTTTTCTCGGTACAGGCAGACGATAATTCCGCGGTGACAACAGATACTAGCCGTGTGTCGGAAGTGATTGAAGAAGTAGAACTTGAGGTCTACCATGACAATAGTTTGATGGTTAGCGGTGTCCCAAAAACCGCTGATTTGCATTTGAGCGGCCCTGTAAGTGTCGTACAAACGGCACGCCAATTAGAAGACTTCACCTTATTTGTGGATTTGCGTAATTTGCCGATGGGCGAGCACCAAGTCCCGATTCAAACTGAAAATCTTTCTGAACAATTAACGGTTCGAGTCGATCCGGCGTTTGTTAATGTCGTCATTGAAGAGCGGGTGTCGCAAGAATTCCGTGTAGATCCAGAAATCAATGAGCGGATGTTAGCGGATGGTTATATTTTGGATAACGTATCAGTCGATCCAGAAACGGTCATTGTAACGGGTCCTAAAAGCATGATAGACGCTATCAGCTTTGTCAAAGCTACGGTTTCTGGTGAGCAAGGCGTCAAGGAATCCTTCAACACCGCCGCCCGCGTTCGGGTGCTAGCAGAAGATTTGACGAAGCTGGAAAGTGCAGAAATCGAACCGGCAGAAGTGGAAGTCGCGGTTGAAGTTGTTGAATACAGCAAAACCGTGCCGGTAAGAATTGAACCGACTGGCAAAGCCGGTACCGGCATTACCATTAAAAATTGGACGACAACGACGGAAGAAATCCAAATTTTCGGCCCCAAAAGTGTCGTAGATGAAATTACCGAATACGTCGTTGAAGCAGACGCTGCACTGGTCACGGCTAAAGATAGTACCTTAGAGGTAGAACTGGACATTCCTGCGGGAGCTTCTGCGGTGTCACCAGGACAAGTAACGGTAGAAGCCGAAACGGTAATTGACGATTCTGCAAAACGACCGACAGATCAAAAAGATTCAGAAGTGGTCGATAATACAGAGTCATAAATGCTTTAGACATGAAAGAAGCATCAAATAAACTAAATTGAAGCAATTGACTGAAGGAGCGAGTATGGTAATGGGAAAATATTTTGGAACAGATGGAGTACGTGGAGTTGCAAACAGTGAGTTAACACCTGAATTGGCGTTTAAATTAGGTCGCATTGGCGGATACATTTTGACAAAAAGTGCGAAAGACAAGCCGAAAGTGCTAATCGGTCGTGATACACGAATTTCAGGCGAAATGCTAGAAGGTGCTTTAGCAGCAGGGCTACTTTCTGTAGGTGCAGAAGTGATGCGTCTTGGCGTTATTAGTACACCCGGTGTCTCTTATTTAACACGTGTCATGAGTGCAGAAGCGGGCGTGATGATTTCTGCTTCACACAATCCAGTAGAAGACAACGGCATCAAATTCTTTGGTTCAGACGGTTTTAAACTGTCGGATGCACAAGAAGCGGAAATTGAAGCATTATTAGATAGCGCTGAAGATCTATTGCCACGTCCAACGGGTGGCGATCTTGGTAGCATTACCGATTATTTCGAAGGCGGACAGAAATACCTTCAATACTTAAAACAAACGGTTGATGAAGAATTCGAAGGCATTCTGGTAGCACTTGACTGTGCACACGGTGCCACATCTACACTGGCAACGCATGTCTTTGCTGACTTAGATGCTGACATTACGTCAATGGGTGCGTCACCAAATGGCTTGAATATTAACGCAGGTGTAGGTTCTACACATCCTGAGAAATTAGCAGAACTGGTACTTGCTAAAGGCGCAGACATTGGTTTGGCATTTGACGGAGACGGCGATCGTTTAATCGCAGTCGATGAAAAAGGGCAAATTGTAGATGGCGATCAAATTATGTATATTTGTGCGAAGCACTTGCATTCAGAAGGCCGTCTGAAAAAAGATACGGTCGTATCGACTGTTATGAGCAACATGGGCTTTTACAAAGCATTAGAAAGCCACGGCATGAAGAGCAACAAAACCGCTGTTGGTGACCGTTATGTAGTCGAAGAAATGAAGAAAAATGATTACAACTTGGGCGGCGAACAATCGGGTCATATCATTTTCCTTGATTACAATACGACAGGCGATGGCTTGTTAACAGGTCTTCAACTAGTAAATATTATGAAAATTACCGGCAAGAAATTGTCTGAACTGGCGTCTGATATGACGATTTTCCCTCAAAAACTTGTAAATATTCGTGTAACAGATAAACACGCAGTAACAGACAACGCGAAAGTTGCAGACGTCATTTCTGAAGTCGAAAAAGAAATGAATGGCAACGGCCGTGTGCTTGTCCGTCCATCGGGCACAGAGCCACTTGTCCGCATTATGGTAGAAGCCGCTTCATCAGAAGACTGTGAAAGCTACGTAGAACGTATCGCAGAAGTGGTACGTTGCGAAATGGGCTTAAACTAATCAAATCAACTAGTCCCAGTCCGTAAGCATCTTGCTTACGGACTTTTGCTTGTTTAGAAAGTTTTGGATAACCGTAGTTGGAGAAGCTTTTTTGTCAGATTGGTTCTATGATCGAGTTTTGGGGTAAATGAGTGGAAAGAGAGAAACGAAGAAAGCATAATAGACGGACGCTTTCTTGTCTGTAGTCAAGCACTTTTCTGTGTTTCAAAGGAATGAGCATAAGGGTGGCTGCTTTCCGTTCCAGCGCTCGCTTTCCGCGGGCACGGCCTCAGCAGCTTCACTCACTGTGTTCGCTCCAGGGTCTTCGCCACGCGCTGGTCCTGCAGGTGTCGAGCACTTGCACTTCAAGTAGTTGCTGAGATTCCCGACAGAAAAAATAGGCGCATCACAGCCGTTCGTATGTTCGCTTCTAACGGATTTAATCGAGTGTCAGGATCGTTGAACGGTGTGAAGCGAGTCGGTTTCCTGGTTCGGATTCTGAGACCCCCGCGTCCGTACGATCTCAATTCTCTAGCTATGGAGCAAACTAGCGGAGACTCCCGCGGGACAGCGAAGTACCAAAATCCACTCGGGCGCATAGCCCGAGTTAGTTCGGTGCAAGCCCGCAGGACAGCGGAGCTGGTTTGCGGAATAGCTCGTGGCTGGAGAACCATAAGCGTTTTAAAAAAGCGATAAACCTATCAACTGTTTGATTTACATCAAAATTGTAACGTGTTGAAAATGTATTTTTACAGATAAATCAACCAGTATACGGAAAAAAATGATGAAATAGACCTAAATAACTATTTGCTTTAATTGACGGGATTGTGTGGACACTGTATGATAGTAGAGTTGGTTTACGACCGCAGAAAAAGGAGGATCGAAGTAGCTGCGAGGAAAACAATTATAGCGCCTGTACTGAAGAAATGGACGGACAAGTCATCTTCAGTAGACGAGGAGAAGGAGTATCGAGATTTCGGCGGATCCCTTCCGGCCATGAAGCCTGGTCGTTATGTCTATTCTTAAAACAGTCGAGTGATCGATTGGACAACAAGATGGATGGGCTCAAAACAAAGGTGTTTGCGTAAGAGCAAACGCTTATTTGACTTAGACAAATGGAGGAATTACATTATGTGTGGAATAGTAGGATATATTGGTGAAAATGATTCAAAGGAAATTTTATTGAAAGGCTTAGAGCGTTTAGAATACCGCGGTTATGATTCAGCTGGAATTGCGGTTCGTAACGGCAGTGGCGTCAAAGTGTTTAAAGAAAAAGGACGTATTGCTGATTTACGTGGCGTTGTAGACGAAGAGGTTATGGGTTCTACAGGAATCGGCCATACACGCTGGGCGACACACGGCAAGCCAACACGTGCCAACGCGCACCCGCACCAAAATACATCGGACCGTTTTACGCTTGTGCATAACGGTGTGATTGAAAACTATCATCATATTCAGCGCGATTATTTGGCTGGTGTGGAAATGGAGTCGGATACGGATACCGAGATCATCGTTCAATTGATCGGGAAATTCGTTGAAGAAGGCCAGTCTACACAAGATGCTTTCAGTAAAGCACTAACTTTACTGAAAGGTTCGTATGCCATTGCGTTATTAGACGCAGAAGAAGAACAAACAATTTTTGTAGCGAAAAACAAGAGCCCGCTACTTGTCGGTCTGGGTGAAGATTTTAACGTTATCGCATCAGACGCTATGGCGATGCTGCAATTAACAGATCAGTTTGTGGAATTAATGGACAAAGAAATCGTCATCGTTCGTAAGGACAGCGTCGATATTTTAACGTTGGATGGCCAATCGGTAAGCCGTATGCCATTTACTGCTGAAATCGACATGAGCGATATTGAAAAAGGCACATACCCACATTATATGTTGAAAGAAATTGACGAGCAGCCAGCGGTTGTCCGCAAGATCGTTCAAGCATACCAAAACGAACACGATAAATTGACCATCCAACCAGAAATTCTAGAAGCGATGCAAGCAGCTGACCGCATCCACATTATCGCGGCGGGTACGAGCTACCACGCAGGATTGATCGGCAAAGAGTATATTGAAAAATTAGCGGGTATCCCAGTTGAAGTGCATGTTTCAAGCGAATTTGGCTACAATATGCCATTGCTATCGGAAAAACCATTGTTCATCTTTATTTCGCAATCAGGTGAAACTGCGGATAGCCGTCAAGTATTGGTGAAGATCAAAGAAATGGGTCACGCATCGTTAACCATTACAAACGTTGCAGGATCTACGTTGTCACGTGAGTCTGACCATACCTTATTGTTGTTTGCAGGTCCTGAAATTGCGGTTGCGTCAACAAAAGCGTACACAGCACAACTCGCAGTCTTGTCGATTTTAGCTGCTGTAACGGCAGAAGCACGCGGCATTGATATCGGTTTTGATTTGGTTCAAGAGCTAGGAATTGTTGCCAATGCGATTCAAGCACAAGTCGATTCAAAAGAAGAAATGGAACAAATTGCGACAGAATTCTTGTCGACAACTCGCAATTGCTTCTTTATCGGACGCGTCATGGATTATTTCGTGGGACTTGAAGGTTCATTGAAATTAAAAGAAATTTCGTATATCCAAGCAGAAGGTTTTGCAGGCGGGGAACTAAAGCACGGAACAATTGCCTTGATCGAAGAAGGCACACCGGTTATCGCACTTGCCACGCAAGAAGCGGTAAACTTGAACATCCGTGGTAACGTGAAAGAAGTAGCGGCACGCGGGGCACACACGTGCATCATTTCGATGGAAGGCTTACAAGAAGAAGGCGATAGCCTGGTCTTGCCGAAAGTAAACGAATTGCTGTCACCGCTAGTATCGGTTATCCCAATGCAGCTGATCAGCTATTACGCAGCGCTTCACCGCGATTGTGACGTTGATAAGCCGCGTAACTTGGCGAAGTCGGTAACGGTTGAGTAAAGAGTGTTAAATGCATCAACTGTTGATTGACAGCCTCTAGCGGGTGAGCCTAACTGTTTGGCTTTCTATTTTCATGAACTACTCAAAAATCCCCCCTTCGGATGGAAATCCGAAGGGGGGATTTTGAGTTGATGAGCTTAGCTAGATTTTTGAAAAACACTCCTTTAAAAATTCTCCACACAGTAGTGGTTAAATTTCTATCCGCTCCCTGCCCAATGGTATAATCAAAGCAATATAAGAAAAAGGTGTGAAATAGATGTCTTCTTTTAAAGAATTTTCCAAATACATAAGTGAAAACGCTGAACTATTGTCAGCAGAAGTAGTCGATTCAGTGATGCAAGAAGCGAGCTTGGATATTCCGGATTGGGAAAGAGAACGAGCAACTGCAATGTACATTGAATTGCTTGGTTTTTTTGGTTACTCTCTCCTTGAAGGTCAACAAGTCGAAGTGCCAGAAGCTTTAATCGAATGGAGCAAAAAAAATGCTGAAATTCAAGTTTCTTCAGGAGGGCAAATTTCGGCAATTGTTATTCGTTATCCGGTAACGCGTGAAGTGTTTTCAGAGATTTTTACACGCCTTAGTTTGCAATTCGACTTGTCTGTTGTCGAGAGCATGAAAGCGATCAAAGCGATCAATGCTATGTTAGATGTTAGTTTAAATGAGACCTTTTATGCATTTGAACGACTTACTGAAAGGCACCAAGCAGAGACGCGCGTTGAGTTAATCAGTTTATCAGCACCGATTGTACCGGTTTTAGAAGACGTCGTCGTGTTGCCGCTAATTGGGGTAATGGATAGTTACCGAATCGCTCATATTATGAACAACGTCATTCCACGAATTGCCGAGATGGATGTCAATCACGTCATTACGGACTTTTCAGGTGTTTTGACAATCGATGACCACATTGCGCAGTCTCTCCAACAAATTGGAGGAACACTTCGGTTGATGGGAATTCATGTGATTATTGCGGGATTGCGGCCTGACTTGGTTCAAGCCATCGTTCGCAGCGGCATTGATATGCTAGATGCTGAGACCTATGCAACTGTAAAGCAAGCGTTAGAAAGCGTGAAATAACTGAAACAACAATAAAGCCACGTCCCGCAATTTATTGCGGGACGTGGCTTTATTTGATTGGCTCGCTCATTATGTATGCATCAACTGTGAGAAGGCGATTGCGTATTGTGTGCCGGTCGGTAAAGTCGTTCAATTTCTGTAGGAGGGAGCGGGCGATTAAAGTAGTACCCTTGCGCTTGGTTGCAGTCTTTTTGTTTCAAGAATTGAAATTGTTCAGCTGTTTCAACACCTTCCGCAATGACGTTTAACTGAAGGTCATTAGCCATACGGATGATAGTCGCGACAAGTGCTGCGTCTTTTAGATCGGTAATAATATTCCGAATAAAATATTGATCGATTTTCAGCGTATCAATCGGGAATAGCTTTAAGTAACGAAGCGACGAATAACCGGTGCCAAAGTCATCAATCGACAAATAAACGCCCATGGTTTTGAGTTCGTTCATCGTCGCAATAGCTGTAGAAGAGCTTTGAATAATGCTTTCAGTCAGTTCGAGTTCCAAATAACGAGGTTCAAGTCCTGAATCTATTAATGCCGCATGGACCGTTTCCGTCAAATTGGATTGCGAAAACTGGTGAGAAGAAATATTGACGGCTACGCGAAACTTCGGCAATCCTGCTCGTTGCCAAGCTTTGTTTTGCAGACAAGCTTGACGCAAGACGTATTCACCAAGTTGGACGATGCTTCCGGTATCTTCAGCAATCGGAATAAACTCAGCAGGTGAAATTGCGCCCCATTCCGGATGATTCCAGCGAACTAAAGCTTCCAAGCCAACTAGTTGTTCGGTTTTCAAATCGATTTGTGGCTGGTAATGAATAAAGAATTCATCATGCTCCAAGCCTTTTCTCAAATCAATGGCCAATTTAGACTTTCTCAAAACGGATTGATTGATTTCTTTTGTGAAAAACTGAAAATTGTTTTTGCTTCGTGCTTTTGCTTGATACAGCGCAATATCTGCATTTTTTACCAACGTATCTAAATCGGTTCCATCAGTAGGGTACATACTGATGCCGATAGAAGGCGTAACAAATAATTCTTCCGGCTGGAAACGAAAAGGCTTTTTAAAGAGCTCTAAAATTATACGCGCATGATTTGCCGCTTGGGTCTTATCTGTATTTTGCAATAACATAATGAACTCATCTCCGCTCAACCGGGAAATGGTGTCATGTTCATATGCGATGCTTTGAAAACGCGCAGCCACTTCCATCAACAATTGATCTCCTACAGAATGGCTATACGTATCATTCACCATTTTGAAATGATCCAAATCGATGTACAGCAGAGCAAAAGGCTGTTTATTGTCGACATCGTTAAGTAGTGAAACCAAGTGGTCATTAAACAGTCGCCGATTGGGTAAACCGGTTAAGGAATCTTTGTAGACAAGGCTGTGAATTTTTTCTTCTGCCTCTCTTCGCTTGGTGATGTCGCGAATGATGCTTCCGAAAAAGACAACTTTATCGCTTTTCCATGTGCTGAGAGACATTTCAATCGGAAACTCGCTGCCGTCTTTGCGCTCACCCATCAATTCAATTCGCTGACCAATTACATGCGGAACAGCGGTATCCAGGTAACGTTGTAAACCTTTTCGGTGAGCTTCTACAAAGGACTCCGGAATAATGATTTCCAGATTGGAGCCGAGTGCCTCTTCTTTGCTGTAACCGAAAATGGATTCGGCACCTGAATTCCATTGCATAATGATGCCCGTTTGATCAGCTACGATGATGGCATCTGTCGTCGATTCGAAAATGGATTCAAATTTCTTTTCTGATTCAGCAGAGCTGACTTTTAGTTTGAAATCCTGACGATGTCGCAAATAGACAAACAGTGAAATCAGTAAAAAAATAAAAACAGTGGATAGCATCGGGACTAAAAAATGAGTGGGCAGTGAAAAAATATCCATGGAGTAAGCAAAGTCTCCTTTATAAAAAAATTTACTAAGGCTAGTAGTTGTTAAAAGTTTGTTTACACAGCATAGCATAAAAATATACATTAATTGCTAAAAAAATGTTCTTTCAAACTGGGTATGAAAGGATTTTGGTTTCTGCGAATGGGGACTTTGTCCATTTGTGCGAGTTGAATCGATGGGATAAGTTGATTATGGAAAAACAGTGAGCGTACAACTGTTATGCTACAATAGAAAAGAACGTGATTCTTTCCGCTGCAGCAACACTCGTGAGCGGAGAAAATTCGTTTTTTTGTCTTTTTATGAGGGATGTACAAGCTTCGATGCCCTTCTCCTTTTGCAAATGAACGGAAATAGACAAGCTCCTATCTTTTCCAAAAGACAGTAAAAAATGAATACGAAAGGAATGATCAAATGAGATCTGAGATTACCGCAGATCACCAATTGATTGGCAAGAAAAAAAGCTATGGAGATGAATCCACAGGCGATTATACGTTTGACCGTGTTCCGCGTGAAGAACGTAACATGGGCTGGTTGAGTATCACCAATATTACGTTCGGCATCGCAACCGCTATTTTTTACTTCCAAATGGGAAGTGTCATGGCTTTGCAATTTGGAGCTGCCAATGCCATCATTTCCGCCACCTACGCGATACTCGTTGCAGGCATCCTCGGAACCATCATCGTTTACCTATCGGCCAAATCCGGCATGAACGTCAATTTATTATCCCGCGGAGGGTTCGGTTACATCGGGGCCTCGTTAACTTCCTTAATCTATGCATCGAACTTTATCATGTATTGTGCGTTTGAAGGCATGATTTTGGTCACTGCTGTCCATACCTATTTCCCCGCCATCCCCACATGGCTCTTGATCGTTGTATTTGGCACAGTTGTCATTCCGTTAAATTGGTTTGGCATTAACCAATTGGATAAATTGCAGAAATGGTCATTGCCGTTATTTGCCGTATTTTTGATTGCGGCGATTGTCGTTGCTTTCAATACGACATCACAATATGACGGCAGCTTTTGGACATATATGCCAGAAGGTGTCCAAATCGGTGGAACGGCGTTGCTGTTGTGCATCGGGATGCAACACGGCATTATGGGATTAACGGCGTTGATCGCTTCTGATTACGCGCGTTTCTTAAAGCCAAAAGATTTGAAAATCGGTTCGGTTGCCATTGGGTTTATTCCACAAATTTTCTGTTTTGGCGTTATGGGAGGTCTCGGTATTTGGTTTGGCGTAACGCTCGGCGAATCAAATCCCGGCATTTACATTGTGGTGTTGCTTGGGCTTGGCGGTGTGCTGTTTACGATGCTGACGCAAATCCGCATCAACATTACCAATATCTACAGCAGCTCACTATCCTTGTCGAGCTTTTTTGAAAATATGTTTGGCTTTACACCCGGGCGCCGTTTTTGGGTAGTGGTATCCAGTGTCACAGCGATGATGCTCATGCTTGGTGGAATCGTTGACCATTTAGATACGGCAATGACGTTCCAAGGTGTGGCGCTGATGAGCTGGGCTTCGATTTTAGTGACGGATGCATTGGTCGTCAAAAAATGGCTGAACATCGGTCCGGGCTATTACGAATCGAGGCAGAAAAATCTATACAAATGGAATCCAGTCGGCGTCGTGTCGTTGCTCGTGCCAACTGCCATCGGAACAATCGCAGCACTCGGCTACATGGGAACTTTCCTGCAAAGCACAGCCGCATTTTTCGCATTGGTTTTAGCCTCGATTTTAACAGTGGTTTTAGCGGTAGCTACAAAAGGCCGTTATTATTTGAAAAAAGAAACAACCGATATTCCGAAAGAAGATTGGATTGCCGAATCAAAAATCTAAAGCTTAGTAGAAGCAATAAGTAAGCGTCTATTTCCACTTAGAAGGAAGTACAAGAGCTCAAGCAAAAAGGCTCGAGCTTAACGTCCGAGAAGGTGCGGCAGTTGGTGGGAAAAAATAGCAAACACGACCGCAACCTCTCAAAATCGGAGAGGTTGCGGTTTTTTTAAGCCGAATTACTAAGAATGTCAAATTGAGTAAAGAAAAATAAAATAATTTGGGTAATATTGCATAATGGCAAATTCCGCGCTATGATCGACAAGAAACAATAAAACGATAGATAGTGAACGAAGGAAACGAACTTTTCATCATCGCCTCGCCGGTGCAAAGAGACGGAGTCCAGTGAAAAACGAAATTTTTCTACTGGTTTCCTAAAAAGGATGCAAATTAGCAGGCGAAACGCATGAATTCAATAGATGCAACCTAAAATAAAATGTTTTTGATTCGGATCAGCTATCGGAGGAAGTTCATGACACAACTAAAAGAGTTAGAATCCCAAGTTCGCGAACTGGTGATGTTACTGGAAGCTTCTAAGCAGCTCAATTCAAACTTGGAAATGGGTGAAGTGCTGGAAAGCATCTTGCTGCAGATGGTACAAGTGGTGGGAGCCGAAGCAGGAACCTTGTGGGTACTCGACGGAGAGCGCCAAACGATCAAAGCGGACGCGGCGTACGGACCTTCTTCAGCGGATATTCTCAACATCGAATTAAAGAGAGATGAAGGCATTGTCGGCAAAGTGATCGAAACAGGCAAAGCCGAGTTGATCGAAAACGTCGCATGGCATCCAAACTGGGCAAATCGTGTAGACGACTCGAGCGGCTTTATCACCAAGTCGATGATCACCGTTCCGTTAGCAGTGAAAGGCAAGGTGCTAGGTGCTTTGCAGTTATTAAACAAAAAAGACATCGCTTTTTTCTCCGAACAAGACATCCGTTTAGCAGTAGCACTTGCCAACCAATCGGCGCTGGCACTCCACAACAGCCAAATGTACGACGAACTGCAGCGCATGTTGCTCAGCATGATACGAACACTGGCGAAAGTGCTAGATGCGCGTGACCCATATACAGCGGGTCATTCAGAGCGAGTGGCGAAATATTCGTTGTGGATTGCCGAAAAACTCGGAATGGATGCGCAAAGCTGTGAAGAATTATACAAAGCCGCTCTTTTGCACGATATCGGAAAAATCGGTATACCGGACAACATTTTAAGAAAGTCTGAACGACTAACAACGGATGAATATACCACTATTAAACAACATACGGTGATCGGTGCAGGTATCTTGTCCAATATCGAACCAAAAGAAGCCATGGTTCATGCCATTGAAACGGCGTTGTCCCATCACGAGCGACTTGATGGCACCGGCTATCCACATGGCTTGGCAGGCGAAAACATCCCGTTGTTTGCTAGAATCGTTGGAGTTGCCGATGCGTTTGACGCCATGACCACAGCGCGTTCTTATAGCGCAGGTGCTTCTTTCGAGTCGGGAGTGGCAGAGTTGCAGCGCTGCAAAGGGAGCTTGTTCGACAGCCGAGTCGTTGATGCATTTGCGGCGATTTTACAGGGCTGTAATTACCAAATCGAACAATACGAAGCAGGGCAGGGAAGAGGCTACCGTTTATGAATCAGTTTGATGTGTTATTGCTTGGTCATTTAATTGGAGACTTTTTACTGCAAACGAGTTGGATGGCCAAATACAAAGCGACCAAGTGGCTGCCGTTATTCACGCATGTGTCCGTTTACACAGCGGTGATTGCCGTCTTTGGCATGTTATCAGGTGGATTGTCTTTGCCCGCACTAGCGATTGTGTTTATTGGTCATCTTGTCTTAGACCGGAAAACCTTCGTTATGTTCTGGGTGGAACGGATCCAAACCGCGAAAGGTCCAGAAAAAGTGTGGTTGTCGATTGTGGCTGATCAAATTTTCCATGTGATTTTACTGGCCATTGCCATTGCGATTTCCTAGGAGTGAAACGATTGAAACCGAAAACCTACATACTTGAAAAAGAATACGCACTGGACCGAAAAACCGTTTGGCAATTGCTTGCGGACAACAACCGCATGAATTTGTCTATTGGCTTGTTTCCGGTCCGCTTTAGTCCGGCTAAGCAAGACGGAGCGGACGTGTTTTACCGAGAAGCTCATGCCAAAGTGCTCGGACTTGTGCCAATCAGTTGGCAAGAGTTTCCGTTTCAGTGGCAAGAACACGAGAGCTATACAGTCGAACGCCGTTATCTTACCGGGCCGATGAAGCATTACACGTTGACAGTCGAGCTATTCGACAGCGCGGAAAACGGAACCCGGATCAAGCTGACCGCTCGCTTTGTGCCACTTAACGTAATCGGTTACGGAGCGATTTGGGTAACCGCTCTGCCCGCTGTCAAAAAAATCATGGGGTATGTCGATGATTACTTACAGTCTGGAGCAACGACTGTTTTAGAAGCACCACAAAAAACAAGCAAGGTGAATACCAACTTACCCGAACTCGAGCGGTTATCGGCCCTACTCGCAAAGTCACCGGTCAACGGAGACTATGTGGAGTTGTTGCATCGTTATTTAGCGGATAAAGGCGATCACGACGTCGCGCAAATCGAGCCCGTGCAAGTCGCTAAGTTGTGGAACGTCGATTTGGACGAAGTGTTGCGCGTCTTGCTGTATGCCACAAAAGCGGGATTACTAAATCTCAGCTGGAACGTCATCTGTCCGAACTGCCGCGTTTCAAAAGTCGAACACGGTTCACTCGCACAGCTAGAGCAGCAATTTCATTGCGATTTATGCGGCATAAACTATGACGCTAATTTTGATCAGTTTGTCGAGTTGAATTTTTCAGTTCATCCAACGGTACGTCAAGCCTACGCCGAAGTGTATTGCATTGGCGGCCCAATGATCACCCCGCACGTTAAAGCGCAGCAAGTGATCGAAGGGGGCAAAACCGCGAGCTTTGTCGTTCCACAAGGCGAAGACGCGCTACGTTTTCGCGTGCTTCAGGCAAATGACCATGTGTCTGTGAACAGTGGAATAAAATCAAACCAGCTTGTTTACACGGATCTTGGCTGGTCACAAAGTGCAGTGAATGGCTCTCGAAACGTCGCAATCACAAACACCAGCAGCGCAGACATCGTTGTCGCATTAGAACATGCCGATTGGAACAAACAAGCAGTAACGGCTGCTAAAGTCACTGCCATGCAAGAGTTCAGGGATTTGTTTTCTTCAGAAGTGCTATCACCCGGACAGAAAATCGGCATCGATCACGTGACGATCTTGTTTACCGATTTAAAAGGCTCCACACTGCTGTATGAGACGGCCGGTGACTCGAGTGCTTACGGACAAGTGCGCAATCATTTTGACTTTCTGACGGGTCATATTGCCCGAAATTCCGGCAGTGTCGTCAAAACCATTGGCGACGCCGTCATGGCGGTTTTCCATAAGCCAGAAGACGGGCTGAAAGCGGCACTGGCGATTCAAAAAAACCTAGCAGTGTTTAACAAGACAGCGAAAGAAAACTTGGTGTTGCGACTCGGCTTGTACAGCGGAGCAGCCATCGCGGTTAATTCCAACGAACGCCTCGATTATTTCGGCCGCACCGTGAACATTGCCGCACGCATTCAAGGGCAAGGCAAAGGCGGCGACATTGTCCTTAGTAAAGACGTACTCGCGCTACCGGAGTCGGTGGAGTTGTTGAACAGCGCGGACGTACAACTAGAAGAGTTTTCGGCTGAGTTAAAGGGCATCAACGTAGCAGTGGAGTTGGTACGGGTTCGGTTAGCGGAGAATTTAGTGGTGGAAGAATGGGTCGTTTGAGTGCTTTCCACTAGATGGAATCGATAAAAATTGATTGTTAATAAATGCCTGTTGAGATATCTTTATCTGAAGAGGCATTTTTTTGTTAGGGAAAGGGAGTTGGGCATGAAAATTCAAACAGAACAATTCGGAGAAATCGAACTAGCAGAAGAGCGGGTCATTACGTTTGATAAAGGAATTCCAGGATTTGAAGAGGTCAAAGACTATGTATTGATCCCGGCAGACACAGAAGGTGAGTCGCCATTCTTTTTCTTGCAGTCGGTAGAACACGTGGAAGTGAGCTTTTTCTTAGTTGATCCGTTTACGTTTTTTAAAGACTATGACATCAAGCTAGAAGAGCAAATGGTGGAGCGATTGCAGCTAGAAGAGCCGACAGATGCCATCGTTTTAACGACGGTAACAGTCAAGGGTGACATTAGCAGCGCCACAACAAACTTAAAAGCACCACTTGTCATCAACAACAAAAAGCAACAAGGCATGCAAATCGTGTTGAACAACAAAGACTATCAAATCAAGCAGGCGTTATTTCAAGTCGACAACACCGTTGCAAGGCAGGTGTAGAACATGTTAGTACTCGGACGCAAAAAAGGCGAAACCATTGTCATCAACGACGATATTGAAATCACGGTAACTTCGATCGAAGGCGATATGGTGCGTCTCGGCATCAACGCACCAAAGCAAATCACCATTCACCGGAAAGAAGTCTATTTAGAAATTCAAGAAGAAAACAAACAAGCAACCTCGAATGTTATCAACTTGAGTGATTTTTTGAGGTTGCGAAAGAAATAACCCAAAGCCTGCAAAATTTGCAGGCTTTTTCTATACCAATCGCGCCACGGTGGCAGACTCAATTGTTCCTCCAATTGTGGCTGCCGCGGGGGCGCAAAAAATATTCGAAATCTTTTTTCAAAAAACCCTAAACATTTACCAAAGCCCTCCGATATAACTACTGTAAGGCAGTTCAAAAGGATTTGGACGCTTACAAAAAACAAAAAACATTACACGGAGGTAATACACAATGATTATCAATCACAATATCGCAGCACTTAACACGCACCGTCAAATGGGCTCAGCTCAAAGCGCACAAATGGACAGCATGGAGAAATTGTCATCAGGACTTCGCATCAACAGCGCGAAAGATGATGCAGCTGGACTAACAATTTCTGAGAAAATGCGCGGTCAGATTCGCGGATTGGAACAGGCTTCAACAAACGCTCAAGACAGTATATCTTTGATTCAAACTGCTGAGGGTGCTTTAAACGAAACTCAAGATATTCTTCAACGTATGCGTGAGTTAGCTGTGCAATCTTCCAACGATACATACACAGATGATGACCGCAAAGAAATTCAAGAGGAAGTAAACGAACTTTCTAAAGAAATTTCAAGAATTGGTAACGATACTGAATTTAATACGAAAAAATTGTCAGATGGTAGTTTCAAAGCAACTTTCCAAATTGGAGCTAACCAGGGGCAAAGTCTTAACCTCGAAATTAACGACATGAGAGGTAATGCTTTGAATATAACTGGAGTAACTGAAGTTACTGCAGGTGGAGCAGCACCTATGGCTGGTACGCTAACTAAAGCTTCAACTGATGGAACAACACAGACTGCGAATACCATTATTGATGGCAGTTATACTATTAGTGAAGGAGCTCCAGGCACACTTAACTTAGTGGATAGTAACGGTGCTACTGTTGCTACAAGTTCAAATGGTACTACCTTTACTGGTGGCGGAACTGACACTGGCGGAACTCCTACTCAAGCAACTGAAGACTTAGTTTTCGGGTCTGCTTTAACTGCCGGAGCAACAGTTCAAGTATCTGCTAGTGGAGCAACAGTCTCAGCAACTCCTCCTGTTACTTTAACCAATGATAAGCTAGAAGCTGGCGAATACTCAGTAACAAGTGACGGTGGAACCGGTTTTAATCTTCTAGCTTCAAATGGCGATACTATTGGTACATCAGCTAACGGAACGACTTTTGTCAACGCCGATAGTGAAACAATTCTAACTTCTTCTGTTGCATTAACGGCAGGTACTGAATTTAAAGTAGGCGGAATTGACGTTTCGACACGAGAAAATGCTGGAGCAGCTATCACGACAATTAATAATGCAATTAACACAGTATCTTCTGAACGTTCGAAATTGGGAGCTAATCAAAACCGTTTAGATCACACAATCAACAACTTGAACACCTCTTCTGAAAACATTACAGCTGCGGAATCACGTATCCGCGATGTTGATTATACCGAAGCCGCGTAAGCGAGTGGAGGTACAGTCGTCCTGGCCGGTAACAGCCAGAGATTACGACCGGGTGAATTGCTGGAAAGCCCTTAAGCTTTTATTGCCACAACGTAGTTGGAAACGACAAGCGTGACGGCTCGAAAAAATAAAAGATTGGGCAATCAGCAGCCAAGCTCCTGTCTCGAAAGAGTGGAGAAGGTTCAACGACTAGGATAAACCATCTAAGGCAAAAGCTATGGTGATGAAATCCGTAGGTGAGACAGTATACATCAGTACTGTGGACCCGAAGTGCCCGGCCCCTACTAATACTAGAGGGTGAAGATATAGTCTAGTCATTTATGAAAGTAAATGTTCGCACGATGGCGAAAGAAATGATGGAACAAACAAAGAACTCGATTCTTGCACAAGCATCACAAGCAATGCTGGCTCAAGCAAATCAAATGAATCAGTCAGTTTTACAACTGTTGAGATAATTGATTTTAGGGCGTCTAACCGGGTAACGGGTTAGAGTATAACTGGGTGAATTGCTGGAACTTCCTAAAGCCCCATCAACCACAACGTAACTGGAAACGGTCAGCGTGACGGTTTGAAAATGATGAGGATGCACCAATGGATAATCAGCAGCCAAGCTCCTGTGAGGAAACTCTGGGGAAGGTTCAACGACTAGGATAAACCGTCTAAGGCATAAGCTATGACGATGAAATCCGTAGGGTGGCAAGCGCCATTCGAAGTGCCCAGCCCCTCAAGTGTGAGGGTGAAGATATAGTCTATTCTATGATCGAAAGACATAGCGGCAAAGCAAGCCAACCAAGCACCACAGCAAGTACTACAATTGCTACGTTAATTTTAAGAAATCGAGGAGCCTGAGTTTAGGCTCCTTTTTCTATAAGGAGGCGCGTCTATGGATATCGCTGCATTATCAATGGCAATGAGTCAGGCAAGCGTGAGAACTGAAGCGAATGTATCGATTATGAAGAAAACGATTGATCAAGCGGAGACAAATGGTCAGGATGTTGTGAAGATGCTCGAGCAGTCTGTTCAGCCTCATATTGGCGGTTCGGTTGATTTAAAAGGGTGAGCTGAATTTAATCGAAATATAAAAAGGCCATGGAACTGTCCATGGTCTAAAAATATTGAAAGGGGTTTAATAGGTTGGCAAAAGCAGGAGAAAAAAATGTCGAAAGTTATTTACAGGGGATGGATCTCTGGCCTCAGAAAATAGAAGAAGGAGAAGGAAAAACGCCTGATTACAAAGTGTTCAATAATAATAGAGATACGATTTTGTTTTTTTGTGAGGAAAAAACTTTACAATACAAAGAGTTTGTAGGTTTAGAAAACGATACATCGGAAGACGCTATTAAACGTCACATTAGAAAAGCTTTTAAACAATTTGAAGCTGTTAACAAAGAACATAACGTCCCAAATGTATTGATTTTTAATAATTTAGATACAATGATAAATCCTCACGACTTATTTATAACGGTTAGTGGTTACGCCATTACTGAGAATGGAGAAATACTTAAATTGCATAATGTGGGAAGAATCGAAGAAAAGTTAAAATTCATAGATTTATATTTATGGCTTGAAAATGGAGAGTATGTAAATCATATTTGGTCGGAATTAAATGACGAACATGATACAAAATTGAAAACTATTTTTTCTGGATACCTTTGAATTAAAACCGAGTCCTGTAAAGGTTGCTATAAGTAAGGACCGGCTAAGCAAAATCACCAGCCAGCCCATCAAGAGATCACATCTTATTTATTTGCAATCAAATCATCGTGTTCAATCTCAATCTTCAGCCGTGCTCCTGTTTGGGTTCTAACCAATATCCGCTGAAGCTTCTCAACTGTAATATTTTGTGAGCCATTTTCTAACCGTGAGATGAGCGGTTGAGCTACCCCGACCAATTCGGCAAACTGTTGTTGGGTCAGTCCCAGCTGTAATCTCAATGCGATCAATTCTTTTCTTAACTGAAAGTTGATTTGTTCTTCGGGATCGTTCCATATTTTTTCGAAATCCGGATCTTTTTCAGCCCGTTTTTTTGCGTATTGCTCCGCGAAATTCATATTATTCACCCTTCCTATTTATCCAGTCCTTGCGGCTTCGGACAGCTCGCTGAATTTCAGCTTTTGGCGTCTTTTGAGATTTCTTGGTAAAGCCGTGCGTCAGAAGCAAGATAGTTTCTTTCCAAGTAAAGAAGAAGATGCGGTAAATATTGCTGCTATGCTTTACTCTTAACTCATAAATTTTTTCATGCTTAAAATAATCGATATGTGGGTGGCCCCAACGCGGACCAAACCGTTGTAAAAGTTGAATGTCCCTCAATATTTTCTCGGTATCTTTAGCAGGAAGAGCGTCCAAAAATTCTTCTATTGGAGAAGCTCCATCTTCTGTTTCATATATCTTTGTCTCCCAATTCAAATTATCCATAATAGTATATACCTCATAAGTTATATTTCCCTTTATTATAAGGAACAAATCTCCGATTGTCCAAAGTTAGAAAAAACAAGCTATGAAGCTACCTTTCAACTCGAAGAACTTAAAAGTAAATAGAGCTTTCTAGAAGCAAAACGTGCTCCTCTCCTGGCGTAAAAGTACAGTATCACTTTCTTTCGAAATGTCACCTTTTCGTTTCCCAGCGTCAGTCGCAAATTAAGGAACATTTGCGGCTGTCACTGTGACGCCTGAAGTAAGAATTTTTCCTCCCACAATTATCCTATTCTTTTTTCACCCATAATCTTGTACACTAAACAAGATTAACTCGAGCAAAGGGTGTGACAGCTGAATGACCAGTCCAATTTCTTCTAATTTATTTTTATATAATACGATCGCGACGATGGCGAAATCGATGCCGGCTATGGGGCAAACTGGCAGTGACAGTAGTTCTATCGGCAGTTCGACAAGTCCTAGCACGTTTTTCGCGATGCTGATGAATGCCATGATGGAAAGCATGGAACAAACAAATACAGGAACAGCTCCGCAAACAGGCGCTCAAGTTTCATTGCCAACTTTGACGACACCTTTAACAGCGCCACTAACGAATTCTTATAATCCAGCTGTCACAATTCCACCGATTAACACAAAAGAAGTTCCAACGGCTGCAACAGACACGAGTGACTTGAAGTTTAAACCGACGCAATTTATCAAATTAGATAATACATTAGAAGGTAAATTAAACGGAACGGCCGCTCACTTTATCAATGCCGGGAAAAAATACGACTTGGATCCAAATTTATTGTCAGCGATTGCGATTCACGAAACGGGCAATGGCTCGTCACGCGCGGTTAACGATAAAAATAACGTTGCGGGCATGATGGGCAAAAACGGTCTGCGCAACTATGTTTCTGTAGAAGACAGCATTTTCGACATGGCGCGCAATTTGCGTCAAAATTATTTGAATGAAGGCAAAGACACCATCGCGAAAATCGGTGCGAAATACGCGCCCGTTGGAGCCGCAAACGACCCGACAGGATTAAACAACCACTGGACACAAGGTGTCAGCAGTCAATATTCCAAATTGACATAACATCGATTTTCGAAAATATGAGCGTGTAGACAAAAGAGGTATTGGGACGAACTTGTTCCCATACCTCTTCTTTATATTTTTTTACCCAGACGCTAGCGATGGCGCGTCTACGGGGTAGACGGAGTAAGAAGACAGGTGGTTTTCCTGGCTTCTTGCGGGAGTCATCCCCAAAGCGACCAGCGCGGTTTCATTTTCACAAACCTGTCTTATTTTTTTTTGCTTTTTTACTAAAAAAATCTGCTGTTCTGCCGATAACTACTATATAGAGCCCTTTAGTCGATCTGAAGGGAGAGGAGTGTAACCTACATGGAAATAACAAAACTGCCTTCGATAGAATTTCCGAGAGTGAGCGAACCAACCCCAGTAGTACCGAACCAACCCATCGCTCCAGAAGAAAACCAACACCAAGAAGCGCATCAACCCATTACGAAAGAAGCACTTACCGATAAAGTCGACAGCATGAACACATTTTTAGAATCAGCTCAGACCAATGTGAAATTTCAGTTTCATGAAGAAATGAATGTTTATTACGTTCAAGTAATAAATTCGTTAACAGAGGAAATTTTACGCGAAATTCCAAACAAGAAATTTTTAGATATGTATGCCTCGATGGCCGATATGGCAGGCCTCATGGTGGATGAGAAACTATAAGATCGGAGTGAATACACTATGCGTGTTGGTGGATTAGCATCAGGGATGGACACCGAATCAATTGTGAAAGACATGATGAAAGTCCAAAAACTTCCTTTAGATAAATTAATGCAACAAAAAGTATTCACGGAGTGGCAACAAGAAGCATTTCGCGATACCAACCTGTCAATGTCGAATCTCCGGACGAGTGCGAGCAATATGCGACTTCAGTCGTCGTTCAACTCTTACAGTGCAACGTCATCAAACCCGACAAGCTTCACAGTCGCTACGACACCAACTGCGATGAGCGGTTCGTATAAAGTGGAAGTCGTGAATGTTGCGAGTGCGGGGAAGTTAAATTCAACCCTTGGCGTCAGTACAACAGCCGCTGATGGCAAAGTAAATCCAGCAAAATCGACAGACCAGATCGGCGTAGCCGGAAAAATAAAAGTCGGCACCATTGAAATTGAAGTAGCGAGTACGGATACGTTTGAAGGCGTTGCTAAAAAACTTCAGGATGCCACAGCAGCATCCGTTCCAGCGCTTCGGGCAAGTTTCGATAACACGACATCCCGTTTTTTTATCGCTACAAAAGGAATGGGCAGTGAACAAGCTTTTACAATGGAATTTACGGACGCGAACGGAGCAGCCAGTACCGTACTGGCCGACAAAATTATTAATAACGGTACCGCTACAGCAACGGCAGATGGAGCTACAGATGGCTTGATCAAGTTTGACGGCATTGAAATTAAAAATTTAAAAACCAATCAAACCGTAGTGAATGGAATTACGGTCAACCTTCTGCAAAAAGGTGCCGAAACAATCGTTAACGTCCAGTCGAACCCTGAAAAGCCATTAGCCATGATCAAAGACTTTGTCGATAAATACAATGCATCCATCGAGACATTGCAAAAGCAAATCATTGAAAAACGCTATCCCGATTTCCAGCCTTTATCAGACGAACAGAAAAAGGATCTAACGGAAAAAGAAATCGAATTATGGGAAGAAAAAGCGCGCAGTGGATTGCTTCGCAACGATCCAGTGTTAAAAAGTGCCATGCAAGATTTGCGTAGAGCATTTATGGACAAAGTATCCGGTATTGCAGATGGCAACATCAATCACTTGTCGCAGATTGGCATTAACACCGGCTCTTATACAGAAGGCGGTAAGTTGTTCATTGATGAAAAAAAACTGAGCGAAGCGTTAGCGAACAAACCCGATGAAGTGATGGCGTTATTCACGACACGAGACGCTGCGGGCAACGGAGTCGGCGTACGTGTCTACGATACCTTGAACGCCGTCGTTAAAAACCTTAGTGCCAAAGCAGGCAGTGCTTCGGTTAGCATTGACAATAGCACGCTTGCTAAAAACATCAAACAAATGGACGAAGAAATCAGCCGCTGGCAAGATCGTCTGACGCGTATTGAGGATCGTTATTGGAAACAGTTCACAGCCATGGAGAAAGCACTCAGTCAGATGAACTCACAAAGTACCTGGATGCAACAAAGCTTATTCGGTGGCGCGTAATGAGTGATTCAAAACCAATCATGGTTGCTTTTCTCAAACAGACACGTGAGCTTTACGAAAAAGCGCAGCACATCAATTCGCGCATGGAAGACAACGACGAAGGAATCGTTGAATCACTTGAAACCTTGTTCGTTCGCCGGCAAGAATCCATCCGTCAATTGGACACCTTCATGAAGCAACGAGATTTTCGGTGGACAGACGAAGAACATTCGATGATCGAGCAACTAAAAGAACTCGATCAACAACTTCAGCCACTGATCATTAACTTGCACCAATCTTTTTTTACGCAGATCAAGCGCATTACACAAACAAAAGAAATATCCAAAAAATACAGCGGTGCTTATCAGGGGATGGCTACCGCCGGTTCATTTATCGACAGGCGCAACTAAGCAAGGGGGAAAAAGAGTGGCAATCATCAATCCGTACCAAACCTACCAACAAAACTCAGTCATGACAGCATCACCTCAGGAACTAACGTTAATGCTTTACAGCGGCTCTGTAAAATTCATAAAACTAGCAAAACGAGCAATGAACGACAAGAACTTCCAAGAAAAAAACACCAACATCATCAAAGCTCAAAACATCATCCAAGAACTACGCAGCACCTTAAACGCAGACATCGACATGTCAAGAGATCTTGAGCAAATGTACGAATACATGTATAGCCGTCTACTAGAAGCCAACATGAAGAACGATTTAGAAGCATTAGAAGAAGTAGAAACACTCATGACAGACATCCGCAGCACCTGGAAGCAAGCTATGGCGTTGGCCAAAAGCAACTAACTTCTAATCCGCATCGGGCTTAGCTCCTGGACGGTTCGACGCTTAGTACTAGAGTGAATGTAAAGCTAGAGCAGTTTCTCAGTGCTTTCATAAAGAAATGAACTCCACTGGTTACACTCTACAAACTATAAGAACTCGAAAAATAAGAACAAAGAGTGTAAGGCGGCGAAGGGCAAAGATGTGCTCCTGCATTGCTACGCTAGCTTCGTCGCAAAGACTTGCCCTCGCAAGCTTCGGTCAATGTCTTTCCTGCGAGAACAGCACGACCCGCGGCAGCTAGCACCGCGACGTCCTGTCGCGCTAGCTGCATGACTCACATCGTGTGAGCCCGAAAGCGTCCGCCTGAAGCGATTTCTTCTAGAACCTTTCACTTTAACAAAAAAATATGAAATTCACTATTTTTAGAAATAAGATATGGAGCAAAACAACGGAGACTCCCGCGGGATAGCGAAGTGGCGAAATCCACTCGGGCCCATAGCCCGAGTTAGTTCGACGCAAGCCCGCAGGAAAGCGGAGTTGTTTTGCGGAATATCCTCAACCAAGTAAAAAGTATGAAACTACACCTGTAAAAGAAATGAGGTATAAACGTGGATAAGACGTCATGGATAGGAGTCATAATGGGATTTGCTGTGTTGATCGGTGGGATGATCTTGAAAGGGTCAAACCCGATCGCCCTATACAATCCAGCGGCACTCGTCATCATCTTTGCCGGCACCGTCGCCTGTCTGCTCGTTGCCTTTCCGATGGACGAAATCAAGAAAATCCCCAGCCTGTTCAAAGTAATTTTCAGCGATCAAAAATCAGTGTCGATCAGAGAAATGATTCCCATGTTCACGGGATGGGCGATGCTCGCACGAAAAGAAGGCTTACTGGCGCTCGAAGAAAAAGCAGAAGAAGTAGAAGATGCTTTTTTGCAGCGCGGCTTGAAAATGGTCGTGGACGGCCAGTCGCAAGAACACATTCGGGACTTGATGGAAGAAGAAATCGCCGCGATGGAAGAACGCCATGAACTGGGTGCGAAAATTTTCGCGCAAGCCGGTACATACGCCCCGACACTCGGTGTACTCGGTGCCGTTATCGGACTCGTTGCAGCACTCGGTCACTTAGACGACGTAGCGCTTCTCGGTAAATCAATTTCCGCCGCCTTTATCGCCACGCTATTCGGGATTTTCTCAGGCTACGTATTATGGCATCCATTTGCCAATAAGCTCAAGCGGAAATCAGAGTCAGAAGTGAAAACGAAAATGATTATGCTAGAAGGTTTGCTCGCTGTGCAAGAAGGCCTGCCTGTCCGCACCGTAGAAGAAAAACTATTAACGTACTTACCGACGAAAGACCGTGTACTTGAATCTGAAGAGGAGAGCGGTGTTCAAGTTGAAGCGTAAAAAAAAGCATGAAGAACATGTCGATGAAGCTTGGCTCTTGCCTTATGCCGATATTTTGACGCTCCTCTTGGCGTTGTTCATCGTATTATTTGCTTCCAGCCAAGTCGATGCTGAAAAACTAAGTGCTATTGCTAAATCGTTTAACAGCGAACTGCAAGGCGGTACCGGCGTACTCGATGAGCAAGCACCCGTTGAAAGTTTTGATACATCGCCAACAGCCGAGCTAATTGAAGATCCGCCATCAGGCGAAAGCCCAGAAGAAATTTTAGCCGCTAAAGATCAACAGGAACTGCAAGAGTTCCAAACAAGAATTGACGCTTATATTGATGAAAAAGGATTGTCCCCTCGTCTTCAAACTGAAATGACCGTGAAAGGCTTGATGATTACGATTAAAGAAGGCGTGTTATTTGAGTCGGGCAGTTCGGATATGCGAAGCGGGTCCGAGGCAATTGCGAGTGAGATTTCAAATTTATTGATTTCCGATCCGCCGCGGATGATTTTTATCGAAGGACACACAGACAATATTCCGGCAGGGACAAAAGAGTTCCCAACCAACTGGGAATTGAGTTCTGCACGCGCTGTTAATTTCATGCGGATTTTGCTTGAAAACGATGAGCTCGACCCACAGAAATTCAGCGCTTCTGGCTATAGTGAATACCATCCAGTTGCCTCAAATGATACACCTGAAGGACGAGCGGAAAACCGCCGCGTGGAAGTGCTGATTTCACCTTATGAAAAAGAAACTGACGAGTAAGAGGTGTGACATGGGAAAACTAAAGAAAATTATGGGTGTGCTGATTATTGCCATCGTTATCGGAGGCGGAGCCGCATTTTACTTCCTGCAAAAAGATGCTGGAGCCGAAGAAGAAACGTCGTTAAGTGCTGAAGAAATAGCAGAACTAAGCATTGACACCGACATTATTACGACCAACCTAGCATCTTCCGGAAATTTCGGAGTGGTGCAGTTTAATATTTTACTTAGTGATAAGGACACAAAAAAAGAAGCTGAAAAACGGACAGCCGAAGTACGCGCGGCTATTATTGCAACAGTTGCTAGTTTTACGAAGGAAGAATTGATCGGAGAAAGCGGCATTACGATGATCGAGGAAGAACTCATAAAACGGTTAACCGAAGTTTTTGAAAAAGGTACAGTCGAACGTGTATTAGTGACTGAATTTAAATTGCAATAATCACGAATTCCGCTAAACATTTTGTGAAATCTGCCGATATAAATTTATAGAGAAGGTCAGGTGGGTGCATATGAAAGCAAATCAGCTGGATAATTGCCGAATTTGCGGTACGTTATTCTTTAAAGACTACACTGACTATTGCCTGGACTGCTACAAGGAAATCGAAGATGAATTCAAGTTGGTCAACAATTTTTTGAAAATCGAAGCCAATCGCTTTGCGGATATTCAAGAAGTCAGCGAGTCGACGACGGTCTCTGTCAAACAAATTGCCGAATTTATTCGTGACGGCCGTATTTACGCAGAGGACTTCGCCAATTTGGGTTACCCGTGCAAGCATTGTGGTAAAGTAATCAAAAGGCAGATCCTGTGCAGTGACTGTTTCGAGGATTTTTCAGCAAAAATTGATGCGACATTAAAAAATGATAAATTCTTAGAAGAAACCGGAAGAAAACGAGTCAGGCCAAAGGTCAACGCACAGTATTGGAAAATACGGTGATCGAACGAAACTAAATTACACTAGAGGGTGGTGAAGGAATGAATATCGATAAGACCAATAGTTCTTCCTTTATTCAATCTTACCAAAAAATGCAAGTGGCTCCTGTGTCGAAAACAAAGCCATTGCAAAAAGAAGACGAGCTGCAAATTTCAAATGAGGCAAAAGCCATGTTCGAAAAAAATGCCAGTGTGGATGTTGAAAGACAAGAAAAAATTCAGTTGCTGAAAGCTCAAGTGGCATCAGGTGAGTATCAGGTAGACGCAGAAAAAGTAGCAGATAAAGTGCATCAATTCTGGTTTGATAAATAAGTAAAGCGCGTAAAAGAGGAGGAGACGGATGCTGAACTTAGTAGTAAATGCGCTGGACGAACTAATCAGCATACAAAAACAGCTTATCCGTTATGCCGAACGCAAGCAGACGGTGTTGATCGAACGGAAAGTCGATGAGCTAACCGAGCTTGTAAAAGAAGAAACCAAGCTAGTCAAACAACTTGGCCAATTAGAAGACGAACGGCAGCAACTCGTAGCCGACGTGTTGGAAGAGCATCCGGGTTTAACCTTTAGCCAGTTTGCCGAACAAATTCCAGATGAAGAGATAAAACAAGAGCTCTACTCACAATTGACAACGTTACAAATGCTGTTGACCGAGCTTCAAGCAAAAAACAAAACGAACGAAAAAATTCTTGAAGACTCGGTAAGCTTTGTTCAACATATGATTACCCAAGTAACAAAATCAAAACAACAGCATTTTAATTATCAATCACCGGCAAATCAGCAAAAACCACCAACAAACAATCAAGGCTTTTTTGATACAAGAGCTTAGGAATTGTTAGAGAGCGGGGAGAATTATGGTTTCAACATTTCACGGATTAGAATTAGGAAAACGCGGATTATCCGTCGGCCAGGCAAGCATTGCGACGACTGGACAGAATATCGCCAATGTTAATACAAAAGGCTATTCACGCCAACAAGTCAACTCAAGCTCGTCGCCATCTTTAGATATTTGGACAGGCCAAGGTGCTCATACAGGCCAACTCGGAACCGGTGTCACGATTGATTCGATTACACGTGTAAGAGACCGTTTTCTCGATCAGCAAGTACGCGATCATTCCGAAACACTCGGACAGTGGCAAGCCAAGCAAGCAACATTGGACCGCTTAGAAACGATCGTCAATGAACCGAGTGATAGCGGCTTAAGTAGCGCGATGGACGGATTGAAGAACGCGTGGCAAGACTTAGCTAACGAACCGGATAGTTTATCTGCACAAGCCGTTGTAAAAGAACGTGCACAAGGCTTTATCGACGTAGCACAATCAATGAACAAATCACTAGACAGTTTGAAAAGTGAACTGACACAACAATCTACCGAAACAGTGGCCGAAGCAAACGGCTATTTAAAACAAATCGCTGAGCTCAACAAAAGCATCGTCCGCGATGGCAGTCAATCAAATGACTTAAAAGACAAACGGGACGCGCTAGTAGAAGATCTTTCGAAATTGATGTCTGTAAAAGTAGAAGAAAAAGCAAATGGCAGTTACTCGATTAGCCTCACTTCCAACAACCAAGCGCTGGTCACAGGTGAAGCAGTTTCTGAAATCACAGCCGAGGATGCAACGAATACCCCTCAAAAATTTGGTGGGAAATTAGCAGGGTTGGGCGAATCATTAAATACCGCAACAAAATATCAGACAAACTTAACAACTGTAGTTCGCGATTTTGTCCAAGCAAATGGCATGTCGGGAACGGGTGGCAAGGATCAAGCTTTATTCATTGGCGATGCCGCAAACTTTAAGCTGTCTGAGCTAAAAGTGAATTACGAAGCAGATCCTTTGGAACAACAAGCAGCAACAGGAAAAACAATCGCCGCTGCACAAAGTGATTTCAGAAAACTGGTCAGTCAACTCGGTGCAGAAAGTCAATCAGCGACCAACTCGGTTGCCAATCATAGTGCAGCACTTCAAGCGACAGAAAACCGCAGACAATCCGTAACGGGTGTTTCGCTCGATGAAGAAATGGCCAATTTGATCAAGTACCAGCATTCCTATAATGCGGCAGCGCGGTTAGTATCAATGACGGATCAAATGCTGGATACCATTATTAACCGAATGGGTAGCTAATAGCAGAAGCAACGTGGAGGGGAAAACATGAGAGTCACGCAACAGATGCTAAACCAGAATTCCATACGCAATATGAGCCAAAACTTGAGCCGCTTTGAAAAAATCAATAACCAAGTATCGAGTGGCAAACTGCTTCACCGCCCATCGGACGACCCCAATGGTGTCAGTAAAGCGATGAACCTAAAAAGTACGCTTGCCACCAACGCACAATTCGAGCGAAACACAGGCGAAGCCAAACTGTGGATGGACGAAACCGGTCAAAACATCGACTCCATGGTCAATGCCATGCAGCGGGTGCGCGAAATAGCGGTTCAAGGAAATAATGGTACGTATTCAGAGCTGGATCAGACAGCAATGGCCGCTGAAATAGAAGAATTGACAAAGCACATGCGGCAACTGGCAAATGCTAAAGTCAATGGCAAGTCCTTGTTTAATGGTCAAAAAACCGGCGAATTGCCTTTCCCTGAAAAAGGAGACATGACGCCAAGTAGTGCGGACTTAGTCGCTAAAACCTTTACGATCGGAGAAGGCATCAGCATTCAATCGAGTGTTTTGCCCGAGCAGTTGTTTGGCGCTTCAGCTGATGCGGCGAACCTCTTTAACACACTGGAAAGCATGTCCGCCAATTTAAAGGCTGGAACTGCCATCGATTTGGAAAAAATTGATGCCGGAATTGACCGGTTGTTGACAGTGGGCGCTGAAAACGGTGCACGACAAAATCGTCTAGAAGCCGTTGAAAATCGCTTGCTTGCCAGCAATCTTGAAATCAAATCGATGTTGTCAAGAGTGGAAGATATCGATTACGCAGAAGCCGTTATCAAGTTAAAGAGCGAAGAAAGCATCTACCAAGCCAGCCTCGCCGCAACATCAAAAATCATCCAGCCAAGTTTGATGGACTTTTTGAGATAAGAAGTTATGCTGATATTACACAAACCAGCTCCGCTTTCCTGCGGGCGAGCGCCAAGCCGCTTCGTCGCTACGCTCCTGCAGGGTCTCGGCTGTCTCGCTTTCCCGCGGGAGTCTCCACTGGTTTGCTCCATATCTTAAATAAGTCGAACTGGTTATTGATGATAAAGATTGCTACTAATCATTTGTTACCATGCTTCCTAGAAGAAAGAGCGGAAGGCGGCGACTCCTGGGGGATCAGCGCGAGCTGAAGACCCTGGACTGAGCAGAGCGAGGGAAGCGGCTGAAGCCGTGCCCCCCGGAAAGCGTCCGCCTGGAGCGATTTCTTCCGCACAAGCTACATAGAAAAAAGAGCAGGCACCCCGCGGGGTGCCTGCTCTTTTTTTGTTATCCCTTAATTGTATTAACTAATCCCATCATGTCATCTGCGTAGGAAATCGCTCTTCCTTGTGATTGAAATAGCCGTTGCGTGGAAATCAATTCCGCCATCTCATCAGTCAAATCGACATTGGACATTTCCAACGCGCCTTGTTTGATGCCAATCGTTCCATCCGTTTGCTGGGACAAATCGATTAACTGTAAATTGCCATTTGCGAGTTGTTCAGCTTCAGTACCGGTCAGGCGAAAAAGATTGCCACCTATTTTTTCGAGTGAGCCTTGCCGGTTTATCTGGGCAATACCCATTTGGATTTCAGTAGGTTGCTTAGTGGCATCGGTATAAGAAATTTCCAAAGTGCCATTCCCGCTTAACTGAATATCCTTATAATCAGCATCGAAAACGATGGGCTGATTGGTAGCTCCGAGTACCGCATCCCCGTTCGAGGTAACCAAACTCACTTGATTGGAGTTGGGAACTGGTTGAACTTGAAAAGATCCGTCTTTTGTATAAAAAGTATTGCCCTCAGCGGCAATGCGGAAGTAGGCGGATTCCCCTTGGATCATAAAATCGAGAGGGCGATCGGTTTGGCGAATCGAACCTGGCTCATTGCGAACAGCGGTTTGGGACAGAATCGCGCCGGCGCCAATCCGTAAACCGTAAGGCGTGGTTCGTCCAATTTCATTTTGTTGACCGACTTGTTTTTCGATAGACTGGACGAGTGCATCTGAAAAACTCGCTTCTTGCCGTTTATAGCCATTGGTGTTGACGTTGGCGATATTGTTGCCAATCAAGTCGATTTTCTTTTGCAGTTCACTCATCGTGTTACTCGCAGTATTCATTTGGATATTCAATGGTTCACTTCCTCCTAAACGCGTCCGATTTCATTGACGGCTTTTTCCATGCTGCGGTCGTATGCTTGAATTACTTTTTGGTTGGATTCGAAGCCGCGGTATGTCGTCATCATGTCTGTCATGGTTTTGGTCAAGTCCACATTCGATTGTTCAATAAATCCTTGTTTTAAAAAGCTGTTTGTGCCAGCAAGTCGAGCAACATTATCGATAAACTGAGGAGCAGCTTCTGCATCTCCCGTCCAGCGTAAAAGATTCTGACCTTCTTTTACAAATTGCTGTGGGTTGTCCGTGTGACCAATCCACAAGCGATCGCCTTGTGTACCATCTGCTAGAATAAGTTGGCCATTGTCTTGGACAGTAAAATCGGCTGAACCAACTTGAATGGGTTGTTGGTTTTCGCCGAGAACAGGAAAGCCGTCACTAGTCGTTAAAAATCCTTCAGTGTTTACTGCGAAAGAGCCGTTTTTTGTGTAACGCATCTCACCGTTTTCAGCTGTCACTGCGAAAACCATCGACCCTTTTTGTTGGGTATCCGTGTTTAGTGGTAATAATTCATCCAACAACGCCATATCTGTTGAATTTCCAGTTTCTCGTAACGGACCTTGAAGAAAAGACGGAATACCCTCCTGTGGATATACTCCTGTAGTCAAACTACCGATATTTTGGGGGACTATTGTACCTTTTTTTCCGTTTTCGATCGCTACGATGAGTTGGTCTGGAAATGCGCGTAAGACGGCTTTGTCTTCTTTAAATCCTGGAGTATTGGCGTTTGATAGGTTATTTGTCAATATTTGTTGATTCCTATTATTGGCCATCATCCCTGATGTAGCAGTATATAATCCGCGAAACATAGGTTTTTCTCCTTCTTATTAACATAATGATAGATATCGCGTAGCATAACATTAACGAATGAATAAAAATAGTGTCTTATTGATTAATATGGAAGAAATATCATTTTATATTTATAAAAAGAAAAATATACAAAATTATTGAAACATGATACTATCACTTTGTTATTAATTTTTGAAAATAGTACAAAATGATGAGTTTAATAAAAAAATAATAGAATATCATGATGAAAATGGCAAACTTACTCGAAAGGTAAAGACGCAAAGCTACGGGCCTAAATACACAGTGTACAAGGCAGCCGGGTTACCTAAGTGGTATATTTGATAAAAATCCACTTTTTTTAAGTGGGTTTTTATTAGCATATTGATTGTAAAAAAAAGGAGTTTATCGATGAATATATTCCCTAAATCTCTAGAGACCATGGAACAAGCTTTATCGGCTTCTACACTTAAACAGCGAGTTCATTCAGCGAATATCGCCAATGTAGACACGGCTAATTACAAAAGCAAAAAAGTAGATTTCCAAGCAGCGCTCGATACAGCGATGAATCAGCAAAGTCTTTCAAGCTATAAAACAGACAATCGCCACCTGTCGTTTAGCAATGAAGCGGCTGTAGGATCGACTAAAGTTTTAACAAACAACTCAACCCAATATAATAACAATGGCAATAATGTCGACATGGATGTCGAGATGGCTGAACTGGCAAAAAACCAATTATGGTACAACGCCGTAACCGAACGGGTCAACGGCAAACTCAATAGTCTTAGCTCTGTTATTAATGGAGGGAGATAACAAAAATGAGTTTATTCAGTGGATTTAATATTAGTGCTTCAGGGCTGACGGCTAACCGAATGCGCATGGATGTGGTCTCTGCGAACATCGCAAACGCCAATACGAACCGTGCCGAATTAGTGGACGGGGAATGGGTGCCGTACCGAAGAAAATCAGTTGAGTTGTCTCAAAGTGGAACCTCGCCTTTTGCCAATCAATTGCAGTCGGCAATGAATAGGGGAAACACTGCAGTGACAGGTGTTAACGTGTCGGAAATTAGAGAAGACCAGACGCCTTTTACACTAACGTATGATCCGGAACATCCAGATGCTGGAGAAGACGGCTATGTTCGTTCATCCAACGTGGATCCACTAAAAGAAATGGTCGATTTGATGTCGGCAACCCGTTCGTACGAAGCAAACGTCACGGCATTGAATGCATCAAAAAGCATGTTTATGAAAGCTTTGGAAATCGGCAAATAACTCACTTTACTTAAGGTGAAAGAAATTGCTCCAGGCGGACGCTTTCCAAGAGATGGTCCAAAGGAATTTGGACCATCTCTTTGCGACGAAGCTAGCGCAGCGATGCAGGAGCAGCGGTTTCCTAGTGGCACCTACTTAAAATAGTCGGCGCCTTCCGCTTTTTCTTCTAAGAGTCGTGAAGTCACTTATTACTAAATGCTTGATTAGTGAATAACAATTAAGATATGGAGCAAAACAACGGAGACTCCTGCGGAATAGCGAGACGACCAAGACCCCGCAAGGAGCAGAGCGACTGAGGAGGCTTGGGTGCGAGCCCGCGGAAAGCGCAGTTGGTTTGCGGAATATCTCCAGAAAAATGACAAAGCTAAACCTACTATAACTACCTAGGAGGCACCATGGAAAAAATCAGCGGGATTCAAACGCCTTTTATTCAAAACCAATTATTCGACAAAGTGAAGCCGGATAACAAAGTTGAAGGGTTCGGAGAAATATTCAAAGATGCATTAAAAGGAGTAAGCAAAGCACAAAACGAATCAGATAAATTGACCAATCAATTGGTGACAGGAGAAGTTCAGGATGTTCATGAAGTAATGATCGCTTCGCAAAAGGCCAGCTTGTCGTTGCAAATGACGATGCAGGTACGAAATAAAGTGGTTGAAGCTTATCAAGAAGTGATGAGAATGCAAGTATGATTGAAACCGGCAGGATGATGATGAAATGAAAGAAAAGCTTTTAGTATTCAAAACGAAAATGAGCGAATCATGGACCAGTTTTTCTCCTGTAACGAAATGGTCTGTTATCGGCTCTTTTTTTATCACATTAATGATTTTAGGAATCTTCGTTTTCTTTAGCAATCAATCTAATTTTTCTGTATTGTATTCTGATTTGACGGCGGCCGAAGCTGGTGAAATCAAGACGGCGATTGAAGAACAAGCGATTCCTGTGGAAGTGTCGGCAGATGGTAAAACGATCAGTGTGCCTGAAGAGCATTTGGCTAATTTGAAAGTAAGTTTAGCAGCTGAAGGCATTCCGAAAAACGGCAATGTCAATTACGGTACGTTTAGTGAAAATATGGGACTCGGGATGACCGATCGTCATTTTGATGTGGTTGAACGGGATGCGATGCAAAATGAGTTAGCGTATTTGATTGAGCAAATTGACGGAGTGACAGAAGCCAATGTCATGATTACGTTGCCAAAGGAAAATATTTGGATTACCGACGAAGAGCAAACGTCAACGGCTTCGATTGTGGTTCAAGGTGATTCGACTTTGCAGTTGGATCAAAAGCAAATTAATGGCTTGTATCATTTAATCAGTAAATCAGTGCCAAGTTTGCCGCCAGAACAAATTGTGATTATGGATCAAAACGGCCAAGTGTTTGAAGTGCAAGATGCCAATCAAGCAGATACCAATTTGTCGGTTTACCAGCAGCATCGTGAAATTCAAAAAGGCATTGAACAAGATATTCAGCGAGAGTTGCAACAAATGCTTGGCTTATTATTAGGTCAGGATAAAGTGGTTGTTTCTGTTATGACGAATATCGATTTCACTAAAGAAAAACGAGAAGAACAATTAGTGGAACCGGTTGATGTTGAAAATAACGAAGGCTTGGATATTAGTGTTGAACGAATTGTTGAAACGTATTCAAGTGAAGGAACAGTTATTGAAGATGCAGCGGGAACCGGAGAAACGGAAGTGGCTAATTATCCAGGTGTAGACGGTGCTGGAAACAGTGAATCTGAACGAACAGAAGAACGCATTAACAGCGAAGTCAACCGAATCAATCGCCAAATTGAAAAGAGCCCATATGTCGTTGATGACATTACAATCAACGTTGGTGTAGAGCCGCCGATTCCGGATAACCCGGCAAGTTTGACGCAAGAAAACATTGCGGATATCAGTAATTTATTGAAAAATGCAGTGAGTACATCGCTAAGCATGAATGAATTTCAAGCGACAGATGTTGAATTGGAAGATCGAATTTCCGTTTTTGCAACCGAATTCCAAGGACGTCCAGCTGTTGAAGATGAAAAGCCAGAAGTGACATTTTTCGCTGGTATTCCTAATAATCTTCTGCTAGTAATTGGAGCGGCAATTGTGCTGGTAATTGTGATTATTGTTGCCTTGTTATTCCTTCGTAGAAAGAAAAAAGTGGATATAGAAGAAGAAGAATATAGTTTTGAAGGGTTCGAACAGGCATTAGCCAAATCAAATTTACTAGAACCCGAAGAGGAAGAAATCGATTTGTCTGAGTTTAGTAATCGATCCAATCCGAAGCGAAAAACGATTGAAAAGCTTGCCAAAGGACGACCTGAAGACTTTACGAAATTGTTGCGGTCATGGATGGCAGATGACTAGGAGAGTGTCTAATGGTTAGAGGAATACATGATTTAACAGGGATTCAAAAGGTAGCCATTTTATTGGTTGGTTTGGGACCTGAAGTTTCTATTGAGATATTCAAGCAATTGACCGAGCCAGAAATTGATCAACTGACGATGGAGATTTCCAATGTTCGGCAGTTGAAAAACAGTCAAACGGAAAGAGTCATTAATGAATTTTATGAAATGATTTTGGCGCAGGATTATATGAATGAGGGTGGGTTGGTTTATGCCCGAAACATTCTCGAACAAGCGCTGGGGAAAGACAAAGCAATGGACACGATTAGTCGTTTGTCGAACCGACTTCAAGTAAAACCGTTTAGTTTTGCTCGAAAAGCAGACCCTAATCAGATTTTAAACATTCTTCAACACGAACAAGCGCAAACCATTGCGTTAGTGCTGTCTTATTTAGATGCGAAACAATCCTCTAAAATTTTGTCTGAGCTACCAAGTAGCAAACAAGTGGAAGTTGCAAGACGTATTGCTTTAATGGAAAGCACTTCCCCAGACGTTATCCATCAAGTCGAGCAAATTTTGGAACGGAAGCTGACTGCGACTGGCAGCCAAGATTACACCGCGACTGGAGGAGTTGAAGCCATTGTTCGCGTGTTGAGCAATGTGGACCGCAGTACAGAAAAATCCATTTTGGGCGAACTTGAAAAAGACAATGCCGAACTGGTTTCAGAAATCAAGAAACGGATGTTTGTCTTTGAGGACATCGTCAAACTTGAAAGTCGTTCTGTTCAACGAATTGTCCGTGAAGTTAGCGATGCTGATTTGACATTTGCATTAAAAGTAGCAAGCGAAGAAGTGAAAAACAGCATTTATCAAAATATGTCGACACGTCGAGCAGAGGCTATCCATGAAGAAATCGAAGTTATGGGTCCAGTAAAACTGAAAGATGTAGAAAATGCGCAAACAAATATTGTTGGCTTGATTCGTAGTATGGAAGAAAAAGGAGAAATTGATGTATCGCGTGGAGGAGGAGAAGAAATAATTGTCTAATATTATTCGACTTTCCCAGCCTCTTTCTGAAGAAATGAAAATTATTCAGACACGCAAAATTGAGACTCAAAAACCTGTTTTTACTGATCCCAAAATAGATCCGAGGCAACAGCAACAGCAGTTGCTTCAAGAAATCAATGAATTGGAAGCTAAGCGAGAGCAATTGCAGGCTCAACTCGTAAACGATCAGCAAAATGCACAACGAGAAATCGATGAGTGGTGGCAAGAAAAGCAACAAGAATCACAACAGCATGCGCAAAGAGTCGAACAACAAGCAAAGCAACAAGGGTTTCAGGCTGGATTTACAGAAGGACTGGAACAAGCGGAGCAAGACAGCGTTGAAAAACGAGCAGAAATGACTCGTTTACTGGAAATAGCCTATGAAGAAAAGGCCACTATTATTCAGCAAGCCGAACCTTTCTTGCTGTCACTGAGTGTGACGATTGCCGAAAAAGTGATCCATAACGAACTGATACAAGATAGACAGCAGTTATTGAGCATTATTCAGCACGCATTAAAGCAAGTAGAAGAAGCTGAAGACGTCACGATGCAAGTTTCTCCCGAAGATTACTCGGTCATTATTCCCTTTTTAGAGGAGTTAAAAACCTATATCAAAGCCGATTCAGAATTAAAACTAGTTCCTGTAGCGAATCTGACATCAGGTGGCTGCAGAATTCATACAGCGAGTGGATCTTATGATGCGATGATTGATCATCAACTAGAAGAAATCAAAAATCAATTGCTCGCTTACTGTGAGGAGAAAACCAACGATGAACTTGTGGGAAGATGAATACCTGGAATTGCTGAGTGACATTGAACCGATCAAAAAGCACGGGAAAGTGATTCAAGTAATTGGTTTGACGATTGAATCACGAGGACCTAATGCAAAAATTGGTGAATTGTGTTTGCTTTACCCAAATCGCAACGAGCCACCGATTGAAGCCGAAGTTGTTGGATTTAAAGAAAACAGAATCATGCTCATGCCACTTCAGGATCTTTCGCAAGTTGGACCCGGTTGTTTAGTCGTCGCCACGGGAGGGCCACTGCAGATTAAAGTGGGGCCTTCTATTTTAGGGAAAGTTTTGGACGGAACGGGGATGCCACTTGATGAAAGCTTATTGCCTCGGGGGTTGAAAAAATATTCTACTAATAATGCCCCGCCGAACCCGTTAAAGCGCCCGAGAATCGATAAACCTTTAGAAGTCGGAGTTCGTGCCATTGACGGTTTGCTAACTGTTGGCCAAGGTCAACGCATTGGGGTATTTGCCGGAAGTGGTGTTGGGAAAAGTACGTTGATGGGCATGATTGCTCGCAATACAGAAGCAGATATTAATGTCATTGCGCTCGTTGGAGAACGTGGCCGTGAAGTTCGTGACTTTATTGAACGTGATTTAGGTCCTGAAGGGCTGAAGAAATCCGTCGTCGTCGCAGCAACCTCCGATCAAACACCCATGCAGCGCATTAAAGCCGCACTAACCGCAACAGCGATTGCTGAATATTTCCGGGACCAAGGAAAAAACGTCATGTTGATGATGGATTCGGTGACGCGTTTTGCGATGGCACAACGTGAAGTGGGGCTCGCAGTAGGCGAACCACCAACGAGTAAAGGCTATACCCCAAGCGTTTTTGCATTGTTACCGAAATTACTCGAACGCTCGGGTACTTCCAGTAAAGGGACGATCACCGCTTTTTATACTGTTTTAGTAGATGGAGACGATATGAACGAACCGATTGCCGATGCGGTGCGCGGAATTTTAGATGGACATATTGTGTTGGACCGAAAAATTGCTCAAAAAGGTCAATTTCCAGCGATCAATGTAATGGCGAGTGTTAGCCGGGTGATGCACGAAGTGGTATCAGAAGAACATCAACAAGCCGCACGAGATTTCAAACGTCTGTTAGCAGCTTACGAGACTTCTGAAGATCTGATTAATATCGGAGCCTACAAGAGTGGTGCAAATAAAGAGATTGATGACGCCATTCGAGCGTATCCATTGATCCGAGAATATTTGCAGCAAGACATTTACGAGAAAGCCAAAATAGAAGAAAGTGTTGAACGGCTATCCGCACAATTTGGAGGGATTTAAACTGACACAATTCAACTTTCGATTTCAAAAGATATTGGATTTAAAAGAAAATGAAAAGGGCTTTGCGCAGATCCAAATGGCTGAAGCTATCAAACAACATGAAGTAGGACATCAGCAAAAAAGAATGATTCAAAAGAAAATCTCAGATGCTGAGTTATTAAAAAATGCCAAACAGCAAAGTGGCGTCAACATTTCAGAACTTCGCATGTTAGAAGACTATATTTATCAGCTTCAAGGTCAATCGCTTTCTTCCGAAAGAGAATTGGAACATTTACAGAAAAAAGTTTCAGCGTCTCAAGGTGTATTGCAAGAAAAAGCGAAAGAAGAAAAAACGTGGGAAAACTTAAAGCAACAAAAGTTAACACATTTCCAAGAAGAAAACAAAGCGGCCGAACAAAGCTTTTTTGACGAAATGGCCAGTACGCGGTTTTATCGCTTAGCTAAGGCAAATAACTTGGCGGAAGGGACTTGAACGTATGGAAGCTTTAAAGCCGACGTTTCAACAAACCATTAGCCCTGTCACGAAAACAACTTCGAAACCTGTTGTGAATCAAGCGGCATTTGCTTCTTTACTGGAATCATTGGCACTTCCACCTGTTAGCGAACCACAAGCACCTACAGAAAACCTGTTGGAAAACGTGGAATCTGTGCTAGCGTCTTTACAAGAACTACTAGTTGAAGAGCCAACAACTGAGCAGCAGGAAATTCAATACGCCATTCTGCAGTTGCAGCAACTGCAGGCTGACAACAAGCCAACTGGTTTGGCAGCGCCCGGTCAGGTAGCTGCGAATGCATCAGAAGATCCTAGTCAACTCGTTCCACTGCTTCAGAAAATACAACAGCAGCTCCAAATTTTAGTCGAACAATCAGCTGGAGAAACTGTGAAATCCCTGATGCTGAACGAGGTAGAAGGAAAAGCGAATAAGACAAGCGTTAATGGCCTAACACAACTTTCTAAACAACTCGATGATTTGTTGGGGATGCTTGAAAAACAACAAGCCCTAATCACTACGAGTCTTCAACTAAAGCCGGTTATAGCGTCTAGTGAAGAAAGTCGTGCGGTAAAGGATATTCCCACACTTGTTGGTGAATTACTGAAGCCAGTGAGCAACAGTTCTAAGGTGTCTGTTGAAATGCAAGAGGCGTTAAAAGAACTTGAAGCAGGAGAAGGGAAGGTTGTTCCGAAGCTCCAAAGTGGAGAAGAACTTCAAACTCCCAAAGAATCCATAGAAGTGAAAGCGACTCCAGATCTAGCTGCGCAGCCTTTAACGATGACAGCAGATGCTGGAAAGGTTGCCGGGACTCTTGTAAAAGCAGAAGCCAGTCTACAGCCAGTTCCATTAGTACGTTTACCCAATCTTCTAGAAGACCTCGGCGGGATGTTGAAAAATTCAATGCGCTTAGTCGACGGCCAAGAAGGTATGAAAATGCGTGTTAATATTTTCCCGGAACATTTGGGACACCTTGAAATCTTATTGACATCAACCAATGGCAAGCTAGCCGCTCAAATTATGGCAAGCACACCGATGGCAAAAGAAGCGATTGAACTTCAGCTAAATCAGTTGAGAACTTCATTGATTCAACAGGGTGTGGAAGTTGAAAAAATTGAAGTGCTCGAACAAAGCCCACAGCAGCCTTTTAATCAGCAACAACCTCATGCAGAACAGCGGTTTACGCAACAACAAAGTAAAAATTCGCGTAGTGGTCATAGCTATTTTCAGTCTGAAGAAGACGTAGTTAAAGAAACAACAAAGCGATTGCCTGAAGGCTTACCAAAAGTAGATTACACCGTATAGAAGAAAGGGTGTTTGGATGAACATTTCGACAGCGACAACGGGAGCGGCTACTGCCGCAGCGCCAGTGGCCAAGACGGCACCAACAAATGCACTTGGACAAGATGCATTCCTTAAAATTCTAGTGACTCAAATGCAACACCAAGATCCGATGGAGCCGTTAAAGGACACCGAATTTATTGGCCAAATGGCTCAATTTACAAGCCTCGAACAATTGACCAATCTAAATAAAACGATGACGCAATTCGTCAACAATCAAGGAAATTCGTCATTGGCAGATTATGCGCATTTAATCGGAACATCGGTTAAGTGGCAGTCCGAAACAGCGTCAGGTGAAGGAATTGTCAAAGCCTTGTCCAGTAAAAACGGAGAAGTAATGGCAGAGCTTGAAGGATCAGATGTAAAAGTGCCAATCAACTCAATCATTCATATTGAAAAAACGACAGCACCAGCTAATAAACAAGAAACTGTGTAATCCATGGTGGATGAAACGCGGTTCTTGAAAGGGGAAAATTAAATGTTACGTTCAATGTACTCAGGTGTGTCAGGTATGAAAAACTTCCAAACAAAGTTAGATGTTATCGGGAATAACATTTCTAACGTTAATACAGTCGGCTACAAAAAAAGCACCATTAATTTTCAAGATTTGTTAAGCCAGAATATGTCGAGTAGTGGTGCGAATCCGATGCAAGTGGGTCTAGGTTCGGTAACTTCTTCCATCAACGTCAATCACAATGCAGGTTCATTAATGTCTACGGGGGTGGGAACTGATCTTGCCATTATGGGAGACGGCTTTTTCGTTGTGCAAGACCCAGAAGCTACTGGTACGGCAGGACGATACTTAACGCGTGCAGGAAATTTCACGGTAACAGCTGCAGGCGACTTAGTAACAGCTCAAGGGTATAAGGTTTTGAACAATGCCGGAAACGCGATTAACATTGATGCGAAAACCTATGAATCATTTAGTATTAATCGATTGGGTGAAGTGATTGGTAAAGCGGCAAACGGTAATGAAACAACTATTTCTTCTATCGGCGTATCAAAACCTGAAAATCCTTCAGGTCTTCGCAAGTTTGGTGGCTCACTATACGAGATGACGGAAATAGCGAGTGCGGGTGGTTTAGTTTTACAAACAGCTACAGCCGCTAAAACAGAAATCGGTTCTGGCATGCTCGAAATGTCCAACGTTGACCTAACGGAAGAGTTTACGGAAATGATTATAGCGCAACGCGGATTCCAAGCTAACTCAAAAACCATTACCACTTCTGATGAAATTTTACAGGAAATTATGAACCTAAAACGTTAATGGAAGGAGCTTAGTCCATCGAAATGATTAACTTAACTAGGTTAAACCGTTCATCTATCGTATTAAACGCAATCTATATCGAGCGACTAGAATCGACACCGGATACAGTGGTGACGTTAACAACCGGTAAGAAAGTCCATGTACTGGAAACTGTAGAGGAAGTTATGGACAAAGTAACCGATTATTACCGGAAGCTGAACATTTTACCTCGTTTGCATGAGCCGAACCTAGACGAATGAGGAGGCAATCAAGTTGACAGACGTTTTATCAAATGAAAATATCGAAACCATCCTTTCGGCAATGGGCAATCAAGAACCGAAAGTGATTGATAAAAAAAGAAATGTTCAAGCATATGATTTCAAGAAAGCGTTACGTTTTTCACAAGATCAAATCCGTACCTTATCGCGTATCCATGAGAATTTTTCGCGCTTGTTGACTTCTTATTTCTCGGCACAGCTTCGAACATTTGTTCAAGTGACCGTTGAAAAAGTTGAAGAGGTTTCTTATCAAGAATTTGTTCGAAATGTCCAAAAAAAATCGATGTTGGGTGTTTTTGAAGCAACACCGCTACAGGGCAGCATGGTGATGGATTTTTCTCCAGAGGTGGTATATGTCATGTTTGACCGGCTACTGGGCGGGCAAGGCAATCTCTTGCAGAAGGACAGTGAGTTGACTGAAATTGAAATCAGCGTCATTGAACGGGTGTTTTCAAAATCACTGGATTGTTTTGAAGAAGCCTGGTCATCTGTAGTGAAACTGTCTCCAGAACTCAGAGAGATTGAAGTGAATTCACAATTCCTAACCACTTCTCCTCCAAACGAAACGGTCATTTTAATCAAGTTGCAAACAAAAATTGGACACGCAGAAGGCATCATCAATATCTGTTTGCCTCACACAGTGCTCGAGCAAATTTTGCCGAAGCTGTCAGCGAAACATTGGCTGGCAAACCAAAAAAAGGCTGTTGAAACACATGAAATGGAAGCGTTAGAAGAAAAGCTGCAAAGCACCAAAATGGAAATCAAAGCGGTACTGGGAAAATCAACGATCGAACTTGGAGATTTCCTGAACCTGAAAAATGGCGATGTCATTCGTTTGGACGAATCTTACGAGTCACCTGTCACGCTTCAAGTAGACAACAAATTAAAATTTTATGCCCAACCTGGTGTTTCAAAAGGTCGGATGGCTGTACAGGTAACAGAACTATCGATTCAAGGAGTTCAATTTGATGACGACTAATCATCATTCTCCAGAAGAACGTAAAAATTCTTCGGATTACCAGAAGACAGGAGGAAAGGCGATGCCTGAAAACGCATTATCAAAAACAGAGACAGAAGCTATCATCGAATTATTGAACACGTCTCTAGGAGGTTCGGCTGCTTTACTCACGTCGTTGCTTGCAGAACAGGTTTTTGTCACTTCTCCAACGCTAACTGTGACCAGTCGAGATGCTGTATTTGGTTCTATCGGCGCACCGTTTTATGTGGCGCTTGGTGAATATACGGGTTCAGCTAGCGGAATGCAGGTTCTTGCTGTTTCTAAAAAGGACATGGATGCTGCATTAAAGACTACAGAGGACCAAACAGAATTTCAAGCGGTTCAAGAGTTGGTTAGTAAAATGTTTGATTCAGTGGCACAGTCGATGTCAGCGCTGTTAGAAAAAGAACTTGCTTACTCTTTGTCGGGTATGGACGTTGTGGACCAAACGGGTGAATTTTCGTTAGCTAACTTTACGAAAGAGCAGTGGTTTACAGAGTCGGAATTTCAGTTGAATGTTAGCGGAAAGCAAAACATCCGTTTTTGTTTATGTTTGCCTCTACCACTTGCAAAAACCTTGGTGGAGATTTTAACGGCACCGTTTAATCCGCAAGAACTAAAGGAGACAAGTGAAATGCCAAAGCAATCAGATGATGGGCTAAATGAGCAGGCTCAAGCAACACCGACCGTACAAAATGTTCAGTTTTCAAGCTTCGACAATACGGAAACAGCGCCATCTGCACCGAATAATTTGAATATGTTATTGGATATTCCGCTCCAAGTCACTGTGGAGCTAGGCCGTACAAAACGAGTGGTCAAGGAAATACTGGAAATCTCGCAAGGGTCTATTATTGAATTGGATAAATTAGCAGGAGAACCCGTTGATATCTTAATCAATAATAAATTGATTGCAGTTGGAGAAGTAGTTGTCATTGATGAGAACTTCGGTGTCCGGGTAACAGATGTATTGAGCACAGCTGAACGCATCTCAAAACTACGTTAATGATGGATAAAAGGAGTTTACTAAGAGTGCCTAAGTCAAGTTATATGTGGATGCCATTGCTCTTAGCGCTGTTGTTTTTGAGCGCAATGTCGGTACCACTAGCTGTTCAAGCCAGTCCGAATGTGGTGGAATGGCTAAATAATGAAGATCCGGTAGAAAAAACACCCGTTGATGATGTAGAAAGAGCACCGGTAGAAGAAAAAAGCTTAGCCGGTATTATTGTTCAATTAATCTTTTATACGTTGTTGATTGTGGTGATGATTTATGGACTTATTAAGTTTTTAGCGGCACGTCAGAAAAACCTGCAACCGAACCAAGCCGTTAAACTGATGGGTGGTACGCCGCTGGGCAATAACAAGTCGCTGCAAGTGGTGAAAATTGGCAGCCAGATGTACTTACTTGGCGTGGGTGATGAAGTAACGCTCATCAAGGAATTTTCAGATGCGATGGAAATTAACAACATTGAAAAAGACTTTGAGCAGCAACAACCCGCATTATCGAAAAACTTGTTTGATTTAACAAAGAAAAAGATGGAAGGTTTTTCAAAAAAAGCGCAAAAAAATGGCTTTGATCAGTTATTTAAGCAAAGCTTAAACAAACAAAAAGCCCAACAACAAGCGCTTGAAGATGAGTTTGAAAAAGAAACGCAAGACAAGGAAGGACGTCCGCTATGATTCCGGAAATCTTATCTGCTATTAATATTCCGGGCATTGATTTTGGCGCAGAGTCCCCTGAAGATGTCTCAACAACGCTTCAATTATTCTTCCTGCTAACGATTTTGTCTTTAGCTCCAGGAATTCTAATTATGATGACTAGTTTTACGCGGATCATCATCGTTTTGTCATTCGTGCGAACTGGACTCGGTACACAGTCGATGCCACCGAACCAAGTATTGGTTGGCTTGGCACTATTTCTAACATTTTTTGTCATGTCTCCTATCGTAGTAGAAATGAATGAAACTGCACTTCAACCGTATTTAGATGGCGACATGGCGCAACAAGAAGCACTGGATACCGCTATTGTGCCATTAAAAGAATTTATGGCAAAAAATACAAGAGAAAAAGATTTGGCTTTGTTTTTTAAATACGCGGAGCTAGAAAAACCTGACAGCATTGAAGAGATTCCGCTAACTTCATTGGTTCCGGCATTTGCTATTAGTGAGATGAAAACTGCTTTTCAAATTGGGTTTGTTATTTTTATTCCTTTCTTAATCATTGATATGGTTGTCGCCAGTACGTTGATGGCAATGGGGATGATGATGCTGCCGCCAGTCATGATATCGTTACCGTTTAAAATATTGCTATTTGTGTTGGTCGATGGCTGGTACTTAATAATCGAATCGCTGCTGGTCAGCTTTTGACGAAAGGAAGAATACGAATGACTCCAGATATGGTGATCAAACTAGCGGAACAATCAATTTTTACAGTGATTCTTATATCCGCTCCAATGCTGCTCATTGCGTTAGCTGTTGGATTATTGGTCAGCGTGTTCCAAGCGATGACACAAATTCAAGAACAAACCTTAGCGTTTATCCCGAAAATACTGGCGGTCTTTATCTCGCTCGTGGTCTTTGGCCCGTGGATGTTGACCTTGTTGCTAGATTACACACGGGACTTGTTTGAGCAGCTGCCAAGAATTATCGGGTAAACGGACATGGACAAAATTTTTGATATCTTGCCTTATTTTTTACTCATGCTCGTCCGTTTAACTAGTTTTTTTCTAATTGCTCCTATTTTCTCAATGCGAGGGGTGCCCGCTCAATTCAAAGTAGGCATCGCAGCATTTTTAGCGTTTGTCGCTGTGTCGACCTTGCCTATGGGCGAAACGATTCTTTTGGACTCGACGTATCTTTTGTTAATTATTAAAGAGCTGGCGACGGGTTTGGCACTCGGCTTCACTGCAGCTCTCGTGTTGTACACGGTTCAAATTGCAGGCGCTTTTATTGATTTTCAAATGGGCTTTTCGATGGCCAACGTGCTGGATCCACAAACCGGTGCGCAAGTGCCGATTATCGGTCATTTCAAGTACATGATGGCGTTGTTGTTCTTGTTAACTGTAAATGGTCATCATTTGATGTTAGACGGTGTGATGCAAAGCCTGCGCGTGTTTCCGGTAGAGCGATTAGCTATTTCGGTGAAAGCTGAAGACATCGCACAATTTATGACGGGCTTGTTTGCAGAAATGTTCTTGATTGCGTTGCAAATTGCCTTGCCAATCGTTGGCGCTTTGTTTTTAGTGGATATTGCCCTTGGTATTTTGGCGAAAACGGTGCCTCAGCTGAATATATTCGCTGTCGGGTTGCCGTTGAAAATTTTTGTCGGTTTTATCATGCTTTTTCTAACCATGCCCGTGTTTTTCTATATCCTGCAGGTTCTCTTTGAGAAACTCTTGGTGAGTATGGCTCAACTGATTCGTTTGTTAGGAGGAACGTAAGTGGCAACTAGATATCCCTTGGATTTGCAATTTTTTGCGGGTGAGAAAACTGAAAAAGCGACACCGCAAAAAAGGCAAGAATCCAAGCGGAAGGGCCAAGTAGCCAAAAGCCCGGAAGTCGCAGCTGCCATGATTATTATCGGGGGGATTGTGCTGCTGAATTCGCTCGGTGGCTGGATGATGGACCGAATTTTAGCTATTTACCGGATTCACTTTACGCAATATATTTCCTGGGAAATAACACCGGCCACCATTCGTACCTTGTTTGAGCAGATGGCCATGAATGCCTTTTTGTTGATGCTGCCTATCATGCTCGTCGGTATGGTCTTCGGCTTTCTCGGAAACTTTATCCAAGTGGGTGTTATTTTCACATCAGACCCCATCATGGCCAAGTTTGAACGACTAGATCCAATCAAAGGGGCAAAGCGAATATTTTCAATGCGCGCTTTAGTCGAGTTAGGGAAGTCCCTTTTGAAAATCGGCATTATCGGCGGCGCTGCATTTGGCGTATTGTGGGTAGGCAAAGATGAGTTATTTACGCTGTCACAAAAAAGCATTGGCTATTCGTTTTCTTTTATCGGTTCATTGGTTTTCCAAATGGGCTTGATTGCAGGACTGATCCTGCTGAGTTTATCTATCCTAGACTACATTTATCAGAAATACGAATTTGAAAAAGGCATCAAGATGTCAAAACAAGACATCAAAGATGAATACAAAAAAGCGGAAGGCGATCCGCTCATCAAATCAAAAATAAAAGACAAGCAGCGACAAATGAGCATGAACCGCATGATACAGGATCTGCCAAGTGCAGATGTGTTAATCACCAACCCCACGCATTACGCTGTCGCGATCAAGTACGATGCCGAAACGATGGAGGCTCCGGTCATCATCGCAATGGGCAAAGATCATTTGGCGCTGAAGATTAAAGAAAAAGCGAAAGAATTTGGAATTGTGACGATGGAAAACAAACCTCTCGCACGAGCACTGTATGCCCAAGTTGAAGTTGGGGATGCTGTACCGGAAGAATTGTTCCTAGCTGTGGCTGAGGTTTTAGCATATATTTACCGATTAAAAGGAAAAATCCGATAACCCGGATAGAGGAGGGACCCGCGTGAAATTCAGAGATTATGCCATCATGGTAGCCGTTATCATGATTGTGGTGATGATGGTCATCCCTCTTCCGCCGCTCTTGTTAGATGTGTTGATTATGATCAATATCAGTTTGGCACTAACGATCTTGTTAGTGGCTATGAATACAAAAGAACCTCTGCAATTTTCTATTTTTCCTACGTTACTGTTGTTAACAACTTTGTTCCGACTGGGGTTAAACGTTTCGACAACGCGTTCGATTTTGACCAATCAAACAGGTGGACAAGTGATTGAGACGTTTGGTTCGTTCGTTGTTGGAGGAAGCGCCATTATCGGGATCTTGGTATTCCTCATCTTAGTGATTATCCAGTTTCTCGTGATTACGAAAGGCTCCGAGCGAGTAGCCGAAGTGGCTGCACGATTTACGCTCGATTCCATGCCGGGTAAACAAATGAGTATTGACGCCGACCTCGGCGCAGGAATGATTTCGGATCAAGAAGCAAAAAGCCGTCGTGAAAAAGTAAGTTCAGAAGCAGACTTTTACGGGGCCATGGACGGTGCGAGTAAATTCGTTAAAGGAGACGCGATTGCCGGAATCATTATTACCCTCATCAACATCATTGGTGGCTTGCTAATCGGTGTCATGGTTCACAAATTGCCATTTGCAGAAGCAGCGCAGCTGTTTACGCTACTGTCTATTGGAGATGGCTTAGTTTCTCAAATTCCAGCGCTATTAATTTCGACAGCGATGGGTATTGTCGTCACACGTGCAGTATCAGACGGCAATTTAGGGTCAGATATCACAAAACAACTTTTCGCCTATCCAAAGATGTTGTATATTGTGGCCGGAACGTTAGTGATGTTTGCAGTTTTTACACCAATCAGTCCAATGCTCGTTGTGCCGATTGCGGGTGTCATCGCTTATGGTGCTTTCCAAATGCAAAAAACCTTGAAATCTGAGGAAAAACAGGAAGTTGAAATAGGCAAAGAAGATAAAGAAATAGCAGGAATGAAAAGTCCGGAAAGTGTCATTGATTTACTGCATGTGGATGCCATTGAATTTGAGTTTGGCTATGGATTAATCCCAATTGCCGACAAAAATCAAGGCGGCGATTTACTGGACCGTGTTATTATGATTCGTCGACAATGCGCGATGGAGCTAGGTATTGTCGTTCCCGTCATTCGGATCCGTGACAACATCCAACTGCAGCCGAATGAATACATGATTAAGATCAAAGGCAACCAAGTCGCATCAGGTGAAATTATGCTTGATCATTACTTAGCCATGAGTCCGGGCATTGACGACGAATCAGTAGAAGGCATTGAAACCGTGGAACCCGCCTTTGGTATGCCTGCTTTATGGGTCGATGAGGACATGAAAGAAGAAGCGGAAATGGCAGGTTACGCCATTGTTGATCCGCCGTCTGTTGTGTCTACTCATTTGACAGAAGTGATCAAACGCCACGCGCATGAATTAATCGGTAGACAAGAAGTAAAATCGCTCATTGAAAATATGCGCGAAACAGCACCAGCAGTAGTCGAAGAGTTAGTACCAAATTTAATGACCATTGGTGAAGTACAAAAAGTATTAATGAAACTTTTGAAAGAAAAAGTATCTATCCGCAATTTATTGGCCATTTTGGAAACGTTGGCAGATTACTCTACGCAAACAAAAGACGCAGATTTGTTGACGGAGTATGTACGTCAATCCCTATCACGTCAAATTACCTTGCAATACGCTACGCCAAAAGAGCCGTTGCAAGTGATTACAGCAGGCGCGAGTCTTGAAAAGAAATTCGCTGACTCTGTGCACCGGACAGAGCAAGGCAATTACTTGTCCATTGATCCAGAATCTTCTCAAACAATTTTCCAAAAGATCACAGAACAAGCGGCGCAACTGCAGCAAACCGGCGTTCAGCCCATTTTACTGACGTCTCCTGCTATCCGTATTTACATGAGACAATTCGTCGAGCGTTTTGCACCCGACCTGCCAGTGCTGTCCTATAACGAACTAGAGCCGGAGATTGAAATTCAAAGTGTTGGAGTGGTGAACGTCTCATGAGGTTGAAAACATATATCGTCAATACGATGGCGGAAGCACTCCCAATGATTAAAAAGGATCTAGGCGAAGATGCGTTGATTTTAAATACCAAAAAAATCAAGACAGGTGGATTTTTAGGTTTTTTCAAGAAAGAAAAATTAGAAATCACAGCTGGCGTTGATCCAATCCCGCCGAAAAAAGGATTGCCTACTGAAGCGAAATCTCCATCAAAGTGGAGTGATCCAAAAGACTCCTCAGCAGAATTGATCCATGAGTTAAAGAATATGAAACAATTTATGATGAAACAGATGAAAGAAGAGGATCTTCCTGAATCTCTTCGGTTGTTGAAAAAGCAATTGATTGCGCAAGAAATAGCGCCGGATATTTTGACAGACTTGCTAGCAAAATTGATCGCAAGAGATGAATTTAACACTGACCAAACGTTAGAGCGTGTTCAGCGCTTTGCTCGTGAAGAATTGGTCGCAATGATGGATTCGCATCAGTGTGATGAAATTACACAACAACCAGAAATTATTTGTTTTATCGGCCCAACAGGGGTTGGGAAAACAACGACAATCGCAAAAATTGCGGCTGGCTATCTGCTTGCAAAGGATAAAAAAGTGGGATTGATTACTGCGGATACTTACCGTATTGCGGCAGTTGAGCAATTAAAAACCTATGGCAGCATCTTGAATATTCCAGTTAAGGTAGTGGAGTCTTCTGCAGATTTAACGAAAGCAATCGAAGATTTTCATGACTGCGATATCATCTTAATGGATACGGCAGGCCGAAATTATCAGCAGACGCAATATATTGAAGACCTTAAGCAGTTACTGCCAACTGATAGTAAGGTACAGATTCACTTAGTATTGAGCTTAACTGCCAAATACGAAGATATGAAAAAAATAATTAATAATTTCCGCTCCATTTCTATGGATGAACTGCTATTGACTAAAAAAGACGAAACCAGTTCTTCGGGCGCTATCGTGAATTTGATTTGCCATTACGACATTCCGATACGCTATATCGCTAATGGCCAAAATGTACCGGATGACATTATGGCCTGCACACCGGAATTAGTAGCGGACTTCATCTTGGGAGAAAAAACTAATGCTTGATCAAGCCAACCAGTTAAGAGAAAAAATGCTGATAAAGCAATCGGATAAGCCTAGCAAAAAAACCGTTAAAAAAACACGAGTATTGGCAATCGCTAGTGGCAAAGGCGGAGTTGGAAAATCAAATTTCGCATTAAATTTTGGCTTAAGCCTTATTGAACAGGATAAAAAGGTATTGATTCTTGATGTTGATATGGGATTCGCTAATATTGATGTGTTACTTGATCAGATTCCACGTGAAACCATTGCTTCCATGATTGAAAAAGATTTGGCTGTTCGGGATATTATTGAAAAAGGTCCAAATGGCTTGCTGTTCATTTCAGGGGGCAATGGTTTTAACGAACTGTTTCGAATGGATGATCACAAACTGCATAAATTTTTTCAGGAACTGGCCACTTTACAGGGTGAAGTAGACTACATCATCTTGGATACGGGAGCAGGTTTGTCCTACGAAAATCTTCGCTTTATCTTAGCCGCTGATGACGTCATCTTAGTTACTACTCCTGAGCCAACGTCGATTACTGACGCCTATTCAGTCGTCAAGATGGTGCATGGCAAAGATCCAAATGTTCATATGAAGTTAGTAGTCAATCAATGCGTCAGTATCAAAGAAGGACAACAAACAGCTGATAACTTTACCCAAGCAGCAGCTCAGTTTTTAGGGAAAGAGATTGGTGCCTTGGGTTCTATCCCAAATGATTTACACGTGCCAGAAGCTGTCAAAAAGCAACAGCCGCTACTGCTGGTTTATCCGAATAGTGAATCGGCAGTGGCCATTCGTCAACTAACGGGTGAATTTCTACATCTCCGTGTTCCTTATAAACTGGGACTGAAAGGGTTTATTATGAAAATATTTTTTAAATAAGAGCGGCTTGACGCTTGGAAATGGTGGTGAAAATCATGCTGAATCCCAAATTATCAAAAGAAGAACTCTCCTGCTGGAGCGATTGGCAACAACACCAAGATCCAGAAGCTGGCGAATACTTGGTTGAACAATATCTTCCTTTGGTTGATTACGTGATTCAACGGTTCATGATCAGTTTACCGAAAACTGTGGAAAAAGATGATGTCCGCAGCTATGCCTATGAAGGATTACTCGATGCCTTAAGTAAATTCGATATCGAAAGAGATTTGAAATTTGAAACCTATGCTTCCTGGCGCATCAAAGGCGCGATTATTGACGGGTTGCGACATAGTGATTGGTTGCCGCGATCCGTTAGAGAAAAAGTAAAGAAAATTGAAAAAGCCTATCTTTTATTAGAGCAGCAAAATAGCGCTTCTGTGTCTGACGAGGAAGTTAGTTTGTATTTGGGTATTACGAAAGCTGAGCTTAATAAGACAGTTTCAGAAGCAGCGCTATCAACAATGATTTCAATGGATGACGAACACTTTGAAGAACGACGAACAGTGAAAAACCATCACGTAGGCTCGCCAGAACGCCATTTATCAGATCGAATGATGAAAGAATCGCTAGTTCGTGCCATTGAACGGTTGCCTGAAAAAGAAAAAATTACGGTGTCATTATGCTATTTTGAAGAAATGAAATTAACCGAAATTGCCGAAATTCTCGGCGTTAGTGTATCAAGAGTTTCACAGCTTCACTCAAAAGCTATGCTTCGACTGCATGCTTCGATTTTATCTGTACACGATCATTATTGAAGTGAAACTACCAAACAGAAGGCTAAGGTGATGGGGATGGAATGGCTATTGATAGCAGTTAGTACGGGGCTAGTGCTAATGAATATACGGCTGATGCTGATAGTAAAAAAACAGCACATAAATAACAGCTCACCTGAAATTCATGAAAAGATGGCCCAGTTTGTGGCCCAACTTGAAGAAGAAAACAATGAACTTTACAATAAATTAACTACTTACATAAAGAACAGCGAAACCCAACTCGTCGAACGCGTTGAACGATTAGAACAAACCAAGATTGAACAAATCGACAGTCCCGAAAAGTCTACTGTAGAAACAGAGAAAATCATTCAGCTGTCTAGACAAGGGTTTTCTTCGAGACAAATTGCTAAAGTGCTTCACGCCGACTTTGGCGAAGTAGAGCTTGTCCTTAATATGAACAATAAGCAGTACAGTAATTTAAAAGAAGAAGAGGTGCTGTAAATGCGTATTGATAGTCAGAGTACGATTCAAAACGACCGGCTGTTGAAACAAACGAATGGTAACAAGCCGAACGAACTTTTCTCAAATGCCATGAGAAAATCTCAGTCAAAGCTGCAAAATGATTCGTTAAATCAGTTGATGAATAATGTGGATACGCAAGGTCAAAAATTAGCCAATCAACGTACACTTGAAAATTTAGTGAATTATAAGCAAGCTGTTAAGCAATTTGTCTCAGAATCTGTGAGTTATGGTTTACATTTATCAGATGAGCAAAGTCTTACATCAGGCGGTAACTTAAAACCCCAACGAATTATCAAAATAATCGATAAAAAACTAATTGAAATTCAAGACGAAGTATTGAATAATGAAGAAGAAGGAATCGGTACTTTAGATCTAGTAGGAGAAATCAAAGGTCTGCTTGTAAATTTGTATATGTGACCGAGGATGGGGAGAGTGAAATGTCGGAAAATCGTCGCGAATTTTTTCGAGTTATTTTCAACCAGGCTTTGAATGGCAAGGTTTCAGTTTACGGAGGTAATTTTTTACCGGTCGAAATTTATGATGTTAGTGCCGGAGGTTTAGTGTTTTCTTCTGTACTTAATATTCCTTTGGGAGAAAGCGTACGCTGTAGTTTTGAACTAGTAGATAGCGCTTTCTTAATAGAAGGGACTGTTGTTCGAAAAGCGACAGGTATCGACGTGGTAGAATGCGGGGTTGAATTTTCTGTGGATCAAGGAACTTCCTCAGAGTTATTCAAGCAACTAAACCATTACCAAATCCGCAACCGAAAAAGTTTTCTGACGGATTAACTCTAGTACTTGATGAAAAGGGGCTATCCCAAAAGGTCATGAGCAATGACTTTTTGGGATAGCCCCTTTTGCCTACTGAAGAACAGTTAGATGTTCAATGCCATCAGCTAGTTTGGAGCTAAAATAAAAGATCATTTTGTAAGTGAAAGCAAAGATCAAAAGAGCCCTTGAATCTGAATCGCTGACGTCAATAGACTGGATATGAAAACTTGTACACCGAGTTCGAAATAGCTTAGTTCTTCTAACAGCAGGAATTTCTACAGAATATAGAGAAGTAATAGCATACAAAAAAGAAAAAGAAGGTGAAGCAAATAAAAGCGCCCGCAGAGATTCTTTCAGTTTGGCAGCAGTTTGATGGATTTCCCATGGAGACTTTGACAAAAGCTTGGTATTATCAGCGATCAGGCGACCAAAAGCAACGCGATGTCGAGCTCATGAAACAGCACCATGACCAATACGGTATCACAGGGAATTGTTTTGACTTGGCAATTTGGCTGTTAGCAGCTTTTGATGACGCACGGGTTAACGCTTATCCAATAGGCAGTAAGCTAGGAACAGTAGATGCTCACGCAGCTATCATAGCTGAAGACAGGGATGGGCGCAGATTTCTATGTGATTTGGGTGATCAGTGGATCCAGCCCATCTTAATAGATGGAGACAGTCAGAATTTTACAAGCAGTCAATTGTCTGGGTATTTTCCAGGAGCAGAAGTGCAAGTAAAGTCGGTTGGTCAAGAGGTTGAGATGGTCTATTACCGACCCAATGGCAAACAATCCCGTCAACTCTACAAGGTAAAGCCAGTGGAACGTCTCCAGTTTTTAGCGGCAGCTGAGTATTCTCAACATCATATCTCTCCTGAGCCGCTGGTCGAAGTTCGGCTGTATGAAAAAGGAGAGACGCGCCACTGGGAGTTTGATAACTGGAACAGTTTTTTGAGTACAAACACGGGACTTTATCACGATGAGCCGTTAGAAAATCTGGAGGATTGGGTAGATAGAATTCATGAGAAAACAAAGTATGATAAAGCATTTTTATTAGCATCTTTAGGGTTTTATGAGAAGCTGAATCTAGAAAGTAGCGAGACAGGAGAAGTCGAATGATCAAAGTGGTTATTTTTGATTTGGATGGCACATTATTGGACCGGGATAGTTCGCTGTTAGCGTTTGTAGATGAACAATACAACCGGTTAGATGAACACGTAAAGCATGTACCTAAGGCTCTTTTTAGTAATCGCTTTATCGAATTAGATGCCAAAGGATACGTTTGGAAAGACCGTGTTTATCAACAATTAATTGAAGAGTTAGAGATTGAAGGGATAACTTGGCAAACCTTATTAGAAGACTATGTAACCAATTTTAACAAGCATTGCGTACCGTTTCCGAATTTGACTGTGGTGCTTAAGAACTTAGCGAAGCAGTCGCTACGTTTAGGGATGATCACCAACGGCAGGGGACAGTTTCAGTTAGATAATATTCTGTCACTAAAAATTAGCGAGTATTTTGAAGAACTTTTGATTTCTGAATGGGAGGGAATGGCCAAACCCAATCCGGCTATTTTCCATAAAGCGCTGGCACGTTTCGGTGTTTCTCCGAACGAAGCTGTCTATATTGGAGATCATCCAAAAAATGATATACAGGCTGCAAAAGCAATAGGCATGAAAACGATCTGGAAAAAAAGTCAGCATTGGAGCTGCTTGGAGGCAGATGGAGAAATTGATCATTTACAGGAAATCAGCGAAGTGGTTAGGCGCTTAAATACAGAGAACTAATAGACCGAAGAGAGAACGCGGGAGGTGGCACAAACATGATACCTAAAAAGCAATTGCAATTTGAACTGACCGAATTTAAAGATGACCCAGAGTTTATGCGTATACCCGCTACAGAAAATTACGATTACTGGCTCTTGCTGATGGAGTATTTTTTAGCTAAGTCCGACACTTTTGAAATTCATTGCTTTAATGAGGAAGTGACGGCCATAAGAGAGATCACTTCTGACTTAATGGGATTGTTCGAAAGTAAAGAAAAACAAGGTATGACGATTTTTACAGGCTTTCTATCAGCAGATATCATGAAATTTCTGCTGACACGTCACCTCATAGACCAAAAGAGATTGGCATGGTTTTCAGTATTCTTGATCAGTGGGGACCAGCTTATTTTCACTTCTGAGCATTGGGGAACAGAGTTTTTTGTTCCAGACGTAACAGAAGAAGATTTGCTATTTATCAAACATGTGGCACCGGATGAGACGACATTCGACCATTATGAAGAAAATTAAAACTTCCACAGCTTAGTTGTGGAAGTTTTTTATTTTATGCAAAATATTCTTAAAAATCTGAAATTTGTTTGACTTTACTCCTTATTAAGACAATAATAAGAAGACAATCGTTTCTAAAATATGGAAGTAAACAGGGCGATTGTTACGGGTAATTATGCGTATACAGGTTTTGTCACCGCACGTGCTTTAATCTTCTCGTTTATGTACTAATCAACAGAGACAGCCAATTTGAAGATGGAGGAATGAAAATGAAAAAAACGACGATCAGTGCTATTATTTTCTTATTTATTTTTGGCTTTTTAGCAGCATGTGGGGCTGAAGACACATCAAAACCTGCTTCTGAAGGTGGAACAGAAGGAAAATCTGGCGGAGTGCTGGAACGAATGGAAGAATCTAAAGAATTAAATGTAGCATTTGAAGGTACGTATCCACCTTTTAATTTCATCGATGATAAAGATGAATTCCAAGGATTTGACGTTGATATTTCTAATGAGATTGCAGAACGTCTCGGTGTAAAAGCTAACTTTATCGCAACCAAATGGGACGGTTTGATCGGTGGACTAAAAGCGGATAAATTCGATATCATCATTAGCCAAATGACGGTGACAGAAGAGCGGAAAAAGAGTGTCGACTTTACCGACCCGTATGTAATTTCAGGATCAGTGCTAATTACACGTGAAGACACAAACGATATTACAAAGCTTGAAGACATCAAAGGAAAAAAAGTAGGCGTTGGTGGTGGAACAACTTTTGAAGACGTGGCGAATAGTGTAGAAGGCGCTGACGTGAAATTGTACAAAGCTGTAGGCGATTACATTCAAGATTTAACGAATAAGCGTCTAGATGTCATCATCAATGATCAATTACTGATTAGCTACAACATTAAAGAACAAAATCTTCCGATTAAAATTTCAAGCGATATTTTAAACAAAGACGAAATTGGCATGGCCGTTAACAAAGGCAACGAAGACTTTATCGAAAAAGCCAATGCCGCTTTAAGTGAAATGAAAGAAGATGGGACATACGATGAAATTTATAAAAAATGGTTTGGAACAGAACCGTTAGAAAACTAAACGTTCATTGATTGTCTGGAACAATTTCTTTGTCACAAATTTTGATGTTTTTTGTATAAGCGCCATAAGTGAGGGGTGGAGAAATGCATATCTTCGTTTTAGGGACAGGCATGATTGGCACAACAGTAGTAACAGAATTGGCTAAGTATGCTGGTGTAAAAACCATCACAGCTGTTGATATTAACCAAGCAAGCATCGACAAATGTCTAGCTATCGCTAACGATCCGCAAGTAATTGGTAAAGTAGCCGCATTAGCAACAGAAGCCGATATTGCTGAAGTGCTAAAAGGTGCTGACCTAGCGATTGGCTGCCTTCCTCACTCGTTAAGCTTGCCCGCAATAAAGGCAGCCATTTCTTCAAAATGTCATTTAGTTGATTTGGTGGGATCTCATTTTCCAGAAAAATTGGCATTGCATGAACAAGCACAGCAAGCAGGGGTTTTAATCGTCCCAGGTTGCGGAGTCGCACCCGGCATCACCAATTTCTTGGCGGCACAAGGAATTGAACTATTGGACGAAGCACAAGAAGCAATGCTAGCCTGTGGCGGAATTCCGAGATATCCGGATCCGCCTTTAGGGTATCAGGTCGTCTACCGTTTAGAAAGTCTACTTGGACTTTATACAAAACCAGCAACGATCATTCGAAACGGAAAAATTATGGAATTGGCTCCGCTATCCGACTTGGTAGAAATGACTTTTTCTGAGCCAGTGGGTTTATGTGAAACAGTCATTACCGACGCCCACAGTACGGCCTTTATGCTTCAGGGGAAAGTAGAAAACCTAGTAGAGCGAACTGTTCGGTACCCTGGGCATTGGGACAAAATGAGGGTATTAAGTGAACTCGGATTTCTGGATGAAACGCCGGTTGCTATTGAAGATACAGTCATCAGTCCAAAATTATTCGCTCAGAAAGTTTTGATACCAAAAATGTCAGGCCATTCAATTGAAGATATTACTGTTTTAAGAGTAGAAGTAAGCGGCATCAAGCACGGGGTTTCAACAAAACATACGTGGGAAATGATTGATTTATACGACCACGAACGGAAAATAACATCGATGGCTAAAACGACTGCTATTCCAGCGTTACTCATTTCACAATGGATTACCACTAAAAAAATAACAGAGACAGGCGTTATTCCAATCGAAGGTTTAATCGTTCAGGAACGATTCCATCCTTTTTTAACTGAATTGAGCCAATTAGGCATTGAGATTGAGTATAAAGAAGAAACTTTCGTTGAAAAGGAATAGCGTGTTACTTCTTGTCTAATGGGAGGATTTATGGATTTTACAATTGTGATTGATTCATTGCCATCGTTGCTCAAAGCGACAGGAATGACGATTTTTCTCGCAGCTATTTCAATTCTGATTGCGTTAGTTATCGGCTTCTTGACGGCCATTATTCGTATTTTAAAAGTAAAAGTAGTAAACGAAATTGCGAATGTTTATGTGTCTTTAATGCGTGGAACCCCGTTATTGGTACAAATTTTTGTTATTTATTATGGATTGCCTCAAGTTGGTATCGCCTTAGATCCTATTTCATCCGGTATTTTAGCGCTTAGTTTAAATGCAGGCGCTTATTTATCAGAGTCATTTAGAGCATCTATTTTGGCAGTGGACAACGGGCAAATGGAAGCTTCTATGTCAATGGGAATGACCTATTCTCAAGCATTAAAGCGAATTATCCTGCCGCAGAGCTTGCGGATTGCGATTCCGACATTATCCAATTCGTTTATTGTTTTAATCAAAGATACGTCGTTAGTGTCCGTTATCACGGTGACAGAATTGTTGCAGATGTCGAGCTTGATCATAGCGAAAACATTCGAGCCACTGACCATTTATTTAGTAGCTGCAGCGATTTACTGGATATTGATCTCATTTTTCACGAAATTATTGGATCGTTTGGAAATTCGATCATCCAAATACTTGGTCAGATAACATTTGGTTGCATAAAGTCTGCTCACTGTTAATGGGGAAGACTGGATAAAAGGAGATTGATCGGCATATGATAAAAGTTACTGGACTGGTCAAAAAATTTGGAGCTAACGAAGTGCTCAAAGGAATCGATTTAACCATTGATAAAAGCGAAGTGGTCGTCATTATGGGACCCAGTGGATCAGGGAAATCGACTTTGTTGCGGTGCTTGAATTTTTTAGAAGAGCCAACAGAAGGGCTTATTCAAGTTGGCGAATACAAAGTAAACGCGGGAGGCAAAATTGATCGTCACCGCAAAAAAGTAATTAGGGAATTGCGTAAGAAAACAGGCTTTGTTTTTCAATCGTTTAATCTGTTTCCTCATAAAACAGCGATTGAAAATATTATGGAAGGTCCGATTGCTATACATGGCAAAAGTCCTGAAGAAGCCAAAGCGATTGCTATTGAACTGCTTGCCAAAGTCGGGTTAGCTGATCGGGCTGATCACTACCCAGCACAATTGTCAGGTGGACAGCAACAGCGTGTAGCGATTGCTCGCTCTCTTGCGTTAGATCCTTTAGTGATGCTTTTCGATGAACCAACTTCAGCACTCGATCCGGAACTCGTACGTGAAGTGCTATTGGTTATTAAAAGTTTGGCAGAAGAAGGCATGACCTTGGTCATCGTGACGCACGAAATGAATTTTGCAAAAGAAGTTGCCGACCGCGTCGTGTTCATGGATGAAGGGCTGATTATAGAACAAGGTACTTCCAAACAGATTTTTGAAAATCCAAAAGAAGATCGAACCAAACAGTTTCTATCGAAAGTGGAAGCGATTGTCGCAGACTAAACAAACCCGGCCCGATAGATGGCCGGGTTTGTTATTGTACAATGAAGAAAAGGGAGTATGAAAATGGAAAATGAAAAAATACGTATTTACGATGAGAATGGAATTGCGCAAGGAGTTGCTACACGCCAGACTGTGCATGAAAAAGGGTGTTGGCATGAAACTTTTCACTGCTGGGTAGTAGGTCGTGAGAATAATAAAGATATCATTTACTTGCAGTTGCGTAGTAAAGATAAGAAAGACTTTCCAGGATTATTCGATATTACGGCAGCGGGTCATTTAATGGCGGACGAAGCAGTTCGAGACGGCGTTCGAGAAGTTCAGGAAGAGCTTGGACTCCAAGTCGATTTTGCAGAACTAACCTCTCTTGGAATGATTAAAGATCAAATAAACCTGCTGAACTTTACCGACAATGAGCGCTGTCACTGCTTTTTGTACCGGAAGCAAGACAACAATGACGATGCGTTTGAGTTGCAGACAGAAGAAGTTTCTGGCATAGCGAAAGTGGAATTTGAAGAACTGGCTGAATTAGTTATGGGTAAGAAGGAAGAAGTAGAGGTCGAAGGATTTGTCCCAGTTGCGGGTGAAAGTAGCAGATTTAAGAAGCAGATTGGCTTAAAAGATTTAGTTCCGCACAGTCAGGATTATTTGAAGAAGGTTATAAAGCAGATAGGTCTAGCATTAAAAAAATAGTTCCCAACAAAATTTTTGTGCCGTAAAATGGAGCTGTCTCATAGGCTTCTAAAATAAGACAGGCGGAGAAAAAGAAGTTCTTTTTCTCCGTCTGTTTTATTGAATCGTTGCCGATAATGTTGAACTCTCCGATACGACCGGACACGCTTTCTCCATCGATTTTGCATGGAGATTAAAAGAAGGAAACCAACAGACTGCCAATACAAAAAAACAAACCAATTTGCAAAAAAGATTTTCGGTTCGGGAATTCTCTGCGATAAGTGAGAGGAATGAGAGAGCGTTTTTCACTTTCTTGAATCACCTGATCTTTTTTATTTGTTTTTGCAAAAAAGTTTCGAGTACTCGTTAAGAAAGCTGTGAAAAACTGACCTTCGATTAAAATCATCATCGAATAGATCATAATTAATAGCAGTCCAACCAAGAACAAAGCATTGGCCCAGTTAATAAGAGACCAACTTTTATACAGAAAAAAAGATAACAGCATTGATGTGCTCAATGACGTTAGCAATAAAATAGCTTTGAAATTCATAGGTATTGATCCTTTCTTTTCATATCTAAACATTACCACGTAATTTATATTTTTGAAAATTTAAACATCTTGTTGCCTATTTATGCAATAACAATTATGATTAAATAGAATTATCAAAAAAATGGGGGTAGGAAAATGGGGAGAACGAGAAATACGCAAATTTTCATGATTCTGATTGCATTTGTTTTATTCTTATCGGGGTGCAATTTCAATTCTTCGGAAAGTTCGAAAGAAGAAAATGCAACAGAAGGAGAAGCTAAACAAGTACTTAATATTTCGACCACAGCAGACATTCCTACCTTAGATTCTACAAAAGCACACGATGGAATCGCCTTTACTGTATTGAATAACGTTAACGAGGGTCTTTACCGTCAAGATGAAAACAATGAACCAATTGAAGCGTTAGTAACAGACCACACAGAGAACGAGGATCAAAGCGTTCATACGTTTACTTTGCGCGATTCTAATTGGAGTAACGGTGATCCGGTTACCGCTCAAGATTTTGAATATGCTTGGAAACGCGTTATGAAAGATGCAAGCCCGTATAACTTCATGTTCGTAACAGCTGGAATCAAAAATGCTGAAGCCATCATGAATGAAGAAATGGATGCGGAAGAATTAGGAGTTAAAGCAATTGATGAGAAAACATTGGAAGTTACATTAGAAGCAGCGAACCCGTTGTTCCAGTCACTAATGACGTTCCCAACATTCTTGCCGCAAAATCAAAAATTTGTTGAAGAGCAAGGCGATCAATATGCACTAGAAGCAGAAAATATCCTTTTCAATGGACCATTCACATTAGTTGACTGGACGCATGAACAAGGGTGGAAATACGAAAAGAACGCAGACTACTGGGACGCAGACACGGTTAAACTTGACGCAGTCAACGCTTATGTTGTCAAAGACCCAGCAGCAGGGATTAACTTATACGAAACGAACAAAGTGGATCGCATTGTCTTGAGTTCAGAGGCAGTTGATCAAAACAAAGACGACGCGAACTTTGACACAATTTTAGAGCCGGAAATTATTTTCCTTCGCTTTAATCATAATCATCCAGTACTCGGCAATAAAAACATTCGTCAGGCAGTAAATATGGCGATCGATAAAGCGAGCTTAACAGATGTTATTTTGAAAAATGGTTCTACTGCATTAAATGGCGTGGTTCCAAAAGGCTTTTTCAAGTCACCATCGGGTGAAGATTTCCGTGACTTGAATGGAGATTTCAATACAGGAACAGTAGAAGAAGCTCAGAAGCTTTGGACAAAAGGGTTAGAAGAAACAGGAGCAACAGAAGTAGCCATCTCGATTAACATTGCCGATTCAGAAGACCATAAAAAAGTAGCTGAGTACATTCAAGCCCAGTTGGAAGACAATCTTCCAGGACTTAAATTGGATATCAAAGCAGTGCCATTCGCTCAGCGTTTGGAAATCGAAAAAGCCATTGAATACGATTTGTCTCTATCTTCATGGGGCCCAGATTATAGCGATCCGATGACTTATTTGGATATGTGGTTAGAAGGTGGATCGGCTAACCGTATGGATTATTCAAATCCTGAATTGGAAAAACTAGTAGCAGCAGCAAGAACGGAAACGGACCTTGAAAAACGTTACCAAATGCTATTAGATACTGAGAAAATTCTATTAGAAGAAGACGCAGCGATCGTACCACTTTATCAAGAAGGTGCTGCTGTCTTAATGAGAAGCAAAATCAAAAATCTATTGGTGCATCCAACGGGAGCTTCATTCTCTTATAAATGGGTGACGATCGAAGAATAAAACAGGTTTGCAGCTTATAGATACGAGGGTGTAGCCGATTAACGGGACATCCTCGTATTTTTAATGGCTCTAAGATTGCTCAGCATTTCGGCGTTATTACAGCCTTTGCCACTTCGCCAGAGCGTCTTATGCCCGGCAGAGCTACATGGGTGCTTGCGCTTTTCTTGTCTAGCTCCAGCACCCAGCTCTTTGGGTCATAAGCCACTCTAGCTGTGCGGCTGAAAACACGCCACTTCGCCAGAGCGTTTTATGCCCGGCAGAGCTACATGGGTGCTTGCGCTTTTCTTGTCTAGCTCCAGCACCCAGCTCTTTGGGTCATAAGCCACTCTAGCTGTGCGGCTGAAAACACGCCACTTCGCCAGAGCGTCTTATGCCCGGCAGAGCTACACGGGTGCTTGCGCTTTTCTTGTCTAGCTCCAGCACCCAGCTCTTTGGGTCATAAGCCACTCTAGCTGTGCGGCTGAAAACACGCCACTTCGCCAGAGCGTCTTATGCCCGGCAGAGCTACATGGGTGCTTGCGCTTTTCTTTCACATTATAGAACTGAGGTGTTCTTATGAAACGTTATTTATTGCAGCGGATTGGCTTTATGCTTCTTACGTTGTTCATTATTGTGACAGCGACTTTTTTCTTGATGCAGCTGTTACCCGGTACACCGTTTACTAATCCGGAAAAGTTAACGGATAGCCAATTAGCGATTTTAAATGCCAAGTATGGATTGGATCAACCTGTCGCCATTCAATACATACAGTATATTGGAAACTTACTTCAAGGTGATTTGGGTTATTCGTTCCAACACGAAGGACGAACGGTGACGAGTATGATCAGCGACCGGATTGGTCCATCGGCATTTATTGGCTTACAAGCATTAATTTTTGGTGCAATTGTTGGACTGGTTCTCGGAATCGTTTCAGCCTTAAAACATAATTCTATTTTGGATTATGGTTCCGTGACCTTGGCTGTATTGGGGATGTCGATACCGTCATTCGTTTTTGCGGCGTTGCTGCAGTATTATGTTGGTGTGAAATTGGAGTGGCTACCGGTTGCCTTGTGGGAAGGATATTCCAGTACACTGTTACCGTCGATTGCTTTATCGGTAACGGTTACTGCAACTGTCGCTCGGTTTATCCGCAGTGAAATGCTGGAAGTTATCGGTCAGGATTACATTATTACTGCCAGAGCGAAAGGCTTGAAAGAACAACAAGTTATCGTCAAGCACGTTATCCGCAACGCGCTGATTCCGGTTGTGACGATGCTTGGACCACTTGCCGTATCGATTATGACAGGTACCTTGGTTATTGAAAAAATATTCGCTGTACCGGGACTTGGTGAGCAGTTTACGTTATCGATTTTGGTATTGGATTATAGCGTCATTATGGGAATCACTATTTTCTACAGTGCGCTGTTTATTTTTGTGGTCTTTGTGGTCGATATTATTTATAGTTTCTTAGATCCACGCATCAATTATAAGGGGGATTCAGCATGACAAAAAAACCTTCGAAAATCCCCTCACATCAAGATTTGCAGGTGCAAAACCAGTATGCTTATGATGAAATTCCGTCAGACTTATTTGTTAAAGCACCACTGGATCAACGAAAAAGTGAAGAAATTGGTACACCGTCAGTATCTTTTTGGAAAGAAGCTTTTCAGCGTCTTATTAAAAACAAAGGTGCAATGATTTCATTGATCATGCTTGTATTACTAATTGTTTTAGCGCTAATCGGACCTGGAATGAATGACTTTTCCTATCGCGAACAAAACTTAGTGCATTCCAATATGCCGCCGAAAGTGCAAGGCTTGGAATGGCTTGGATTTAACGGTCAGAATTCCCAAGGTGTCGATCAATATGCCGAACGTGATGTCCAGATTAATTATTGGTTTGGAACAGATGAATTTGGTCGAGATTTGTGGACACGCGTTTGGAAAGGGACACAAATCTCGCTGTTTATAGCATTGGTGGCAGCCTTTTTGGATTTAGTGATTGGCGTCATTTATGGCGGTATTTCTTCTTTTTACGGAGGACGCATTGATAATGTGATGCAGCGCATTATCGAAATTCTCATGGGGATTCCAAACTTGATTGTCATCATTCTCTTTATCTTGGTGCTAGAACCGGGCATTACCTCTATTATTTTGGCGATGGTCATTACTGGCTGGGTTGGAATGGCACGTGTGGTTCGTGGCCAAGTGCTGCAATTAAAAGGGCAGGAATTTGTTTTGGCTTCGCGAACACTGGGTGCTTCAAATCCGCGTTTGATCTCAAAGCATTTGTTGCCGAACGTGATGGGTCCAATTATTGTTACCGTGATGTTCACCATTCCAACTGCTATTTTCTTTGAAGCATTCTTAAGCTTTATCGGTCTTGGCTTGCAGGCACCACTGGCGTCGCTTGGTGTATTGATTGAAGACGGCTATAAATCGATGCGTTATTTTCCTTATAAATTGATTTTCCCGGCGTTAGTGATCAGCATTATTATGATTTCTTTCAATCTGCTTGGTGATGGACTGCGTGATGCATTAGATCCGAAAATGAGAAAGTAGGGGAGGGCCCATCATGAGCAATACTATTTTGACGGTTGATAATTTACATGTAGCGTTTAAAACCCAAACCGGTAAACTGACAGCTGTACGAGGTGTAAACTTCGAGTTGAAAAAAGGGGAAACATTAGCGATTGTGGGAGAATCGGGTTCGGGGAAATCCGTAACCGCCAAATCGATTATGCAGTTATTGCCAACAGCTACTACCGAAGTGACAAAAGGCGACATTGTTTATAATGGTGAAAGTTTGTTGAAGATGTCGAAAAGCCAAATTACCAATTTGCGTGGCTCGGAAATTTCGATGGTCTTTCAAGATCCCATGACTTCACTAAACCCAACGATGAAAGTCGGTAAACAAATTATGGAAGGTGTTCAGCGTCATGAGCGACTAACAAAAGCTCGTGCCCGTGAACGTGCGCTGGATATGCTAAAGCTAGTTGGAATTCCGCAAGCGGAAAAACGGCTGGATAATTACCCGCATCAGTTTTCTGGAGGAATGAGGCAGCGTGTGGTCATTGCGCTGGCACTTGCCTGTAATCCGAAAGTATTGATCGCGGATGAACCGACAACTGCGCTCGATGTAACAATTCAAGCACAAATTCTTGAATTGATGAAAGATCTGCAAAAGAAAACGGATACGGCCATTATTTTAATCACACATGACTTGGGTGTAGTCGCCAATATGGCAGATCGCGTAGCTGTTATGTATGGCGGCAAAATCGTTGAGCAAGGGACGGTGGATGAAATTTTCTACAATCCGCAGCATCCGTATACGCTCGGACTGTTGCAATCCATGCCGAAGTTAACTGAAGATCGTGAGCAGCCGTTACTGCCGATTGCCGGGTCACCACCTAATCTGGCAACGCTTGGAGAAGGCTGTGCGTTTGCGGCAAGGTGCCCGCATACAATGACGGTATGCCATACGTATACACCGCAAGATACGGTATCTGAAACAGGGCATTCTGTGGCTTGCTGGCTTCAGGACTCACGGGTTACCACATCATCTGATCGCTCTGAATTTGTAGAAGCAGGACATTCTTCATCTTAAATGCAAAAAACCAGTAAAGCCGAAGTTGGCCTTACTGGTTTTTTTATATTTTATTTGAACAAGGCGGGAATACCGTTCATTAAGGTGTAAACACCCATCCAAGACATGGCTACCACAATGATGAGTCCAAAAATGGTCATCCATAAAGGATGTTTATAGTCACCAACGATTTTGACTTTATGCGCAGCAATTAGCATAACGCCGAGTGCAATGGGTAAAATCAATCCATTTACAGACCCGACAAGAACCAATATGACTACAGGCTTACCAATAATGACGAAAACAAGTGTAGAAATAAGGATAAAGCTGATGGTTAATGCACGATGATATTTTTCAAGAAGTGGACTGAATGTCCGAATAAATGATACCGAAGTGTAAGCTGCTCCTACAACGGAAGTGACAGCTGCAGCCCACATCACAATTCCAAACATTTTATAGCCGACATTCCCCGCTGCTAACTGGAAAACCGAAGCGGGTGGATTAGACGGATCCAATGAAAGTCCTTGAGAAACAACACCGAGAACTGCTAGAAACAGAATGATGCGCATAAGTGAGGCAATAGCAATGGCGTAAATTGAGCTTCTCGTTACTTCGGGCAATGCTTCTTTACCAGTCAATCCTGCGTCCACTAAACGATGTCCACCGGCGAAAGTGATGTATCCACCAACTGTTCCACCGACCAACGTAACAATCGCAAAGATATCAATCGTATCTGGAATAAATGTTTTCGTAATGGCTTCACCGATCGGCGGTTGTGCAGTGATCATCACATAAACGGTTAACCCGATCATAACAAAGCCGAGGACTTGCGCGAAGCGGTCCATTGCTCGTCCGGCTTCTTTTACGACAAAAATACCGATGGCGAGCACACCACTTAAAATGGCGCCGGTTTTCGGATCGATTCCAAATAACACGTTTGTGCCGAGTCCAGCTCCACCGATGTTCCCAATATTAAAGGCCAGTCCACCCATCACTACTAGTAAAGCCAGAAAATAGCCAAGGCCCGGTAAGACGTCATTGGCAATATCTTGAGCGCGTTTTCCAGACACGGCAATGATGCGCCAAATATTCGTTTGTGCACCAATATCAATAATGATGGAAATTAAAATAACAAATCCGAAAGAAGCCAATAAGGTTTCGGTGAAAACGGTTGTTTGTGTTAGAAAGCCAGGTCCAATCGCGGAAGTGGCCATTAGGAAAGCCGCACCAAGCAAAACGCTACGATTCGTATTCTTCATCTTCTTTACATTATTCATCAAAATCCCCCCTTAGTTTGTCTTAAACAAAGTCGCCTATTTTCACAATATGAATGTCCGATTCTTTTAAGGATTTTGAAATCTGAAGGGCAAAAGCAAGTGCGTTGATGCCGTCTCCGTGTATACAAATCGTCTCTGCTTCAAGCGCAACATCGGTTTGTTCAACAGTGGCGACTTTGTTTTCTTTAACCATGCGAACGACTTGATTGATGGCGATTTGTGGATCGGTAATTAAGGCATGGCTCTCAGTTCTTGGTGTTAACGAGCCGTCAATTTGATAAGTTCGGTCTGAAAAGACTTCATTCGCAGTGCGTAAGCCGATTTTTTCTCCAGCTTTAATAATTTCACTGCCCGACAGTCCGAACAGTATCAATTCCGGATCGATTTTATAGACAGCTTCTGCAATCGCTTCAGACAATGACGCGTTTTTGACCGCCATGTTGTAAAGGGCACCGTGCGCTTTGACGTGCTGCAACTGGCCCCCTTCAGCTTTTACAAAGCCGGATAAAGCACCGATTTGGTAAACGACCAAATCGTAAGCTTCTTGAGGAGACAGAGCCATGTTGCGACGTCCAAACCCTACTAAGTCTTGAAGCCCGGGATGAGCCCCCATGCCGACGTTTTTCTCGAGCGCCAGTTTAACGGTTTTTCGCATAATTGAAGGGTCACCAGCATGAAATCCACAAGCGATGTTTGCTGATGTTACGTAATCAAGTATTTCCTCGTCATTGCCCATCTGGTAAGCGCCAAAACTTTCACCCATGTCGCAGTTTAAATCTACTTTAAAAGTCATGTCCATTCCTCCTGTTTTAATTGAATTGCGGCTTTGACTTGCCGAATGTATTGTTCTTGTTCAACCAAGCGCTGTTGCGCATCTAGTAAAGAGATCTCTTTAAAGCGTAGATGTTGCCCTTGTTTCAACTGGCTAATGAGCGGCAAGTCGACAGAGATAATCTGTCCAATTTTCGGATAGCCGCCCGTTGTTTGACGATCTGCAAGCAGGACAATCGGATTGCCGTCGGCGGGAACTTGTACAGAACCAAAAGCCACCGCCTCTGAAATCAATTCGGTGGGATGCTCCAAAGCTAGACCGGCGCCTTCGAGTCGGTAACCCATGCGGTCTGAATCCGAAGAAACGGTAAATACGTCATTAAAAATTCGGTTTTTACTGTCTTCATTGAATAAATTAAATTGCTTTCCTTTGATCATTCGAAGAACGGGTTCTTCAAAATAACGAGCCGGCGGGACTAGCCAGTCGAACTCATTGTCGCTAGTATGCTGGAATGCTAGGGATTGTTGTTGGGTTATGTTTCCTATCGGAATTTCATCCCCTTTTTTTAAGGCACGTCCACAAAATCCACCAATTCCGGCACGCAGATACGTAGATTTGCTGCCCATTATTTCGGGAACATCAATGCCACCAGCTACTGCTAAATAACTCCGCGCACCAATTATAGGCTTACCAAACGTTAGGGTACTGCCTTTGTTGATCGGGTGCATCCGCCACATAGTTACCGGGGCACCATCTAGTTGAGGGCTCAAATCTCCGCCGCACAGAGCAATGACCGCATTTTCGGTAAATTCAATGGTTGGCCCCACTAATGTAATTTCGAGGGTCGCTGCTTGTTCCGCGTTACCGACTAATAAATTGGCTAGACGGTGTGCGAAAGGATCCATGACGCCGCTAGCAATCACGCCGTATTTCTGAAAACCGGTCCTACCTAAGTCTTGAACGGAAGTCTGTAACCCACTTTTAAGGATTTTCAGCATCTGGCTTTTCCTCCCATGCATCATAGTCTTCTTTGGAAATTTCTTTGAAAACAATTTGGTCACCTGCACGAAGTAAACTCGGAACATCGTTTTCAGGAAGAAAGAGTCGAATCGGCGTTCTGCCAATCAATTGCCACCCACCAGGAGTTTCAATCGGGTAGACGCCCGTTTGCAGACCGGCAATGCCGACTGTCCGTTCCAGAATGCGGAGACGCGGAGAATCGCGTCTCGGAGCTGCAATTTTTTCAGACATGCCACCGATAAAGGGAAAGCCGGGTGCAAAACCAATCATATGTACTGAATAAGTGCCGGAAGTGTGGATATCAATAACTTCACGTGGAGTCAGTTTGTTATGTCGCGCTACAAATTCGAGATCAGGCCCAAACTCGCCGCCATAGCACACGGGAATTTCAATGGTGGTGGTTTTGACTGCCAAATCTTCACCTAGATGTAATAGCAGTCTTTCTAGTTCAATTTTTACTTTATCGTAAAGCGCCAAGATGGGATTATAAAAGACCGTTACGGTTACGAACGCAGGAATAAATTCAATCATCCAATCGGGTTTTTGCTTTTCTAGTAAAGTCGATACTCTCCTAACCGCTTGTTTAGTTTGCTCATTGATTTCATGGCCAAACTCGATGACAATTGCTTGGTCGCCGAGTGGCGAAAAAGAAATATTCACCTAGATCTCCTCGTTTCCTGATTATTCTTACTTGTTCATTCTAGTATAGGGGAGGTTGGACAGTATTTGAACGCTTTTGGACAGTATTTTACAAATTTGGACAGTATTTCGGCTAAATTCGACAGTATTTGTGCTGATTTGGACAGTATATCCATTAATTGGAATAAGTTCATCTTTAATTATAAATAAACAACAAAAAAGAAGCCGCTCAAATGACCGCGACTTCTTGCTTTTATTCGTCAATATTCACTTTTTGGGTAGCATCGGCACCGTTAAAGAATTCAGCAGAGATTTCGGCGATTGTGCCATCTTCTAGCATTTCTTCGATAACGCGATCGACGTTCTCAGCTAGTTCGTCGTTGTCTTTGTTCATGACGACGCCAACTTCGGAAGGGCTGTACTTTAGATCTGGATGGATGACGATATCCAGCTCTGGAAACGCTGCAATGGCTAAAGTTTGCAAGTAATAATCATTTAAAATGACATCTGTTCGTCCAATGGCGACGTCACGTAAATACGTTTCGTTTGTCGCGTTGTCGTAGACGACTTCTTCAGCGCCATATTCGCGTGCAGTTTCCATGTAGACAGAAGTTGAAGCACCGGCTGCTTTTTTGCCTTCCAAATCTTCTAATGTCTTGATTCCTGATAAATCTTCTGAACGGACGATTGCTGTTCCGTACGAATATTTAATCGGTGTAGAGAAGATGAAATTTTCTGCGCGGTCTTCTGTGATTTCAATATCATTTGAAGCCAGATCGACTTGTCCTGTTTGAACAGACGTTAACATTTCATCAAAACCAAGCTCTGTGAATTCAATGTCCAATTCCAAGCGCTCACCAATTTCACGAACCACCTCTACTTCAAAGCCAGTTAATTTGTCTGACCCTTCTTCGCGGTAGGATGTTGGAAACAAGGTACCTGATGTGGCAACTGTTAAGCTACCTTTGTCTTGGATTTCATCCCATGCGGATGCCTTTTCTTCAGAAGCTGTATCGTCATCATTTCCACAAGCTGCAAGCAGCGATAATACGGCTAAACCAGCAACTACGGATACTTTTTTACCGAAAGATGAGTTTTTCAATTACTATTCCTCCTATAATTTTTTAGCAATTAAAACATAGCATTATTGAAGAGTAGTGGCAATGGTCAGATTTTAAAATTAACAGAGTGTCAATCGCAGTTAAATAATCTAGAATCACACACGGAAAATAGTTGGAAAAATCAGTTTAATGAGAGGAGGTTATTGACCGACATGACCGGAAGCTTTAATGTGAACGTAGAACATGCTGCGAAAGAACACGTGAAATCCAAAAATTGTAAAGCTAGGTGATAGGAATAAAACCAATTCTATCAACTGGCTTAGCGGATCAGTTCCATTAAGAATGAATCAGCTGTTACTTTTATGAATATCTCGATATTTTGACTAAATTATTTTACGCAAACTAGGAGGGATATCCATGACCATTTTAAGAACAGTTGACTTGACGAAGAGATTTGGGGATTTTACAGCGCTGGACAAAGTGAATATTCAAGTAGAAAAAGGTGAAGTTTACGGGTTTATCGGACCTAATGGATCAGGTAAGTCTACAACCTTGCGCATTTTGCTTGGCATTTTAAAAGCTACAGAAGGACGAACTGAAATTTTTGGTAAGGATTCGTGGAAAGATGCGGTGGAAATCCACAAGCGTGTCGCTTATGTTCCTGGCGACGTCAATTTATGGCCTAACTTAACAGGAGGAGAAGTTATCGATTTGTTTGTCAAACTGCGCGGAGGTAACAACCTGAATCGCCGACAGGACCTCATCGAAAAATTCGACTTAGATCCAACAAAAAAATGCCGAACGTATTCTAAAGGAAATCGGCAGAAAGTCGCGTTGATTGCAGCGCTGTCATCAGATGTAGATTTGTATATACTAGATGAACCGACTTCTGGTCTTGATCCTTTAATGGAGCGAGTTTTCCAGGAATACATTATCGAAGCGAAAACACAGGGGAAGAGCGTTTTATTGTCCAGTCACATCCTATCTGAAGTCGAAAAGCTTTGTGATAAAGTCGCGATTATTCGTGAAGGAAAAATCATTGAAACGGGCTCGTTAAACGAGCTTCGCCATTTAACAGGTTCGGTTTTGCTAGTGGAAACAAAAGAACGAATTCAAGATTTGGCAGGACTTAAAGGCGTGAGTGGCATTGAGCAGAAAGGAAATGCGTGGTCTTTCCACGTGGACACGCAAGAAATGGAGCATGTAATTCGGTATGTTAGTCAGTTCGGCGTAATTCGCATCGAAAGTTCACCGCCGACTTTGGAGCAACTATTTATGCGTCATTACGAAGGAGCCAGTAAACCGACAGGAGCAGGGGGCGGATTATAATGAAGCGACATCTTTTTGAAGGGACAGCAACGTTAATCCTTTTTATTCTCCGTCGCGATCGTCTGCGTCTACCTATCTGGTTGATATCGTTCGCTGCTGTCTCAGTCATTGTTTCCTTAGCTTTTGTTGGCTTGTATCAAACGGATGCAGAAAGGCAAGCGATGGCTGAAACGATGCGGAATCCTGCCATGACTGCGATGGTGGGACCAGGGTATGGGTTTAATGATTACACAATCGGAGCTATGACTGCTCATGAAATGCTTTTAATGACCGCGATAGTGGTCGGTTTAATGAACATTTTGCTCGTAATTCGTCACACACGCACAGATGAAGAAGATGGTCGCATCGAAATGATTCGCTCTTTGCCAGTAGGCCGACTATCGAATCTGTTGTCTATTTTACTGGTGTTGATCGGAGTCAATGTAGTATTGGCGCTATTGACTGCTGTTTCGTTAACGATGCTAGGTATAGAAAGTATGGGGTTTGAAGCATCGTTAGTATACGGTTCTGCTTTGGGCGCGAGCGGATTAATATTTGCTGGTGTGGCAGCTGTCTGTGCACAGCTATCTTCAAACGCTAGAACGACATTGGGATTGTCTTTTGTTGTTTTGTTGCTAGCCTATATCATTCGCGCTATCGGTGACGTGACAAATGAAACCTTGTCTTGGTTGTCGCCACTCAACTGGATTTTGCGAACAGAAGCTTACGTCAATAATTATTGGTGGCCAATAGGGTTAACCGTGACAGTTGCGTTGCTATTGATGGGATTAGCTCTGTACCTCAATTCAATCAGAGATCTCGGATCAGGCTTTTTGGCTTCACGGACAGGAAAAGAAGGAGCTTCAAAATTACTTCTCAGTTCGTTTGGGCTTGTTTTTCGGCTTCAGCGAACCGGTTTACTTGTATGGGGACTAGGTTTGCTACTCATCGGCATTTCTTATGGTTCAATTCTCGGTGATTTAGAATCGTTTTTTAATGAAATTGATATTATGCAACAAATGATTGTTCAGACAACGGGCTCTTCTTTGATAGAGCAATTCATTCCAATACTTATGGCGGTTATGGCGATTATAGGAAGCATTCCGGTATTAATGGCCATTCTGAAATTGAAAACAGAAGAAAAGAACGATCGACTCGAGCATATTTTGAGTCGTGCAGTTTCCAGAAACCACATAATGACTAGTTACCTAGCGATGGCCATTTTAACGGCAGTTGTGATGTTGAGTATCGCGCCTGTTAGTATGGGGCTGGTAGGAAATTTGGTAATGGCAGAAAATCTGTCACTCGCCATGTTTTACAGTTCGGCGATGGTTTATTTTCCAGCAGTTCTTGTTATGGTCGGGGTCGCGTCGCTGTTGCTTGGTTGGGCTCCTAAATGGACGAGTGTGGTATGGCTGTATTTACTGTTTTCTTTTATCGTCGTTTACATGGGCAACCTGTTTCGATTTCCAGACTGGGTAGAAAAATTAACGCCTTATGGTCATGTGCCTCAACTTCCGATTGAGGAGATGGACTATTTAACTGCAGCCATACTGATTTTGGTCGCCATTGGTTTCATTGTCATTGGCATGATTGGATTTAATCGGAGGGATATTGGGAAATAACAACGAATTGAAAGCAATAAAAGAAAGGGCTGTCCCAAAAGGTCACGAAAAACGACTTTTGAGGGCAACCCTTTTTCTCTGTCTTTTTTATTTTAGAGGATTATGAGACAGCCTCTTCTTACTGTTTTACAGGAGCAAAAACGCCGCAACAGGCCCTAGTAAGGCCCCAAGTACAGCACTTAAGGTCATGGCAACAGAGCTCATCGAAGCTTCTTGCTGACCGTATTCAAAGGCTTTTGCTGTGCCCATGCCGTGTGAGGAAGTACCGAGTGCGATGCCGCGACCGATTGCCGAATCGATATGCAACCAGTTTAAAAAGAACGGGCCGATAATATAACCGGTAAACCCTGCAACCATAACGAAAACCGCAGCTAGAGAAGGAATACCACCAAGGTCGCTTGCCACTTGCATCGCGACGGGTGTCGTCAATGATTTTGGTAAAACCGTCAAAATCAGTTGTTCTGAAAAATGGAATAGCTGAGTAAACAGTATTCCGCTCGTCATGCCAACTGCCACCCCTGCAATAATGCCTGAAAAAATAGGGAGTAAATTACTGAAAAGCAAACCGCGTTGTTTATAAAGAGGAATGGCTAACGCGACAACTGCCGGCCCTAAAAGTGTACCGATCCAGCTGCCACCTGTTAAATACGTATCGTAAGGGATGTTGCCGACTACCAATACAACCGATAGGATTGCTGTAGAAGCAAGTACTGGGTTCAATAGCGTTTTTTGATATTTCACATAAACAACATTCGTAAGAAAATAAACAGCAATAGTCAAGGCGGCAAAGAAAACAGCAATTAGATTAACTTCCATTATGAAGACGGCTCCTTTCGCGCGGCGATATATTGACTGACCCAGCCGGATACCGCGATGGTAAGAAACGTACTAACCATGACAATGGGAATTAGTAAAATTCCTTTTCCAGAAAACAGCTCTCCGTATTCAACGACACCAACAGTAGCAGGAATAAAATAAAGTGGTAAAAAAGCCAATAGAAAATGTGCACCTGAATCAATCCATTTTAGTGGAAAAACTTTAAGCATAAGAACAGCAAACAATAAAAGAAAACCAATAATACTGCCAGGCAGCGGAATGTTGAAGAGGGCTTGAATTGTTTCACCTAATAAATAAAAGCCAGTGATGGCGAAAAGCTGAAGAAAGATGTAGATGATTTTCAAAGAGAACGCCGCCTTCCGGTTAGTAATAAAAAACCCTGTTCTTTCCATAGTAAGTTATTTTACAGCATTTCATTTGAAAAGCGAGAGTAGAGGCTGTGTTTGTCTAATCAGATCAGAAATAACGATGCGAGAATCCAAGCTGTATTTTTTGTGGATAGTGTTAGAGTCATTTACCTTTCTTTATTGCGTTACGGTGCGCGTATATCCACATAGAGAAATATGATTTTTGATTATTTATACACTTAATAGTATAGATACTATATTGGAAGAATAACCCGAAAATGACAATTGACTAAATAGACGGAATTTAAAAACAACTTCCGTTGAAAAGCTTGCATTTTGGACTCAATGTTGTATTATTATTTTATGCAATATATCGTATACGTTTTAAAAAGAAGAAACGTGTTATATTGAAATTGTAAATACTAAAGACGAAACCATGGTTTTAATCTACAGGAGGAAATAGTAATGGACAGTAAGTTATCGTTTAAGTCTTATGCAGTAGTAGGGATGATGTTGTTTGCGCTGTTCTTCGGAGCAGGAAACTTAATTTTTCCGGCGCAGCTGGGACAATATGCAGGAACAAACGTATGGATCGCAATCTTCGGATTTTTGATTACTGGTGTCGGCTTGCCGTTACTTGGAATATTGGCAATTGGCTATTCGAAAAGCAATGATTTGCAGGATTTATCAAGCCGTGTGCATCCCGTTTATGGACTGATTTTCACGGCAATGCTGTATTTAACAATTGGACCTTTCTTCGCGTTACCAAGAACGGGTGCAGTTTCGTATGAAGTTGGAGTGGCTCCGTTTATTGGAGCAGGAAACGCAACGATCGGTTTGCTTATCTTCTCATTGATCTTTTTTGGCGTTTCACTTGTTGTGTCATTAAACCCAACAAAAATAGTTGATAGTATCGGAAAAGTTTTGTCACCAGCTATTTTGCTGACGTTGGGCGTTTTGTTGGTCGCCGCTTTTGTGAAACCAATGGGCAACCAAGAAGCACCACAACCGGTTTATAAAAGCGACGCTTTCTTTACTGGATTTACAGAAGGCTATAACACGATGGACGCACTTGCTTCTCTTGTGTTCGGAATTATTGTCATCTCGGCTGTTCGCAAAATGGGCGTGAATTCGCCTAAAGGCGTATTGATGGCTACCTTGAAAAGTGGCGTGGTTGCATCAGCTTTATTGGCAATTGTCTATACAGGAATTGCTTATTTAGGATCAACGAGTACAGCTACTTTAGGTCTTATGGAAACAGGGGGACCCGTACTCAGTGGGGCTTCTGATTATTATTTCGGAACTTTTGGTGCCATGTTGCTTGCTGTCATCATCATCCTAGCTTGTTTAACAACAGCGATTGGCTTGACAGTGGCAAACGCTGAATTTTTCCACAAATTAACGCCGAAAATCGGTTACAAGACGTATGTTGTGATTTTCTCTGTCTTTTCATTGGTCGTGACCAATGCGGGACTTGCGAACATCATTACCTATTCAATTCCTGTGTTAATGTTCTTGTATCCATTAGCGATTGTCTTGATCATCCTGGCGTTCTTGTCGCCGTTGTTCAGACATGCGCAACTGGTTTATGTATCGACAATCATTGTTACATTATTTATTAGTGTCATTGATGGATTGAAAACCTTAACTTCTTCAATCGGAGTCGACAATCCAGCATGGTTGCAGTCGATTATCGATTTTTACGCAGCTACGTTGCCATTATACAGTAACGGTCTTGGTTGGCTTTTGCCTGCGCTACTTGTTATCGCGATCACAACGGTTATTGCTCGGACCAAAAAAACTGTAAAAGTTCAATCGGCTCAGCATAACGCATAATTTTAAGCAATAATGGCGGGTCTGGTAAACCAGGTTTGCTTCTAAAATAAAAGCTGCATCAAAAGCGTCTATGCTTTTGATGCAGCTTTTTCTAATTAGTTTACAGAAGTTTTTCAGTCGACAACTCATCGATCGTACGAATCCAATTGGATTTCATAAGTTGTGTCACTTTAGTTGGATTTTTTTCTTTTAAGGTCTGGATAATTTCGACGTGCTCATCGTATGAGCTCTTAGTTAACATCAATGAATGATGAAAAAATTGTCGTCTTACATGAGACTGGAGACTGCTGAGGATTGAGTGGATATAAGGATTATCTGCAGCATCGACAATAATTTGATGAAACTCTTGATCGATTTTTAAAGCTGAAAAACCATTTTGGCTTTCAATGGCTTCAATAAATCGTTGGTTAGTTTCTTCGAGCAAACGAAAGACATGCTCGTCAAGATTAGGAATAGCAAGTTCTGCTGACAAGGCTTGCAAAACAGCGAGAGGTGGCAACAAGTCTTTGAGGTCCCCTTTTTTAATAGTAGTGACGCGTGTAGCTTTTCCTGGAAACATTTCTACAAACCCTTGAACTTCCAACAGCTGCAGCGCTTCGCGTATTGGAGTTCTACTTAAACTCAATGCTTGCGCCAATTCTGTATCGATTAATTTTTCTTCAGGCTGCAGCGTACCATCAATAATCCATTGCTGTAATTGAAGATAAGCACTTTCTTTAGCTGACACGCGGACTGGCTTAGCGTGATTAACTGGAATAGGCATTACAAGCTCCCCTTTTTACTGCGTAATAGATTCTATTATACAGTAATTGGCACCATCGACAAAATATTTCATGCAATATATCGGTAGATAGCATTAAAAAGTCTGGCTATAGCCGTTTGTTAGCTTCTAAATGGGGAATATGAAAACTAACAACAAGTCTATTACTGACGAGGAGGAATAAAGATGTTGTCATTTGTACCAAGCAAAGACATAGAAACAATCGCTATTGAATTCGAAGGAGCAGCCACATACCGGGATGCGATGAAAATTGATAAAATCATTCAAGAAAAATATGCGGATAAAGGAAAATTCAATATTTATGCCATTATAAGTGAAAGACAAGGCGCATCTTTTGAAGGACTAGAAGAAAGCATGAAAGTAAACATGGATGCATGGAATCATTTTCATAAATTTGCTGTAATCAGTTCCAGCCATATAAAAGAAAAGTCAGCAGAAATAGAAAAATTATTACCGAAACTCGAAGTGAAATATTTTACATTAGATGAAATGAACAATGCTTGGGACTGGATTCAGGAATAGAAAAAGCGTTTTGCATCTGTCATGCAAAACGCTTTTTGTAGTCTGAATCTGCTTTATGACTCTTCTATGCTAATTAAATCGGCTTTGACGATGTGGAATACGCTTAAGACAATCGTTTTCCCTTCGATATTTTCAACAGAAAAAAGACTCACCGAAACCCCTGGAAAGTGGTCTTCAAGAGGTCCTTCAACGCGGATGTTCTCCAGGTATTCCCCATTAGTTAATAGAATATTGTAAACATAAAACTTCTGCTTCATGGCAATTCCTCCTACTGAGTGTGTTGGAAAATTCACATGGCGAGGGTGGGAATCCGGTCAGCTATCGTATACACTAATTATAAAGCAAAACAGTGGTTGACAGATAGGATGAGAGATTATGAATTCGGAAATTTCAGTTAAAATAAACGATAAATTTAAGACAGGTTACGCTAACGGTTATCCTTTAGTGACGAAAGAAGCTTTAGAAAATGCAGAATTTCTCCAAACCGAAGGAAGTATTTTGAAACTTGTTGATAAACAAGGACGTTTTTTAGCAAAAGGCTATTACGGCTTACAAAATAAGGGGTATGGCTGGGTGCTGACCAATGATGAAAATGAAACTGTCGATCAAGCATTTATTGAACGCAAGTTGACGACTGCGATTTCTCGTAGACAAGCTTTTTTCAATAACTCAGAGACGACCGCTTTTCGCGTTTTTAATGGTGAAGGTGATGGTTTCGGAGGGTTGATCATTGATTATTACGACGGTTTTTATTTACTTAGCTGGTATAGTGAAGGGGTTTATACGTTTAAAGATCAAGTCATTGCCGCACTTCAAAATGTGACGGAATGCAAAGGCATTTACCAGAAAAAACGATTTGATACAAAAGGTCAGTATATCGAGGAAGATGATTTTGTTGCGGGCGAACGCGGTGAATTTCCGTTAGTCGTCAAAGAAAATGGTGTGAACTTTGCTGTTTACTTAAACGACGGAGCGATGACAGGAATTTTCTTAGACCAGCGTGATGTACGAAATGTGATCAAGCAAAAATACGCCAAAGGCAAAACAGTACTCAATACGTTTTCCTACACTGGCGCATTTTCAGTAGCAGCCGCACTTGGCGGAGCACGGAAAACGACGAGTGTCGATTTGGCGAAGAGAAGTTCTAGTAAAACGATTGAGCAATTCAGTGTGAATGGCATTGATTTTGAAAATCAGGATATTTTGGTTATGGACGTCTTTAATTATTTTAAATACGCTAAGCGAAAAGAATTAAGGTTTGATGTCGTGATTTTAGATCCACCAAGCTTTGCGCGTTCAAAAAAATACACGTTTAGTACGTCTAAGGATTATACGAACTTGATGAAAGAGGCAATCGCCATTACAGAAAAAAACGGCGTTATCGTTGCTTCGACCAATAGTGCTTCTTTTGGCATGAAGAAATTTAAAGGATTTATCGACAAAGCCTTTAAGGAACTTGGTGGAAAATACAGCATTGTTGAGGAATTCACATTACCTAGTGATTTCCGCGTGCACAAAGAATTTAAAGAAGGCAATTACTTGAAAGTTCTTTTTGTGAAACTAGGATAACGTAGAAAGGTTTCTTTATTCTAGCCTAGTTAACTAAGGAACGACTCATGGTTTGTGTCGAAATTTTGCGTACTTTTGTAGAAAGTTCCCGCGTTCTCCCGCTAATCCCTGTACAGCGTTCCCCTTTCGCTTTTATAATGAAAGCAGAATGCGAGGGATAGTTCATGTTTAAAAATGCGTTAAGCACATTTCGTTTTATGGGCGTAGTTGAAGGCGGTTCACTGCTAATCTTGCTGTTTATTGCGATGCCGTTAAAATATTTTTTTGATTTTCCAGAAGCGGTTAGCGTGATTGGACCGATTCACGGGGCTTTGTTCAGTATGTATATTTTAATTACCATTTATATGACGTTTGTTTTTAAATGGCCGTTCCGTTTTTCTGTAGGTGCCGTTGTTTCAGCATTCGTGCCGTTTGGTAATTTCATTTTAGATAAACGCCTTGAAAATTGGCAACAGCTGAAAACTTTAGCTGCCTAAACACCGATTTTATAAATGGAAACACCTGTGGAATTTTTCTGCAGGTGTTTTTAGTGTATGTAGAACAGCTATAAGTTTTCTGTAATAAACTAGTGAAGAACTAGAGTAACTTCGCTTCATGCGACTGACAGAACAGGGGCTCCTATGATGAAAAAGAACGCTAAAGAAAAGAGTTTAAAGCCGTTTATTTCGCTATTGTTGACATTGAAAATCCCGAAACTTGCGCTAGCTATTGGTTTGACGGCTAGTCTGATTACTACGCTTGTTGGACTTGTGGTACCGTTATTAACAAAAAATCTAGTTGATGGTTTTTCCCTTAATGACTTAAGTGTTCCGTTGATTGTTGGAATCGTTGCGGCTTTTATTGTGCAAGCTGTCATTAATGGCATTTCGATTTACTTGCTCAGCATGGTCGGACAACGAGTAGTCGCTGGCTTGAGAGAGCGCATGTGGGCAAAATTGATCCGCTTGCGTGTCCGTTATTTTGATCAGCATTCCAGTGGAGAAACGGTAAGTCGAGTTGTCAATGATACGGGAATTGTTCGGAATTTAATCACGGATCATTTCCCTTCTTTCGTTACCGGCATTATTTCTATAATTGGGGCAGTAATTATTTTGGTCATTCTGGACTGGAAAATGACGCTTCTGATGATGTTGTCGGTTCCGCTAACAGTTGTCGTTATGGTACCGCTAGGCCGCCAAATGGCCAAAATTTCTCGTAGCTTACAAGACGAGACTGCTCATTTTACGGGGCATGTGCAACAAACTTTGGGTGAAATTCGGTTGATGAAATCTTCAACGGCTGAACATACAGAAGAAACAAAAGGTGTACAAGGCATCCATAAATTGTTTGCGCTTGGTATGAAAGAAGCCAAAATTTACGCATTGATTGCACCGTTAATGTATTTGGTCGTCATGGTCGTTATCGTATCAATCATCGGCTACGGCGGAATTCGTGTAGCAAATGGGGAAATGTCGACAGGTTCGCTCGTTGCATTTTTATTGTATTTATTTCAAATTATTGTTCCGATGGCGACTTTCGCGCGCTTTTTCACAGAGCTTCAAAAAGCCAAAGGTGCGACAGAACGCATTATCGACATTTTAGAATTGCCATTAGAAGAACAACAGCCAAAATCAACTTTAGATATTGCCGGGAAATCGTTACAAATTAATAAGTTAAGTTTTTCTTATGGGGAAGGAGAGCCCGTTCTAGCTAATATCTCATTTGAAGCACAACCCGGTGAAATGATTGCATTTGCAGGACCAAGTGGTGGTGGAAAGACTACAATTTTTGGGTTGATTGAACGCTTTTACGAACCACTGTCAGGTGAGATTTTGATAGGGAACATGCCAATCGATGAAATTTCAATCACGTCTTGGCGAGATCAAATCGGTTATGTGTCGCAAGAAAGTGCTATGATGGGTGGCACCATTCGCGAAAATTTAACGTACGGATTGCCAAACTCGGCAGCAATTTCAGCTGAAGAATTGTGGCAAGTTGCACGTATGGCTTATGCGGAAGATTTCATACGTGGCTTTGCTGATGGACTGGATACAGAAGTCGGGGAACGCGGCGTTAAGTTATCCGGCGGTCAGCGTCAACGAATTGCCATTGCCCGAGCTTTTTTACGCGATCCCAAAATTTTGATGATGGATGAAGCGACAGCGAGTTTAGATAGTCAGTCAGAAGGCATTGTTCAACAGGCCTTAAGTCGCTTAATGGAAGGGCGGACTACTTTGGTTATCGCTCATCGACTGTCGACAATTGTGGATGCGGATAAAATTGTTTTTATTGAAAAAGGGCGTGTTACCGGAATTGGAACTCACCAAGAACTAATAGCGAGTCACGCGCTGTACCGCGATTTTGCCACACAGCAACTAACTTGATTAACCTGCTTGACCTTAACGTAACGTCAAGGTGTAGGGTAGATTCATTAGGAGGTGGAGAAATGGACTATACCGTGCAAAAGTTGGGGGAGTTAGCCGGAGTTAGCACGCGGACTTTGCGTTATTACGATGAAATTGATTTATTGAAGCCGTTAAGAAAAAATGCGTCCGGATATCGAATTTATGGCGCGCGGGAAGTCGATAAGCTGCAGCAAATTTTATTTTACCGCGAACTCGGATTGAGACTGGAACAGATAAAGAACATCGTTAATGACTCTGGCTTCGATAGTGCCAAAGCTTTAAAAGCACACCGGGAAACACTTCTCGCGAAACGGCTGCAATTGGATCTCTTGATTATCAATGTGGAAAAAACCATTTCCACGAAAAAAGGAGAGAGCATGATGGGGGACAAAGAGAAATTTCAAGGCTTTCAGCAAAAACGTGTGGACGACAACGAACAGCAATATGGCAATGAAATACGCAGTAAATATGGTGATAGTCTAGTCGATCAATCGAATGCCAACATGTTAGGGATGGGCGAAGAGAAGTTTCTGGCGTTTAAAAGTTTAGAGCAGCAAGTATTAAACAGCTTGGCAAACGCTATCGAAACGAAAGACCCGTCGAGCGACGCGGCTCAGCAAATGGCTGCGTTACATCGCCAGTGGTTAAACTTTACGTGGCCGTCCTATAGCAAGAAAGCGCATAGAGGACTCGCAGAGATCTATGTGGCAGACGAGCGATTTGCTGCGTATTACAACAAAGTAAACCTTGGAGCCGCTGAATTTTTGAGGGACGCCATTGTGGTTTATACATCACCAGAAGAATAAAAATTTGTTCAAGTGCAGGCAGCCGAGACTTAATAGGCTGCCTGCATTTTTTATGTTGCGATTGGTTTAGAGCGGAGCTTTTGTTTTTGCTGCGCATCTCTAAATTCTACTGAACGTGCATAAACTTTCTTGGACGTGCGTAAACTCTACTGAACGTGCGTAAATTTTCTTGAACGTGCGTAAACTCTTCTGAACGTGCGTAAATTTTCTTGAACGTGCGTAAACTCTATTGAACGTGCGTAAACTCTACTGAACGTGCGTAAATTTCTTGAACGTATGTAAACTCTTCTGAACGTGCATAAACTTTCTTGAACGTGTGTAAACTCTATTGAACGTGCATAAATTTTCTTGAACGTGCGTAAACTCTACTGAACGTGCGTAAACTCTTCTGAAATGGAAGCAAGTCGGACCGCCTCGGATTTTCCATTTACGAAATCTTTACACTCTTGTCACAGCCACTTCATAAGCACTTGTTATACTAAAGCCAATTAAACAGCTGCCAACGATTTATGTTAATCGAAAAGGAGAGGTTTGTATGCACGGGAATCAAAAGAAAGCACCAATTGTCAAAGTCATGTCTTTTAACATTGCTCATGGGTTGGGGATGGATGGAGTCGTCGATTTGGAGAGGACCGCAGGAGTTATCGAGGAATCCTGTGCGAACATTATTGCCTTGCAGGAAGTTGACCGTTATTTTTCTGCTCGCAGTTCATTTGTGGACCAAGTAGAGTGGTTGAGCAAAAGACTTGGCATGCATGCGGCTTACGGAGCTAATATGAGTTTTGCACCTGAAGATTCAGAACGTCCGAATCATCAATATGGCAATGTCATTTTGAGTAACTACCCAATCAAATACGTCGAAAATCATTTATTGACTCAAGTTCCGTGTCCATTTGGAAATAATGAACAACGGGGTCTGTTAGAAACCATCATTGAAGTGGAAGGTAGTTATTTGAGTGTATTTAATACCCATTTAGCGCTGAAAGATGAAGAGCTAGCAGTTAGTGTTGATGAAATTTTGACCCTTACAGAAAAAAGCCGCTTTCCACAAATTCTTGTTGGGGACTTTAATGCCCCACCTTCGAACGGTTATATGCAAAAACTCAACAGCCAGTTCAACGATGCTTTTTTGACAATGAAAAGAGGCGATGCCTACACATATCCCTCTCCTTACACAAATAAAGAAACAGCTGAGATTTTGTCTCCGGCAATACGAATCGACTATATTTTTTCAGATAGCGCTATTGATGTCGTACAGGTAGCCGTTATTGAGACGGCCGTTTCCGATCATATGCCGATTGTAGCGGATATGGTCCTGACTGGTGCGACAGTACACAGTAAAGATGGTTTGCAAAAAGAACGGGCAAAGGTCTAAACAGTCAAACTTCAGCATATATGATGAAAAAACCGGAAGCTCTCTATTGGAGAGCTTCCGGTTTTTGATGTCCGTAAATTTGATGGTCTGCTAGATCGCGTCTGCATAACTTGACGAGTAAATACACCAGTGGCGTATCGGCTGCAGCCACGAGCCATTTGAATGCATATTGTGTCACAATCATGCCAAGTAATACACTAGTTGGCAAAGTGCCATAAAAAGCGATGGTGATGAAAATGCTCGTATCGACCAATTGGCTGACCATTGTTGAGGCATTATTGCGAAGCCACAACTTGGAATGACCATGTTTTTCTTTCAGTTTATGGAAAATAGTGACGTCCAGGTTTTGACTAATAAAGTAAGAAACGAGACTGGCTACAGTAACACGAAAACCTGCAGAAAAGATGGTTTCGAATGATTCTTGATTCGTAAAAAAAGAAGCAGCTGGCAAATGAATAGCAAGAAAAATAAACGCCAGTGCACAAAGCTGTGTAACAAATCCTGCTGTAACGGTTTGTCTTGCAGCTTCTTTGCCATATACTTCTGCAATCGTATCTGTGATCGGGAAAGTGAAAACATAGACGATGACAGCAGCCGGTAAAACAGCCCATTCGCCGATACTGAATAATTTCACCGCGAGTATATTCGATAAGATTAACAAGCCGACAAATGCGCCGTTCAAATAAAGTAACATTTGCTGAGCTCCTTATCGATTGGTAATCGTTTCGGGATTCATGTCGTGATTCATCATCCGGTACGATGCCATTTCTTCGTATTTTGTTCCAGGTTGGCCATAGTTTGTGTAAGGATCAATCGACAAACCGCCACGTGGCGTGAATTTTCCCCAAACTTCGATATACCGAGGATCCATCAATTTGATTAAATCATTCATAATGATGTTAACAACATCTTCATGAAAATCTCCATGATTGCGGAAACTGAATAAATAAAGCTTCAGTGATTTGCTTTCGACTAATGTTTTGTCGGGAATAAAGCTCAAGTAGATCGTAGCGAAATCGGGTTGCCCAGTTTGCGGACAAAGGGAAGTAAACTCAGGACAATTAAATTTCACAAAATAATCACGGCTGTGCAGATTGTCGATGGGTTCTAAAATGTCTGGATCGTATTCAAATTTATACTTGGTGTTTTGATTGCCAAGCAATTCTAAATGCTCGAGCGTGTCTTCGTTTCTTCCTGCCATAAAAACGGCCTCCTTTTAGATGCCCGGTTAGGAAGAGGGTTATAAAAAACGGACAAAAGAAAAAGCCAAATCGCATGTGGATTTGGCTGAGTTTCGACAATCCATAGTTTTTTATAGAGGGTGAAATGCTATGAACCTCTCCCGTTGCCGGGGTATTTACTTTTTACTCATCTATCGTATAAGACTTACTATGCGTTGTCAATCGACCAAATTTGTTAACATATTAGCAACAGCCAAAGGAGAGGATCGCATGGGGCATGATCATGATCATTTTGAAACAGTTAGAAGCGGCAATAAAAAAGCTTTATCTATCGCACTTATCATAACAGCCGGCATCATGTTGCTAGAGTCTTTCGGCGGACTCTTCACAAACAGTTTGGCTTTAATTGCAGACAGCGGTCATATGTTGTCGGATACGGTTTCACTGGTACTGAGTTTGTCAGCTATTTGGTTTGCGGGAAGAGCAGCGTCTGCTAACAAAACCTATGGCTACTACCGTTTTGAAATTCTTACCGCCTTTATTAATGGTATTACGTTATTTGTTATGGCAGGTTTTATCATTTATGAAGCTGTCCAGCGTTTATATGAGCCTGCGGAAGTTCAAGGAGGTTGGATGCTAGTCATTGCGTCAATTGGTCTTGCTGCTAACGTATTGAGCGCGTGGGTGTTAAACCGTGGTGCCGATGTTCAAGGCAATCTTAATATGAAAAGTGCTTATATGCATATTATCGGAGATGCGCTTGGTTCAGTAGGCGCCATAGTAGCGGGCATGCTTATTCTGTTATTTGACTGGACGATAGCGGATCCGCTGATTTCGGTCGCTGTTGCGTTATTGATTTTGCGGAGCGCCTGGGGCATTCTTCAAAATAGCATTCATATTTTGATGGAGGGAACACCTGAGACGATTGATACGCAGCAAGTGAGAGAGCGGCTGCTTGAAATCGAAGGTGTGTTAGACGTTCATGACCTTCACGTGTGGACGATTACATCTGGCATGGACTTGTTTACATGCCACATTGATGTCGATGTCAATATACAAGAGCAAAAGGTTCTTCAAGAAGCTTTGAAATTGGTTTATGATGTGTGCGGAATTGAACATGCCACCATCCAAATTGAAAAAACCGACACTGTACACGACTCACTAAAGGTATAAATTTAAAAAGAGTGGATTATCTGTTAATTTCTCTATCATTGACGGATAGCATCCATATTTTTCATGGTAAACTAAAGGTAAAAGATAGGCAGAAAGGAGCGACAAGAATGGCAGGCGAACAGTATGGATTACAAAAGCAATCAATAGAATGGGTGAAAAGCCAACTAAACGAGCAAGTAGAAATCATCGACGTTGATCCGCTGACGGGCGGAACCTCTTCAAAGCTATTTGAGCTAACTGTCAAAGAGAACGATCAAGTGCTTTCTTACGTTCTGCGACTTTTTCATAAAGCCGATTGGTTGGAAAAAGAGCCTGATTTAGCAAGACATGAAGCAGATAGCCTTCAGTACGCTGAGCAGTCCGGCCTTCTTGTCCCTCACTTAATCGCTTATGACGAAACCGGACAAGAAAATGGCGTGCCTGCAGTATTCATGACAAAAGAGTCTGGCTCTGTCGTACTTCAACCAACTCATGATAACAACTGGACAGATCGACTGGCAGCGGCTTTGGCAGAGTTGCATCAAATAAAGGCAGAAGACTTTCCATACGAATATTTTTCTTATAACGATGCGTTCTTACTTGAAAAGCCGACGTGGTCCAAAGTTCAAAACGATTGGATGCGAGCTTTTTACATTGTTTCTGGAAACCGTCCTAAAGTGCGGGAGTGTTTCATTCATCGAGATTTCCATCCAGCTAATGTGCTGTGGGAAAACGGCGAAATTAGTGCTATCGTAGACTGGGTCAACGCATGTCGAGGGCCCGCAGGAATCGATGTTGGCCATTGCCGTGTCAACCTAGCTCAGATGTATGGAATTTCTGTTGCTAATGAGTTTCTGGCAGCGTATCAGCGGCATGCTGGGAATCTATTTGTTTACGATCCGTATTGGGATCTGGTTTCACTAATAGACACCTTAAATGGATCACCTACTGTGTACCCGGGGTGGAAAGCGTTCGGTATGAAAGGATTGTCTGACGAGTTGGTACGACATCGATTAGATGATTATTTATTAAGTCTTTTGGATCGATTTGATGACTTTTAAGTCCTCCTGCTAAAAGAGTCAGTATCATTTCAGGTTTGATTTCCCCGATAAAGGCAATATAACAATAAGTGAGTTTTTTGAGGAGGAAATTGGATGACAGATGAACAACTAAAGAAATTGAAAAAGCAATTAGTAGAACAAGTAGAATCACTAGAAGAACGCGTAGAGCATACAGAAGAGTTTGAGACGACCGAGCTCTCAAACTACGATAATCATCCTGCTGACAATGCCACAGATTTATACGATCAAGAACGCGGTCTGGCGATGACTCAGTTTAAAGAAGAAGAATTAGCAGACGCTAAAGCAGCTCTAGCTGCAATTGAAGACGGTAGCTACGGGACGTGTTCAGTGTGTGGCAAAGAAATTCCGTTTGAACGATTGGAAGCATTGCCAACCGCGTTGACTTGTATCGATCACGCAGATCAACATCCGGATTTGGAAAGTCGCCCATCTGAAGAAGATGTTCTACAGGCTTCCACAGCACAGCCTGTCAAAAAAGAAGACGATGGCATTCGAGACTACCAAGATAGTTTTGAAGATGTAGAGGATTTTGGCTCGTCGGATACACCGCAAGATCAACCAAGCGAAGATTCACAAGATTTTTTCAAAGACGATAAATAAAACGATCCCCTCCTGCCGTTAGGCAAGGAGGGGATTTAAAAAACAGCACGATTTCCCGGGAAATAACAGCTAGGGGGTTAAGTATGGATAGATTGAAAGAAGAAATTTATAGGCTTGAATGCAGCCACTTGGAGCAAGAGTGTTGGGTTTCAACCGATAAGTTAAGTGAAGTGCTGGACGATGAGTTTTTTGAATTTGGCAGTTCTGGAGGTCTTATTAAACGTCAGGATTTTGAAGGGGATTTTCCATCAAATCCCGACCCAATGGCTATTCATTTTTTCGAAATGCACAAATTAGGTCCAGATGCTGTGCTGACCACGTACCAAATAACCAACTTAAAGACGGGAAAGCTGACGAACCGGAGTTCTGTCTGGAAAAAACGAGAAAATGGCTGGAGATTATTTTTCCATCAAGGAACAGTTTCAGCTAGCAACGTGTTTGAATAAAGAAAGAATAGGCTATTCACATAACAGAACTATTTTGTCGAAGGAGGAATTTTTCATGGAACATGCCATCGTATTATTTGATGGAGACTGCAATTTTTGCGATTCAAGCGTTCAATTTATCATCAATCATGATCCCGCTGGCTATTATCAGTTTGCTTCGTTGCAAAGTGAGATTGGCCAAGAACTTTCAAGGAAATTCAAAGTACCGGGAGATGTCGATAGTTTAGTATTGATCAAGGATGGACAGGCGTTTGTGAAATCTGAAGGGGCTTTAATGATTTCGCATCACTTAACAGGTCTCTGGAAATTGGCGCATTACTTGAAACCATTTCCACGAGTAGTTCGTGACGGCGCGTATGACATTATCGCTAAAAATCGGTATAAAGTATTCGGCAAGTTGGATAGCTGCATGCTGCCCCCTCCTCACATACGCAAACGATTTCTGGACAAATAATAGAACAAGCCCGAATCCGGTAATCCTCGGGTTCGGGCTTTCTTAGGAATAGAAAATCTCAGTAGAAATTGGATATTCGCCAATAGTGACTGGCAGTAGGTCCTGCCATAAAAGCGAGACCTTCACTTTCTTTTTGATGAATGGCCGTCCATTCGTGGTTATCTTCAAACTTCAAATAAACTTCGTGATTGGGCGATTGATCATGTACGCCAATAATGTCATACGTGCCATTTTGATAAAAATCAGCTGATAGTTCGTAATCAATGTTTGGTGACGTTGTGAGTGGGTTTCCTACGCAATGCGTTAAGGTGATGACCATTTTTTGTTCGATTTCTGCTGCTTTCTCTAATTCAATTTTTTGAGAGGAAGCAATATCAGCTTTGCTAAAATTTTTTCGCCAATTGTATCCAATGGTGGGTCCTATGTGCTTGTCCCATACCAATGTCGGACTTTGGTTAAAGTTAATAGTAAGATTGACTTGAGACCGGTAATGCGGTGACTCAGCGTCAAAGCTTCGTCCATCCCCTTGAAAATAGGCAAAAGGGGACAAGAGATTAGGGTTTTTCAATAAGGTATCTGGCAGAAAAGTAGTATAGCGTAATTGCCAGGCTGGGACTAGTTGAGTCGATTCTTTATTGGACAATAAAGAATCGAGAGAAGCAATTTTTTTAGTCAGCCAAAAGTCTTCTGTTGCTGCTTTTTTTTGCGGAGATTTTTGGTGTAAACTATTAAAAAACTTATTTAACGCAATTTTTTTGTCGCTAACCTTTTTTTGAGACTTTACGATTGGACGGTTGCCACGAATCCAGTAAGTTGCTTCTTCGTTCATCGAAACTTGTCGGTCCGTGTACTGATTTTTTTCAACGGTTTCAATAAATGCTCCATTGCGATAGATATCATAAGCCGTAATGCCAACAATTTTTCCCCAAGCTAAAGAAATACGACTGTTAGAAACAATGGTCGTTAAAACTAACTCTGCTAAACGATTGTTGCTGTTCATTTGTCGTTTTTCTGTTGCTGTTTGTAGCTTGATTTTATCTACCCAGTGTCCTGACGCATCTAGGCGTTCAAGTGTATAGGTATACAAGTGACCTTCTTTTAATCCTTCATCTTTAAAGCGATTTTGAGTGCCGGTATAAACCATTTGCCCATCTCGCTTTACGCGGCAAACGTCCTCGGTCGCTGTCCATCTGAAATAAATGAATGTATTGGATTGTTCCAATACAAGAATATCTAATCCGTTTTCCATATTTACACCTCCACATGCTATTGTTAGGCATATACCCTTTCAACAATAAAAATGAACCTTTTTAGAAGAGAATAAATAACCATCATACCGGAAAGCTGTTAATGGCAAGGTCGGTAAAATTACGTACAGAATGAGCAAAGCGGATAGGGGGAACAGCAATGGAAACTGCGCATGAAGCAAAAGGTTTTGGTAACTTTGATGATGCAGCTGCCTATATTTTGCAGTTGCTAAGCAAGCAAATTGGCATTAATTCCTTATTTATTGCTAAAAATGATGGCGAGACAAATAAGATTATTAAAGCACATAATAGCAGTAAGAGCCTTGTAGAAGAAGGGAGTTCGATGCCACTCCCTCAGTCTTACTGCAGTTTGAGCATAAATCACGGACCTACTCCGTTAATCATAGAAGATGTTTCAGCAAGTGAGTTAACTCGTTCGATGGCTATTACAAAAAACTATGGTCAAGGTACATTCGTCGGCGTTCCAGTTTATTACAGCGATCGTACGGTTTATGGTACGATTTGCGGACTAGATGATCAATCCCATAAACTTTCTGAGGAAGACCTTTCTACTTTTGAAATGATGTCGACTTTATTGACCTATGTATTAGAACTTGAGAAAGCCAATCAGCAAATTCAAACACTGACTGCGCCTATCGTGCCAGTAACTAAAGGTGTAGCAATCGTTCCTGTTATAGGTGAAATTACAGCTTCGCGTGCAGAAGTTATCATCAAGCACGTACTTGGAAAATGTAGCCAAGAATCTATGGATTATTTGATTATCGATGTTTCAGGTGTCTTACAAATCAACTCTACTGTTGGGGAATACTTACTAAAATTGGTTAATATCCTGAAAGTAATTGGTGTCACGCCGGTTATTACGGGAATTCAGCCTTTTATGGCGTTAAAAGTGCCACATTTTGCGGCTGCACTAAAAGGGGTCATGATTGAAGCTAATTTAGAGACAGCTTTAAAACAGCTTGGGTTCGTACTGATAAAAGAGTGCAAAGAAAAATCAGACTCTCATTGAGGAGGTCTGATTTTCTTCGTCCTATTTGACTGCAATACGTAGTTAAATGAGTTGCTCGCAGCCTAATTTTCTTTATCAAAGAAAACGTGTTTGAGTTCCCACGAATCGTCTATTTCTAATAAACCAAAAGAATATTGTTGCTGCCTGCGCTTATCGGTTGGTGAGCCAGGATTAAATAATGTCACACCATCAACTTCTCGTATGACGGGTGTATGGGAATGTCCGAAAACGATAATGTCCACATCGTCATCGCTAAACGTGTCATAAGCTTGCTGTTCGGTCGGTTTACGGTCACTGTCACCGTGAACGACTCCGACTTTCAAGTCTCCGAAGGTAAAAATCTTTTTGCGGCCAAACTTTTCAAGAATGTCCCACGGATCGACATTGCCAGTGACGCCATCAATTTCAGCATAAGCTGCTAATTCATGATAGACATCCATCGTTTGCCAATCACCTGCGTGAATGATAAAGTCAGCTTCTTGGCATGCATCCACCAGTTGCTGAGGTAGTTTTTTAGCGCGAAATGGAATATGTGTATCTGAAACAATAACAATCTTCTTCATCTGAACGCCTCCAGTCAGTATCTTCTGTTTACTTTACCAAACAAATGCCTCATCGTCGAAACCTAGCTACTCAATCTGAAGTTTAAGATAGAGTGTCTAATGAGAAGTAAAAAAGAAATATATATGTTGAACTAATAAACCTATAGTAGTCGATATTCCGCAAAACAGCTCGCTTGCCGGGGGCTCGCGCTGAACTAACTCGGGCTAAACGCCCGAGTGGATTTCAGCACTTCGCTTGCTCCCCAAGGCGTCTTCGCTATTTTGCTCCATCTCTTCAGAGACACTTCCCAGCAAAGGCTTGTCCATAGCGACGAAGCGGCATATTTGTTAGATTCTTTAATTCAACCTATATAGTAAAGAAAATCCACAACCTAAAAAAACTACGAGACCAGTCTCGAAGCAGCTTTTAATATCGGAATTTTTGAGGGGCAGCAACTATTGGAGGAGAGAAATGATATGGAAAACAACAGAAAAGTGGTTTGTTACATTGCTACGAGTGTAGATGGATATATTGCAACAACAGAAGACTCACTGGACTGGCTGTTCAAAGCAGCGGAAGGACAAGAAGGAGATATGGGTTACGCTGAATTCATAGCTACCATTGATACGGTAGTGCTAGGACGCAGAACGTATGATTGGGTAATGGCAGCGGAAAATGGTCAATTTCCTTATCAAGATAAAATGAGTTATGTTTTTACATCAACAGTTGCTGAGGAACATGCATTTGTCACGTTTACAGATCAAACGGTTTCAGACTTTGTAAAAGCACTCAAAGAAAAGTCAGGGAAAGATATTTGGGTAGTTGGCGGTAGCGGGTTGCTTCATAGTTTCGTCGAAGAAAACCTAATTGATGAATGGATCATTTCCATCGCCCCGGTATTACTTGGCAAAGGTATTCCGTTATTCAAAGAGGTCAATGTGGAATCCTCTCTGAAGCTCAAATCGGTAAAATCGTATGGAGACTTTGTACAGCTTCATTATAAAAAATTATAAGCAAAACAGGTATCTGAGAAATTTTCAGATACCTGTTTTGCTTTAAACATTCGTTTTTCGATTTCGTAAGAGAAAAGAACTAATGTTTAGCAGGAGAAAGCACCTTTTTTTATAAAAAAATCAGTATCTTATTCATTTTGACTAGTTATCAATAAATTTAAAGTAGTTACGTTGGATTGAATTCATATAATTACAATTATATACTATTAAAAAGAGTCGTTTGTTGATTCTTGGAATTGAAGGGAGAGAAAGTATGAAAAATTTTAAAGCACTATTGTTTGCTTTGTTTACGGTTTTATTTTTAGGTTTTTCTCAAACGTCTGTGGAAGCACATTCGCCAGATTTACACGAAGGTGTTTCTGGACAAGATGTAAAAGAACTACAATCTACATTAGGGAAATTAGGTTATTTCCATACGACAGCTACAGGTTATTATGGTTCTGTAACTAAAAATGCAGTTATGCAGTTTCAGCGTGACTTTAATGTCTCAGCTACGGGCTTTACGGGACCGTTAACACGTAAAAAAATAACAGAAGTTGAGATGATGGCACGTGTTGTAAATGGAGAAGCACGAGGAGAGAGTTATACCGGACAAGTTGCGGTAGCAGCTGTTATCCTAAATCGTATCGACTCTTCTGCGTTTCCAAACAGTATAGATCAGGTTATTTTCCAACGTAATGCGTTTACTGCCATAAATGATGGGCAGTATAATTTGAAACCGAGTGCATCGTCTTACCAGGCTGTAAAGGCTGCGGTGAAGGGATCTGACCCATCACTTGGTTCAACTTATTACTATAACCCGAGCGGTGTTACGGATACATGGATTTTCTCACGCACGACGATTACGAAAATCGGTAAGCATGTATTTGCAAAATAGTTTTGAGAATCGCCCTGGTTTTTACGGGGCGATTTTTTTTGAGGTGAATAACAGGGCAGAAAAGGGTTATACTGAGAAAGAACAATGAGAGGTGGAATTTAAATGTCTGAAAAAAACGTGCAGCAATTGCCGCCGAAAACTTGTAGCATCGAAAGACTCGTAACGAACAAGCAGGATGTCGAAAAGGTTCTGCTTGGTCAGAAATCGGCGACACGCCGGAATGGTCGTTATGCAGATGTAGGAGAAATCATGGTGCTAAACGATAAGAAATTCTTAGTAAATCACGTCTACCAACAAACACTTGGTGAGTTAACAGATGAACTAGTGGCACGAGAAGGATATGCAAGTGTTGAGGAATACAAACAATCAATACTGTCTACTCACGCAGGTATGCCGTGGTTACCTCAAATGACTGTTTGGGTTCACGAATTTCATTTGATGGAAGAGTAACTGCAACATGTACTCGCTCATATTATTCGCTCATATTTTAAGTGCGGTGCTATCTATTGGACCATTCTTTGTCCTTCTTCCTCTAGTTAAGCGAATGGAGACAGCCTCTGGAGATGTTCTTCAGTCGCATATCGTAACTTTTAAATCAGCGACACGCCTCGTTAAGCATGCAGGTCATGTATTGGTTACAACAGGCGTTCTGCTAATTTGGCAAGGACCGTGGGGCTGGGGAACTTCATGGATTTTAGGTACACTGGCTGTTATGGTCGGATCTGTTTTTTTCTTGGCACGTGCGTTCACGCCGACTCTGCGCAAATTTGGCAATGAAAAATTCAACCACTTGCAGTTAGTTAAGAAGTTACATCGTTCATTATGGATTTATATTTTCTTGTTGTCATTGATGCTATGGTTCATGGTCGACAAGCCGAATTTCTGGTAACGAAAAAGACGGGGCTGTCCCAAAAGTCATGAAAAATGACTTTTCGGGGCAGCCTTTTTTTGTATGGATGAGAAATGGCTGATGTCCATTCCGACGGACGCTTTCCGCGGGCACGGCCTCAGCCGTTCTAAAACGAAAAAAGGATACAAAAAATCGTCCATTTCTGTAAAGTGGGAGTTACCACACCACCATTGGAGAAAGGACGATTTTGATGTGCAATCCGAAGATTACTTCCCAAATGATAACCCTGAACAAACTGTATTTCCACGCGCTCGTCTTGTTGTGATTCCAATGATTAAATCCAGAATTGTCTAAATGATTCCAGCTTATAGTTGACAAATCACTGTGGATTTAATACGATAAGCACAACCTTTTTTGTGCGGATTACGGTTGAAGGTGTCGGGAGCGACACCGCCGAAGTCTAGTTGAGCAGAGCATAGTAGAGCTAAATCGATGAGTAAGAAGAGTAGCGCAGATCAACCTCTCAAAGAGAGTCAGTGGCAGGTGGAAACTGACGGGGTGTCTGGGTGAATGGACTTATGAGTGATTCTTTGAACAAGCAGTAGAAGAATCCGTTTCCCCACGTTATCAGGGATCAAGTGAAGGCTTTGTCAGCTTTAACATGAGGTGGTACCGCGGTGATTCCGTCCTCTGCAAGGAACAGTTCTGTTCTTGCAGAGGGCTTTTTTGTTTTAAAAGAGAGTAAAACGTGCAGCAAGGTCTGCGTTTTTAAGAAATGGAGCTGAGTTGAGATGAGTAAAGAAATGAAAATGAGAAAAATTGATGGGGACTCTTTAACACCGATTGCTGTGTTTAACCGACTAGTTGGGGAACGTAAATGCCTGTTAGAAAGTTCGTTAAAAACAAGTGTTACGGGTCGTTATTCGTTTATCGGAGCAAATCCGTCTGTTGGTTATATTGGTCACGGTCAACAATTGCGTGAAATTGATTTTCGAACAGGCGCTGAGAAAATCTACGAGGGAAAACCATTAGAGTTGATCAAAGCACGAATGCCTCGTTACGAAGCAGAAGTAGAGGGACTGCCTTTTACAGGAGGGGCCCTTGGATATATCGGTTATGATGCGATTCAAGTGTATGAACCAATCAAAGCACCAAAAGAAGATAGCTTGCAGATGCCGGATATTCATTTACAAATCTATGAAACCATTGTGGTGTTCGATCACGTAAAAAATGATGTGACCATTTTAACGTTTGAAGACAAGCTTGATGAAATTGAACAACAATTAGCCATTCCTGAACAAGCGGCTATGGCAGTAAATCAGGAATCACTACAATTCGACTCCAAAACGAGTGATGCTTTTTTCCGTAAACAGGTAGAACAAGCAAAAGACCATATTCGTAAAGGTGATGTTTTTCAATTGGTTTTGTCGCAGCGCTTAACGGCAAGTTACAAAGGAGATGCCTTTGCGTTATACCGGAAATTACGCAAACAAAATCCATCTCCCTATCAATTCTTTATTGATTTTGATGGCTATGCAATTGTCGGTGCGTCACCTGAAAGTTTGTTAACAATCCGGGGCAGCCACATGATAACCAATCCGATTGCTGGCACACGAAAACGCGGTGAGACCGACCTTGAGGACAATCGATTGGCAGAAGAACTAGCTAGTGACGAAAAAGAGCAAGCAGAGCATAAAATGCTAGTAGACCTCAGCCGCAACGATGTAGGACGTGTCGCACAAATTGGAACTGTAGAAGTACCGAAATATATGGTTATTGAAAAATACCAACACGTGATGCATCTGGTGTCGGAAGTAACAGGACAGCTGGATAAAAAAATGCACCCATTAGATGCTTTAGTATCCTGCTTGCCTGCGGGGACGGTGTCAGGCGCTCCGAAAGTACGCGCTATGCAATTGATACAAGAATTTGAAGAAGAGCGTAGAGGAGTCTACGGGGGAGCTATTGGCTACTTAGGATTTAATGGCAATCTAGATGTCGCACTGGCAATTCGTACTTTTGTCGTTAAAGATGGAATGGTCCATGTCCAAGCAGGGGCAGGCATTGTCTTTGATTCAGACCCACAAGCAGAGTATGAGGAAACGCTTCATAAAGCGCGTTCACTCACGGAGGTGTTCGGATGATTCTGTTAATCGATCATTATGATTCTTTTACTTATAATATTTATCAAGCTGTTGCTGCTATGGGAGTGGAAGTAGAAGTGGTCCGTTCCGATGTGTTAACACTGGAGGAAATTAAAGCCAAAAACCCGAAAGCAATTATTCTTTCACCGGGACCTGGTCACCCACTGGAATTGCCTGAATCGATTAAACTAATTCAAGAGGTGCACCAATCGATTCCAATTTTAGGGATTTGCTTAGGGCAGCAACTAATTGGAGCAGCATTTGGCGGAAATGTTGTCGAAGCACCATTTATCCGACATGGTAAAGTGTCTCAAGTATCACATGTTCGGCAAGGGTTGTTTAAGAATATGCCACTGCCACTACCGGTCATGCGTTATCATTCACTTGTATTAGAGCCCGAAACTTTGGCTGATTGTTTAGAGGTACAAGCGCGGGCACTCGATGACGACACGATTATGGCTGTTAAACATCGGGACTATCCGGTTTATGGAATCCAGTTCCATCCAGAGTCGATTGGTACGCCGGACGGGGTAGCATTGATGAAAGAATTTGTTATACAGGTCCATGAGGAAGTAGCGAGTCGTTTATAGAACACATGAAAAGAGGCTGTCCCAAAAGTCATGAAAACATTATTTTCAGGGATAGCCTCTTTTGGCAATTGTCAGAAAGGGCTGATGTCCATTTCGACGCACGCTTCGCGGGCACAGCCTCAAGCCATTCTAAACTTAAATCAGGAGATAAAAAACCGTCCATTTCTGTAAAACGAAAGTTCCCATACACTCCTTACAGAAAGAACGATTTTTATGTGAAATCTGAAGCTAACTTCCCAAAAAGGATAGCACGGAAAAGGGATGGTGGACATCCTCTTTGAATAGATAACGCAAAATTGACGCAGAAAGTGTGTTCGGTCCTATCAAAGGCACACGGCGTTCTGGATTGTGGCGTGGACCTACAATTTCTTGAAAGTAGCAGGCATTCGCCAACTGCTTTCAGGGCGCTTATCCTAAAAAGACGATGAAAAAGAATTTCTTTTTCATCGTCTTTTTAGAGACTTATGGGGCAATTGCTTTTTTACACGCGTATCAAAGGCATAGTGCAGCAACGAAAAGCACCACCGGATTTGATAATTTCGGAATAATCGACTTCAATTACATGGAAGCCGCGGGAAGTTAATTGCTTATTCACTTGTGTGTTCTGCGGCTGGCTGAAAACTTGGCGATTGCCAATAGACAGTACGTTGGTGCCTAATGCAAACTGCTCTTTCTCATTGACACGAATTAATGTATAGCGCTCAGCGAGCATTTCGACAGTAGCCCTATCGAGCGCTTCAGGAAAAATGAGTGCTTCTGTTGGTGACAAGATATTAAAGACACAGTCAAGGTGCAGGTATTTTTCATTAAACGAAATAGGCAGGACTTTAAAATCCGGTAGCTCACGCTGTAAATCACCGATAGCTTTTTTGGAAGTACGGCTGCTGATACCGACAAAGACAGTGTCGCGATCGATGATGACATCACCGCCTTCGATGCGATGACCTGTCAAATTTTTGAAGTTGACATCACGTGTTTGCATCCACTTTCGAAGTTCTTGTTCTTCGCCTTGGCGAATTTCAGAGGCCATTTCGCTAATAAACACCGAGTCTCCAATGGTAAATCCAATATCTCGTGTAAATACTTGTTCCGGATAATTTTCAGCAGGCTCAATCAAATCGGTTTGAACACCACGATCAAGTAACGCTTGAACAAATTCATTGTGTTGATTGAGTGCTTTGTCTATATCGATATTTTCGTCCTTATACCTTTTCTGAACATCATTGATGACATCTTTTATCTCCATAAAGCGTGGCGGGCATAACAAAACACGCCGAAGCGAATCGTATTCGCTCTGGCAACGTGCAGATAGACTTTCTTTTATAGTTGATGACATATAGGTTCCTCCAAAGAACATAGTTATTAATTTACTATTCCTTTTGGGTAGTAAATTAAAACATGCTAATTAGGAGATGATACACAAAAAGAGGCGAAAATGAGAAAATGTAAAAAGAAAGTTTTTCGATACAGGAGGAGACTGTTACGATGAAAATTATTCAACAGGAAGTGGCGAAAGACCGAGATTTTATACGGAAGAAAATTATTGAACACAATGTCGCCAATTTGCCGGGAGAAGCGAACTCCCCATTTGAGCAAATGAGTTTTATCGTGCGTAATGAAGAAGAGGTGATTATAGGCGGTTTAACAACTACCGGTTTTTGGCGAAGTCTTCACATCGATTTCCTGTGGGTTGACCCAGCAATCAGAGGTACCGGTATTGGAGAAAAATTGATGGCACGGGCAGAAATTTATGCGCGCAGTAAAGAATATCGATTGATGATTGTCGACACCTTCAGTTTTCAAGCACCTGAATTTTATAAGAGACAGGGATTTTCGGAAATTGGTGTAGTTAACAATCATCCAGTAGGCCATAACCATTACTATTTAGAAAAATGGCTCTTGGATTCATCAAGACAATAAAAAAAACGGAAGCCCAAAAGGCCTCCGTTTTTTTATTCTTGTTCTTTGTAAAATACTTTGTCTACATTGTATTTGGCTTTTTCTGTGTTAATCAAATACGTTTCGTAGATGTCGCGCTCCATTGGATCTTCTATAATGGAAACAGTAATGCGGTAAACTTCTTCACGATGATTCTTCAATGGCGATACTGAATCTTCGAAATGTTTTTTTACACGTTGGCGTAGTTTGCGGGCTTTTCCGACAAACAATAGTTCTCCACTGTGGTTAAAAAATTGAATGATGCCGCCTTTATCGCGTGGAACATCGTGCAAATCGATAAAGCCGAATAATGGTTTGATGACAGCTTCGTCACCTGTAATTTCTTGTTTGCGCTGTGTAATCGTCACATCCGCTTTTGGTGGTTGAATATTAATCATGCTTATCACGTCCTCTAGTTATCGTATTGCCTAGTTTAACACAAAAAAGAGCGGAAATCCATCCGCTCTTTTTCGCCTATCATTCGAAAATTTCTTATAAAGTCTCTAATTGGTCGCCAACAGGCTGCTCGCCTTGCAGTACTTCAAATGTTTTGTGATACGTATTGTTGCGATCGAGTACATCTACTAAGACTTTAGCGACGTCTGCTCTTGGAATTGATCTTCCTTCAAGAGAAGAAAACCCATTTGAAGAAACCTCGATTTTACCTGACTTGTCTTCGTCTGAAAGAGCTCCAGGACGAACGATTGTATAATCCAAATTAGTAGCTTTCAACAGGTCATCTGCTGTGCGTTTTGCTACTAGATAAGGCTTCATCGCCTCGCCACCCGCATCCGGATTGTCTGAGCCAACTGAGCCAAGTTGCACAAAGCGTTTAACGCCGTTGTCTTGTGCGTATTGAGCTGCTTTCACAGAACCCCATAAATCAATGGTTAAGGTTTTATCAGCCCCTGTTTTTGGACCAGATCCGGCTGCGAAAATCACGGCATCTACGCCTTCAAAAGCGGCACTGAAATCTTTTTCTAAATCGCCCAATACGACATTAGCAGCACCAAGTTCTTTCATTTTATCAATTTGATCTTCTTTACGGACCATAGCGGTTGCTTGATGATTTGCTTCTGATAATTCTTTGACAACGTTGCGGCCGACTTGACCGTTTGCTCCAATAACTAGTACGTTCATTCGATATCCACTCCTTTAATTGTCTTCACTCTACTTATATCCCCTTTTAATTTCACGATAAACGTTTTATTTCTTCGTTCAACTGTCCAAAAAGCTGTAGACAAGCTAGAATAGAATAACGGAGGTGTTACAATGCAAATTACAGATTATGTGTTTCACAAAATTAACGACCCTACAGGAATTATGGTGGGTGACCGTTACGAATTCTTGTTGAATGTTGAAGTTGATGAAGAAGATGAGTTATATACAGAGGGCGGCTTAGAACTGCGTGTTATTATTGCTGCAGAAGAAGCAGGAGCTCGTATCGCACATTACAACTTTATCGATAAGCAAACAAGAGGTGCACTTGAGTTTGGACTTGAAGATGAGGAAGAAGAAGAAATTCTTGCTTACTGTTCAGAAAAACTAGCATAATCAAAAACATCCTGCTCAATTTGAGCAGGATGTTTTTGATTATAGGTTAACTTCTATTTCAGCTGTTTTCTTTAGTTCTTCAATTTGAACAACTACAGCCTCTTGTGTTTTTTGCTCTTCGAGAGATGTGCGGATTGTCGGTTCCATTTCTTCAAAAGCGGGTGCTTCTTCTTCAGAAGTTTCTGCAAAGCCCTCATAAGCTGTTTTCACTTCTTCGTCTGTCACTTCTCCTGCTGTTACCTCTTCTGCAACATACTGCTCGTAAATCGACTGTTCACGAAGCTGAACTTCCATGTCAGCTAGCGTAAAGCCAGTTTCTTTTAAGGCTTTGTCCATTACCTCTGTCGATTCAAACTGACCCTTTAGTTCTTCTAAGCGCTCTTCAACTATTTTTTCATCTGCTTGATAGCCTTTTTTTGCTGCGTCTTGCAAGATTACTTTGTTACCAATCAATACGGACAATGCCTGTTCTTTTACAAGGGCAGCATTTTCATCTTCGGACACATTTTGACCTTGTGCAGTTAATGACGATTCTAGTTGACGAGCCACACTATTATAAACTTTGCCCAAAATTTCTTCCTCATTCACGACAACAACTACATCTTTTTGCTCCGGTAATTCTAAAGCTGATTCGGTAGGAGTGTTTTCACCTGCTGTTTCTTCAGTCGTTTCAGGCGCAGTATTTTCTTCGGATTTAGTTTCTTCCTGATCAGAGCACGCGCCTAATGTTAGCAATAAAAGAATTGGGGCGAACACAAATTTCATTTTCTTCATCATTTAAAAACGCCTCTTTCAGTCTGTCTGCTTAACAGTAAAACATATTTTATTGGGTAGCACAAATAGTTGTACGTGCTTGTGCAAATAAAGCCGCAATTCGGTATAATAATAAGAGATAGACAAGTAATAGAATTAGAAAGCTAGAGTAAGCCGCATGTCTAGTGCGGTTTAGCTAGTGAATTCGATTTGAAATGTCCGTTAAGCGTGTTATGATTGTAGGAATCTGTAGATAATGATACATAACTTATACTTTTGGGGGAATCTCTATGACAAGCTCACATACGATTAAAGCACGTAAAACATTAGACAAAATTCAACCATACTCACCAGGAAAGCCAATTTGGGAAGTGCAAAAAGAATTAGGACTTGATCGTGTCATTAAATTGGCGTCTAACGAAAATCCATTAGGGCCTTCGCCTAAAGCGGTAGCAGCGATTCAAAATGGATTGGCAGAACTAAACCGTTACCCTGATGCAGATGCGAGCGCATTGAAAAAAGCCATTGCTAACAAATTTCAAGTAACTCCTCAACAAGTAATTACAACAAATGGTGCTGACGAATTGATTACGTTGATTTCTGAAGCTTTTCTCGAAGCTGGAGATGAAGTCATTGTTCCGTCTCCGTCATTCAGTGAATATGATTTTGGTGCACATATTATGGGTGCCACAGTTGTACCGGTCAAATTCAAAGAAGGATTTGAATATGATGTAGATGCGTTACTAGCAGCAGTAACAGAAAAAACCAAAATTATTTACATCTGTACGCCGAACAATCCAACAGGTACGTATATACCAAAATCAGATTTGGATACATTAGTAGAAGCGATTGATAACGTATTGGTCGTTATTGATGCGGCTTACGATCATTTCGCTGATGCCGCGGACTACACAAATGGTGTGGAATACATCAACGCGGGACAGTCAGTCGTAACATTGGAGACCTTCTCAAAAATTTATGGTATTGCTGGAGTACGAGTTGGCTTTGGAATCGCTCCTGAATCAATCATTCAATCGATTTTAAAAGTAAAAGAACCGTTTAACGTCAATACATTAGCGCAAATTGCAGCAACTGCAGCAATTGAAGATACTGAACATGTACAGACTTCCCAAGAAACCAATAAAGCAGGACGCGAACAACTATACAAAGCCTTTAAAGACCTAGGGTTAACGTACGTTGAAAGCATGGCCAACTTCGTATTAGTGCAGCTGGGCGAAGATGGCGAAGAACTGTACAAACAGTTAATGGCGAACGGAGTTATCGTTCGTCACGGAAAAATTTGGGGCTTACCTGATTACATCCGTGTTTCTGTTGGGACGACAGAAGAAAATCAGTTCTTTATTGACGTTTTAAAAGGATTATTAGTTAAACAAGCATAAAGAAGATGCTCCTGAAACTAGGAGCATCTTTTTTATAAGCTACCGAATTCGTGTATTCATCATTAACGATTTGAGCTGTGTATAAACGTATGCTTTGCTTAAAACCCTGCCTATACGATAAACTTCTAGGAAAAGATTCTTAAGGAATAGGAGGAATGCCAGCTTGGACCAAGTAAATTTATTGTCGTCCATCACTTACATTGATACAGAGCGTTCTATTGAATTCGGAGAAATAAAAATCACCGATACAGAATGTAATATTCACCTATACGAAGATATCGTGGTAACTTCTGCGACGAAATTCCAAGTAGCAAACGTATGGGATGTATCTTATAAGTCCTTTTCATCTGAAGCAAGTTTGTTGTATCTGCATACTCATAGGGGAGTATTAACGTACAAAGTCTATACAGATCCAGATCACTTTGTGGAAACGTTTAAAAAACTGAAAAATAAACATTACTAAAGAAGATAGGGATGGTCCTGTCTTCTTTTTTTGTTGTTCTTTAATAGAATGGTTAACAGCATACTTACCTGTATCTGAATAGTAGTGCTTTTAACACATTCTATCAAACGAAATCAAATTTTCAGAAAAAGGTATTGATTTTATCAAAAGATTCAATTATACTTTCCTAAAACGACTTACTAAACCGGTTTAGTAATGGGAGGAAAAATGAAGAAAACAACAATGCAAGACGTAGCACTAAAAGCAGGAGTTTCGAAAAGTACCGTTTCTCAATTTATAAACAATCGTTTTGAGTTTATGAGCGCTTCAACCAAACTTAGAGTTGAGGAAGCTATTAAAGAATTAGGTTATATTCCAAATCACATAGCTAAGAGCTTAAAGCAGAAGAAAACTGGAACAATTGGTGTAATTGTAGCGAATATTCTTCACACATTTTCAACAGAAATTATTCGGGCAATTGAAGATGAATGTGAAAAAAATGGATTTCACTTGTTTGTTTGTAATGCAGATGATCAACCGACAAAGGAACGTTCTTACATTGATATGTTGGTTGCCAAGCAAGTTGATGGCTTGATCATTTTCCCGACTAACGGCAATAACGGATATTATAAACAGTTGAAAAATGCAGAATTCCCAATTGTGTTTGTCGATAGGGTAATTAATGAACCCATTTTTCCGACACTTTTGTTAGACAATGAAAGCGCTTCACAGATAGCGGTAGATCAATTGGTCAAAAAAGGGAGGAAGAAAATTGGTCTAGTTTCCACTTCGATTGTTCAAAAGGTGACACCGCGAGTTGAACGCATTAACGGGTATAAAAAAGCGATGACATTACACGGGTTAACTATTAAAGAACATTGGATTGTTGCTGAAGAACGGCAGGAAATCGGCAATAAACTTCAGCATTTATGGGATTCTGATGATCGGCCAGAAGCATTTTTTGCAACTAATGATCTGGCATTAATTGAATTATTGAAGTTCATTAAAAAAAATCATTTAGCTATTCCAGAAGACATTGGTGTAATTGCAATCGACGATTCACCATTTCTCGAAATGGCTACAACACCCATTTCTGTTATTAAGCAGCCAACTTTTGAAATAGGACAACAGGCAGCAGAAACTTTACTACAATTAATCGTCAGTAAGGATTTTAAAGAAGAGTATGCAGAGCGGCGCTATCAGCCAATCTTAGTTGAACGTGAGTCCATATAAAGTAAGGGAGGTGAGAGTTTGTCAAAAAAGTTTGGTGTATTAACGATTGGGGATGCCATGATTACGATGAACCCTATGACGACAGGCCCGCTGAAGTATGTAACGCAGTTCGAGCGTAGAATCGGTGGTGCTGAAATGAATTTCGCAATAGGTTGCGCGAGGTTGGGGCTAAACAGTAAATGGATCAGCAGGTTAGGAAAAGATGAATTTGGTCGTGTAATCTATAATTTTGCTCGTGGTGAAGGAATTGATGTTTCAGCAGTCCATTTTGTAGAAGGCGTCCCGACATCAGTGAATTTTAAAGAAATTCATGCAAATGGTTCAGGTAAAACATATTATTACAGAAATCCTTCTCCCATAGAAACTCTCACAGAAGAGGATATTACAGAAGAAATGTTCGACGGTATTCAAGTAGTTCATTTAACCGGTGTTTACTTAGCTCTCGGAGAACGAAATCTAACCATTGCTAAAAAAATAGTGAAAATAGCGAAACAAAGAAACATTATTGTTTCATTTGATCCTAATATTCGCTTAAAGCTCTGGAGTATCGAGAAAGCACGTGAAGCCTACGAAATGATTTTTCCAGAAGTAGACATTTTATTGACAGGGTTGGATGAAATTCAAATGATTTCAGGTAAGCAAACTTTAGAAGAACTGGTGGAATATACGTCTAGTTTCTCAATACAAGATTTTGTAATTAAAGACGGAGAAAAAGGATCAAAACTGTACAAAAAAGGGAGCTGGATTGAAGCACCTGGATTTCCGGTAACACCCGTTGATACGGTAGGCGCCGGAGATGGTTTTGATGCAGGCTATATTTACGGCGTATTGAATCATTTCGATGAAGAGTTCTTACTGCGATTTGCAAACGGAGTTGGTGCGCTCGTGACTACAGTCACTGGAGATAATGAAGGACTTCCCTATTTAGAGGATGTTGAAAACTATATCGGTGGAAGAAAAGTCGTCGAACGTTAACACAATTACGACTTAACAATCGCAAAAAAGAGACTATCCACTTTGAATGGGAGGAACGCCATGGCGACAGTAACTAGAGATTTTACAGAAGTGAAAAAGTTAATTGAAGAAAAACTGTTAAGTGCTGATGTACCAAAAGAACATGCTGCTAAAATTGCTGAAATTCTTGTACATGCGGATTTACGTGGAGTAAACTCGCACGGTGCACTTCGTACAGCACATTATATGAAACGTCTAGAGGCAGGCGGCATTAATCCAGTTCCTAATATTGTATTTAACCAAACCGGTCCGGTAACGGGTGTAGTCGATGGGGATGATGGCTTTGGTCATGTCGTTGCAGATAGCGCTATGAAACGTGCAATTGCGATGGCAAAAGAAAACGGTGTAGGTATGGTAACAGTTATGAACAGTAGCCATTGCGGAGCGCTTAGCTATTTTGTCGAAGAAGCAACAAGACATAAGCTGATTGGTATCGCAATGACACATACTGATAAAATTGTTGTTCCGTTTGGTGGGAAAGAATCATTTCTAGGTACAAACCCGATTGCGTATGGAGTTCCTGGGAAACTTAAAAATCCATTTATTCTGGATATGGCTACTTCAAATGTTGCACTAGGGAAAATTCTTCAGCGGAGAGAAGAAGGCAAGTGCATCCCAGAAGGATGGGGCGTAGATGAAAACGGAACATCGGTAACAGATCCTACAAGGGTTGTTTCTTTAATGCCTTTCGGTGGTCCAAAAGGCTCTGGATTATCTATGATTGTTGATATTTTCTCAGGGTTACTCGCGGGTATGGCATTTGGCCCGCATATCAATGCCATGTACACCGACTTGGATAAGAAACGTAAGTTGGGTCATTACTTCTGCGTGATTAATCCATCATTCTTTACAGATATCGAAAATTTCTTGGAACAAGTAGACAAAATGATTGCGGAGATTCGCGAAGTACCAGCCGCTGAAGGATTTGGTCGTGTTCTTATACCGGGAGAAATCGAACAAGATAACGAAGAACGAAACCGTGAAAATGGTATTCAGCTTGCATTAACTACTTATGAATACTTAAAAAAAACTTAAAACAAAGGGGAGAATAGAAAATGAGAAAGAAATTATTAACAGGTATTTTTGCATCCGTATTGGTATTGGGAGCTTGTGGTTCAAATGAAGAGAAAACAGAAGGTGCTTCGGAATCGGACAAAACAATTGAATGGCGATTTGGTCATTTAGCTGACGAAAATCATATCTGGCATAAAACAGCTTTGAAATTTGAAGAATTAGTAGAAGAGAAATCAGATGGTCAAATGGAAATCACTATTTATCCCAATAACTCACTTGGTGGCGAAACGGATACAATCAACTCAATTCAAGCCGGCACAGCTGATATGGTCATTTCGGGTGAAACTTTGCAAAACTGGGCACCCAATGCAGCTTTAATGGCAGTGCCTTATGCTTTCCGTGATTTGGATCATGTAAAGTCTGTAGTTGAAGGTGAGATTGGTGAGCAGATTAAACAAGAAATTAGCGAAGAAGCAGGGTTAAAAGCTCTTTACTACCATACGCGTGCTCCGCGTAACTTAACATCGAACAAAGCGATTACTTCCCCGGATGACTTAAAAGGATTTAGCATGCGTGTACCGAACGTTCCGTTATTCTTAGATGTATGGCAAGCTGCTGGTGCTTCTCCGCAAGTAATGGATTTTAACGAAGTGTTTACCGGATTACAACAAGGTGTAATTGATGGTCAAGAAAACCCAGTAGACTTAATCCGTAGCGGTGGATTAGCTGAAGTTCAAGACTTTGTAAACCGTACTGAACATGTTTACTCTTGGATTTATATTTTAGTAGGCAATGATCAATACGATGCACTTTCTGATGATTTGAAGCAAGTAGTTCAAGATGCAGCTGCGGAGGCTCAAACTTTTGGTGACGATTTATATGAAGAAGAAATTGCTGCAGTAGAGAAAGATTTAATGGATGCAGGTATGGAATTTGTAGATGTAGACCAAGATGCATTCCGTGAAGTCATGACGCCAGCTGTTGAAGCTTCTTTATCTCCAGAACAATTGGAAGTGTACGAACAGATCCTAGCAGTTGAATAATATGTGAATAGGGCATATTTGGCTATAATGGTCAAATGTGCCCTTCCATTAAGAAAGGAATGAATTCGGATGTCCAATTTCCGGAAACTAATTGATAATACACTTGCCTTTTTAACCGTCCTCAGCTTTGCAGGAGTTATTATTATTGTTACGATTCAAATTATTTCACGATTCACACCATTATCTTTTATTTGGACCGAAGAACTAACACGTTATCTTTTCTTATATGGCATTAGTTTTGGGGCACCATTGGCTTTAATGCGTAATGAATTTATAAATGTGGATATGATTCTTAACCGAATGTCTAATAAGTTCCGAAGATATTATGAGGTGATTATTTATTTAGCTATTATTTTATTGAGCTTAGTCATGGTTATTGAGGGATATAATTTTACATTACTCGGTAATAAGCAAGGGTCGGCAACGATGCCTTTTCAGATGTCTGTTATTCATGCGTCCTTACTGATTATGAGTGTGTTCTTAGTGTTCTATGCAGTTTTAAAAATTATTGACCTAATAAAAAATGAACAAGATTATAGTCAGAACTATGGAGGTGAGGATAACTAATGGCTACACTTCTCTTTGTGTCCTTTATCGTTTTAATTTTCTTAGGAGTTCCGGTTGCGTTTAGTTTGGGGTTAGCTTCGTTTGTTTATCTTATGTTAGCGGGTATTCCGCTTAATATCATTCCACAGCGGATGTTCGGTGGATTAAACTCGTTTGTTTTACTTTGTATACCGGGGTTTATTTTAGCAGGAAACTTAATGAATGCAGGTGGAATTACCGAGCGAATCATCAAATTTGCCAACGATTTGTTTGGCCACATTCGAGGTGGATTGGGACTTGCTAATGTGGGTGCATCAATGGGCTTTGCAGGGATATCTGGAACGGCACTTGCAGATACAGCGAGTATTGGTTCTATTTTAATACCTGCTATGAAAAAAGAAGGGTATGGCGCAGGGTTTTCAGCCGCTGTAACAGCATCGTCTTCTACAGTTGGACCCATTATTCCACCTTCTTTGCCCATGATTATTGTGGGAACTTTGGCATCGCTATCTATTGGGGATTTATTTTTGGCCGGTGCACTTCCTGGTATTCTCCTAGGAGTTGGACTAATGATTCCAACTTATCTTATTTCAGTTAAACGAAATTATCCGAAAGGTGAACGCCAACCAGTTAAAGTAATTTGGAAGAGTTTTACTGGTGCTTTCTGGGCCTTACTAATGACATTCATCATTCTTTATGGTATTTTAGGCGGCTTCTTTACACCAACAGAAGCATCTATTATTGCGGTTCTTTATGCATTTGTCATCGGAATTTTTGTTTACAAAGAATTGCCAATTAAGAAAATACCGGAAATCATGCTATCTTCGATGACCGCTACTGCATCTATTATGTTACTTGTCGGATTTGCCAATTTATTTGGCTGGATTATGGTGCGCGAACAAATTCCACAGCTTGTCGCAGAATCGATTCTTGGCATTTCGACTAATGCCATTATCGTTATACTATTGATCAACATATTGTTGCTTTTTGTCGGTACGTTTATGGAAACCATTGCAGCTTTAGTTATTTTATTCCCTGTACTGTTACCAGTCGCGTTGACAGTTGGGATGGACCCTATTCAATTTGGCGTCATGATGGTCTTAAATCTGGTGATTGGACTAGTTACTCCGCCAGTAGGTGTCTGCCTTTTTGTCGCTTCCCAAATTGGAAAAGTATCTATTGGGAAAACAGCTAGAGAACTGCTGCCGTTTTTAGGAGTCAGTTTGGTAGTGCTTATGCTTGTCGCATTTATTCCACAGATTACGTTGTTCTTACCCAATTTATTTGAATAGGTGGTTGTAAAAATGAAAGCAGTACAAGTTCCAGAAGCATATAAAATACAGATTATTGGACAAACAAAACCAGAGATTCAGCAAAATAATGAGGTTTTAGTGAAAGTAAAACGCGTAGGTATATGCGGTTCAGATATGCATATTTATCATGGTACGAATCCACTTGCGACTCTTCCACGCGTTGTTGGTCACGAGGTAACTGGAGAAGTAATAGAGGTAGGAAGTTCTGTTAAATCTCTGGAAATTGGCGATCACGTTGTAGTTGAACCAATTAACTATTGTGGTGAATGTTACGCCTGTAGAAAAGGACGCCCGAATGTTTGTAAAGAATTATCGGTGTTCGGTGTGCATGAAGATGGAGGGATGCGTGAATTTATCGTCTTGCCAGAAAAACAACTTCATGCTGTAGATAAAGAATTGAACTGGGATGAAGCCGTGTTGGCAGAGCCCTATACAATTGGAGCGCAGGCTGTTTGGCGTGGAAATGTTGAGCGAGGAGATACGGTATTAATTCAAGGCTGCGGCCCTATCGGTATTTGTGTTTTGAAACTTGCTAAAATCGCGGGAGCTACAGTTTATATGACTGATTTGAGCGAAGAGCGTCTAGCTTTTGCAAAAGAAAGTGGTGCTGATGAAGTAATCGATATAGGTACTGAATCTGTGAAAGAACGTGTACTCGAGCTCACGTCGAACGAAGGAGCCAATGTAGTCATTGATGCAGTAGGTCTACCGACTACAGTGGAACTCAGTATTGACCTAGTTTCGCCGGCAGGAAGTGTAGTTATACTCGGATTCAACGAACGACCATCTGCAATCGCGCAATTACCGATTACTAAAAAAGAAATTAATATCGTTGGTTCGAGGCTTCAAACCAATCAATTTGGAAAAGTCATAAGCCTTATGAACAGTGGTACTTTAAAGTCAGATGGATTAATCACACATAAGTTCTCGATAAACGAAATACAAGAAGCATTTGCATTTGTTGAAAATAATCCAGACAAAGTAAGAAAAGCATTAATTGTTTTTGAATAAGGAGATGTATAGATGATTCCTAAAATGGAAGTATACCACCAACTTTTAGATGCAAAAATTGTTGCTGTCATACGGGGGAAAGATGCGAATGAAGCCATTGCGATTGCAGAAACTGCAATTAGTGGTGGGTTAAAAGCAATTGAACTAACTTATACAACACCAAACGTTTCACGGGTTTTTGATAAACTAGCTGGTTCAACCGCATTAATCGGTGCAGGGACAGTGCTAGATGCTGAAACAGCTCGACATGCGTTATTACACGGAGCAGAATTTGTTGTAAGTCCAAATTTTAACCCAGAAATTGCTAAAGTTTGCAATCGTTATAATGTACCATACCTACCAGGTTGTATGACGATAAAGGAAATGGTGCAGGCTACTGAATGGGGATGCGATATTCTCAAACTGTTTCCTGCTAATGGGTTTGAACCTTCTTTTGTCGGTTCAGTCAACGGACCATTGCCTAAAGTTCGCATCATGCCTACAGGGGGTATCAATATTAACAATATGAATGCGTGGCTGGATGCAGGTGCAGTAGCAGTTGGAATCGGCAGTGATTTAACAAAAGCTTATCGTTCAACTGGAGAACAAGGTGTAACAGAATTAGTTAAAGCATATTTAAATCAATTAACGTAAAAAAGGAGGGCACTCATGGATATTACATTTCGTTGGTATGGACGCGATAATGATAGCGTGCAATTAGAACAAATTAAACAAATTCCAGGAACAAACGGTATTGTTTGGGCACTTCACCAAAAGCCTGCTGGAGAAGTTTGGACGAAAGAAGAAATAGCTTCAGAAGTAGAATACATTAAGTCATACGGATTTCATGCGGATGTTGTAGAAAGCGTCAATGTTCATGAATCCATTAAACTAGGCAACGAAGAACGCGATCAGTATATCGAAAATTACAAAGAAACGATTCGCAATTTAGGTGAGGCTGGCGTTAAAGTCATCTGCTATAATTTCATGCCAATATTTGATTGGACGCGGACATCTTTATATCATCCACTACCAGATGGTTCAACAGCTTTGTTTTTTGAAAAAGAAAAGATTGAATCTTTGGAGCCAGCAGAGTTAATCGAAACAGTTGCTTCTGCTTCTGATTTAACACTGCCCGGTTGGGAACCAGAAAAAATGGCGCGAATTCAAGAACTTTTTGCAGCATACGAAGGAATGGACGAAGAAAAACTTTGGGATAATCTAACTTATTTCCTAAAAGCGATTTTGCCAACAGCAGAAGCGAGTGGCATTCAAATGGCGATTCATCCCGATGATCCACCATGGTCAATATTTGGCTTGCCACGCATCATGACAGGTGAAAAGAGCTGGGAGAGACTGATTTCAATCTCTGATTCTCCAGCTAATGGAATTACATTTTGCACAGGATCGATGGGTGCAAATCCAGAAAATAATATCGTGGATTTAGCATCGAAATACGCTAAACATTCGCCTTTTGCTCATTTACGGAACGTTAAAATTTTTGATAATGGGGACTTTATCGAAACCTCTCATTATACTCAAGATGGTTCTATTGATTTGAATGGTGTGGTTCGTGAATTATCAAAACAAAACTACACAGGATATGCGCGTCCAGATCATGGTCGTCATATATGGAATGAAGAATGCAGACCTGGATATGGTTTATACGACCGCGCACTAGGAATTATGTATCTTTTAGGCTTATGGGATGCGTACCAAACAAAGTAAAGGAGGATATCATGTTTTCAACTCATGAACATATAGCAGGACGAACAGCTGTAATTACTGGAGGAAGTGGCGTGCTTTGTTCAGAGATGGCGCGTCAACTTGCGATTCAAAAAGTGAATGTCGCGATTTTGAACCGGACTGTTGAAAAAGGTCAAGATGTAGCAGATGAAATCAATAGAGCGGGCGGACAAGCGATTGCAGTAGCTGCTGATGTATTGAATCGAGAATCTTTAGAAGCAGCAAAAGAGCAAATTCTTGAAGCTTATGGTCGAATCGATATCCTTATTAACGGTGCGGGAGGCAATCATCCAGACGCTGTAACAGACATTGAAATTCATGAAGAGCAAGCATCAGGAAAATCATTTTTTGATTTAGAAGAAGATGGTTTCTCGCGCGTATTCGCCAGTAACTTCACTGGTACGTTTTTAGCTAGTCAAGTTTTTGGTAAAGAATTATTAAAGCAAACATCACCCGTCATTTTAAATATTTCCTCAATGAGTGCTTATGCACCGATGACAAAGGTACCGGCATATAGTGCTGCTAAATCAGCTATTAACAATTTTACGATGTGGATGGCTGTCCATTTTGCAGAAGAAAATTTGCGCGTCAACGCAATTGCTCCTGGTTTCTTTCTGACCAAACAGAACAAGGACTTATTGACTCATCCGGATGGATCATTAACGCCACGTTCTGGAAAAATCATGGCAAGTACGCCGATGAAGCGCTTTGGCAAACCTGAAGATTTAATCGGGACTATGCTATGGCTAATCGATGAAAATTATTCCGGTTTCGTAACAGGAATTACAGTGCCTGTAGATGGTGGTTTTTTAGCTTACTCAGGTGTATAAAATACTCGCATTCTGATGGGTGTACAGAGGATAGATAAAAGAGATGTTGGAATGAGTTTATTCCAACATCTCTTTTGCTATCTCTAATATAAAATGGCATACAAATCAGAGAAGAGAGGATCTTTACATATTGGATATAAGAACCGAGTGCTAGCGAAGGCGCGTCCACGGGGTAGGCGAAGCGAAAAGACAGGTGATTTTCCTGGCTTTTGGCGAGAGCCATCCCCAAAGCGACCAGAGCAATTCCATTCCAACAAAAGACTGTAGAGAACTCGAGTAGATCGAATTTTCTACAGTCAGAACATACACTTACTTTATTTCACTATTTATCAAATCGCCCAACCCATCCCAATTCTCAACACGTGGCAAATCGAGGTGCCGATTATAAGATTGATCTTTGACGATAACTTTTACAGGAGTATTCGTTAAAGTATCCAAGACAGCAGGCTTATCGTCGAAATAATAATCCAGCTGCAAATTTTTAATGATCTCCACTTTTTCCGAATCTTTCATGCCACAGAAAAAGTTTTCTCTTACGATAGGGAAGTCTTGTTCAACCATCCAGTTGAACGTATTGTCAGCATACTCTGGGGGACGTGATGTTATATAGTAGATGTCGTGACCACCTGATTCGAGTTGTTTCAGTAGATCAAGTGCCCCGAAGTAGAGGGGACAGTCCGTGAAATACAAAAAATCCAAAGAGCGATTCCACAAATCCTTGCCTTCTTCATCACTCAATCCGAACGCCTCATGTATTTCGACGCGATTCAAGGCGTGGAAAATATCGATGTCCACACGTTTACCTAATTGCTGTTGGTAATAATGAAAGGCATATTCACGTAAATTAATCAATGTATCGTCTATGTCAAAGCCCAATTTCATGTGCTGCTGCCTCGCTTTTCAGGATAGCCTGTAAATTTAAAGTCTTTGCCAATTTTGCTGAATTCACCATCACGTAAATCGATGGCATCTTTCATCCAGTCCACACCTATTCCTTCAATAAAAGTAGGTGCTAATTTGCCTCCGACTATTTTAGGAGCAAAGTAAAACACGACTTTATCGATTAAGTCATTTTCTAGAAATGCGGCATTGATGGTACCGCCACCTTCGATAAAAAGCGAAGAAATGCCTTTTTCACCAAGTGTCCGAACAACATCTAAAACATCCACTTGCGTATCGTGACTCGTTGCAAAAATAGAAATACCTAACTTCTCTAATGCCTGTCGTTTATCACTATCGCAATTTCGACTTGTGAAAATCCAAGTATCTGCGATTCCATCTGTCAAAAGCTTTGAATCAAGCGGAATACGTAATGTGGAATCTAAAACAATACGAAGCGGATTGCGGCCATTTGGGATTCGAGCCGTCAATTCAGGATCGTCTTCAATTACCGTACCCACCCCCACCAGTATGGCCATATGCTGACTCCGTAATAGATGAACATCCAATCGAGCTTCTTCAGAAGTAATCCATTTGCTGTCAAGAGAGTGAGTAGCAATTTTCCCATCAAGTGTAGAAGCGGCTTTCAAGGTTACGAAAGGGGTTTTACCGACGATGAATTTATTGAACACTTCATTCATTTTTCGTGACTCTTCCTCGCGTATGCCGACGATTACATCGATACCCGCATCTTGAAGCATCCGGACACCGTTTCCGGAAACCAGTGGATTCGGATCTAACGTGGCCACGACAACTCTTTTGATGCCGGCATCGATAATGGCTTGTGCACACGGTCCCGTCCGACCAAAATGGGAGCAAGGTTCAAGCGTTACGTAAATCGTAGCGCCATGACTCTTATCACCCGCCATGCGAAGTGCATGGATTTCGGCATGAGGTTCGCCGGCTTTCAAGTGAGTTCCAATACCGACAATTCCGCTGTTATTGACAATGATAGAGCCGACCAATGGATTTGGATCTGTCTGGCCCTTTAAAGCTTGTGCATTACTGAGCGCAAGGTCCATATAGAATTCATGGCTTGACATGCATCATGTCCTCCTCGTCTTTAAGGTGCCCTGAGCGTTCAATTTTGGTCTGCAAATAATCCGTGTTGTATTGAGACTCGTCTCCCCATAGGGAAGTTCTTGAAGCAATTTTAAGTCCCGCTTTTTCAATAGCTGCAACTTTTTTAGGGTTATTCGTCATTAACGTTACGGGCTTGGTACGCAATGATTGCAATACAGCAATAGCATCACCGTAATTTCTTGAATCGTCTACATATCCTAATTTTTCATTAGCTTCGACCGTATCGTAACCATTTTCTTGAAGTACATAAGCCATCGCTTTGCTGAACAACCCAATGCCACGACCTTCATGATTCGCCAAATAAAATAACGCACCGGTGCCATGGTCAGTAATTCGTTTCATCGATTGTTTTAATTGAAAGCCACAGTCGCAGCGCTTGCTGCCAAAAATATCGCCTGTATGGCAAATAGAATGCATACGAATCAAGGCATCTTCATTGTTCTCAAAATCACCGTATACGAGGACGCTCGATTGCTGATACTCAGCAAGGTTTGCGGAGTTCAGTTTTTCAATAATGCTCTCGTAATCCTCAGTCACTTCATCGAGGCTCAACCAGCAATACCAATTAAATATAAACGTTTCGTTATATAAGTCAACAGGAAGACGGATGGGGCCGACCAAGTAAACGGCGCCTTCTTCAGTCTGGATCATTTGGATTTTTTCTTTTAATAGGGCAAAGACTTGTGGATCTAATTTCATATCGTGCATGCCAACATCCCCTTATATAATTCTTATACAATATATCGTACTACAATCTGTTGATAAAAGTGAGTGGTTTGTACTTAACGATAATTATTATCATTTAAATAAAGTATAATTCCTTAATAATTGATATTTATTATCAATTAGAAACAAATATTCTCATTTGATTTGATTAATTCGATAGGCTATGTTATATTGTCTACATTATAATAATTATAAATAAGAGCGTAGGAGGAATAAAGATGTTATCAGAAAAACTGACGAACGCATTGAACGATCAATTTAATAACGAATTACAGGCTGCACATGCTTATACTGCGATGGCCGCATATTTTTCGAAAAAAGGCTTTCATGGATTTGCAAACTTCTATCTTATCCAATCAAAAGAAGAGCATTACCATGCAATGAAATTTTATCATTATTTAGTGACGATGGATGAAAAACCGGTTCTACAAGCTTTGACTGAACCCAAAAATCATTTTGTTAGCGCGTTGGACGTTCTTGAAAACTCATTGTCTCAAGAAAAAAGCGTAACGAGCAATATTTACGCATTGGTAACATTAGCTGGTGAACTAGAAGAGCATGCGACACTGTCTTTCCTTGATTGGTTTGTTGAAGAACAAATGGAAGAAGAAAAATCGTTCCGCGACATCATTGCGAGAGTAAAAGCCATCGAAGAAGGTGGAGAATACTTCCTGAAAATGGACGATGAGTTTGCACAACGTAAGCTAGAAGCATAATAGTAACGAAGCAGCACACAGAACAAGGTGTGCTGTTTTTTCTGTCTGAAAGGAAGTGATGATTCATGACGATAACTTATAAGCCGGCAATTCATTTCAATCACGTTGATTTTTCATTTGCAAAAACTCCTGTGTTAAAAGAGATTACCGGCTCTTTTCCAGAAGGAAAAATTACGACGCTGGTCGGTCCATCGGGGGCAGGAAAGACAACGCTTTTAAAATTGTGCAACGGCTTATTGTCGACTCAATCGGGAGAAGTTTATATAAAAGACCGGCCGATTGAAAGCTATGAGCCCGTCAAACTGCGTCGCTTAGTCGGAATAGCGCTTCAAAGTGCACCGATGATAACCGGCAGTGTCTATGAGAATTTAAGCTTGCCGCTAGAATTACAAGGCAACTCTTTATCTAAAGAGGAAGCAATTGAATTATTGCATGACGTTGGACTAGAAGAAGAGTTGATGGACAGGAAAGTGAAAGACTTGTCCGGTGGTCAACGCCAAAAGGTTTCAATTGCGAGAACACTCGTCAACAAACCGACAGTTTTACTGCTTGACGAAATCACTTCTTCTTTAGATCGGACGTCCTTACGGGAAATTGAAGAACTGATCGTCAAAATTAACCGGAAATACGGCACGACCATCATCTGGATTACGCATAATCTTCAACAAGCGCTTGAAATTGGGGATTATACGTGGGTAATGATGGATGGTGAAGTCGTGGAAACAGGAGAAAGTGATTTACTCAATGATCCTGTCAATGACAGAGTTCGGCAGTTTGTTAAGGGGGAGGCAGAATGAGTTACTTAACTTTATCCATTACCCTCATTTTTGTAGCGATTCCTCTCTTATTGTCCAAGACCTTAAACCTCGGCTTAGAAAAAGATACAATTATCGCAACTTTACGTTCGATTGTGCAGTTGTTAGCAGTCGGTTACGTCTTGAAATTCGTTTTTGATTCGGAAAGCCTCATCTATATTTTCTTGATGGTTGGCTTAATGATTGTAGCAGCTACACATAACGCCCAGAAAAAAGGATCGGCGATTCGAGGCATTACGATAAAAGTAGCCGTCACCTTACTATCTGTAGAAGTATTGACGCAAAGTATTTTACTTGGCTTTGCCATTACACCGGCTACGGCCCAATACATTATTCCCATTAGCGGAATGGTTATCGGAAATTCCATGGTGTTGTCGATTTTGTTCCTGAATCGTTTTACAGCAGAAGTCGAGTCAAATCAAGACCAAACAGAGCTAATTTTGTCTCTTGGTGGAACGCCGAAACAGGCAATCCATAGACAATTGATCACAGCCATAAAGGCTAGCATGATTCCGACAATTGAAAGCCAGAAAACGGTAGGACTCGTTCAGCTACCAGGAATGATGAGTGGACAAATTATTGCAGGGGCAGATCCAATTCAAGCCGTTCAATTCCAATTGCTCATCATGTTCTTATTGCTGACAACCGCTGCTGTAACGAGTGTTATGCTTGGTTTCTTGTCGTATCCGACGCTTTTTAACCAACGCATGCAGTTAATAAAAAAATGATTTTGATTCAGAGAAAAGGCACATTCGATTACCGAATGTGCCTTTTCTTATGAAGGGTAAAACGTATCGAGTTCAAAAGATCCAGAACCAGGCAATCCTTCGATAAGGCTTGAACCGAAAAGACCCGCTGGAGTGTAATAGCCGCCTTCAATTTTTTCGATTAGCAAGCGGCGTACAATTTCCAGTGAACTGTAGATCGTTAAATCATAGACGTTGGCCGTTTGAATTCGTGCAACTTTTTTAACGCCTTCACGATTGATCGCTTCTCCCCAAATGTAAGCAGGAGAACTGGCGCGATTTTTGCGATCAGGACCTGTCACTTTTTGCTCTACTAGCTTTTGCAGTTTTTGCTTCACCCAGTCTGTCGCGAGTAGCTGTCCTGTTGAACCTACTAGACGGGCGCTATAGATTTGTGACTTGGGCAGTGGAATCCAAGTAGAGATGTTCGGAATGCCTGTTGTGTAGAAAGCAGTCGAGACATCGCCCCAAGGAATGCCCATAGCGGAGCGGGAACCTCGACCAAAATCGATGGTCCGCTGTTGTTTGCCGAGCGGGACGGTTTCCAATATACCTTCTTTTCTATGCATGCTACCAGAACCCAAGCCTTGAATCATGGTTTTAAATGTTCCCGGTGAAACGCCAGAATCTGAATCAAAGCCGAGTGCTAGGTTAACTGCATCCGGTAACTCTTCTTTTAATTTCAAGGCAATGCAGTCTGTTGGCACGATGTCAAAGCCGACACCTGAACATAAAATGATGGCTCTTTCGACAGCTTGAGTGTGTAAGAAATGAGTATGTTCAAAGACAGAAACCTCGCCTGTAATGTCTAAGTAATGTGTTTTTGAAGATAGACAAGCTTGAATCATCGGTTCACTCGTTAGTTGAAACGGACCGGCACAGTGAAGAACCAAATCAATTTCTTCTAGTTGCTCTGCTGCATGTTCATCTAATGGAAAAGCTTGAAAATTTAATGATAATTCTTCTGCTAAGGCCTGAATTTTTTTGGCACTACGCCCTCCAAGTACAGGAGACATACCTCTCCTTACCGCTTCTCTAGCAATCAACTCACCTGTGTAGCCATTTGCCCCATAAATCATCCATTTTTTCATTTCATCGGCTCCTTACTTTTAGCTCCTCTATAGGTATTCTGGAAAACCTAAAGAAATCCTTTGTTCAGTTGTACTGATCGCATTAATAGGGGGCAACAAACTGTTTGCAAAATGAATTTGTATGTTAATGACGAAGCATAAAAGCTGAAAAGAATAAGTGATATATTTACATTTTTTAGAAATAATTATTGACTATAAAAATGAGGGGTGCTTTAATTATTTATGTATTCAGAAAAATAAAAAGGAGTGAGAGATTTGACGAAGGAAATTGCAGGAAGTGAAACCCATAGTAAAAAAAACGACGAAGAGCACGTGCGTGCCAGACAGTCTGGTGGCATGCCTGATTTCGAAAAGATAGAAAATTCATCAAGTTTCAGGGAATTAATGAGCAGAAAAAAGCGCTTTTTGATTCCGACAACAATTCTGTTTTTAGGACTTTATCTTTTGTTTAATATTGTTATTTCGTATACAACTTGGTTGAACGCAACTTTTATTGGAGATATCACATGGGTATGGGTTTTTGCTTTCGGATTGTTTGCAATGACGTGGATTCTTGTAACTGTTTATATGAGACGTGCGGCGAAGTTCGATGAAATGGCTAAAGCCACGTTGAAGGAATTTGACTATGACGAGGAGGAACCTAAATGAATGTTACGGTTATAGCCATTTTCGTTTTTATTGTTGGGATTACGCTTGTTATTACTTATTTTGCAGCGAAACGAACGAATTCTGCTAGTGATTTCTACACAGCAGGAGGCGGGTTAACTGGTTGGCAAAATGGACTAGCTATTGCTGGGGACTATTTGTCAGCAGCCTCTTTTCTAGGAATTGCCGGAGCCATCGCTTTGTTTGGTTTTGATGGGTTCTTGTTTTCTATCGGTTATTTGGTAGCGTATTTGGTCGTTCTTTTCATCGTGGCTGAACCGCTCCGTAATTTAGGGAAGTATACGCTTGCAGACATGATTAACGCACGCTTTAATGCGAAAAAAGTTCGCGGAGCAGCAGCGTTAAGTTCCATTACCATCGTTATTTTCTACATGATTGCCCAATTGGTTGGGGCGGGGGCATTGATTCAATTGCTGTTTGGCATTGATTACATATGGGCTGTTCTGCTTGTTGGCATTATGATGACTATTTATGTATTGTTCGGTGGGATGACAGCCACAAGTTGGGTGCAGATTATCAAGGCAGTGCTGTTGATGATTGGTACGGTTATCTTGTCTTTCCTCGTACTGAAGAATTTCAACTTCAATATTTTAGAAATGTTTACGCAAATGAAGACGGCAACGCCGCACGGAGAAGCTTATTTAAGTCCTGGCGTAAAATACAAAATTCCACTAGATACCATTTCATTAATGCTGGCTTTGGTCTTGGGAACTGCAGGACTGCCGCACATTCTGATGCGTTTCTTTACTGTTAAAGACGCCAAAACGGCAAGAAGCTCAGTGATGTGGGCTACATGGATTGTTGGGATTTTCTATGTCATGACCATCTTCCTTGGTTTTGGGGCAGCCGCTTTTGTCGGATCTGATTTGATTACTGCGACAAACCCAGCCGGAAATATGGCAGCACCGCTTCTTGCCCAAGCGCTAGGTGGCGACGTATTGATGTCGTTCATTTCAGCAGTGGCATTCGCAACGATTCTTGCAGTAGTAGCAGGACTAGTTTTGACAGGTGCATCAGCGTTTGCTCATGATATTTATGGTCAAATTATCAAAAAAGGCCAAGCAACCGAACATCAGCAAATGTTGGCTGCTCGTTATGCCTCTCTTGGCGTATCGGCGTTTTCTATCCTGCTAGCGATTTTTGCACAAAGTTTGAACGTTGCATTCCTAGTATCGCTAGCATTTTGTATTGCAGCTAGCGCTAATCTACCGGTTATCATTTACACGATTTTCTGGAAACGCTTTAATACAACCGGTGCGGTATCAGCGATTTTAACGGGCTTAATTTCGGCTTTGGTGCTCGTATCACTCAGCCCAAGCGTAATGAGTCCTGAAGCGGGAGCAGCAATTTTTGTCGGTGATCCGATCTTCCCATTAACCAATCCTGCTTTGTTCTCTGTGCCGCTTGGATTTATCGGCGGTTGGGTCGGAACGATGCTATCAAAAGAACGCGATCTCAAGAAATACTCCGAGGTCAATGTCCGTGCAAATACCGGCGGCTTTAGACAATTATAAAAAAAGGGAAATCGATGCCTTAACGGGCATCGATTTTTTTGTGAATAATAAAGGATTTAGAAAGACTGCGACGAATTAGGACAGTAAGAAAAAAATCGGAAGTTAAGGGAGTGACATAAATGGCGAAGTTACATTTAATTCCTTACCGCGTAGAAGAAATAACTGAAAGACCCCCGCAAATTCCAGAAGGAGTACGCATGATTGAAGCTCCAGAAGTTTGGAAAGCGGCAGAAAAAGGACAGGGAACAATCATTGCCATTTTAGATACAGGCTGTCAAAAGGATCATCCTGACTTGCAAGACCGAATCATTGGTGGAAAGAATTTTACACCAGATTTTAATGGAGATGCATCGAATTTTGATGATAATAATGGTCATGGCACACATGTAGCCGGAACAGTCGCAGCTTCCTATAGAAAAGAAGGGGGAATAGCCGGAGTGGCACCATCTGCTCAGTTGTTAATAATCAAAGTGTTGGCGGGTGAAGGTGGCGGAGAATACCAAGGAATTATCGACGGCATTCAATTTGCGATTGATTGGAGAGGGCCAAACGGAGAGACAGTAACAGTCATTTCGATGTCGCTCGGTGGTCCAGAAGATGTAGTTGAACTTCATGACGTAATCAAGCGTTCTGTAGGTGCAGGAATACCCGTTGTCTGTGCGGCAGGAAATGAAGGAGATGACGCATACGATACGAACGAATTTGCTTATCCAGGAGCATACGGAGAAGTAATTCAAGTAGGAGCAGTGAATTTTCAGCGCAAGATTGCGAATTTCAGTAATACGAATGATGAAATCGATTTGGTAGCTCCAGGTGTCGATATCTATTCAACCTTCCCAGGAGGAAAATACGCCAGTTTGTCAGGCACTTCAATGGCGACACCGCATGTGTCCGGCGCTTTAGCCTTAATTAAAAATATTGCAGAAAAAGAATTTGCCCGTGAACTGACAGAAGCTGAATTATACGCTCAACTAGTTCGACGCACGATACCGCTTGGCTATCCAAAAACGGCAGAAGGAAATGGCTTGTTGTCATTGGATATTTTGAATAAAATCGAGCAATTGTTTAAAGTGATGAACAAATCGTATCGTGCAAATGAAAAAACAGATCCAAGAAAGTTATAATGAGCAAAGCCATCCCAGTCAAGACGCGCGGATGGCTTTTTTATGCTAAAAATTAAATGAGCGCGTTAAACGAAGAGCTTCACGAACGTATCTCTTAAAAACTTAATAAACAGAATAAATAAATATTAATTTGATAATTCGTTTTTAAATGATTATACTTTAAATATCTTCTTTTTGTCTTTGAATTGACTAGATTAAGTTCCGTTATGCAGAAGAAAGACGCTAAAAACAGTCGAGGAGGAAAAAGAGTGAAGAAAAAAACGCATCGATTCATGTATCTTTTACTGATGTTGGTTTTATTGCTTACGGCTTGTTCTGGACAAACGGAAACCACAAGTTCAGAAAATGATGGAAAAGAAATGACAGAAGAAGATAAGCAAGGTGGCACATTGATTTATGGTCGCGGAGCTGACTCTGTCGGATTGGATCCAATCAATGTAACAGATGGTGAGTCCATCCGAGTCACTCACAATGTTTTCGAAACGTTGTTGGAATACGATCAAAATTTAGAATTGCAGCCGAAATTGGCAACTGAGTATAGTTCGAGTGAAGATGGGTTGACTTGGACATTCCAATTGCGTGAAGGCGTCAAATTCCACGATGGAACTGACTTTAATGCAGACGCTGTAGTCTTTAATTTTGAACGATGGATGGACCCTGAAAATCCTTACCACCAAGGAGATTTCGCTTATTATCCATTCCTCTACGGCGGATTTAAAGGAGACGAAAACCACTTAATCGAGTCTGTCAAAGCAACAAAGGAGCATGAACTCGAAATCAAATTGACACGCAAAACTGCCCCATTCCTTAGTTATTTAGCTATTTCGATGTTCGGGATTGCAAGTCCAGCTGCTATTGAGCAGTATGGTGACAAATTGTACGAGCATCCGGTAGGCACTGGACCGTTCCAGTTTGAAGAGTGGAGCCGTAACAGTACCATTACCTTAGCGAAAAATCCGGAGTACTGGATGGATGGAAAACCTTATTTGGATAAACTTATCTATCAAGTAATCCCTGAAAATGCAGCACGATTGAACGCTCTGCAAACGGGAGAAATTGATGTCTTAGATGGAATGAACGCGGGTGATACGAATATTGTAGAAGAAACAGAAGGGCTAGAGCTGCAGAAGCGTCCAAGCTTCAATATCGGCTACATGGCCTTCAATATGGAAAAAGAACCGTTTGATGATCCATTAGTCCGAAAAGCAATCAATATGGCAATCAATAAAGAAGAAATTGTAGATGCATTCTATAATGGGTTAGCGGACACTGCAACGAGTCCATTGCCTCCTTCACTATGGAGTCATGATGATACGTTGAAAAAATACGATTACAATGTCGAAGAAGCGAAAAAGCTATTAGCTGAAGCAGGATTCGCAGATGGTTTTAAAACGGAATTGTACACAATGAGCAATCCGCGTCCTTATTTGCCGGAACCAATGAAAATTGCTGAAGCAATCCAGTCAGATTTGGCTGAGATTGGAATTACAGCTGAAATCGTCTCGATGGAATGGGCAACTTATTTAGAAGATACCAAAAACGGCAAGCATAGTATGGCTATGTACGGTTGGACGGGTGTCATGGCAGATCCTGATAATTTCTTGTATCCCAACTTAAGTAAAACCAATGCACAAGTGCCGGCACAGAATATCGCCTTCTATAAGAGCGATGAATTTACTGGATTAATTACAGAAGCTCGTGAAACCATTGATCAAGACAAGCGGACTGAGCTTTATAAAGAAGCGCAAGCATTGTTCCAAGAAGATGCACCGTGGGTAATGCTCGCTTATACGACTCCACCGCTCGCACAAAGCGACTATGTCGAAGATTATAAACCGCATCCGATGAGTAATGATTTAATGACGGATGTCTATTTATCAAATCAATAATGGGAGTGGATGATTTTTGTACGAATTGCTGAAAAATCTATGTGAATTAGTAGGACCAAGTGGTTTTGAACAAGATGTTCAGCGCTTTATCAAGGAGGAAATACAGCACAAAGTAGATAGGTTGCAAGTCGATGCGCTAGGTAACTTAATTGCGACAATAAAAGCGACAGATTCCCAGTTGCCATCTATTCTATTGGCAGCACATGCAGATGAAATTGGTTTTATCGTCAAAAAAATTGAAGCGAATGGGACCTTGCGTTTTGAACAACTCGGTGGATTCGATAACCGTGTGCTGTTAGCGCAGTCTGTAACGATTAAAGGTGCGAATGGGTATATTGAAGGGGTAATTGGCACTTTATCTGTCCATTATGTGAAGTGGGACAACCCGAACCGGATTACTTCTCATCGTGATTTGTACATCGACGTCGGTGCATCTACGGCCGAAGAAGTTCTTGAAATGGGCATTAAAGTTGGCCAGCCAATTAGCTATGGCAGCGGCTTGAAGTTAGTTGGAGATAAAAAACGCAATCGCGTAGTTGGCAAAGCACTTGATGACCGCGCAGGATGTGCTGTATTGATCGAACTAATCAATAAGATTCAAGCGAATAAAAAAGACAAGCACGGAGACATTTACTGTGTCTTTACGGTCCAAGAAGAAGTGGGGTTAAGGGGGGCTTCTGTATTATCACCGAATCTCAAACCGGATTTTGCGTTAGCAATCGATACGACACCGACTAGTGATACGTACGATGTTTTAATGACAGGAACGCGACTGCTCGGGAGTGGTCCTTGTATTAAAATCGCTGACAAGTCATTGATATCACATCCGCTGGTTACAGCACTTTTAGAAAAAGTCGCAGTAGAACAGAGCATTCCGCATCAACATGAAATTTTTATGGGTATTGGCACGGATGCCGGAGCTATTCATATGACGTCGACCGGAGTTTCGTCAGGCGTAGTATCTATTCCTTCGCGCTATACGCACACACCTATTGAAATTGTTGATTTGGATGATTTAGAGAATACAGTTCGATTAGTAGAAGCGTTCATTTTTGCTTCAAAGAGACTAGTCGGAAAGGATTTTTTAGACACGTGAATAAAAAAGCCAAGCGCCTATTATCAGGCGCTTGGCTTTTTGCATGAGTAGTTAAACGATAACTACTTGGTTTTTGCCTTTATCTTTTGCTCTATATAACGCATCGTCTACCCATTCAACCATGGAATTAAGTGAGAAATCGTTAGCAAAACTTTTACCGCCTATTGATACGGTGACGTTGATTTGGCAATTCTGTCCTTGGATTTTTAGTTGCTGAATTTCTTGGTTTAGTCTGTTCGCTATCATTTCTAATTCTACTTTGTTGGTGTTTGGTAACAGTATCGCAAACTCATCTCCACCTATACGTGCTGTAATATCAGAGAGTCTTACGGAATTTGTAATCTGAAGCGCCAACTTTTTTAAAACTTTGTCACCGACGGGATGACCGTGCGTGTCATTAATGCCTTTGAAATCGTCCGTGTCAATGTACAACAAAGATATCGGCGTCTTGTTTTGAAGAGCCAGATTTACTTCTTTTGTGAGTTGCTCTTGGAAATAACGTCGATTAAAAAGTGCAGTCAGTGAATCCTTCTCTGCATATTCTTTCAATTGGAGTTCAAGAAGCTTTTGTTTTGTAATGTCTACATGACGAATGACTATCCCTTCAATCGCAATTTCATTTGCTTGAAGAGGGGTAGCTTGCATCGAAAACCATCTTTTTGTTGAAGAAGAATGACAAGGATATTCAAAATTGAAGCAATCTGCGTTTCCTGTTAAGATCGCCTGCAATCCTTGAAATACAGCAGGTTCTTCTGTGCAATGCTGTAGATAATTTATGCCAATACCACAGTTCGATAAAGTACCGCCGTTTGTTACGGCAAATCGATTCCATTCTTTGTTTGTAAAGCAGATGGTCCCATTCAAATCGATCAAACAGATTTGATCCTTTAAAGAATTCAGGATAGAATCATTTATTTTTGGGTCAATTGACAGAAAAGTATTAACTTGCGTTTCCAATACAATCAGCATCTTTCTATATAAGCGATAAGTTTGTGTGATATTTCCTACACACTATTCCCCTTTTTTTTGATTCGAAACACCTATATATTTTGTTAAGAAATCTTTTGGCAGCAAAGGCTTATCGTGAAAGTAGCCTTGGTGAATAGGGCATCCATTCGCTTGTAAAAATAGAGATTCTTCTTGTGTTTCTACGCCTTCTGCTAGTAATGTACAGCCAACCCCTTTTACAAATTGAATAAGAGATTTGAGAACAGCTTCGGATTTTTCATCCTGACCAATCTTGCTAACAAATGATTTATCTAGTTTAATTTTATCGATTGGATAGTCCATTAAATACGATAGCATCGAAAAGCCAGTGCCAAAATCGTCTAAAGCAATTGATATACCTTTTGACTGACAAGTTATCAAGTTAGCCAGAGTGATTTCCGAATAGGTCAATTCTACACTTTCGGTAATTTCAATTTCAATTTGTTCAGAGGATATCTGATTTTGCTCCATAAGTAGAAACAACTCTTTAAAGAATGTTTTACTTGAAAGTAAGGATGCTGTCACATTAATAGCAGTTTTAGGGAAAATGTCACCCTGATTTTTTGTGCAATTAATAAAAGAAAAGACATCCTTCAGCAGACAGTTTGTTAAATTTGAAATAGTACCTGTTTCTTCTGCGATCGTAATGAATTCAATCGGGGAAATAGGTCCGAGTGTTGGGTGATTCCATCTTGACAGTACTTCAACACCGACAAGTTCACCGGTATCACAATTAATTTGCGGTTGAACGACAAAGTAGAAACCAAGTTCTTTTACATTTCCTGACAAGCTCTTTTCAATTACTAGTCGTCGGTTCAAATCAACTCTCATACTTGGCTGGAAAAAGCAGCAAGAAGAACCGTTTTGCTTTTTAGCAGCACGCATAGCGGTCTCTGAGAAAGAAATTAGATTTTCAACACTATAGCTACCTTGTAAATAAGAATAGACACCAATACTCGCGTTCACCGTAATTGAGCGGAGATCTTCTAGAACGATAGGATGGGTAAAGAGTTCTCTAACCTTTTCTGCAAAGTGTATAATGTTTTCGTCTCCTCGATGCAAGTGAAGAAAGACTAGTTCGTCACCGTCGAGGCGTCCAACTAAATCTTTCTGATCAAGTAGTTTCTCCAAATTTTTCGCTATGCTTTTGATGATTTCGTCACCTGTTCGATGGTTATAAAGTGTATTGATGTATTTGAAGTTATCTAAGTTGATATAAAAGAGAGAAAAAGTTTTCTTTTCATATAGAATTTTTTCTAGTTCCTCCTCAAACTTTGTACGAGTCGGCCAATTAGTTAAATAATCGGTATAGGGAATCTTTTGGCGTTCGGCTTCTATGTTATAGTCACTATTATTTTTTTGGAAATATACAGCCAACCCACCATCTCTAACCGGGGATGCTTTGACATTGAACCAATTATTTAACGGAGCATAGAATTCTTTAAACTGAACAGTAACTCGTTTTTCCATAGCGTGATTACATTTTGAATAAAATTCAGTTCCAACAGCTGCAGGAAAACAGTTCCAAAGGGTACGACCAATCATGTCTTCTTTTTTGCATTGAAAAACCTTTTCTGACTCTGAATTTAAAAAGTAAAACTTCATTTGATCGTCTAGAAGAAAAAAGGCATCCGTCATATTTTCAAGAATAACTTCTGTGTCTAAAGAAGGGGTTGCGGGTTTATTCGTTACCAATTGTTTATGCAAAATAATTCCCTTTGAATTATTAGTGAATAAAAACTGTTGATAATGCACAGATAAATAATCTATTTTTTCCTGTGTATAAAATAAGGATAACTGAAATTTTTCTTCTTCGACTCCAGTTAAGACATCTTTTAAACACTGAAGTTCGTTAAAGTTATTCGATTTTTCTAAGCTATTAAAGTAGTTTTCTCCAACTTCCCAAAGAGCATTTTCCGTTTGATGCTTCTGACAATATTTTTTCCAATTTTGACTGGAATGGACAATGATGCCATCACTACTAAGGATAATGATGAAGTCTCCTAGTATTTCGGTTGATTTGTATAGTTGTAACTCTGTATTTTGCATACGTAATCATACCCACCAATCTCAAATTTACTTTAATGTGTTAAAAACATTGCTAAAGACTTTCAAATAACGTAAATACAGTTAAAGGAATGGATAGTTGTAATCATTAAAATAGGTGCAATTCTTTTGTCACTATTGAAAAAGACTTGCATCTATCTAATTGAAGTTTTCAAAGAAATTTAATAATTATAGTATAGGTAGAGTGAATACATATGCTTATTGTATTCGGTATTAGTAACTAATTATATGAGTTTTATACCTAATTTGAAATAGGTATTTTTTTGCGATATATGATTTCCTAATGAATATTGAAATCGAATAATCCCGATTTAAAGTAAAAGAAGATTTTTTTATTTTTTTTTGCATGTAAAGAAGGTCAAAAGAACTGTTTTAAGCTTGTTCAGTGGATTAATTGTAGATTGATTAGGGGTGTATCAACAATTTCAGTGTTCAAAGATAATAGACACATATGTCAGTAGTCGCTAATTTGTAAGATACTATTCATTTCAAGAAGTGCAAGTTGATACTCTATCTGTTATCTTGTTTGAGGTAGCTTATGTATAAGATTGAAACTCTCATTTTAGGAGACAAACTAAACTTCTCGCAATATATTACTGAAGATACGGTAAGTAAAGAGTTTGCAAAAGAAAAGAAACCAAAAAACATTACCCAGAAATGAAATCAACTCTCCATCTATGTTATAAAGGAATATGAGTATGGAATACGATTGTGGTATAAAGATAGTGCTTTACCACAAAAAAGAAGGGATGATTTTTTGTTAGATGTTAAGAATTTTGATTGGGAAGCGCTTCTTTTTGGCGCAGGAGTAATTGCAGCTCAAATTATTGGGATTTTAGTTGCTTTTGTTTTAGTAAGAGCGATTGGGAAAAAACTAATAGATCGTTTCTTCGATAAGCTGTTAGTAAAAGGGGACGTTACAAAAGGTCGTGCGTTAACGCTTCAGAGCTTATCTGAAAATATTTTCTCTTACATTTTAATTTTTATATTGGTGACTACCGTATTCAATATATTCGGTTTGTCTGTTGCAAGTCTCATTGCGGGCGCGGGGATTATTGGACTGGCGATAGGTTTTGGAGCGCAGGGACTTGTTAGTGACGTGGTTACAGGGTTCTTTTTATTGCTCGAAAAACAGCTGGATGTTAATGATTACGTAACGGTTGGGAGTATCGATGGCATTGTGGAAGCAGTCGGACTAAGAACAACAAAGATCCGCAGTTTCGATGGCACCTTGAACTATATTCCGAACCGGGACATTATGACAGTCAGCAATCATTCGCGTGGCAATATGCGAGCGTTAGTCGATATTGGTATCTCCTACGATGAAAACATTGACGAAGCGATGGCAGTCATACAAGCGGCTTGCACGCATGTGGCAACCGAAGACGTAGGAATCGTTGAAGGACCTGATGTTATTGGGGTACAGGCATTTGGTGCGTCGGACGTGACTTTACGCGTTATTGCAAAAGCAAAAAACGGCGAGCAGTGGGCGGTAGAGCGCCATTTGCGTAAAGCTATTAAAGAGGCGTTGGATACAAACGGTATTGAAATTCCATTTCCTCATCAAGTAAATATCCAAAAAAATGGTGGGACTTTAGAAAGTTAACTACAGTATAAGTTGAACAATAGAACCCCCGCTTCGGTCGCTTTGGGCACAGCTCCAGCAAGAAGCCCAGCCCGTGGACGCGCCGGCGCGCCGGCGCTAAGTAACTTGTTGAGTAAGAAGGTATTGTCTATTTTTCCGTTGTGAACGAGAAGATATGGCGCAAATCCTTAGCAACTGGAAATCACTAGTTCAACCGATAAAAACAGAAATAAAAAAAGCGATAAAAACAGTTTTGAGGTAGTGAAAAAGGCAGCCAAAATGGCTGCCTTTTTACGTCCGATTACTTATTTACTAATAGTGTTTAGTATCAGAGAAGGAAGTTGAAGAATGAGTAACATCGCTTCTTTTGGTTATATTGCGGTTTTCCAATGCAACGAGTAGCTTCATCGCCCCGTTGCTCCACTGGTTAACTTCCGCAATATTGTCTCGATTATGGTCTACGCGTGATGCAATATTCCCTGTAATTGCCCGCACTGAAGCATTTAAGTCGATAACTGAGTTCACGGTACCTTTTCCGGCATCCATCAAAGCAGTGATTTTTTCGGATTTCATTTGCATATCTTCTTTCAGCTCGTTGGCATTGTGTGACAGACTTGTTGTTTCGAGTTGAAGTTTGCCCATTCGATCTGTTAAATTGTTGGCGGAATCTTTCATCTTTTTCAGCGGTTCTTTCATGCCTACTATCAGCATAACCACACCAATAATTGCGATGATCAGTGCCACGACAAAGATTGCGAGTGCTATGTAAAGCCACAGTGCATAGTCCATCTTTTTTCCTCCTCTATTCCATTCATGTCTTGAGTATGTTATACCCGTTAAACTTCAGTGATTAACATCCTATTATAGAAGAAAAGAATCTTCATTTCTAGAGCGCATTTGAAACCTTTCCCATAATATAAATGAGTATGGTAGAATTTCATCATATGTCTATAATATTATCTGGCATTTTTCTAGGGAGATGCGAGAAAGAGCAGGTGCGGAAATGATTGTTGGAATAGATGCAGGCGGTACGTTAATCAAAGTGGCGTATACCAACAAAGGGGAAATCCATTTTGAAAAACACCCAATTGCTGAAATTGAGCAAGTTGCCGACTGGGTAAACGGCCTTGGTGACAGTGAAGTTTGTGTGACAGGTGGAAGGTCGGGCGTACTGGTTTCTTTGCTCAACCAACCAGCACAGGAAATGGTCGAGTTTGAAGCTACTCATCTAGGTGTGCAAGTTCTTCTCAAAGAGATGGGTCGTTTAGAAGATGCTTATTTGGTGACGAATGTTGGAACCGGCACTTCTATCCACTGCATTCAAGATAATGTCCATGAACGTTTGGGCGGCACGGGTGTTGGTGGAGGAATGTTGATTGGCTTGAGCCATTTGTTGACCGGCGTTACCCGCTACGACGAAATTGTTTCTTTAGCCAGACAAGGTTCCCGTGAACGAATCGATTTGAAAGTTAAGCATATCTATGAAGGCAAAGAGCCTCCTATCTCAGGAGAGCTGACAGCTAGTAACTTTGGACAAAACTTGTTTGCCATTTCAAAAGATTTGACGAAAGAAGAGCTATTAGCGACGGTTATTGGTCTAGTTGGTGAAACAGTCAGCACAGTGAGTGTACAAGCGGCTCGACAATGTAGAAGCTCGACCATCGTTTATATCGGCTCTTCTTTTATCGACAATCCGTTACTGAAAGAAGTAGTGACAAGCTATACGATTTTGCGCGGCTCTGTTCCTGTATTTCTCGATAATGGGGAATTTTCAGGAGCGATGGGAGCGATGTCTTCGTTAGCTAAAAAAAGAGGTTAGTTACCTGTTAAAAAGACGTCTATGCAGCCATCAAGATGGGTGCATAGACGTCTTTTAGTTTGGCGATGTTACATTCAACATAGTCAACAGCTTATGATACCTCGACAGACTTTAATTTCATTAGCATTAAACCGCTCCAGGCAAAGATGACGGATGCTACATAAAAAATACTGGCAATCGTTAGAAAATCAACGAGATAACCCGTAGCAATAATAGCAACAGCTGCAGCGACAGAAGTCCAGACATGATAGTGGCCGATTTGCGTGCCAGCCATTTCTTTTGTAACATAGCGTGCTAAGACCGTTTTTTCAGAGTTTTTCTGGACAGCACCCAGCATCCCCATGAGAACTTGTAGAATATACACGTGCCAAACTTCAGAAGCTAGTGGGAAAAATAGCAAAAGAATCGCCATTCCCCAAGAATAAACAAAAAGTAACGTTTTATCGCCAACTTGGTCAGCGTATTTCCCAATCAGCGGATAACAAAGAGCAGCCGTCAACGCGAACAAGCCATATGCCCAGCCAAACTGAGCATAGCTGTCGCCAACATTACGAATCAGTAAAATGTAGAAAGGGAAAATCATACTGGACGCCATACCGATTGTGCCTTGATAATAAATAAAACGTTTATAGTTCATGGCCGATACTCCTCATAAAAGAGATTCATAAAGCGGTGATCCGGATCAAACTGGTCTTTCAACTCAAAGAATTCCTTGGTTCTCGGATAAGCTTCTTGCATTTGAGATTTTGTTGGGTAGCCGAAATAAGGTAAATAATAACTACCGTCGTGTGCGAGTGTCACATCAATCATATCCTGAACGACCTTTTCTGTTTCTTTTACACTTTTTGGATCGGTTCCTTGGTTAATGAGTAGCACCAGTGAAAACATGTCTTCTTTTGCATAAGATAAAACGGCATCCTCATTTTTCTCCACATAACGGATCGTGACATTTACTAAATTAAAGTCAGGACTGTTTTCAAGCACTGCTTTTAATGCCGGAATATAGTTTTCAAATTGATCTACAGGAACAAAATACTCCTGTAAAATTTCGGTTCTTCGGCTATTGTCGTACTCCATGAACTCAGAATCGGATCGCATAACATTGTTTCGCGATACGAGATTGCCATCGATTTGTTGTGTGTAGATTTTTTGTGCATTCCAAAAGCTGTCTTTTCCAGCATCATTAATACGTGACAGCCCTAAGAAAAATTTTGGTACTGCTACTAGGTTTTCGGTTTTCAGCTTTTGGTATTGAGCAAGCTTTTGTTGATCTTGAGCTGACTTGTACGTAATGGTGTACATGTCTTCCATAAAAGATTCTGGAGCAATTGAAATTCGAGCTAGGTGCATTTTGGCATCGGGATCGTTGTGTACGTGTTGCTTGAAATAAGATGGGTAATCGCGATAGGACATGCTTGCCGTATCGGTTTCGTACAACTCATCATCAGTCAGCTGTAGTGTGACGTCTAGAATAATACCAAACAAACCATAGCCACCAAGAACCGCATAAAACAACTCGCTATTTTCAGTAGGGCTTAGTTTGATAATGTCCCCGTTAGCATCTATTAGACGCATTGAAGAAACCGTATCAGTCAATCCACCATTTCGAATGTCCAAGCCATGTGCATTCACGCTCAGCGAACCACCAACTGTGAAGATGTTTTGCGATTGACTTACCTTTAGTGAAAAGCCATAAGGATTGATGGCTTCTTGAATGTCTGCCCACGTTGCTCCACTTTGCACAGTCACCGTTTTTGCTGCTTTATCAACGTTGACTATTTGGTTGTAGGGCTTCATATCCATCATGATACCGTTCGGATAAACTGTCTGTCCGCCTTGGCTATGTTGCATGCCTGCGATTGAGAGAACCTCTTCAGTTTTCTTTGCTTCTCGAACAATTTTCTGAAGCTCATCGTCAGTCGTACCTGACCGGACTGTTTTGATCTCGACAGGTAAAAGTCGTTGATGTAGTTCAGTTGCAGGGCCGTTTAGTTGTGTGGCATATAAATAAATAGACAAACCGAAAACAGATAGGTAGATAAGGATTATCCATGCAGCTTTCATAATACCTTCACCCTTTTTTTAGACTCTACGCTCTTTCTCTATAAGACCGTTACTAATTGAAATAGTTCCACTAATTAGTAAATAGTAGTAGGAATTTTAATTTTATTGATCGTGTCCGAGTTGTTGCAAATAAAAAGAGATGTTGCAGGCTGCAGCATCTCTTTTATATCGGGTTAAATAAGTGGCTAACTTACCATTATTCATAAAAAATATACTTTTCAATATTAAAAAAGTGAACTACCCCAATAATTGGAGAAGTTTTAGAAAACAAGCTTAACGATGCTATTCACTAATAATTGTCAGTTTTTCACGGATATCAGTGCGTTGTTGTTTTGCCGGAATATGAGCAGGGTACCCAATCATCATAGTAGCGATAATTTTTTCGCCTGGTTTTACACCAAGGGCTTCACGGAATATAGGGTTGTAGATCCAGTCGTTAGAACGCCAAATCATACCAATGCCGCGTTGCCATGCAGCCAGTTGGAAATTTTGAAGCATCGATGAAACTGCACCGTAGTCTTCGTCCCATCTTCGTTGCCTTGGATCTTCAGGCATAACGACAACCAAATGAAGTGGAATACTCCGGAAGTAGTCGGCTTTGTTTAGCGCTTTTGGTGGAATTTCACCTTCTGGCGTTCGCATGGCTTCCATAAAAGCTTCAACGAATTTTTCTTTCCCAGCAGCTGTATACAATTGAAAGCGCCACGGCTCATTAACTTTATGGTTAGGCGCCCATTTGGCGACATTCAGCAGTTCGATAATTTCTTCCACGTTGATCGCATCATCCTTAAATTTCTTAATGGAGCGTCTTTCTATGATATTCTGATCAATAGCGTTCATCATTAAACGTCTCTCCCTTTCGCAAAAAATGCGGTTATCTATTCTTTATCCTAACACGCAGAGAGATTAAAAGTGTATCAAAAAAGACATGAACAATTAGGCTGACAACTGAAAGTGTTGGTAGAATATAAGTATAGGCAAGGAGTGGATTGAGTTGAAAAAAATTGTTGTAGTCGGCGGGGGAATTACGGGTCTTTCCGCAATGTATTATTTACAAAAACTAAACCTGAAAGAACATCTCGATATGGAGTTAGTACTGATTGAAGAAAAGGAACAATTAGGCGGGAAGATCAAAACAGTGAAAGACTCGGAATTTGTAATGGAAGTCGGGGCAGATTCTATCGTTGCACGTCATGCCAGTGTTCTGCCACTAATAGAAGAGTTAGGCTTGGAAAAACGGATGGTTTACAACGGCACAGGAATTTCATATTTATATGCCAATAATGTCCTGCATGCTATTCCGAAAGATACTGTTTTTGGTATTCCGATGAGTAAAGAGGCTTTGTTTAGTTCAACGCTTGTTTCTGACGACGGCAAAAAGAGAGCGTTAGAAGATTTAAATAGTATGAACGAAAGCTTTACGCGGGATAGCTCAATTGGGGATTTTCTCGAAGCTTTCTTAGGGAAAGAATTGGTTGAAAATCAGATTGCGCCTGTGTTATCGGGAGTCTATTCTGGAAACCTTCATGAATTGACCTTGGCATCGACATTACCTTATTTGGTTGATTACAAAAATAAGTATGGCAGTATCATAAAAGGATTCGAAGCCAATAAAGAATTTTTCCAAGGTGCGGCCAATAAAAAATTTATCTCATTTGATGGCGGTATGCAGGTGTTAATCGACGAATTGGAAAATAAGTTACAACATGCCCGTATAATTAAGGGAGTTGGAACCAAAGCCGTCAAAAAAGAAGCAGCACACTACCGAATAGAGCTTGAAGACGGCGAGACAATAGAAGCAGATTATGTAATTTTAGCAACGCCTCATCAAGTAGCGCAGCAACTTTTAGAAATAGCGGAGCTGGACACGGAATTTGATGAGTTTCTGAATTCGTCCTTGATTAGTGTCTATCTTGGATTTGATATTCCAGATGATCGACTGCCTGAAGATGGGACGGGATTCATTGTGTCGCAGGAAAGTGATTTGCATTGCAATGCTTGTACGTGGACGAGTCGGAAGTGGCGTCATACGTCCACAAACCATAAATTACTCGTGCGCCTATTTTACAAGAGTTCACACCCATCTTACGGTAGGTTAAAGAGTTTAACAAAAGAAGGATTGACAGCGGTAGCGATGGAAGATGTCCGCAAAAGCTTAGGAATTGAAGATGTACCTTTGGCTGTCGAAGTGACTGGTTGGAAAAACTTAATGCCAAATTATCACATGGGCCATAAAACAGCTCTTAGTGCGTTAGAATTGAAAATGGAAGAATTGGTACCGGGTATTAAATTAGCAGGTTCCTCTTATTTTGGTGTCGGAATCGGAGCATGTATTCAAAATGGCTCCGATCTGGCAGAAATTATCGCTAATAATCTAGCCGATCAAATTGAAGAGTAGAAAAAAGGCCAGCAATGGTCTTTTTTTAGGTTTAAAAACAATAAAAAGCCGTTTATCCACATTTTGGATAAACGGCTAATTGAGAAAATAGAAACGATATTATCAAGTACTTATTTTATTTCTGTAAGATCTGGAACCGCAAGACCAAGACCTTCAGCAACGCGTGTCCCAAATTCAGCATCTGCTTTATACAAATGGCTGATTTGACGAAGTTTAATGTCTTCTTTGTCAACAGCATTTAAGCCGCCGACGAAAGTTGCAACAAGACGTTGTTGTTCTTCAGCACTTTGCAAGCGGTAAAGATCGCCTGGCTGTGTGTAATAATCCTCTTTGTAATAAGGCACCGAATCAGTTACCCCAGATACTTCAAGTGGAGCTGGTTTAGCAGCTGCAGTTTCAGTAGGACCCCCATAACTATTCGGCTCATAGTAGACAGAACCACCACCGTTGTTGCCAAAGTTCATTTGGCCGTCGCGTTGGTAATTATTCACTTGGTTTTTCGCTGCATTAATTGGCAGCATTTGGTGATTAGCGCCTACACGGTAGCGATGTGCATCGTGGTATGCGAACAAACGGCCTTGAAGCATTTTGTCTGGAGATACGTCGATACCCGGAACCAAAGTGCCTGGAGAGAAAGTAGCTTGCTCAACTTCAGCAAAATAATTTTCGGGGTTGCGGTTAAGTACCATGCGGCCAACTTCCATTAGTGGATAGTCTTTATGAGACCATGTTTTAGTCACATCGAATGGATCAAAGCGGTATGTGTTGGCATCTTCTAAAGGCATAACTTGTACATACATTTTCCAAGCAGGGAAGTCGCCTTCTTCAATTGAATTGAAAAGGTCTTCTGTATGGAAATCAGGATTTTCGCCAGCGATTTTGTCAGCAACTTCTTGTGTGATGTTTTGAATGCCTTGTTCAGTTAACATATGGTACTTGATCCAAACCGACTCACCTTCAGCGTTGGTCCATTTGAATGTATGGCTTCCAAAACCGTGCATATGACGAAGTGTAGCGGGAATTCCGCGGTCACCCATCAAATAAGTTACTTGGTGCAATGATTCTGGTGACAATGACCAAAAGTCCCACACTGCGTTAGGGTTTTTCAAGTGAGTACGTGGATCGCGCTTTTGTGTGTGGATAAAGTCTGGAAATTTAATCGCGTCTTGGATAAAGAAGATTGGCGTATTATTACCGACTAAATCATAGTTTCCTTCTTCTGTGTAGAACTTTAAAGAAAAGCCACGTGGGTCGCGAACTGTATCCGCTGAGCCTAGTTCACCAGCAACAGTTGAAAAGCGTGCAAACATCTCTGTTTTCTTACCAACTTCCGATAAAAAAGCCGCTTTCGTATATGTTGAAACGTCTTGAGTTACTTCGAAATAACCGTGTGCGCCTGTTCCTTTTGCATGAACTACACGCTCAGGAATACGTTCTCTGTTGAAATGTGCAAGCTTTTCAAGAAGATGAACGTCCTGCAAAAGAATGGGACCGCGTTGTCCGGCGGTTTGAGAATTTTGGTTGTCTCCTACTGGAGCCCCCCAGCTAGTTGTTAAACCTGTTTTGTTCGTAGTCATAAATCGAACACCTCATTTTCTATTTTAATATAAACACTACACTTCTAATCATATCACCCTTTAAATTAAAATCAATACTAAATGATAATAACTATAATTAAGGAGTTTCTATTCTAATGAGCCGTTGAATGTGTGCAAAAAAACAGTACCGGTTGGACCGGTACTGTTTCTATTTTTATTTCGTAACATTTAGGCGTTGGAAGCTATCGAAGTGTGAACCCCAGTAGCTGTCATTGAGACTTGTCACTTGAACACGATCGCCACCTGCGTGAATAAAGCTATTGTTCCCAATAAAAATACCCATATGTGAAATTCCGGCCCGATACGTATTTTTAAAGAAGACTAAATCGCCAATTTGTGGAGAACTCACAGGAGAAGAAATTGCGTCAAAGCCTGTTGTACTGGTTCTCGGAACGTTGAATCCTGCCTGATTGTATGCGTAATAAATAAAGCCGCTACAATCAAATCCACCTGGTGCAGCTCCTCCCCATTTATAAGGGGTACCTAATGAAGAGTTGGCTATAGCAATAACTGTAGAAATGGCTCCAGAACTAGGTGCAGTAGTAGTTGGTTTCGAAACAGTGACCAGTTGACCAGTGGCTGAACTGCCATCAATTATCAAAACTTGGCCCAGACGAATCGAACTTGTTTTTAAGCTGTTAGAACTCATTAATTGCGAAACGGAAACACCGTGCCGCTTTGCAATAGTTGTTAATGTGTCTCCACTCGTTACGCGGTATGTATTGGGTTTAGCAACTGTTGGTGTATTAGCTTGCGCCTTGCCGCTGACTGTTAGCTTTTGGCCGGGACGTATATTGCTATCAGGTAGCTGATTCAATTTTTGAATAGAGCTCACGTTGGTACTGTGAATTCGAGCTATCTGTGACAAAGTGTCCCCGGCTTTGACTGTATATGTACTAGTAGAGATTACTGGTGCTTTAGTTCCGGTATTTTTTGGTGGAGCGGTAGCCGAAGTAGCTGCGACTTTAATGGTCTGATTTGGATGAATCGAAGTAGATGGTAACTTATTCCACGATAACAGCTGATCAACTGAAATCTTATTACTAGAAGCGATCTTCCATAATGTGTCTCCTGGTTTAACGGTATATGTGCTTGCTTCTGTGTTGGAAGCCCCGATCGCCATCGATAATGCAGTAGCAGCAACTAAAGTAAAAATAACTCTTCTCATTCTCAAGCCCCTTTTTCTAATCTTATTTATTTAGTCTATTGTTTTTGTAATTTTCTTAATTCTATATAATTAATTCAATATAGGCAATAAGAATCAATATTACATTTGTGTTACAAAAATAAAAGTAATGATAATTTGATTTTAAATCTTTAAATAAGGAATGTTTAGTTGAAGAATTACAGGCAGACGGAGGTCCTACACAAAATAATATCGGTCAGTTTTAATAAAAGTTAATAGCTCTTGTTAAATGATTGTTTATTGCAAAAAAACATATTAAATTAATCGTTTGCAATAGCGACAGGTGATATAAACATCGTCCAGTTAATGCCTTGATTTAAGATAGATTTAGAGTTGTTGCAATATTGGTTTTTTTCTGACATCATATAGTTAATTTGATAGAACAAATGGTTTCATCAAAAGGAGGAGCACAAAATGTATGCAACACTTGGCAAAGTATTCGATCAGACAGTAAGCATGTATCCAAATAAAGAAGCGCTGATAGATATGAGAAGAGAGAAAAGATGGACCTATTCACAGTGGAGTGATGAAGTTCATCGTTTAGCAAATGCGCTAATTGCTGCAGGTGTCTGTAAAGGAGATCGTGTTTCAAGTTTTCTTTTCAATAATAGTGAATTGCCTACTGCTTTATTTGCTTGTGCAAAGATAGGAGCCGTTTTCAACCCCATTAATTTTCGTTTGAAGCCCGAAGAGTTAGCCTATATTCTAAATGACGCGACACCAGAAATTGTTCTTTTTGAAGAAGCTTTAAAAGATACAGTTGAGAAAATAGCTTCCCAGTTTCCGAGTATTCAATTTTGGTTTATAGACGATACGGTTCCTACTTACGCAATAAGTTATCGGGAACAAGTCAATGCGGCGTCTGCAACAGATCCGCTTGTAGAAGTAGATGAAATGGATATTTACGCGATTATGTATACAAGTGGCACAACAGGACGACCAAAAGGAGTAATTCACTACCACCGCAACATGGCGGAACAAAGTATGACATGCATTGCAATGTTAAAGTATACGAAGAATGATGTGGGGTTAGTCGTCGCACCCATGTTTCATTGTGCAGAATTACATTGCTGCGTTATTCCACGCGTTCAGGCCGGCGCTTCAAGTATTATCATGCATCAATTTAATCCGCAGACGGCAATCGAGACCATTGAAAACGAAAGAGTTACGGTTATGTTTGCTGTGCCGACAATGTGGAGCATGATGACCGAATTAGAAGGAGCCGCATCTAAAGTGAAAACTTTGCAGCGCGGGCTGTATGGAGCAGCTCCGATGGCGCCTGTACTCGTAAAGCGAGTTAAAGAAGTACTGGGAATTGCATTGATCCAAGCTTATGGTCAAACGGAAATGGGACCAGCGATTACCTTTCTTGCTGAAGATGAACAGTTGACAAAAGCAGGCTCAGCTGGAAAACCGGCTTTTAACCACGAAATTCGAATCGTTCGGACACAAGAACAAGGTTCTTCTGAACCCGATGACAAATTAGCAGCATTTGAGGTGGGAGAGATTATTGTTCGTGGACCGAGCATGATGGGTGGTTATTTCCATCGTCCGCAGGCAACGGCCCGTGTGCTATATAAAGGGTGGTACCATACGAGTGATTTAGGGTATATGGATGAAGATGGCTATTTGTTTGTGTCCGATCGAGTTGACGACATGATTATTAGCGGTGGAGAAAATATTTATCCGCGTGAAGTGGAAGATGCTCTTCATGAACACGACATGGTTCAAGATGTTGCGGTTTTAGGGATTCCCGATGAAAAATGGGGCGAAGCAGTGATGGCATTTATTGTTGCAAAAGACACATCACTCACTGAAGAGAAATTGGAAGAGTATTGCCTCGATAACAACAACCTTGCACGCTTTAAGCGGCCCAGATCTTACCAGTTTGTCGATGAACTGCCACGAAATGCCAGCGGTAAAATACAGAAATTTCTGTTGCGTGAACTTTATGCCAAAGACGATAAATAGGGATAACAATAACTAGGGGATATACAGACAAGGAGAATGTTAACGTGCAAATGAAATCAATGAAAGAAACTATTTTAGGTGCATTAGGAATTGAAGTAACCGAGGTTACTCCAGAAAAAGTCATAGCGACGATGCCTGTCCATGCAGCGACTCATCAACCTTTTGGGCTATTGCATGGAGGTGCATCCGTAGTATTGGCTGAAACGGTTGCGAGTATGGGAACGTGGAATTTAATCGATCAGGAAACGGAAATCGCTGTAGGGTTAGAAATCAATGCCAACCATCTGCGCGGTAAGCAGGACGGAATAGTAACCGCCATCGGTACGCCACTCCATAAAGGACGCACAACTATGGTTTGGGATATTAAAATCGTTGATGAAGTTGAAAAATTGATTTGTATTTCGAGATGTACTGTAGCAATTGCTAAAATGAAAAAGTAGTGAATAAGGACGTATAGCAAAACCCTTGCCTCTATTTCTAGAGGCAAGGGTTTTGCTATGTCTATTGTGAGTTTTTCGCGGAAAGGCATGTTAGTATGGACAGTAACAAACTGTAAAGAGAGAGTGGTTACTATGTTTAATTCTTTAGCAGAACTAATGGAAGCAAAAAACTTGAAAGATAAACGCTCGATTCCATGGAGTCAAATTTGCCAAGAAGAATCCTTGTCAGAGAACTTTATTAAAGAAAATTTAGATCAAGTTAACTGGCAGCTGATTTCACGCTATCAAGAATTATCCGAGAGTTTCATACAGAAGTATAGAAGTCGCTTGTTTTGGGAAGATATTATTAAAGCGCAAAAACTTTCGGAACGTTTTATCGAAAATTATGGGACTAAAAAGAAATGGCAGCCGATTAATGTAGAACAACTCAGCAAAAAACAGCAAAAGCTAGTTGAAAAAGAAGGCAAACCGTTTGATGCTGGAGACTACTGGAAGTTTGTCTCCATGAAGCAACAATTGGCGAATTCCAAGGGCTTGTCGCCGGCGTTTATGGAGAGGCATCAGAACAAATTAGCGTGGCATGAACTGAGCCGCTATCAGTACTTGCCGATGCCGTTAATTCATCGACATGCAAATCAAGTAGATTGGCTACTCGTTACACGTCACCAAGTCTTATCGGAACGTTTTATTGAAAAGTACAGCAACGATGTGGAATGGGAAACCATTTCGTTCCACCAACGCTTGTCGGAACGCTTTATCAACCGGCATTACGCAAAGATGAGTTTTATCTCAGCCGAAGAAAAACGTTCTGAAGCTTTTCTTTATAGTCATTTCGATAAATTAGACGCGGCATCAATCGTGGAACATCAAGATGTGGGTGAAGTGAAAAAATACAAGCCGTTTGATGTCTATGTATTGACTAAAGACGATCAGAGAAAATACATTCTGAAATTTCATGATCTAACAGAAGGCTTGGAAACAATCCAAAAAGCTGATGAAGAAGAGCTATATGATCAGCTAGAGGAAAATAGTTTATTGGCAATAATGGAGGAAGACTTTCCGGAACTGGCCATTATCGGAGATTTGCGATTTTGATGCAAGATTTACTTTTTAAAAAAAGTCAACATTTTAACTGTCTGTAAATCTTAGAGACTAAAGGATTCTTCTCTGTTTACCGGTGCATATCAACCGCTTTTCTGAAAGATAGAAAAGCGGTTATTTTTTGTTTTATTGAAAAACAGGTTATACTAAATAAAAAAATTGAAAGTTGGGATTTTATTCATGGCGTTTACTGATTTATCGATTGCGAGCAAAGCGACTATACTGCCGATTTTGGAAATTGCCGAACAAGCGGGCATTTCTAAAGAAGCCTTGGAATTATACGGGAATTTTAAAGCGAAAATCAATGTAGATCAGTTGCCACCTGTTGAAAAATTAGGGAAAGTCGTACTAGTAACGGCAATTAGTCCGACACCTGCTGGAGAAGGGAAGTCTACTGTAACGGTAGGTTTGGCGGATGCTTTTAAACAATTGGATGAATCAGTGGCAGTGGCTCTCCGTGAACCATCTTTAGGTCCGGTCATGGGTGTAAAAGGTGGTGCAACGGGTGGTGGCTTTGCACAAGTGCTACCGATGGAAGATATAAACTTGCATTTTACGGGAGATATCCATGCCATCACGTCAGCCAATAATTCATTAGCTGCGTTTCTTGATAATCACTTACACCAAGGCAATACCCTCAATATTGATCCGCGTCGCATTACGTGGAAGAGAGCATTGGACATCAATGACCGCGCGCTACGCCAAGTAACGATTGGTCTTGGTGGACCTGGACAAGGCGTGCCACGTCAAGATGGCTTTGACATCACTGTAGCCTCAGAAATTATGGCGGTTTTGTGTTTAGCGACTTCGCTAGAGAATTTGAAAGAGCGACTCGCACAAATGGTGATTGGGTATACTTACGATAGAGAGCCGGTAACTGTCAGAGACCTTGAAGTTGAAGGAGCGTTAACTTTATTGTTGAAAGATGCCTTTAAGCCCAACTTGGTTCAGACAATTGAAGGGACGCCCGCTATTATACATGGCGGACCATTCGCCAATATTGCACATGGCTGCAACTCGCTCATTGCAACGAACACAGCTAGAAGAATAGCGGACATCGTAGTGACAGAAGCAGGGTTTGGTGCAGATTTAGGTGCTGAGAAATTCATGCACATTAAATCCAGAAAAGGTGGATTTCATCCGGATGCGGTTGTAATTGTAGCAACTGTTCGTGCGCTTAAAATGCACGGTGGTGTGACAAAGGATCTGTTGTCAGAAGAAAATGCAGATGCCGTCAAGCGCGGTATGGTCAATTTGGCGAAGCATGTAGACACAATCCGTCAATTCGGAATTGAACCCGTCGTAGCACTCAATCGCTTTGCTGGAGATGGCGAATCAGAGTTAGCTGTCGTGTTAGACTGGGCAAAAATCGAAGGCGTTGCCATTGCACTGACGGAAGTATGGGAAAAGGGCGGGCAAGGTGGAATTGCTTTAGCCAGGCTAGTCAAACAAGAATTGCAGCGTCCAACAGACTTTCATTATCTTTATAAAGAAGAAGATCTATTTGAAGACAAACTTCGTGCGATTGTTCAAAAGGTTTACGGAGGAGCAGGCATTCAGTTGTCTGATGTTGCGCAAAAGCAGTTAGTTGAATTGAAAAAATTCGGCTGGGATTCATTGCCGATTTGTATGGCGAAAACGCAATACTCATTATCAGATCAACCTAAATTATTAGGTCGTCCTGAAGGCTTTACGATTACCATACGAGAAATTATGCCGAAACTAGGCGCAGGATTTTTAGTGTGCCTAACAGGCGACATTATGACAATGCCAGGTTTACCAAAAAAACCTGCTGCTTTGAAGATGGATGTAACAAATAATGGCAAAGCGATTGGTTTATTTTAAGAACAAAGACTCGAGTGAAAGCTCTGAGTCTTTTTTGATGGAGAAAAATTCAATCATTAAAAATGAAAAGCCAATCATCGAGAGAGGTGGTAGAATACAAGGAAAGTGAAGAGTAAAAAACGGGAGGAACCAACATGGACTGCCAAATTACTGTTACCGATTTTGTGGAACGAGAAACAGCGATTTATGTCAAAATAGATGTCTATGATCACCAAAAAAACCAGTGGTACCAAGAAGAGTTGAGATTTTTAGGAGAATTGCTGTATGGAGAACTCGTGCATCCGAAAAAATCTCCTCTGACAGAACAATGTCGATTGGGAACCGTTGCTTATGTAAGAGCGTATTTTAACCGCTAGACAAGTTGGATTTGGAAGGGGAGATTTGGATGAAATTTCAATCAACACGCCAACAAGTGACGTCTTCAGGTTTGACTGTTTATAACGATGGATTTGGAATGGTCAAAGAAAAGCGGATGGTTCCAGAAAACAAAGCAGTGACTGACATTCAATTTTTGGATGTCGCTTCAGAGATTGAAGCAGATTCCGTATTGATCGAAGGGCTCCAAGTACTAGAAAAAACGTATAGTACCAACTTCATTAGCAAAGAAAAAATCTTAGACTGGTATATCGGTCAGGTTATTACTGTAAACAATGCAGAATTGGGTGAAGCGATAAAAGTTCGTTTATTGAGCACGTCAGGTAACATTATTGTGGAACAACTCGATACCGGAGAAATCACTATTGATCCGATTGGACAGTTGATCCTACCTTCGCTGCCGGAGGGGCTTTTGATGAGACCGACGTTAGTATGTAAGATCGTGGCAGTTGAAACGGCTACTGAAGTGGGGATTTCTTATTTAACAAAAGGATTAAAATGGCAAGCAAACTACGTCGCGGAAATCCGTGGATCTTATTTAAATCTCACGAGTTGGATTCAACTTTCTAATGATAGTGGGATCGATTTTTTCGAAAGCCGACTCAAGTTGACTTCAGGAAACGTAAATCGATACAAAGAGGCACACCCGTTGCATGCACAAGCGCGGCTATTTGCAGCTACAGAGGAACAGGAGTCTTTTTTTGAAGAGCACACTTTCGAGGATTACCACATGTATAGTATGGCCCGCCCCGTGACCATTTTACAGGATCAAACAAAGCAAATCAGATTGATGAAAATACAAGGAGTAGATTTCCGAAAGGTCTATAAAGTTGAATCGGGTAGTCAGCAGGCAGAAGTTCGTGTGGAGTTTTACAATAACGTGGACAACAAGCTAGGTGTTCCGCTACCTAAAGGAATAGTTAAAGTATATGAGCAAGACAGTAATGACGAAATGGAGTTCATCGGAGAAGATGCTATGACCCACAAAACGAATCAGCAAAAAGTATCGTTAGCTATCGGAAAAGCTTTTGATATCAGTAGTGAAAGCCGGGAGAAAAAACGCAGCAGAAGTGGACATTTTGACTACGTGACTTATGTGTACAAGTTGCAAAATAAAAAATCGGAATCTGTACGAATCGAAGTGACTCATCAGGTTTTCGAACAGATCTGGCAGATGGAATCGTCTAGTCATGATTACGAATTAAAGCAGTCCAATAAACTGGAATTTCGTGTACATCTAGCTGCAGGTAAAAAAGTAGAGGTAGAGTTCACTTATAAAGTGGACAGAAGAACTGAAGAACAAATTCAATAAATGTGAACGATAGTAAATGGAAACAGTGATTCCATTGTGCTCTATGGTTTGATGATTTCTTACGCAATGAGGTAAAACTATTCCTTTAGTTCGATCGATATAGAACCTTTTTTTCAAGAAACCAGCTAAAAGAAGAGCTGGATAATTATGTCGCTCTGCTCGTTTTTTTGATAAAATCAACTCGAACGACTATTACTTTACAGGCAAAGGGGAACGAGTAAAATGTTTAAAAAAATGGCTTCAGAAGCACTTGGCTTATCGGACATAGGAAAAATAATTGACCCGCAAGATTTCGATAAAACGGATTCTGACGACTACGTGATGCACGAAGACGGAGAGAAAATCTATTTTCTAATTAAGACCAAGGCGGATGAATATTGCTTTACAAATCTCGCAATCATTCACGTTGATGGTGAAAGTGCAATGTCGTCTAAACGAACATTAAGACGTTTCCCTTATTCTCAGCACACCATTTCAAATGTTGTTCTCGAAACTGCTGGGAAAATCGACTTGGATATTGAACTTGCCTTTGCTGTAGGAACGCTGCCTTTTAAAATTGATGTTCAAAAACAACAGGCAAATCGGTTAACGGACCTTTACAAATCGTTATTGAGAATTGCTGAAAGCACACACGAAAACGAAATTATTATCAATATGGCAAATGACAGCTTGAACAAGGCCGTTACCATTTTACAAAACTCGCGAGTGGGTGAAGTTGCGTTAGGAGACGAATATTCGAAGCTTACTGATTTTGGTTTTACGTGGATGACTTCCGTTCGCAACCAATACCACGTGAAAGATTTCGGAGATGTGTTTGAGAAGTATATTAATAATTAATAGAGAAAAGATGGCTGCTAACTCAACAGCCATCTTTTTCTAGTTATAAAAGTGAAGTATCCCAAAAAATCCAGAAATGATTTACTAGGAACTAGATAACTATTTATCAACACTAGATACTGCTTTTATCTGAAAAAAAGGAATACTTTTTTAAATCGAGGCTCGCTTGAAAAGCTACAGTAGCGTGCTATAATAAGACCATTCAAATACGATTCACTCATATAACAGCGAGAATATGGCTCGCAAGTTTCTACCAGTTTACCTTAAATAAACTGACTATGAGAAGCAACGAAACAGAAGGATTGGGCCTTTTTAGGTGTCTATTCTTGTTGTTTCCTTTCGAATTCAAGCTCGAAGGACATTGCTCCACTCATGATATGGATGGATGCACGTTCTGAGGGCTTTTTTTCATGCCTTCAGCCGTGACAGAAAGGGAGCTGACGGTTATGAAAAAATTGCAGGACAAAATCTTATCGGACGGCAAAGTCTTGTCGGAATCGGTATTAAAAGTAGATTCATTTTTAAATCATCAAATTGATCCACCATTAATGCAAGCAATTGGAGAAGAATTTGCATTGCGTTTTAAAAATGATGGCATCACAAAAATTTTAACGTTGGAGTCTTCGGGTATTGCACCTGCGATGATGACGGGGTTAGTTTTAGGCGTACCTGCCGTATTTGCAAGAAAGCGTAAATCGCTAACATTGGTTGATCATATGTACACAGCTAGTGTCCACTCATTCACTAAAAATGAAACTAACGATATTTCTGTATCAAAAGATTTTATTCAACAAGATGATGTAGTCCTAGTAATGGATGATTTTCTTGCTAATGGTCAAGCAGCTCTTGGATTATTAGATATCGTTGAACAATCAGGTGCTAAACTTGCAGGCATCGGTATCGTTATTGAAAAAGGGTTCCAGCCCGGAGGCAAATTGCTTCGTGAACGTGGCATCCGCGTGGAAACATTGGCGAATATTGAGTCTTTGGAGAATGGGACAGTGTCATTTTTCGGGGAGGCTAACACGCAATGAAGAAGATGCTGGGCGAAACGGCTTTAGGATTTCAGCATGTATTAGCGATGTATGCAGGAGCGGTATTAGTTCCGCTAATCGTTGGAGAAGCACTTGGACTGACGCCAGAACAGCTAACGTATTTGGTTGCCATTGATATTTTACTTTGTGGGGTAGCGACGATTCTTCAAATTGTCAGCAACCGTTTCTTCGGTATCGGACTTCCGGTAGTGCTCGGCTGTACGTTTACAGCAGTTGGACCAATGATTGCTATTGGGGGACAATATGGCATATCCGCTATTTATGGTGCTATTCTTGTTTCTGGATTATTTGTCGTTTTGATCAGTGGATTTTTTGGAAGTCTTGTTCGTTTCTTCCCACCAGTCGTTACGGGTACGGTCGTTACCATAATCGGAATTACGTTAATTCCGGTTGCAATCAACAATATGGGCGGCGGACAAGGTGCCAGTGATTTCGGTTCACTAGCCAATATTGCTTTGTCTTTTGGAACGCTGTTGTTTATCGTTTTTCTATTTAGATTCTCTAGCGGTTTTATGAAAGCTATCGCGATTCTTTTAGGATTGGTCGTTGGGACAATTGCTGCTACCTTGCTTGGGAAAGTGGATTTCTCTCCTATTGCCAATGCCTCGTACTTCCATATGGTCGAGCCTTTTTACTTTGGAATGCCGACATTTGAATTACCTGCTATTTTAACAATGATTTTAGTGGCGATGGTGTCACTAGTCGAATCGACAGGCGTTTACTTTGCGCTTGGAGACATTACAAAAAAGAACATTAAAGAAAAAGATTTAGCAAAAGGGTATCGTGCAGAGGGATTAGCCATTGTTCTTGGTGGTATTTTTAACTCGTTCCCGTACACTGCTTTTTCACAAAATGTCGGTCTGATTCAAATGTCTGGTGTTAAATCACGAAAAATTATCTTCATTGCAGCTATTATGTTGGTGACGCTTGGATTTGTTCCGAAAATTGCTGCTGTGACAACGATCATTCCTCCATCAGTTCTCGGAGGAGCGATGATTGCGATGTTTGGTATGGTTATTGCACAAGGTATTAAAATGTTGAGCACTGTTGTTACGGATTCTCAAGATAATTCTATGATTATAGCCTGTTCTGTTGGAATTGGTCTTGGCGTGACAGTAGTTCCTGAATTATTCATACAACTGCCTTCAAGCGTTCAAATTTTGACTAGCAATGGCATCGTTGCCGGCAGTGTTACCGCTATTGTCTTAAATATTCTTTTCAATATGCTGCCTTCTAAAAATCGTCAACGTGCAGCAGCAACTGTGAAAGATAATGCAATAAACCAAGGGTGAATAAAAAATGAGCAAGTCGCGAGTTCGCGACTTGCTCATTTTTTATTCACCCTGAACAGAAAGAAATTGAATCGTTTTTTGCAGTGTTTCTTGAGCATCTTCCATACTTAAATCGTATTGATATTCATGCTTCAGGTTTTTTTGAGTGCCTTCGAAAAAGACAGAGTTTACTGGAATATCATGAGATTGCAAAACGTCAACGAGTTCGGTTGACTGAGATACAAAAGGATCTGCATCGCCAACTGTAATGAACACAGGCGGGAAATTAGAACTGACATGTTGAACGGTGGAAAGTTCATCAATTTTTGAGAACGATTCAAAAGGCTCCACACCTGTATAAGCTGCTAAATACTTATCAATGTTTGGAAAAGCGGTCGCTCTCACTGTATCTAAGTTGTACAAGCCGCATAGCAACACGGCTCCTTGAAGCTGGCTATTGGAAATAGCCGGCTGAATGGCCATCTTTTCAGCCAATTCAGTATTGGAAATAAGCGCAGCAACTTGGCTAGCAATCTGAGCCCCTGCTGAGTCACCCCCGATAAAGACTCGGTTCATATCACCACCGTATTCAGCAGCATGAAGTTGCATATAAGCAAGCGCTTGATTTGCTTGCACTACAGGCCTGGGATAAAGCGATTCAGGAGCTAGCGCATAATCAATGTTCGCCACGACGTAGCCCGCATCTGCAAGAGCCATGGCATAATCCTGGCGACTGTCTTTAGAGCCACCAATGTACCCTCCGCCATGTATCCATAAAATGACTGGCATTGATGCAGGTGCATTTTCGGGATAATAAATATCCAACAAGCTATTTTTAGAAGAATTATAGGATAAGTTTTTAACACGAGTGACTCGTTCGGTGATTTCATGAATAGTAGGTGGAGAGCTAAATGCAGCAGAACCTGTAATTTGTATGGACGCTAAAGCATCAGGTGGAGCAGTGACTTCTTCAAAAATGACCATAACAAATAAAAGAGTAATAAATAAAGTAGAAACAATCCATTTTTTTAGCGTTAAGCGTTCCATTTTTACTCTCACGATAGCTCTCCTTTAAACTGAATTTTCACTGAATGGCCTATATTGAATAGCTATCTATTTGGGTATAGATTAAATAAGTCCTATGCGTCAATTCCAATTATGTCCAACTTCTCTATATAATAGCTATGCTAACAGAAAAAAGATAGCGACCAAAGAATTAAGTTCATCAAAATGAAATGTATTTGTCATCATGTTTATGCCAGAACGCAACATAAGGCGGGTAGATTAAGAGGTGAGGCTTTTAAAGCTTCCGAAAGGAGTGGGCGAATGTTTGGATTAGCTGATTTAATTGCATTAATTATTTCTGCATTTATTATATTGCCCGTCGTTGTCTTTTTGAGAGAATCAGGTTATTTGCTGATGAGCTTGATTTTGGGAGTGAAAAACCCGAGGATGACAATTGGTTCAGGACCAAGAATTTTCAAAATAGGGATGTTCGACGTACGAAAATATTATCATTTGTATAGTTGGTATTCGTACGATTCACTAAAACGTGAAGGGAAGTTTGCCTATATAGCACTTTATACAGGTCCTATTTTAGTCAATGTAATAGTAGCGGTGTCATTAAACGCCATGATAGCGAATGGCTTGTTTGAAGAGCAAGCAACGTTTTGGAATCGGTTTGTCTTTTATGCGTTTTACTACGTATTATTTGATGCCGTACCAATGAAAACGGCTAATGGTATGCCGAACAACGGTCTGATTATTTATGAAATGCTGCGTTATGGTAAAAGAACGGATTACAATGACGAACCTTTTCTGCCTTCTACTTCAGAAGTAGAAGAGCAATACAAAGAGGATTCAGAGAAAATTGAAGAAGTTAAAGAACACTTAAAAGATCAAGTAGAAGAAGAACAGGAAAATTCGAATATTACCAAATCTGAAGAAAAAGAAATGAAACAAGAAATCGAAGAAGACAAACAAGAAGACAAAGAAGCGTTGAAGAAAGTCAAAAAGCAAAAGAAAGAACAAATAAAAGAATTTAAAGACAACATGCCGGAGCAAGATACTGAAAAAGAAACCGAATAAGTGACAGGTCACTAGCTATCTTTAATTCGAGATAGTGAAATGGTAAGATGGGTAGATAGAGTTACTAACTAAAGGAGTGCTACGGAATGACAAAAAAATCAATGGGAATTCATCACATTACCGCTATTGTGGGAGATCCTCAGGAAAATGTGGATTTTTATGCGGGTGTATTAGGCTTGCGTTTAGTAAAAAAAACAGTGAATTTTGATGATCCTGATACGTACCATCTGTATTTCGGTGATAAAACCGCCAAACCAGGTACCATCATCACCTTTTTTCCATGGGGCAATGCGTACAAAGGGAAAATCGGAGATGGACAAGTCGGCGTTACTACTTACGCAGTACCGACTGGAGCTTTAGCTTTCTGGGAAAAAAGACTGCAAAAATTCGAGATTCCATTTTCAAAAACAACACGCTTTGAAGAGCGTTATTTAGCATTTGATGATCCACATGGCCTTCATTTAGAACTGGTGGAAAGACAATCCGGGCAACTGAATAATTGGGAAACTCAAGAAGTGACAGAAGATGTGGCTATTAAAGGTTTTGGAGGTGCAACTTTATATACAGCTAATGCTGAAAAAACAGCTGAATTGTTAGAAACCGTTTTAGGACTCGAAAAAATAGGAGAAGAACACGATTTATTGCGTTTCCGTGCAGCAAATGATCTCGGTAATATCATTGATGTGAAATTATCTCCAGTAGGTACAGGACAAATGGGCGTTGGAACTGTCCACCACATTGCTTGGCGTGCAAAAGACGATGCAGATCAACTAGACTGGAAAGAGCAGATAGAAACTTATGGGCTGGGCGTAACACCTGTTCAAGATCGACAGTATTTTAACGCGATCTATTTCCGCGAATACGGGGACATTTTGTTTGAAATCGCTACGGACCCACCAGGATTTGCGATAGACGAACCCCAAGAATCCCTTGGCGAAGCGTTAATGCTGCCCGAGCAGTACGAAACACATCGAAAAAATATTCAGCGTAATCTGCCGCCTATTAGAGTAAAAAATCTAAAATCAAAAAAGTAAAAACATGTGAGCACCTAAAAGTAGAAGCTAGATAACAAGAAGCACCTTCGGAAAATTCGAAGGTGCTTCTTGTTGTTATTTAGAAATCATACTTTTTAAGGCCAAATTAATGTTTTGAGGTCTTTCGGCTAACCTTCTCATATAGTACGCATACCAGTCTTTACCAAAAGGAACGTAAGTGGTGAAAGAAAATCCTTCTTTTGCCAAATCTTTTTGCATTTCTGAGCGGAAACCGTATAACATCTGGAACTCAAAGCGGTCTAGAGAAATATTTTTTTCTTTTACGAATGCTTTTACCTGTTCAATGATATGGTGGTCATGAGTCGCAATGGACGTATATCCAGGAGCTTGAAGATGGATTTTGATAAGTTTTAAATAATTTTCATCAATCTCTTTCTTTTCTTGGTAGGAAACTTCTGCGCTTTCTTTGTAAGCACCTTTTACGAGCCGAAGTCGTACATTTTGCAGGTTTTCCACATCTTTTTCGGAACGGAACAGATAGGCTTGAATAACGGTACCTACATTTTCGTATTCCTGGAGCAGCGTTTTGAGAATATCAAGCGTTTGTTGCAAGTGATCATAATCTTCCATATCTAAGTTGATAAAAATATCATAACTAGCTGCAGCTGCTACAATTTCCTGAATATTTTTTAGGCAAAAGGCCGTGTCAATGTCCAAACCGATTTGTGTTAATTTAACAGACATATGTGCATTAACGCCATAAATCTGTATGGCTTCAAGTGTTTTTAATATGGCTTCTTTCGCTTTTGTGGCTTCTTCTTCTGTGTGGACAAATTCACCTAAGCTATCGATTGTGGCACTAATTCCATTGGCATTCAGTTCCTTTACAGACTGCATCATGCTCTTGATATCAGTCCCAGCGACGACTTTTCCTGCGCCTAATTTCAATCCCCATTTTTTAGCGGCACTATTTAACGCTTGGTTTTTGGACAACCCGATAAAGAAATTTTTTGTTACACCCACTTTAATTCCTCCTATACTGTTAAAACACTTCGTCGATAGCCAAGCTTTAGAACAGGAAATCCCCTGCTCAATGAAATACAGTCTAATTTCCGGAGGAAGTTGCTGTATAATCCATTATTACCTCAGAGCATATCACATATTAACTGAAAACAAAAAATCTTAGCGTAGATAGATGCTGTAGACAGTCACGCTTTTGTTTAGTTGGTTGATTAAAAAAATTAGCATGTCAATGCTCCCATGATGAGTAGAGAATACATCCGTCTGCCGTAGGGACGCGCATTAAGGAATAGGCAAGCTTAACAATGCACTAGGTTTTAACTGTGAAGCTGTAAAATAAGTGTAGAATGGAAAAAGTAGTTGTTAAAAGTGAGGAGGATTTATCATGAATCAAAAAGCAGCTGTGAGTTTTATGATTTCAAGTTCAGTATATGCCTTGCTGCATTTTATCACTTACTTTTATGAAAGTGCCTGGTTAACGTTAATACTTTCTGTTTTAGGAGTATTCATGTTATTGTCAGCAGCGTTCTTATTACCTCTCAAGAAAATTCAGTTGCAATTGTTTCTAGTGATTGCAGCTTTAGCTGTACTGTTTTTCACGAGTGATTCTTTCTTAGACGATTTAATTTTGGGATTGCAGCAAATGAGAAATTTGATTGGGTTGTTGCTGATCGTGCCAATGATTAGCTGGGTTTTGAAGGAAGAGCCTTACATAGAAGAAATTATGAGTTATGCTCACAACTTTTTAAATAAGAGCCAGAAGTTCTATTTTGGATTAATGGCAATGACTCAAGTGATTTCGCATTTTCTGTTATTTGGTGTCGTACCGATGATGTACCACTTTATTGATCGTTTTTTAAAAGATCATAAAGGAGAGGCATGGGAAAATTTCAAAGGAACAGCTATTTTACGTGGTTTTGGACTTTCTACAATGTGGGTTATCAGTATTCCAAGTTTCATTTTTGCGGTAGAAGCATTAGAAGCAACTCTTTGGAAATCGATGGTGCTCGGCTTTATTTTTGCTTTGGCCGGGACCGTCTTATCAGTAATTTTTTCGTATTATCAAGAAAAGAAATACGGGATGGATTTTTCTTTTGTTTTGAAACAAGAAATTGAAAAAGCCATGCGAAATTCACGCAATCAAGGAAAATGGAATAAAGACGTAGCGGAGTTTGTCTTTTTATTTGTGTCTCTTTTTGGAACGATTTTCTTTGTACACGAAACGACGGGATTGGAATTTTTGCTGACCATACCACTGGTCATTTTAGTGTGGACTTTCCTTTATTTTGGATGTAAAAAGAGATTGTCTAACTTTGTTGTGGAAATTCGGTATTATTTTTCCGTAGGTATTGCGAAACAAGCCCAGCAATTTAGCATTTTAGTAGCTGCTGGATTATTGATTTATGCGCTAAATCAATCGAATGTTGGTGACTACGTTATTAACGGGATGAATTTTTTAACAGGGATCATTCCACTGTTAAATATATTGTTCTTAATTCCATTCATTGTGATCCTGCTAGGTTTTATTGGATTGGGGCCGTTGCCAGTAATCGTTTTGGTGACAGGGGTTCTGGAGGCTGTGCCATTTCCGTACCCACCTGAATTGGTTGTATTAGCCGTTACTTCTGGAAGTGTCATTTCTATCATTTTGTCACCTTTTGTTATGCCTGTAATTATATTAAGTAGCGTAAATGGCTTAAGTGGAATTCGCAATGGCTTGCAATTTAATTTGAAATTTGCAATTGCTTTTTACATGATGGTCCAATTGTTTATCCAAACAGCTATCTATCTATACTGAAATTTTCAATACACATAGGAGTCTCTAAAGACTTTTATGTGTATTTTTTATTCAGAAGACCTAAAATTGTAAGGCAGAGGAACATGGCGTATAATTTGAAATAACTGAATATTAAAACTTGGGGGTAGGGAAATGAATAAAAAAATACTTGCTAAAAAAACAGCGGTCGAGACTTTACTAGTTAACCGGTATATTGATGGCGTGTTAGATCCCGGAAAAGAAATGTTGGGTCCTATAAAAGATGGAGGTCATATTATTGCCCACACAGCTCCAGGTTGTTGGGGGCCGATGATTACGCCTTGTATTCGAGGGGGGCATGAAGTGACGCTGCCTGTCTATGTCGAAGGTGCAGAACCGGGAGATGGCATCGTTATTAAAATTAAATCAGTCGAAGTAACATCCCATGCCACTTCCTCAGGAAATGACAGTCCTGTTGAAGGTCGTTTTCTTGGAGACCCTTTTATCGCGGTAAAATGCCCAGGCTGTGGAACGATGTATCCAGATACTATTATTAGAGGTGTTGGACAAGAAGCTATTCGCTGCGCTAAGTGCGATGCGGATGTGACACCATTTGTTTTTACTAACGGCTATACGATGTTTTTTGGAGAAAAGGGCGACGTAGGAATCACGCTATCCAAAGAAGCAGCCGAAACAATTGCGGAAAATGGCCGGGGTTACATGAAAACGCCTGAGAACTCTGTACAAAATCCAATTGTCACTTTTGCACCGCACGATTTAGTTGGAACCATTGCACGCATGCGGCCGTTTTTAGGTCAACTCGGAACAACGCCTTCTCGTCCGACACCGGACTCACATAATGCAGGAGATTTTGGTTCTTTTCTTGTCGGAGCTCCGCACGAATACGCAAGTACACAGGAAGAATTGGAAACTCATCGGACAGATGGTCATATGGACATCAGCCGTGTTCGGGCTGGAGCCGTATTGATTTGTCCAGTGAAAGTACCAGGTGGTGGGATTTATCTAGGGGATATGCATGCCATGCAAGGGGACGGAGAAATTGCTGGACATACATCGGACGTTGCCGGTATTGTTCATCTTGAAGTTCATGTCGTTAAAGGATTAAATAATGCGGGACCTATTCTCTTGCCGAATGTCGAAGACCTACCTTATACGGCTAAACCTTTTACAGAACAAGAAAGACAGACGGCTCAACAGCTTGCAAAAAAATGGAATATTGACAAGCTAGAAGAGTCGCTGCCGGTTTCTTTTGTCGGTACAGGACCAACTTTGAATGATGCTACAGAAAATGGACTGCAACGCGCAGCCAATCTGTTTAACGTTACAGTTCCAGAAATCATGAACCGAGCTACCATAACGGGGTCAATTGAAATTGGTCGACACCCAGGAGTCGTAACAATCACGTTCCTCGCACCCGAACATTATTTAGAAAAAGCAGGGTTGTTAAACACAGTAAAAGCACAGTACTCCTAGAAAAGCGGAAGTGCCTGTAGAGCTCTGACAGGTATAAGACGGTCTGACGAAGCGGCGCTTTTTGCCATATGAAAAACCGCCAAGTCTATATGGCGGCTTCTGGTATTATTTCGGTTGGGGCGCATTAATTTCCCATGATAACTTCAAAGCATCTGCCAAGTAATCAGCGGCTTCTTCTGCCTCAAAATGATCTACTTGAAATTTAGAATGATTTAATGAGTAAATACGTTGCCGTTCTAGAAATAGCATTTCGATATCTTCAAGAGAACGTCCCTGTAACAAAGGACGGTTGTCAGCGAGAATATGAATACGTTCTTTCCATGATTCCCAGGAAATATCGAGAAATAGAACGATGCAATTGGCCATACAAATATCCTGAATCTCCTTTTGCAAAAAGGCACCGCCACCAACGGAAATGATATTGAGAGGGCGCTGGCTATACTTTACAATCAACTCTTTCTCTTTAGCCCGGAAGGCCTGTTCGCCATGGATTTCGAATATTTTCGGAATTGGCATTGTATAAAACTTCTCGATTTCCTCATCGATATCAACAAAGCTACGATAGAGTTTTTGAGCCAATAGTTTGCCAACAGTGGTTTTTCCCACTCCCATAAATCCGATGCAGACAATACTTTTTTCGCGAATGGATAAACCGAAATTTCTCATGAGCAACCTTCTTTCTCTTTTAATAGCTTAGTCGGGTTCATAGCTTACTTTACCTTATCTGTATAGAAAATTCATAAGAATTGTCAATTAACTAATTTGAATCAGAAAATCAATTTCGAGTTTTATGACATCTAGCTTCAAGGAGGAATTTCATGACATCTACCTATTTGCTGACAGGTTCGTATGCATCAGAAAAAGAACAGGGCATTAAGCTCTGGGAACTTGAAGGCATGACCGGCGAATTGACGGAACTGATGGGTATAGGAGGGATTGAACGCCCTTCTTTTATTGCTGTTCATCCAACGGGTACAAGTTTTGTCGCTACGAGTGAAGTCGGGGACGGCCAACTAGTTAGTTACTGGGTCCATCCAACTACAAAAAAAATAGTCGAAATCAATCGCCAATCTTCGAATGGTGATCATCCAGCTCACGTGACAATTGATGAAACGGGTCAATGGCTATTATCCGTTACTTATTCAGGAGCTACAGTTAATGTCCATCCGCTTTATGCAGACGGAGCAATTGGAGATTTGGCAGCTTCTGTAAAGCATGAAGGAGGAGGGCCTAACAAAAATCGGCAAGACGCCGCTCATCCTCATTCAATTATTCAAATCCCAGGAAAAAATCTGTTCTTGGTATCGGACTTGGGCACCGACACAATCTCTACTTATAAACTAGATGCCGGAACCGGTGCCTTAACGTTTAAATATGCTGTACAAACAGAGGCGGGAGCAGGACCTCGTCATTTAAGTTTCCATCCCTCAAAAGCTTTTGTCTATTCAGTAAACGAAATAAATTCCACGTTGATGGTCTACAAAGTCAGTCAAGAAGGCAAACTGGATTTTTTACAGCTATTGCCTTTAGTGCCAGATAGCTATGAGGGAGAAAATACCAGTGCAGAAATTGCAGTTTCAAGCGATGGCTGTTTTGTCTATGCGTCAAACCGTGGTTACGATAGTATTGCCTCTTTTGCTATCCAGGAAAATGGAACGTTAGAAACGCTCGGATTGACAGAGTCCGGAGGAGAAGGACCGAGACATTTTGCTTTGATTCCAGGAAATGAGTGGCTAGTAGTAGCGAATGAAAACTCCCACACACTTGCTACGCTGAAAATGAGTTGTTCAGGCATGCCTTGTATCGTTGAGAATATTGTCCAAACGACAGCGCCTGTATGTGTAAAAGTGATCAAATAAGAAAAAAAGACGGAGAGTGTCTCCGTCTTTTTTTCTTACCAATCTTTTGATTTTTTTTCGACAATGTCCAGTTCTTTCAAAAGTCGTATAAAACCACTGTCTCGATTGCCTTCAAATGCTTTTTCTGTACACGAAGAGTGCGGAGGATAATTTAGTTCAAGAGCCTTCTCCAGAGTTTCTTCTTCTAAAAAGTTGGTGGCGTCCGCCTCTTCAAAGCAAGAAGGTGCAATATATGTTCTAAACGAATGTTCCAAGATCACACGAGTTTCTGGCGCTGGCACGTTTTCTCTCGGGATAAAGAAAAGCAGTAGCAATAGCAGGGCAGCGAGAAACAACACGCTCATCCATATTTTTTTCTGCTGCATTTATTATTCCTCCGTTAATAGAATTTTTGCATCCGCTAAAATATCCTCTACCGGTGGATTCAACCCATCATACGCCTTCATAATGATTCCTTCTTTATTGACTAAGTAAAAAGAAGTGCCATGAAGAACTTGATCATCATTTTCAGGTTTTCTGGCTAAAGTTCGGAAATTATCCATAGCAAAGTCATCAATTTCTTGGGAGGTATAACCGGTCAGCAGATTCCAACTAGCTAAATCAGCTCCGTAATTTTCTGCATAAGATTTCAAGACTTCAGGCTTGTCAAACGAAGGGTCTACACTGAAAGAAACCGTTTCAACAGCCAATCCTTCTTCTTTTAACTGTTCTTGCAAGTCTGTCATGTTGGCCATCATTGGCAGGCAAACGGTTGTGCAGTTAGTAAAAACAAAATCAGCAAGCCAGACGTCACCTTCTAAGTCAGCTAAGCCGAAATCTTCGTTGTTGTGATTAGTAAAAGTAAAATCTTCTATTTCCCACTCAAGTGGATCTTCAACGCCTTGGTTGCAGGCAGCCAGAAAAATGCTGAAGAAAACTGCTAGTAATAGTCCTCTATATTTTCTCAAAAATGTCAGCCTCTCTTTCAATAACAGATATCCTCCTAAGCGTAGTGGAAATTATGCTGTCAAACAAGGGCACAAAGGAAAAGAAATGTGTAAACATTTCGAACAGATATCCTTCTGAATTCCTATATTTATCTAAATTTTTGAATAATTTTGTATCTTGACAAGGTATTTAAGAGTCTTACGTAGAATTAAAAAGAGACATGGAACCATTGAACTATTGGAGGTGCAAAAATGAATGATCTTCAAAGCCATCTTACTCCAGACAAGTTGGAAGCTTTCCATGCAGGTCTGATGAAAGACGCTTATCTTTATTTTGGAGCGCATACCGCTACAAATGAAACAACATTTACTCTATGGGTTCCAGGTGTGACTAAAGTAGCGGTAGCCTGTACACATCCTGAAAGTCTCGTGGAAGAATTTTTTCAAATGGAACAGCACGTTCTTGATGAAACCATTTGGCAAGTAAGAATTCCCCGGAGATTAACTGGATACGCTTATGAGTATATCTTTGAAACACTAACTGGAGAAGTAGTAAGGAAATCTGATCCGTACGCTCAAATGAGCGAAATGAGACCAGAAACCAAATCTATAGTAGCAGCTTCTTCTAAACACACTTGGTCAAAAACTGTATTGCATCAAAAGAAAGTTTTAAACAATAAGCACGGTGAAAAACCGATAGCAATTTACGAATTGCATATTGGGACATGGAAACGTAATGCACAAGGGGGTTTTTTAAATTATCGTGAATTGGCAGATGAGTTGATTCCATATGTTTTGGAGATGGGTTTTACGCATATAGAAATTCTGCCCATCACAGAACATCCGTTAGATGAATCTTGGGGCTATCAGACGACTGGTTATTTTGCGCCAACGAGCCGATACGGAACTGCTGATGATTTGAAGTATTTTATTGCTAAATGCGCAGAAAAAAAAGTTGGCTTAATTTTAGATTGGGTACCGGGTCATTTCTGCGTCGATGAACATGCACTGGCAAACTTTAACGGTGGCTATTTATATGAATACGAGCAGGAGGACCGGCGTGCCAACCCAGACTGGGGAACGTTGAATTTCGATATTCGAAAGGGAGAAGTCGCTAGCTTTTTACTATCGAGCAGTCACTATTGGCTAAGCGAATTTAAGTTTGATGGTTTTCGTATGGACGCTCTAATTTGTTTGCTATTTGTACCAAACCGTGAAGAGGCTATACCTAACGAAGAAGGTGCGGCTTTTCTAAAGAAGTTGACAAACAGTTTAAAAGAGCATCATCCAGAAGTTTTGTTAATTGCAGAAGACGCGTGGAACTATCCAAAAGTGACACACGATACAGCAGAAGGAGGAGTCGGCTTTCATTATAAATGGAATTTTGGCTGGATGCGTGACACGCTGGATTATATGGAAACTCAGCCATCAAAGCGTTCTGAGGTGCATAAAAAAATGAACTTCTCTCTCGTGTATCAGTATGAAGAGCGTTATCTTCTTGCACTTTCCCACGATGAAGTAGTAAATGGCCAAGGTTCTTTGCTGAACAAACTTCCAGGGACCTTGAGTGATCGTTTTGCTCAACTCAGACTACTCCTCAGTTTTTGGATTGCTCACCCAGGGAAAAAATTGCTTTTCATGGGTCAAGAGTTTGGTCATTTTGAAGAATGGAATTTCACATCAGAATTGGATTGGCATTCCTTGGGAACCGAAGAACATAAAAAAATGGCTAATTTTACAAAAGAATTACTGTCTTTTTATAAAACTGAAAAAGCTTTTTTTGAATTAGATGATCATCCGGACGGTTTTACTTGGATCGATGCGGACAACCACCAACAAAGTGTAGCTGCCTTTATTCGTAGGGGCCATTTGCCGCAGGATGAGTGTATTGTGGTGTGTAATTTTTCAGACCAACATTATACGGATTTTGAATTGGAGGTTCCTGAAAACAATACCTATGAAAAAATTTTTACGTCAGAAAGCAAACCTTCAGAAATAGCGGTTGGTGCGACAAATCATGCAGGTGAGGGCTTGATGTATGCCATTTCAATCGATTTGCCAGCATTTACATTGATTATCTGGAAACTAAAGAGAATGGGAGGGAATCAACATGAACGATAAAGTCGTTGCAATGTTGTTAGCCGGCGGACAAGGGAGCAGATTAAAATCATTAACGTATACAATAGCAAAACCCGCATTGCCGTTTGGCGGAAAATACCGAATCATCGATTTCCCGTTGTCCAATTGCACCAATTCAGGAATCAATACCGTTGGCGTGCTGACACAATACCAGCCGCATGTCCTTCATGAATATATCGGACTGGGAACTCCGTGGGATTTAGATCGACGTCACGGGGGAGTCACGATGCTACCACCTTATACCGAAATAGAAGGGGTTAAATGGTATGCAGGTACAGCCAGTGCCATTTATCAAAATATCAATTACCTTACATCATGTGATCCCGAGTATGTTTTGATTCTATCAGGAGATCATATTTATAAAATGGATTACGAAGTACTAATCGACTATCACAAAGAACATGAAGCAGATGTCACCATTTCGGTGCTAGAAGTTCCGTGGGAAGAAGCAAGCAGGTTTGGTGTTATTAACGTCGATGACAGCATGATCATTAAAGAATTTGATGAAAAACCAGAAAATCCAAAAAGTAATTTAGCTTCTATGGGTGTCTATGTATTTAAATGGAAAAAGCTAAAAGAATATTTAGAAATAGACAATTTAAATAAAGAGTCTTCTCATGATTTTGGTATGGATATCCTACCGGCTATGCTAGAAAAAGGCGAAAAAATGATTGCTTATCCATTTAAAGGATACTGGAAAGACGTCGGAACGGTTGAAAGTCTATGGGAAGCCAATATGGACTTGCTTGATTTGAACTCTGGCTTAAATCTTCATGACTCTGCTTGGCGTATTTTTTCTTCAAATCCACAATTACCACCACAGGTGATTAATAAAACAGGTAATGTTCAAAGCTCTATGGTTAACGAAGGCTGCGTAATTTCTGGAGACGTTTCAAAGTCGGTTGTTTTTCAGAAGGTAACGATTGAAGAAGGAGCTGCCGTTTCTGAAAGTGTCATCATGAGTGGCTCCACGATAAAAAAAGGTGCCAAGCTTCATCGGGTAATTGTACCGCCGAATTTAGAGGTGCCGGAAGGATTTGAAATCCATGATCAGCAGGATGAAGTGGTTCTTCTGATTCAAGAGCAATTGGATGAATGGAAGGAGCGTGAGGGAAAATGAACTTACTCGCTGTAGTAGACGCCTCTGTTAATAAAGAAGGATTACAAGATTTGACGATGCAACGAACTGTTTCTTCAGTACCCTTTGCGGGGCGTTACCGATTAATTGATTTTCCATTATCGAATCTCGTCAATTCGGGAGTCAATACGGTTGGCGTATTTCCATCGAATCCCTTTTCTTCTCTGCTAGATCATATTGGTGGAGGGAAAAGTTGGGACTTAGACCGAAGAAAAAACGGCTTGTTTTTTCTGCCGGTTACGCAGCGAAATGGTGGATTATCAACCGTTGGCCCATTTGCAGCATTAGAAGAGCATATGCAATTTTTTACAAAAAGTATTCAACCTTACGTTGTCGTCATTAATAGCTTTGTTGTTACTCAATTAGACTTTAAAGACATGCTGAAGCAGCATATCAAATCAGGTGCTGATTTTACAGAAGCGGTTAGTAGCGGAGTTTCTTTGAAAACCTATATTCTGTCTAAAGAGTTGTTAATTGAACTGATTCAAACGCACCGTGATAAAAAAGTAGTAAGTGTCGAAGATGTCGTCAATTTAAAGAAAAGTCCTTATACGTTTAATGACTATGAATACAGCGGATATTTTGCAATTATTGATTCGATTCAAAGTTATTTCCAAGCGTCGTTGGCTTTGTTAGATGAAGAAAATAGGAAGCAGTTATTCCTACCAGATCGTCCAATTTATACAAAAGTCAAAGATGAGCCTCCAACGCGCTATATCCACGGGGCCCATGTTAAGCGAGCTTTGGTAGCCAATGGCGGCACCATTATGGGGAGTGTGATGGATAGTATCATTAGTCGGGGAGTTTGCATTAAGAAAAATACACAATTAGAAAAATGCGTGATTATGCAGAAATGTGTAATCGAAGAAAATTGTGATTTGTCGTATGTAATTGCAGACAAAGAAGTTCATATCGGTGAAGGAGTCGTTTTACGTGGAACTGCAGAACAGCCGATTGTTTTACGTAAAGGAGCAATCGTCACGAAGGAGGATTTATGATGAAAGTCATTATGGCAGCAGCAGAATGTGCACCTTTTGCAAAAGCTGGAGGATTAGCAGATGTAATCGGAGCCTTACCGAAAGAACTTAGCAGATTAGGCCATGATATTACGGTCATTATACCAAAATATAGCTTGATCTCAGAACAGTACGCATCGAAATTTATCTTGAAAGAATCTATCGAAGTGCATTTTAAAGGACGCCAACTTCCTTTTAGACTTTTTGAATACAAACAAGCCGGAGTAACCTACTTGTTTGTAGAAAATGATGATTATTTTAAAAGAGAACAAATTTACGGACAAAAAGATGACTCTGAACGATACGCTTTTTTCAACCGATCCGTGCTAGAAATTGTCCAACTTCAAGAGCAGCAAGCAGATGTAATTCATGTGCACGACTGGCATACGGCTATGATCCCGTTCCTCCTAAAGGAGGATCAGCGATATGCTTCGATTCAAGCAATTAAGACCGTTTTGACCATTCACAACCTGCAATTTCAAGGTAAATTTTCAAAAGAAAAGTTTCTGGAGAATTTTGAAATGGATGAGCGTTACTATGACGAGGGAATTGTAGAATGGCGCGGTGGCTTCAACTCTTTAAAAACAGGCATTTCCTACGTGGATAAAATAACGACTGTGAGTCCGACTTATCGAGACGAAATTTTGACAGATTTCTATGGAGAGAAACTAAATAGTCTTCTACAAGAAAAGCAACAAGATTTAGTCGGTATTTTAAATGGCATTGATACAGAAGTCTATAATCCAGCGACGGATCTTGCCATCGTACGGGAATTTGATGCAATGAGCATGGAAGGAAAGCAAGTCAATAAGCGTGAAATCCAATCAAAGGCAGGTCTTCCTGAACGTGGAGATGTTCCGTTACTAACAATGATTTCGAGGCTAGCAGGACAAAAGGGAGTTGACGTCTTGCAAGAAGTATTGCCTAATTTGTTGGAAAAAGAAGATGTTCAGTTTGCTTTATTGGGTTCAGGAGAGGAAAAGTACGAGCAGTTTTTCCAGAAGTTAGCAGCTGATTTTCCAGATAAGGTTTATATTCATATTGGCTTTGATGAGGCCTTTGCACATCTACTATACGCAGGAGCGGATATTTTCCTCATGCCTTCTCATTTCGAGCCTTGTGGTTTGAGTCAATTGATCTCAATGCAATACGGAACAGTCCCTGTAGCCAATAGAACAGGCGGATTGAAAGACACAGTCATTGAATACGATGAAAATTTAAAGACCGGTAATGGATTCTTGAGCGATTTTTCACAGGACAAGCCCTTTGATCTTGCCCTCCAACGATGTTTAGATTTTTACCGACAGCCTAAGCATTGGGAAACAATCAAGAAAAATGGCATGGAAGGCAATTATTCATGGTCGCGTTCTGCGACAGAATACGCCAAACTTTATGAAAAGCTAATCTAAAGGGGCGTGCCAATGATGTTTTCTTCTAAAGAAGAGTTCAAAAAAAGCTTTATCACACGAATCGAATCTAAAGATATGAGAAAAACGACGGAGCTAGCTTATGAGATACTGTGGGAAATGACTTGTGAGTGGATCAAAGAGAGTTGGGATCGAACAAACGGGCTGTATAAAGAAAATGATGAAAAACAATTGTACTATTTCTCTATCGAATTTCTGATTGGTCGTGTTTTAGGACAAAACCTTATGAATATAAATGCTTACCACATCGTTAAAGAAGGTCTTGATGAACTGGGCTTTCAACTTTCTGAAGTAGAAGAACTTGAAGTAGAGCCGGGTCTTGGTAATGGCGGGTTAGGAAGATTGGCAGCTTGTTTTATGGATTCGCTGGCTTCTCTTCAATTACCGGGACATGGCTATGGGCTGCGCTATAAAGGGGGGCTATTCACTCAGCATTTCGTCAATGGCTATCAGACAGAACAACCTACGGAATGGATACAAGAAGAGCACAACGCAGATGCTCGTCGTGAAGACCTAGCAATAGACATTCCTTATTATGGAGACGTTCAATTAGTCATGGGGATAGACGGACTAAAGATGAAGGTAGAAAATTCGGAATGGGTCAAAGCAGTACCTTATGATATGCCGATTGTCGGAGCAAATGGGGGGACAGTTAATACACTTCGGTTGTGGCAGGCAGAAGTTTCAAATCTCCCGTTTCCCGGAGATAAAGATTACTTGGTTTATGAACAAGAAACCGCCAAGATCACCGACCGACTTTATCCTGATGATTCTCTAGAATCTGGCAAAATCCTCCGTTTGAAGCAACAATACTTTCTCTGTAGTGCATCACTCCAAGATATCTTGAACAATCGCAGCTTTTCTATGGAGAAACTTCCAGAAAATGTCGCCATTCAAATCAATGATACACATCCAGCTTTGGCCGTTCCAGAATTGATGCGCTTATTGATTGATGATCATCACCTCACTTGGGAACAAGCTTGGGATATTACGACGCGCACTATTTCCTATACAAATCATACGATTTTGGAAGAAGCGATGGAAAAATGGGACAGTCGGCTGATTCAATCTTTACTGCCAAGAGTCTATACGATTATCGAAGAAATCGACAAGCGTTTCAAAGAAAGTCTAGAGACACAAACTATAGACGAAGAAACATTTCGAAAGCTGTCAATTATTGAAAATGGTGTGATTAAAATGGCCGTATTAGCAGTAGTAGGAAGCTATAAAGTAAATGGTGTGGCCAAACTGCACACAGAAATTTTGAAAAAACGAGAAATGAAAGAACTGAACGAACAGTTTCCGAACAAGTTTCACAATAAAACCAATGGCATCGCACATCGAAGGTGGCTCGTTAAAGCCAACCAAGAGTTATCTGGACTAATTACTGAAACAATTGGACCTCGGTGGATTGAAGAGCCTGAACGTTTAAACGAATTGCATTATTTTGCTCAAAATCATTCCTTTCTTCAAGATTTTCAAGCGATTAAAACCTTGAAAAAAGAACAATTACTTTATCATCTTCAACGAAATGAAAATATAATTGTAGATCCAGCTTCTATTTTTGATATCCACATTAAACGTGTTCATGGCTATAAGCGACAGCTAATGAACATCATGCATATTCAAATGCTTTGCGATCGAATTAAACAAGATTCAACGTACCAGCCACATCCACGAACTTTCTTTTTTGGAGGAAAGGCGGCGCCGAGTTATCATTTTGCCAAACAAGTAATTAAAATGATTAATACGGTGGCAGTGAAAGTGAATAATGATCCACTGCTAAGAAAACACCTGCACATTGTCTTTGTCGAAAATTACAATGTCACGCAAGCTGAATACTTAATTCCAGCAGCTGATGTGAGCGAGCAAATATCTACCGCTTCTAAAGAAGCTTCCGGTACGGGCAATATGAAGTTGATGATGAATGGGGCATTGACGATTGGTACCTTGGACGGTGCGAACGTCGAAATATTCGAGCAAGCTGGTCAAGAAAATGCGTTTGTCTTCGGGATGCGTGCTGAAGAGGTTATGCAGTATGAAAAAGAACAATCCTATGATCCGAAAGAAATAATCAATTCAGATCCTGAAATTAAAAAAATGATGAAGCAGTTGGTTGATGGAGAATGGACAGAAGGAAAAGAGAATGTTGACTTTATTGTGGGGCAGCTGTTAGAAGATAGGGACCCTTATTTTGTTTTGAAAGACATTCACAGCTACTCAAATGCACATGAACGAATTTTGGCAGCTTATGCGAATCCAGTAAAATGGGCTGAAATGTGCGTCAAAAATATCGCTGCTTCCGGTATTTTCTCAAGCGACCGTACCATTCAGCAATATTCGAATGATGTTTGGCATTTAACAAAAATCCCCAGCGTATATTAGTCGGTGAAAGGGTGGAAATATGGCAGATCATCATTTTGATAACACTGATTTAAAAGACTATAAGGCCAGTGGAGCACTCGTTGGAAAAGTTGCAATTGTTACAGGTGGCAGTAGTGGTATCGGTCAAGCAGTAGCAATCGCTTACGCCAAGGAAGGCGCTAAGGTGGTTATCGGTTATCTAGGAGACGATGAAGGTGCTCAAAAAACCATCACATTAATTGAAAATTATGGGGGCAAAGTGAAAGCGTTAAGCGGTGATTTAGGGAAATCAGCGAATTGTGATGAGTTGGTCCAGTTTACTTTAGCGGAATTTGGCCAAGTGGATATAGTGGTCAATAACGCAGGTTACCAATATCCTCAAACTTCACCACTTGATATTACAGATGAACAACTACTTAAAACTTTTGAAATCAAAGCCTTTGCTATGTTTTATTTGACGAGAGCGGCGCTTCCGCATTTAAAAAGAGGTTCACGAATTATCAATACCGCATCCATCAACGCTTACCGGGGACATTCGGATTTGATTGATTATGCGGGAGCAAATGGCGCGATGGTTGCGATGACGCGGTCGCTGGCAAGACGGTTAGTGCGCGAAGAAATTGCAGTGAATGGCATCGCACCAGGGCCCATCTGGACACCGCTAATTACAAAAACTTTCGGTGATTTAAATCCAAATGTCGCTGATGATTTTGGTGAAGATGTTCCAGCTGGACGTCCAGGGCAGCCGTACGAATTGGTGAAGGCCTATGTTTTTTTGGCAGATCCGCAAAATTCATATATGACAGGTCAATTTTTGCATATGAATGGTGGCGACTATATGTCTACGTAAATAGAAGAAAGCAGGGCAAGAGACGTTTCTTGTCCTGCTTTTTCATTTCTGTTTTCATATGCTAAAATTTAGTGGAGAACAGGAGTGAGTTTTTGAAAAAAAAAGTAGTGTCCTTCCTAGTGATTTTAATGTTACTGTTGCTGTCAGCTTGCAACAAAGCAGCTGAGCAACCAAAAGACGAAGCAGTGAATAATGAGGAGCAGCAAGAGAACGATAAAGATAAAGTAGAACAGCCTGTCCTAAACGAAGATGTTGCAGAAACCTTGAGTGTACATTATATAGATGTTGGCCAAGGCGATGCCACACTAGTAGAATTTGAAGGGTTTTTGATGTTGATTGACGCGGGCCATTGGAAATCAACCCAAGTAGTAGATTACTTGAAGCAGCAAGGCATCAAAGAAATTGATATTGTGGTGGGTACTCATCCGGATGCCGATCATATTGGTCAACTGGCACAAGTAATCGGAGAATTTGAGGTTGGAGAAGTGTGGATGTCCGGTAATACGAGTAGCTCTAATACATTTACAAATGCGCTGCAAGCTATTGAAGCGAGTGATACAGCGTATGATGAGCCGAAAACAGGTGACATTTTTGATGTGGGCTCTTTGCAAATTGAAGTGCTACATCCAAAAGAACTTACCGGTGCAGCAAACGAGGAATCCATTTCATTAAGAATCACCTATGGGGATGTCGATTTTGTTTTTACAGGAGATGCGGGCATTACAGAAGAACAACAAATGATTGACAGTGGTATCGAGTTAAATGCGGAAATTTTGCGTTTAGGACACCACGGTTCCAATACATCAACCAGTGCGGCTTTTTTGAAGGCAGTTAATCCTGACGTTGCAATTTATAGTGCAGGAGCCGATAACTCTTATGGACATCCGCATGCAGAAGTAATTGCAGCTGTAGAAAATGCGGGAGCAGAAGTCTACGGGACAGATGTCAACGGCACGATTGTGGTGGAAACAGACGGTAAATCCTATCGTGTGAAAACGCAGAAGAAAGGCGTTCCCACTGAAGGAGAAAATCGGTGTATCGATTTGAATATTGCTTCTTCAGCGGAATTGCAGGAGATATCGGGAATTGGCGATGCTTATGCAAAGGCAATTATCGAGCAACGACCGTTTGAAAGCGTGGAAGAATTAATTGATATTAAAGGAATTGGGCAAGGGACGCTGGAGGTTATTCAAGAACAGGGCCTGGCTTGCATAGGAGGGTAATGCGATGAAAGGAATTTTGGACCGTATTGAAGACGGTAGATATGCGGTCATCTTAGTAGAAGCAGAAAAACTTGAATTGATCTTGCCTTTCGATTGTTTGCCTGCCGGAAGCCATATTAATTCTTGGTTCACGATTGATGCAGAAAACAGACAACTTTCTATCATTCTGGATGAAGAAACCTCTCTTATCAAAAATCAACAAACAGAAGAGCTGATGGATCGATTGAGAATGAGAAAAAAAGGAAGCCGTTTCAAAAGAAAGTAAAAAGAAGGGGATGTCTTAAAAGGTCGTAAACAATGGCTTTTTCGGTGCAGCCCCTTTTGTCTGCTAAAGAACAAGCTGATGTCCATTGCGACGAAGCTAGCAAATCTTACAGAAGCATATCTTTGCCTTTCGTCGTCCTTCATTACCATCAGCCATTTTGACTCTAGAAAAAGAGACGAAAACCACTCATTTCTGTAAGAAGACGCAAAATTGATGGAAAAAATGTGCTTGGTCGTGTCAAGCGCAATCGGTCCTTCCTAAAATTATACTTTCAGGAACTCGAAAAAGTACACACCGATTTTAGGATTGTCGCACGGGCTCACAATTTTTTGGAAGTAGCTGGTATCCATCAGCTACTATCTGCATTTTCGGCGGCAATTCAAAAAAACAGACGGAGAAAAAGAAACGCTTTTTCTCCGTCTGTTTTATGTTAGAGGCTTATCGGACAAGCTCCTCTTTGTACTTGTATATAAGTTATAACGGTTTTCTACTTAAGCTATCTAATCTTGTTCCAGCAGTTCTAAATGGTAATCGGCTACTTGATTGGGTTTGTACAAATCGGTAATCGATGTTGAGTAATCGATAATCGATGCATTGAAATCCAATTCTTGAGCTGGAATACGGATTCGCAAATTCAGTTGATATAACAATATTGCAATGTCATGATAGTCTTCACTTGTTACCTTGAAGTCAAAAGAAATTTTTCGTTTGTTTGAGTGAACATTCGAATCCTCCATTAATTCTGCTTTGAAATGAAGAGCTTCTAGTTTAGTATCGTTGATCCAAATAATCGTTTTCATTACTCGCTTCACCTCTAGTTATTGAAGTTTTGTTTTATGCGGTTGTCGAATGTCTGCAACAATCAAAGCGATAACAAGGAACAAACCGAGAAAACCGATGGTCGGATAAAACAGACTAACAAGTTTCGTGAAACCAACAAAGCTCAATACATAAGCGACAAGCCCGACAGCAATGATGAACATGCGAGATTTCATCGTACCCATTTCAACAAAGCGCGCTGAGAATGAAAACAGCATGCTGACAGCGGTGTTGTAGATCATGCCAAAAAGAATGAATGACATGAAGACTCCAAGAATTGGTGATAAATCATCAGCTATTTGCAGTAAAGGCATTTCTGCGCTACCGACAACATCCACTTTGGAGAAAATCGCCAAATGGCTCAAAATAATTAGACCACCTAAAATAAGTCCGCCGATGAGTCCCCCACGTGCTGCGACTTTTTCGTCTTTTTCAGTACCACCCATGACAATGGCCATTGAAGCACCGACAGCTATATTAAATGATACGTAATTTATAGCGGACAGGAACCAGTTGGGTAGAACAGAAGCTTGATCATTAGCGATGGGGTTTAATGATGCAAATGTGGCATCCATCGTCAGTAAACTATAGACCGCTAAAACTACAACGGCAATAATTAAAAATGGTGTAATACTACCAATGATAGCAATGACTTTTTTAACATTCAGCATGATGGTCAAGACGACTAGAATCGCCATGACTGTACTACCAAGTGGAGCTGGCAAATTGAATTGCTGAGAGAAAATAGAGCCTGCTCCGGCAATCATCACGACACCCACTCCAAAAAGAGTCAGAATGATGATGTAATCAACAATCGTACCAATTATTTTTCCGCTAATCCCAAAAATAGCTTCTTTATGTGATGTTGTTTTCATACGACTTCCCAGTCGAGTTAAACTCATTCCTAAATATGCAAATAAAGCAGTTGCTAAGATTGCTGCAATAGTTCCCATATAGCCAAAGCTAGTAAAATACTGAAGAATTTCTTGGCCAGAAGCGAATCCGGCACCGACAATAATGCCGACAAAGGCACTTCCCATTTTTAAACTTTTCATGTTGTTCCCCCTTGATGCTGATTGCTACGGATGTAAGTTTTTTAAAAATTAGAAAATCCTTATCTAAATATAGCAAAAAAATAAAGCCGATACAATAAAAAAGAGAGGTAAAGCGCTGGCTAACTCTATATTAGTAACACTTAAATAGGAGGGAAAAATCAGTGGACATGTTGAATTGGTACATAAAAAAGCATTGCCGATTCGACCGGCAATGCTTTACTAGTGAATTACTTTACGTCTTTATTTGCAATAATAACCAATTTCCCTTTATCAAGCTCTTCTTCATACTGTTCTGCTTCTTGATCAGATAATCCAGCAGCAGCCATCTTCGCGCGAAGCTCGTCGCCTCGTGAAATTGTCATGTTTTTCATGCTGTCGAGGAAGCCTTGTTCTTTCATGCCGACTTCTTCAGTGTCTAGTGCTTTCGAGATGTCCTTGCCACGCTTTTTATCATGCGCAAAGATGTAAATATCTTCATGTGTGTATCCCTGTGCTTCTAGTTTTTCGATTTCTGATTTGGCTTGAAGTGCGTTTTCGACTGTCATTTTTACTGTCAATGTAATCCCTCCAAATAATTTCTAACTTAGTAGTATATATACCACGATGCAAGAGGGGTTAAACAAAAGGATGTGTGACAAATCAGTTATACTGAAAGAAATTGAAGCTAGGGAGTGATTTTTTGAAGATCATACCGATTGGAATTTGGGGAGGCTACCCCAATAAAAATGAAGCGACTTCGGCATTTTTGATTGAACAAGAGGGGTTTCGCTGTTTGGTTGATTGCGGCAGTGGAGTAATAGCAGCCGTACAGAATTACACAGAGTTACGTGAGTTGAATGCTGTAATTATTAGCCATTATCACCCAGATCACATTGCCGATATTGGTGTACTTCAACATGCGGCTATGGTAGGTATGCAGTTAAAGGAATGGCAAACGCCTTTGTTAATTTATGCACATGACAAAGATTCAGAAGAATTTAGCAAGCTTTCCTATAAAGGGGTGACAGAAGGGCGTGCGATACAAGCTTCGGAAACAATGGAACTCGGACCGTGGCAAGTGTCATTTTGTGAAACAGTTCACCCTGTTTATTGCCTAGCTATAAAATTCACTGCAAACGGTCGGACAGCTGTATTTACTGCAGATACCGGCTGGAAGCATGAGTTACTGGATTTTGCTCGAGAAGCTGATCTGTTAGTTGCTGAATCGAATCTCTATGAGAAATACGTCGGTATCATTCAAGGACATTTGAGTGGCAAACAAGCAGGAGAGTTGGCGGAACAGGCAGGGGTTAAGCAACTGCTACTAACACACTTACCTCAATACGGAGACTTAGCCGAGATTTTGCAAGCGGCTAAGTCTAGCTATACTGGCGAAGTTGAGTTTGCAAAGATCGGCAAAAAATATATGATTTGACTCTCAGCTGACATAAGCTAGCAGCAGGCAGATAGTTTGTGTGCTAGCTAGTTTACTTTTATCCTTAAAGCATACGAAAGCTGAAAGGAAGTTTGACGATGACACAACCTATAGATTCGGTTCCAATTTCCGTTCTGGATTTAGTTCCAGTTCGTGAAGGCGGAACGACAAAAGATGCATTAGATGAAATGGTCACGATTGCCCAGTACGTAGAAAAACTAGGATACAGTAGATTCTGGCTTTCTGAGCACCACAATACAGCTACACTAGCAAGTTCTGCTACAGCAATATTGATTTCTAAAGTGCTTGAAAACACCGAATCTATTCAAGTAGGTTCGGGTGGCATTATGCTACCTAACCATACGCCATTGGTTGTCGCAGAGCAATTTGGAACTTTAGAAACGATGCATCCAGGCCGTTTAAACCTCGGTCTTGGCAGAGCACCAGGTACAGACATGCAGACGGCGCATGCGCTCCGCAGAACGACGCAAGAAACGGCATTTGCTTTTCCGCAAGATGTTGTCGAATTGCAAAGCTATTTAAACTCTCTTGAAGAACAAGGTCCTGTCCGGGCGCATCCAGGCGTAGGAACGGGAGTACCGATTTACATCTTAGGTTCTAGTACTTCTAGTGCACAGCTTGCAGCACGTCTTGGTCTGCCATACGTATTTGCAGCTCATTTTGCACCGCAACAACTAGAACAAGCCTTACAAATTTACCGCAACGGCTTCCAACCTTCTGAATACTTGGCTGAACCGTATGTGATGGTTTGCGTCAACGTTATCGGAGCTGACTCCAATCAGGAAGCTGAAATTTTATCAACGTCTGCTGATCAATTTTATTTGAATGTCGTAAGAGGTAGTAAGAATTTATTGAAGCCGCCACTTGATACGATGGACGGACAATGGAGTTACCGCGAGGAAATGATGGTGCGGGGAATGTCGCAATACACGTTCAAAGGTGATGAAGAAACGATAAGCGAGCGTTTGGGAACGTTTGTAGCCGACTTGCAGATCGATGAAGTAATTGCGGTTTCTTATATCTACGATCAGGAGAAAAGAAAACGCTCGTTTGAAATTCTCAAACAAGCCGCAAATCGCTTTACTGTTGCTACTGTATAAATTTCCAGTGAACCACTCAATAGCTCGTTGAAGAGTCTGACAAAAATCTGCTAAAGCAGTGCAAACGGATTCTATTGTTTTCTATATAGGGAATAGAGACTGGAGGAGAGGTAAATGAAAATAGGAATTATCGGAGCTACAGGAAAAGCGGGCAATCTGATTTTAAAAGAAACGTTAAAAAGACGTCACGAAGTAACAGCCATCGTCAGAAATTCACAGAAAGTCGAAAACCCAGACGTGTCAGTGATTGAAAAGGACGTCTTCAGTTTAACGGCAGCAGATTTGTCGCCATTCGATGTTGTAGTTAATGCATTTGGTGTTCCACCCGAAAAGGCTAAGCAGCACATTGAAGCTGGAAGAATTTTAATAGAAGCATTGAAAAAAACTCAAGGAACTCGTTTGATCGTAGTGGGAGGCGCCGGTAGTTTGTTCGTTGATGAAGCGCGGACAACTCGCTTGGTTGAAACCCCTGAGTTTCCTGAAGCTTTTAAATCAATCGCGAGAGGACAAGCGCAGAATCTAGCCGATTTAGAAGCGTCAGAGGGAGTTCGGTGGACATTTTTAAGTCCCGCGGCATTTTTCGATCCCGATGGACGCCGTACAGGTCGTTACCAAAAAGGCGACGATGGGTTTATTGTTAACCGTAAAGGCAAAAGCTATATTAGCTATGCTGACTATGCAATTGCCGTAGTTGATGAAATCGAAAGCGGTGAACATGAAAACAAGCGATTTACTGTGGTTTCTGAAAATCATTAATAGCCTGAAAAAGTCGATTTCACGTGAAGTCGGCTTTTTCATTAGTATGAAACTCTTGGAGGATCAAAAGAACTTGCCATGAAATGTTCACGTTCCGTAAAAGAATAGCCTTATGAATCATGTATAATAAGATGAAACTTGAGGTTTAAAGGTGGGAATCAATACAATGGATTTTTTATATTTTCCTGAAGACAAATCGGAATACATCCCTGGGATTATTTCTGTCGTTATTATATTTATTTTGTCCGTGCTGATTGTTCGGTTATTAGTTAAAGCTTCTCGTAAACAAGTGAAACAACTGGAAGAACAAGGTTATCCGGCAGTATATAAAGATGGTTTTGACGCTGGAAAATCAGATCAAGATGTCGTAGATCCACAAGAAGCGGTACGCATAGCGAACGAAAAAAAAGCAGCACATAAAAAAACGAAGTCCTGACAACTGTCAGGACTTCGTTTTTTTTATGTTTCAATAGGTGTATACTGTAATCATTGATAACAGCCAAGAAGTGGAGAAATTGATTATGAAAAATATTTTTGGTGGAGTGCAATGGGCGGTTTTCCTGATCGCCTCTTCCATTGCAGCACCAGTCGCAATTACCGGCATCTTCGGTATGGACACGACAGATGCGGCATTATTTGTGCAACGAACTATATTCGTACTCGGAATTGCTTGTTTAGTACAAGCGTTTATCGGGCACCGAGTGCCAATTAATGAAGGACCGGCCGGGTTATGGTGGGGAGTTTTCATTGTTTATGCGAGTTTGGTTGGAATACTATATTCAACTATGGAAGCATCTCTCCAAGCGTTGCAAAGCGGCTTATTATACAGTGGTGTTTTGTTTATTGTGTTTGCTTATACAGGCTTAGTTGATAAGCTGAAAGTCCTCTTTACACCAACCATTACTTTTGTTTACTTATTATTGTTGGTGCTTCAAATTAGTGAGTCGATTTTGACTGGCCTATTTGGAATCGTTTCAGAAGGCGACCCAGTGGATGGGGTCGTACTAATAGGCAGTATTGTGATCATCGTATTGACTTTCTTTTTTATGAATCACAAAGCAGCTTGGGTTAGCCGTTATTCTGTTTTGTTTGCAATTGCTGCAGGTTGGTTGATTTTCTGGGTGATTGGCAAATTGCCAGAAGCTGAAAACACCACTAGTGACTTAATTTCCATGCCGGAAATGTTAGTTTTTGGACCGTTGATTTGGGATAGTGGGATGTTCGTCACAGCCTTGTTTTTGACGATTTTGCTGATTGCCAATATGATGGCATCAATTCGTGTGATGGAGAGTGTTTTGAAGAATTCTTTTTCAATTGAGGTACCCGATCGTATTAAGCAAGCATCCGTAGCATCAGGAATCAATCATATTATTGCTGGATTATTTTCTTCAATTGGACCTGTACCTATTTCTGGAGCGGCTGGGTTTGTTAGTGCCACGAAAACACCAGCGCTAAAGCCTTTTATCTTTGGCGGTGTGATTGTTGTGTTGATTAGTTTTTTTCCGGATATCATGGCAATTCTTGCTTCGCTGCCAGCGCCGGTAGCGTACGCTGTCATTTTTGCAGTATTCACCAAAATGGTGGAAATGGCCTTTATTGAACTAGAATATGAAACAAATAAACAGCGTGCTTATAAAGTAGTAGCTTTTGGTCTGATGAGCGGTGTTGGCATCATGTTTGTACCGACTGAAAGCATGGCGAACTTGCCTTCTGTTGTGGCAGCTACGTTATCAAATGGTTTAATCACCGGTACCATTATCGCCATTGCTGTAGAGCAGCTATTATTGTGGCAGAAAAAATGAAAATGGAAAGAGCCTTACGCAGCTACTTTGCGTAAGGCTCTTTTTTAGACTTTGGGGCGCTTGCGCTTTTTTGTGTCCAGACTCCAGCGCCCAGCCCCTCGAGTCGCTTCAGCTTGGCCACTAATGGCTGAAAAACGCCATGACTGCCCAAGCTTCCAGCGCTTGTCGGAGCTACACGGGCGCTTGCGCTTTTCTTATTGTCCAGACTCCAGCGCCCAGCCCCTCGAGTCGCTTCAGCTTGGCCACTAATGGCTGAAAAACGCCATGACTGCCCAAGCTTCCAGCGCTTGTCGAACCTACACGGGCGCTTGCGCTTTTCTATGTCCAGACTCCAGCGCCCAGATTCTAGGGACATAAGCCAACCCAGCTGTGCGGCAAAGTGCGCCGCTTCGCCGGTTTGTCTTATGCCCGTCGAATCTACACGGGCGCTTACGCTTTTCGTTATTCCGCTTCGATTTCGTTAGTAAGACGGACGAGTTCGTCAACCAATTCTCCGATATAGGAAATCGTGTCGCGTAATGGTTGTTCTGTCGTGATATCGACTCCAGCCATCTGTGCAAGTTCTACTGGTGATTTAGTGCCGCCGGCTTTTAAAACTTCCAACCATTCATCTACGGCTGGTTGTCCTTCATTTAGAATTCGCTTGGATACTTGAGTGGAAATGGTCAATCCCGCGCTGTAAGTGTACGGATATAAGCCGAGGTAGTAGTGAGGCTGACGCATCCACGTCAATTCAGCGCCATCTGTAATGTCGACAGCATCTCCCCAGAATTCTTCCAGAACACTGCGTTTAATCGTATTCAGAATTCCCGCATTGACGCTTTGCCCCGCATCAATCCGTTCATACACTTTGCGCTGATAAGCAGCTTCAAGTAAGTGTGTAACGAAGTTATGATAATAGGTTCTAGCGACGATTGATGAAATTACCCAGCGTTTAAATTTCAGGTCTCCCGAATTTTTCAATAAATGATTAGCGACAAGCATTTCATTCATTGTAGAAGGTGCTTCGATAAAATAAAGAGACGGCCGGGCATTAAGAATGTTCTGCTCTCGGTTGGCATTATAGAAGTGACCCGCGTGGCCAAGTTCGTGAGCCAGCACAAAGACTTCGTTCATGCGACCAGTCCAAGAAATTAAAATATAGGGATGATTTCCGTAAGGGCTCGAACAGAAAGCGCCGGTAGATTTCCCTTTGTTTTGGGCAAAGTCGATCCATCTTTCAGAATAAGAGCGATCGACCATTTCAATATAATCCGGACCCATAATGGCAAGAGCATCATCGATATATTGTTTGGATTCTTCAACCGTAATTTCGGGTTCGTAGCTCGGATCTAACGAAATTTTCAAATCGGCGAAAGTCATCCGATCCAGTCCATGGACTTTCTGCAATAGTTTGGCGTATTTTTGCATATGAGGTGCAAGTTCCTTTGTGATTAAATCAATTTGGCGATCATAAAGAGAGCGATTTACTTCTTGGTTAAAAAGAAGGTAGTCAAAAATACTGTCATAACCACGTAAATCTGCTGTTGTTTTTTCCGTCTGCAATTGTATATCGTAAGTTTTAGCCGTCGTATGCTGATAGTCTTTTAGTTTTTTTGAAAAAGCGTCAAATGCTGCACGACGAATTTCTGTATCCGGTTCTGCTTCCCAATCCCCTTCGAAAGAGACATAGCTAAGTGGATACTGTTGACCGTTTACTTCAAAATCCTCAAAGTTCATATCGACCATTTTTGTTGTATTGTAAAGGCCATAAGGTGCGTTAAATGTCGATGAGTAAGCGGCCAAGCTTTTTTCTGCTTCTGGATGCAGTTGATAAGGTTTTTTTCGGAGAAGTTTTTTAAGAAATACGTTAAATTCTGCTGATTCTTCTATTGCTTGCTCTACTGTTTCTTTCGGCAAAGTGAGAAGTTCGCTAGTAATAAAAGAAAGTGTGCTGCCAATTTTAGCGGCAGCTGCGCCAAACTTACTAGATTGCAGCTGAGCCTTATCGTCTGTTTGATCTGTGCTGGCTGACAAATTTGCATGAGTGCTTAACAATACTAACTTTTCTAGAAAAGCCATGTAGTCTGTTAACACTAAAATGATAGTAGACGCATTGACAATTTGCCCTTGGAATTTTTGGTTTAGATCTTCGGCTTCTTGCTCGAGACTTTCTAAGGCCAGATTGAAATTGTCAGAGCTGTTGTATAAACTGGATAAATCCCATGTCTCTTCGACGGGTATAGTTGAACGCGGGGGTAAACTTGTAACCATATAATCTCTCCTCTATGTATTACGGATTTCGAACTAATTACTAGTATAATCGGCAAATATAAAAATGTAAAAATAAATTTCAGAATTTATTAAAAAATTTTAAAAAGTAGGTTTATTTATAGATTAATGGTGGTACTATATAAATACAAGGCGGAATCACCGTCAGAAGAATACGACTGGATTCGATCCAGAATCGCCTTCGGACGAGAAATTGCACAGCCTTGGCGGGAAATTTGCTTTACTGACGATATTTACTCTTGTCAGGGACCATCGTTATTCAGGTTTCTATCCGGTAAGTGTTTCAAACAGTAAGCCGTAAGTTTTTTGTGGAAGTGCATTTGAAAGCCTGACTGCAGTACCGAAAAATTCACTGAGATATTGATGTGAATGCAATTGCCTTATTGGCGAATGACAGTCAGCGTAACTAAACTGCAATGACGAGAGTTTCGTATTCGTCAGAGATGTACAGTTTGTAGAAAGAATTTAATAGGATTTTCCGCGTGCAAAACTCCCTCAGGGTTTTCGAGGGATGGAAAAAGGAAAAAGCATGATCTGATGAAAAGGATCATGCTTTTTCCTTTGGATTTTGAAATATCAGTTTTTTAGTGTAGGCTATTTGTATAGACTTTTGAAAAGTTAAAGTTTATGTAAGGTATGTTCAATGCTAAAAAAGGAATAGGGGGAATTAGTCGTGGAGAATCATTCAATAATGGCAATACAGGACGAATATGCAGAAGACTTTGCCTGGTGTTATGGTTGCGGTAGACTCAACACAGAAGGTCATCAATTCCGTACAGCCTGGAACGGCGAAGAAACTGTTACTTTATATAGACCCAAACAAGTACATACAGCAATTCCTGGATTTGTTTACGGAGGATTGATTGCTTCGTTGGTTGATTGTCATGGAACGGGTTCGGCGTCGTTAGCACTGCACCGAAAAAACGGTTTTGAGCCAGGAAGTGGGGAAGCACCGCCACGTTTTGTTACAGCTTCTTTACAGGTTGATTATTTAAAACCGACACCTCAAGGAATTGTTTTAAAAGCAGTTGGCAAAATCGAAGAAATTCATCCAAAGAAATTTAAGGTGAAGATAGAGGTCTTCGCAGGTGAAACGCTATGTGCAACAGGCGAGGTCAAGGCAGTAGTAATGCCGGCTTCTTTTGCTAAATAAATTGAAGTGGATTAGAAAAAGGAGTGCTTGACGATGATGGAGGATAAAAAAGAAAAAGAACTAGAAGAACGTTCACAACCTATAGAACCGGAAGAAATTGAAGCAGAAATTGAACCGGCCGAAAAGGATTCGAAGTTTGATAAAATCTATAGCAATGTTGCATCTAACCGGTACGAAAATCTGCAGACGAGTTACATTGAATTGAAAGCTAAAGAACTGCGGAAACGCAAAAAATAAAAGATTGAGTGCGTAGGCACTCGATCTTTTATTTTTTTGAAAGTTTTTCAATTTCTTCTGAAACTACAAAAGCCAAATCATCGTTTCCAAACATTTGGAGAACATCCAATAAGGTTTCGTGGCTAAGGTCCAGTTCTTCGCCATCTGCCTGATCGATTGCAACAGTCAGGACAGAACTTTGTAATTGTTGTGGGTATGCACGCTGATAAAGTTCAGCGGGGTTTAGTTGATAGTTTATACACCATTGAACAAAAAGTTGTACCATGATTTGTTCATCTTGTTGGTATTTTTTAATGATGTATTCATCTCGATTTTCATAGTCCATGTATAGGCACCTCCACCATAAATAGATTAGTGATAGTAGCATACCAAACTATTCAAGTACCTGCATGGACTTCTGCCCATTTTTCCTCTAGAATGGAGGCATAGCAACAATAGTATCGGAGGATGAATTATGAAGTTATTGCAAGTACGAAAAGGACAATTCGTTTATTACCAAAATGAATTGCACAAAGTTTATTCTGTAAAACCGCTGGCTAAAAGGTCAGTACTGATGTTCCGTGTTAAAGATATGGAGCAAGTCTCAAGCAAAGCTGACGAAGTCACATTCTACAAACCAAAGCACATGGATTCTTTCTTATTCTTTGGTTCTAGATTTACTTTGCGTGAAAATCAGCCGGCAGAAGAAGGCGGCTATATCTTAATCACTAAACCAGATCCGGATTACATGGATCATTACTCGCTCAATGAATTTGAAAGAGTTGAGTCGGTTGAAGGGAAAAACGTTATTACGACGCGTCAAAATACGGTGAAATCAAAAGAATTTCTCGTGATGACACCTGGCGAAGAAGCGAGTAGCAACGATATCGTTTACTTTGATAAATCTAAGGTGTCGGCTGAACAGCTCGAGCAAGACGCTCAATTAGAAGAAGTACTGCGTGAGAAAAACGCAATTCGCCCTTCTATTGGAGATGTCTACTTGAACTTGGATAATACAGGAACGGCAATGGTAGTGGCGATAGTTGAAGAAGAAGTGATTCTGGGTACAGGAGAGCGACTTACTTTTCACCAATTGTACAAAGCAGATAACTGGAGTTATTTGTATAACATCACGGATGGCGAATTTAGATAGAGAGTATAAAAGGCGACCCCATTGCGGGTCGCCTTTTAGTTCGGTTATTTTTCCAGCACTTGGCTGGATATCTAAAAATTACTTTGCTTAAAGCAAGTTCTTGCTCTAGGCGGGTGATTATTTATTTTCCAGTACATCCTGGAATTCGGGTGTTTTTTCGATAACGCTATTGGCAAATGGGCATTGGGGGTCTATTTTTTTGTTTTCACTGCGGGCGTATTCCACAATTTGTGCAACTAGTTTTTGACCGATTCCCTGCCCTTCTAACTGTGGAGACACTTCAGTATGATCGATAGTTAGTACCTCGTTTTTTGTTGTATAGCTTAAAAATGCTATTTCTTCGGAATTTTCAATTGCTGAGATTTTTTTATTTTCCTGTATGAAATCCACTAACGTTCCCTCCTCCGATTACTAGTTATCCGACTGTCTTTTACTGTATTCCCTTTAGGAAAAAGAATATTCATTTATGTTCATCTAAATGAAGAAGTTAAAAGCAGAAAAAAGGGTATGCAACGATATAAGAGGTGATGAAATGAAAAAACTGGCAAAGACCACTATTGATCAAATTGAAAAGGTGTTTGATGTCCCAACAGGTTACCGGAGAGCTCATGCAAGAGGAAAAAGCTATAAGGCTCGTTTTATAGCAAACGGTTCCGCTAGTCATTTAACTGTAGCGCCCCATTTCCAAAAAGGAGAAACCGCAGCATTTGTCCGATTTTCACATTTTTCTCCAGATCCAACATGGGCTGATGCGATGTCTCCAGTCAAAGGAATGGCCGTTCAATTCCTTTTGCCGGATGGTGAAATGACGAATATCGTAGGTGTCACCTCTCCTGTTTTTTTTGCTAAAACACCTGAAATCTTTTCTGAAATGCTTGGCGTGGTAAAGTCGTTTAAAAAAGGAAAGCCTAGTTTAAAAGAGCTGGTAAGCTTATTAGCTGATTATCCTGAAAGTGGGGCGATGCTCAATAATATTCGAAAAATGCAGGCGCCTTCTAGTTTTTCTACAGGTCAGTACCATTCCATTCATGCGTTTTATTTGATTAGCCAACAAAGTCAAAAGCAGCCGATTAAATATCTTTGGGAACCGGAAAATGGAGTAGAAACTTTGTCTCCGCTTGACGCAATCGCTTTACCGGTCGGATTTTTCGAAGCAGACATGGAAGACCGGATTGCAAAAGGTCCTGTAAAATTCCAGCTTGATGTCATAATAGGTCAATCGGAAGACCCCACGGATGATCCGACGAAAGAATGGCCAAAAACTCGGGAAAGACTAACGGTTGGTTATTTGGAAATAACGGAAAAAGCACCAGAGGCAGAAGGTATTTTGTTCGACCCGACTGTTATGACAGCAGGGCTCGAATGTTCAGAAGATCGAATTCTAAACTTTCGGCATCATGCATATGAAATTTCTCATCAACGCAGAATGTCAGAAACGTAAACAACGCACAGCCCTTGATAAGGCTGTGCGTTGTTTACGTTTAATAAAGCTTACCCTGTCGATAAATGACAGTCGATAATCGCATAACCGCGTGAATAAAGCAGTTTTGACGAAGAGCAAATGGATCTCCATAGTACTGCGGGAGAATCATGTCCATCGTTTCTTTCATTTTGTCTATCAATAGCCGATAGACTTCGGCTTCGTCATAAAATTGAGTTTCACGTCCTTGTAGCCACTCAAAATAAGAGACAATGACCCCCCCGGCATTTGCCAGAATATCAGGAATGATAACGACTCCATGCTCACTCAAGTATTGATCAGCTTCTGGTGCAGTCGGAGCGTTCGCGCCTTCAATGATGATTCGTGCTTGAACGTCTGCCATATTGTCTTTTCGAATTTGGTTTTCTAACGCTGCGAGAAGCAAGATATCCACGGGTAACGTAACTAGGCAGTCACGATCTTTGATTTCAGCCTTAATAGCAGCGTTTTGCAGCTGCTCTTCTGTGGATGGTAAATCACCACGATTCGTTTTGGCGAATTCAATTAATGTAGGTATATCCAATCCGTCTTCATTGTATAAAGTAACGTTGCGGTCACTAACAGCGACAATTTTATGTTTGATTAAATGGCAGTGATAGGCTTCGAGGGCGGCTACAGAGCCCACGTTTCCGAATCCTTGAACCGCCATTTTTAATGGCCGGTCGTATAACTCTAATGTCGTTTTGGCAAAAAGGTTGTCGCTTTGGGCAAGCATTTGCTCATTGGCTTTCACGTAATCATGAAGTAAATAACGGAATGTAAAGTATACTCCTTTGCCAGTTGCTTCACGTCTGCCAAGTGAACCACCATTTACAACACTTTTACCAGTAAAACTTCCTAGGTAAGGGGTGCCGTCATGGATTTCCTTATATTCTGCCATCATCCAGTCCATTTCTCGTTCGCCCGAACCCATGTCTGGTGCAGGAATATCTTTGTCAGGACCGATAACATCTGTGAAATACCGAACATATTCTTTAGAAATGAGATTGAGTTCTTTTTCTGAGTAGTTCCTCGGATTGATGACGATGCCACCTTTTGCTCCTCCAAAGGGTACTTTGTGAAGAGCATTTTTTAAAGTCATCAAAAAAGCGAGGTTGATGATTTCATCTTCATTGACGCTTTCATGGAAACGGATACCGCCCTTATAAGGACCCATTGCATTATTATGCTGTGCGCGATAAGAAGGAATTCGGACCACACTTCCATCATCTAATGGAATCCTGAGAAAAGATTTATGTAGATTGTCGGGGGTGGAAAGAATTGCACTTAGTGAAGTGAATGCCTGTCTGCGATTTTCTAGGTCGGGTAAAAATGAATCATTTTCTAGCAAGGCATCTAATGATTCCTGTATCACTTTTTGAGTTTCTGTCTGCATGACTAGAACACCTCCAAATGTATAGTATAGTTATCCTTACCCTAACTTTCTTGGTTTAATCAATAAGAAAAGCCGTCTTCAGAAACATTCCCGAAGACGACTTTTTTTATTTTTTATTTTTTATCATGTCCATTTCTGAATTTAATGCTTTGAATAAAGAAATGACCATTAAAATAATGACAAAAGAGAAGGGCAATGCCGCAACGATGATGGTATTTTGTACTGCGGTTAAACCACCTACGGATAATAGAATTGCAGCTACCGTCGATTGAGCAATTCCCCATAAAATTTTGATTTGATTGCTGGGCAGTAGTGAACCGCGTGTTGATTGCATTCCTAGCACAAAAGTGGCTGAATCAGCGGATGTGATAAAGAATGTGCTGACCAGTAAAATAGCGACAATTGACATGATAAACCCAAAAGGCATCTCATTGAACATCGCAAACAAAGTTTGTTCAGCTGGGAAAGAAGCTAAATCTATACCACTCTTTTGGAAATTGATTGCGGTTGTTCCAAAAGTGGCAAACCAGATCGATCCAAAAATCGTTGGCGCAAGTACGACACCTGTCAGAAACTCGCGAATGGTGCGGCCTTTAGAGACGCGCGCGATAAACATACTGACAAATGGTGCCCATGAAATCCACCATGCCCAGTAGAAAATAGTCCAACCGTCCAACCAACTACGGTTTTCCGCATTTAATGGAGCAGATTTAAAACTTGTGCTAATTAGGTTTTGAATGTATTCTCCGAAATTTTCTGTGAACATATTCAAGATTAACAGAGTTGGGCCTAATATTAACACCATTACTAAAAGAACGACGGCTAAGACCATATTGGTATTAGACAAATACTTGATGCCTTTGTTAAGTCCTGACCATGCTGAAATGATGAATAGAATGGTGACCACACCTATAATTGCCATCTGTACCCAATAGGTTTGAGGTGCGCCAAATAAATAAGCGAGTCCACCATTAATTTGAGCAGCACCAAAGCCAAGTGAAGTTGCTACGCCAAATACGGTAGCAAAAACAGCAAGCACGTCAACAAGCGTTCCTAACGGACCATTCATTTTATCACCAAAAATTGGCTTTAATGTTGACGAAATTAATGCAGGTTGGCCTTTTCTAAATTGGAAAAAGGCTAAAGATAAAGCAACCATTCCGTACATCGTCCAAACGTGAATCCCCCAATGATAAAAAGTTCGTTGCAAGGATTCCTTAAATGCCTCATCAGTTCCTGGAACAGCAGTTGCAGGTTGAACAGCAAAGTGAGATAAGGGTTCCGAAGCGCCATAAAAGACGAGACCAATCCCCATACCCGCAGAAAACAACATTGAAATCCAGCTGAATGTTGAGAATTCTGGGCGATCGGAATCTTTGCCGAGTCTAATTTTGCCGTAAGGACTCACAATGATAATGATGACAAAAATCATGAGAATTGCCATGATCAATAAATAATACCAACCGAATGTTGTATTGATAAAATTGCGGATACTTCCAGTGGCGGACTCAAAGGCTTGCGGCGCGATAACGCCAAAAGCAACAGTTAAAATTACTAGTGCAAATGTGATATAAAAGACTTTCGAAGCTTTTTTCATAGAACCCTCCTGAGGAAATTTTTAACATAGCCTTTAAGGGTACCTAAAAGCAGGTCTATAGTCAACCGCTGTGGCACACTCGTCTTTAATCATGCCACTCCTCCATTTGTTCTTCTTCTGCAACAACGCGGAGGTCATCGCCAGTTATCGTTAGTACTTCATAATCTGCTGTCTCTGCGTAACGTTCGGCTTCTTTTTTTATGAATTTTGGAGAACCATCAGTTTCTTCATCATAGACGATTAAAATGCCATCAGAATTGCGCAGAAAAAATTTGTTTTTCTCGATAAATTGCCAAGGCGCCTCGTAAGGCTTACTAGTTAAGCTGCGATGGAAGTCGGCGCTGTCGATGATCATTCGGTAGTTTTCTTGCTTAGTTTCGTTCCATCTTTTTTCTTGATCGATAAACGGTGTTAACAACGCATATTTTAATTGAGGAAATTCTTCTTTCAACTCAAGAACGACTTCTGCAGCCCAAGTTTCGATACCAAGCTGGCCACTTAAAATAACCCATTCGAGCCCTTCGTCAAGTAACACACGGAATCTGTTTTCTAGCGCTTTTTTAATAAAGCGAATACCGGGATTCTTTTCGTCAAATATTCCTAGTTCGTGCTGTTTGTAACCAGTGACGACTAATCGCTTCAACAATTTTTTCACTCCCTTTAAAAGATTTGAAATTTTAGTCTACATGAAAGAAGAAGGATTGAATACTCAAGCCGTTTGTAAGTGACAACGGCAAGTACTTACTGATGATCTGAATTACTGTAATAGTTAATTTACTTGAGTGTGAGTATGATAAAATACAGTCCATATAGAAAAATTCAATCATTAAGAGAGGAAGTGAACAAGGTGGTTAGCTTAAATGACGTAAAAAAAGCACATGAGGAGATAAACGATATTATCCATAAAACTCCGATTTTAACATCATCACTTTTAAACGTCCGTTGTGACAGAGAAGTTTATTTAAAAGCAGAGCATCTCCAAAAAACGGGTTCTTTCAAAATAAGAGGAGCTGCCAATGCAGTCAAGCAAGCAATGGCAGAAGGAGCGTGCTTTATCACAGCAGCGTCGTCAGGGAATCATGGGCAAGCAGTTGCCTATGTTGCCAATCAGCTGGGCATACCCGCAGTGATTGTCGTACCAGAAGATGCGAATCGTGCCAAAGTCTCAGCTATTAAAGCATACGGTGCAGAAGTTGAATATTGCGGGTTAACATCCGCTGATCGAATACCAAGAGCTAAGCAACGTGCAAAAGAAAATAATGGAGTATATATACCCCCGTATGATCATCCTGCTGTTATCGCTGGGCAAGGCACTGTTGCACTTGAAATTTTACAACAAGTAATGGAAGTTGACGTTATTGTTGTGCCAGTAGGAGGAGGTGGCTTGATGGCTGGTGTTCTTTGTGCGGTCAAGAACATGAAGCCGACAGTTCGAGTGGTAGGTGTCGAACCTGAATCAGCAAATGATACATTTTTATCACTTCGACAAGGGGAAATTACCGCAATTTCCGAAACTTCAACTATCGCTGACGGACTGCGTACTTTACAACCGGGTAATTTAACCTTTCCTATTTTGAAAGAGCATTTGGATGATTCCGTTCTGGTTACAGAAGCTGAGATAATAGAAACTCTTCAATTTTTGATGGAACGTACAAAGCAACTTGTCGAACCATCAGGAGCCGCTGCACTCGCTGCTGTCATGTCTGGGAAAGTAGGGGGCAAAAATGACAAGGTTGCGGTCATTTTGTCTGGTGGGAATATCGATCTTCATCAAATTTCGAATATGTTAGAAAGTTGAATGGTTAAATGCGAGTCGAATAACAAACTAAAAGTTACGATGTTCGGTGAATAGATGAAGGCAGCGACAAACACCAGCAAAGAAAAAATAGTGAACATCTAATGAAAATGAAAAGCTGGGTCTGTCCCATAAGCCTCTTACATAAAACAGCCGGAGAAAAAGGATTCTTTTTCTCTGGCTGTTTTTTGACTGCCGCCGAGAATATAGAAAGCAGCTGACGGCAATGAAAACGGCAACTTCCGAGGAAGCGTACGTCGCAATGAACATCAGTTTGTTCTGTAGCATGCAAAAGGAGCTGCACTTAAAAAGTCATTGTTCATGCTCTCTTGGGATAACCTTTCTACTTACTATGAAATCCTTTCTTGCAATACAAAATGAGAAGCGGTAACATAAATTTTAAGTATTCTGAACATACCGACTAGTTAGTATAGGGTCGATCAGCAGTTAGGAGGATGACAAATGAGTGTAATGGCGTTATTTAAGCTAGATGGTAAGACGGCAATTGTGACAGGAGGTGGCCGAGGTCTTGGGGCTATGATGGCAGAAGCTTTTGCTGAGGCAGGAGCTAACGTTGTCTTGTGTTCGCGAAAAGTAGAGGCCTGTCAGGAAACAGCAGACAAACTAGCAAAGATGGGAGTCGCTACATTAGCATTGGCCTGTGATGTCACCAATGAGTCTGATGTAGAAAACCTTGTGCAACAAACACTAGAAACGTTTGGTTCGATAGATATTTTGGTCAATAATTCGGGAGCCACGTGGGGGGCACCTGTTGTTGACATGCCGATAGATGCCTGGAAAAAAGTGATGGATGTAAATGTTACGGGCACATTCCTGATGAGTCGTGAAGTCGGAAAAGCGATGATCCAACAAAAGAGCGGAAAAATTATCAATATCTCATCAGTTGCCGGATTGGGTGGAATTGATCCAACGTTAATGGATACGATTGGCTACAACACCAGTAAAGGAGCCGTCATTACTTTCACGAAAGATTTGGCTGCAAAGTGGGGACAGCATAATATCAATGTCAATGCGATTGCCCCTGGATTTTTCCCAACCAAAATGTCAAAAGCAGTGATGGATAAAGGTCAGGAAGGGTTATTATCCAGAACGCCTTTAAATCGCTTTGGGACAGAACAAGACTTAAAAGGGACTGCTGTATTTTTAGCATCGAAGGCATCTGATTATATCACCGGAGATGTCGTAATCGTTGACGGAGGTATGCATGTGCTGTGAGCTATAGGAAAACGAATGGTGGTAGATAATCATGAAAAATGACATTAAACAAAAAAGCATTCTTCTGTTTGAAAAAAAAGGTTTTAGTGAGACATCTATACAAGATATTGTCGAAACTCTAGGCGTAACTAAAGGGACCTTCTACTATTATTTCACGAGCAAGGAACAATTGTTGATGGATATTCACGTAAGTTATATTGATGATTTACTAGAACGTCAGGAAACAGTTCGTCTAAATCAGCTCAGCAACCGTAAAAAGCTAGAAGAGCTTATCGCGTTACTAATTATAGATATCGCGAATCATGGACCGAGTGGCAAAGTATTCTTCAGAGAAATGCGCCATCTTTGTGAAGACAATGCACGAGAGGTAAAAAGAAAGCGTGAAAAATTCCGAAAAAACTTGGAAGCCATCATAAGTGAAGGCATTGCTCAAAATGAATTTAAGAAAGAGCTTGAGCCCGGTATAATTGCTTTTGCCATTTTAGGTGTTACTAATTGGAGTTATCAATGGTTTAATCCATCTGGAGAAATTTCAGCAGATCGGCTGGCGCGTGTATACAGTGATTTAATTTTTAATGGCATTGTTTAATAGATGAAGGAGGAAATAGAAATGGCATATGAAATTCCAGTGAAGACACGGTTTTGCGAGACAGATGCATTGGGCCATATTAATAATGTTAGTTATTTCATATACCTAGAAGAAGCGCGGACAGATTTTTTTGCGGAACTTGGCTTTGGACGCGACCTCAATAACTGGAAGATTATTCTTGCCTCAATTTCTTGTGATTTTGTTAGTCAAGGCTATTACAATCAAAAGTTAATCGTTCAAACAGAAGTTAGTAAAATTGGGAATTCAAGCTTCCAGTTAGTACATAAAATCAAAGATGCAGAGAGTGGCGAACTGATTGCAAAAGGGCGAGCAAATGCCGTCCATTTTAACTTTGATACACAAAAAAGCGAAAGCTTACCTGAAGAAAAACGCCAGCAACTTGAAAAGTATTTGATCAAGGAGGAAAGCCACCGTGGAAACTAAAACCTCAACATATAAAGGGGCAGCTTTTCTTTATCAATCCTCTGAACACTTTTTCACACCGGAAGACTTTACTGATGAACATAAATTGATTGCTAAAACGGCTACTCGCTTTCTAGAAAAAGAGGTACGGCCAAATAATGATGAAATCGAAAAACAGAATTTTGGCTTGGTCAAAATTCTGTTTAAAAAAGCTGGCGAACTGGGTTTGCTCGGTCATAGTGTTCCAAAAGCTTACGGGGGGCTAGGTCTAGACAAAATAAGCAAAGGACTAGTTGGTGAATCGCTTGGTTCAGCAGGAGGCTATGGCGTAGCGCATTCTAATCATACATGTATCGCCACTTTGCCAATTACCTATTTTGGAACAGCAGAGCAAAAAGAGCGGTACTTGCCAAAACTCGCTTCTGGTGAATTTATCGGTGCGTATTGTCTGACTGAACCCGGGGCAGGGTCGGATGCTCTTTCTGCGAAAACCACTGCTAAACTCGATGAGGCAAAGACTCATTACCTATTAAATGGAACGAAAATGTTCATCACAAACGCGGATTTTTCAGATACCTTTATCGTTTATGCAAAAGTAGATGGCACAGCGTTTACGGCATTTATCGTTGAAAAAGACTACCCCGGGTTATCTCTTGGACCTGAAGAGCAGAAAATGGGCATCAAAGGTTCTTCTACGCGTGCAGTCATTTTTGAAGATTGTCGAGTACCAGTAGAAAATCTGCTTGGTGAAATCGGCAAAGGCCACATGATCGCTTTGAATGTCTTGAATTTGGGACGCTTCAATTTGGGTTCTGCCTGCATGGGCGCAGCAAAATACGGACTAGAGTTGGCACTGAAATATACCAAAGCACGTCACCAGTTTGGTAAAGCGATTGCTGAATTTACAGCTACGCAAGAAAAAATAGCGGATATGGCATTACGTATTTATGCTTCTGAGTCGTTGCAATATCGGACAGCGGGGTACTTAGAAGACGCGCTTGGTAATCTTTATGAATCACAAGATCATGGCGTAATTGCTAAACAGTTAATGGAATATGCAGTCGAGTGTGCAGCGTGTAAAGTATATGGCTCGGAAACGCTTGACTTTGTTGCGGACGAAGCACTTCAATTGCATGGGGGATATGGCTATATTAAAGAATACAAAATAGAACAATTGTACCGAGATTCACGAATCAACCGAATTTTTGAAGGTACAAATGAAGTGAACCGCTTGTTGATACCTGGAAATTTGTTGAAGTTGGCAGCGAAAGGGGAAGTACCGCTTTCCCAACTGGTGGCTTCAACTATTGAAGAAATGGGGTCGCCTCTAAAAATAGCAGATGGTCCTATTTCCCGGGAAATAGAAAGCGTAGAGGCGATACGCCGCATCTTCTTGTTTTGCATAGGAATTGCGTATCAAGCATATGGCAGTCGACTGAGCGAGGAACAAGAAATTCTGATGATGTTGGCCGATATCGCAATTGCTTTATATGCTTTGGAATCGGCAGTGATTCGAACCGCGAAAGCAATAGCAACAGATAAGGAACAGCTATCTGCACAGAAACTGCCATTGGTGCAGGCGTTGAGTGGGGATGCATTGCTAGAAGTAGAAATGAATGCGCGCAAATTGCTGCAATATGCTTCTCCAGAAGATCAATTGGTTCGTAATACTACCGCTGTGACCAATGAATTGAGTCGGCTACAGCGGGGTGGCTTGAATAAGATTAAACGTCAAATAGCACAAAATGTATTGAGTGCAGATCGTTATATTTGTTAGGGGGGCTTTAAGATGAAAGTTATTAAATTTGAAGAATATGGTGGGCCAGATGTTTTGCAATGGGTTGAGGCTGAAAAACCAGATCCAAGTGTTAGAGAAGTGGTTATTAAAGTAAAAGCGATTGGTGTTAACTATGCAGACACGGCGAGACGTGAAGGAAAGTACGTGGTACCAACAGAATTGCCTTACATTCCTGGATCTGAAGTAGCAGGTGTAATTGTTGAACTTGGAGAAAATGTATCACAGTTTAAGGTAGGTGATCGTGTCGTCGCACTTATCGGCTCCGCAGGGTATGCCGAATACGCTGCAGTTGATGAAAGTGTTTTAACAAGAGTTCCTGAAGGTGTAGGTTTTGAGCAAGCGGTCGCCTTGCCGCTTCAAGGATTAAGTGCTTATCATATATTGAAAACTATGGGGCGTCTTGAAAAAGGAGAAACTGTATTGATCCATGCTGCTGCAGGCGGTGTTGGTGCAATCGCGGTGTAATTAGCAAAGATTTTTGGTGCAGGAAAAATTATTGCGACAGCTAGCACTGAAGAAAAGCTATTTCATGCACAAAAAATGGGAGCAACCCATCTAGTTAACTACACAGAAGAAGGCTGGGTAGATAAAATAAAAGCTATCACGGACGGTAAAGGTGTCGACTTAGCACTCGAAATGGTTGGTGGTGAAGTATTTAATAAAACCGTGAAATGTCTTGCTCCATTTGGTAGGTTAGTCATTTTTGGAGCAGCCAGTGGAGAACAAGCTTCATTTAATCCAGGCCAATTAATGCGTAAAAATCAATCTGTTATCGGCTTTTTCTTACCACAGATTATGCGCAACCCTGAATTGATTCAAAAAAGTTTTAGTGAACTATTAGCTTATATGAAGACTGGTGAATTGATTTTAACGATTGGTGGAACTTATCCACTTGCTGAAGCTGCCAAAGCGCATTATTCGCTGCAAGGACGGAAAACCATTGGGAAATTGGTTCTCAAGCCATGACATAGTAACTGTCTGTAACATGTTTCAATCCCATCCCCATGCTTGAGATGCTCGGAGTTAAACTAATTTAAATTGAATTGTCCTTTTGGTTAAATCGTGTAAATTGCTTTTTAGCGGAACATGGTGAGAGTTGGATAGTTTTCGGCGCAGGTTTAAACAATGACCTAACGTGGAGGTTGTCGGAATCTGAATTAGCGAACAAAAATGTCATCGAGATACTGTTGACTTGCTACCATCCTTATCCTTTTGATTATGCAAGAGGGTTGGCACACTTGGAATATCTACGGTACAAAAGAATGTACGCGCAAAATAATTCATGGGATTTGGCAACATGAAAAAAGTATAGACAAGGAGTGAGAAAATGAAAATATTAATTGTTGGAGCAGGTGCAATTGGTGGATATTTTGGTGGTCGTTTAGTAGAAAAAGGAGAAGACGTTACGTTTCTTGTAAGAGCAAACAAAAAAGAAATATTGCAACAAACAGGTTTAAACATTCGAAGCAAAAATGGAGATTTACAATTTTCACCGAAGTTAATTACTAAAAGTGATAATAGCAAGCCGTTTGATGTTGTGCTCATTTCTACTAAATCCTATCAGCTTACGACTGCAATCGAAGATGTTCAGCCATTCGTCGGTCCAGAAACCATGATTCTGCCTTTGCTAAATGGGATTGCTCACTTACAGATACTAATCCGAGCATTCGGAGAAGAAAAAGTTCTTGGAGGCTTGTGTTTTGTCGAATCGACTTTGGCGGACGACGGCACAATTGTCCAGACCAGTCCTGTCCATCAATTGGTTTACGGGGAACGAACAGGTCAACAGACAGAACGGATTGGCAAATTAGAGTTGGCCTTTAAAGGAACCAAAGCAGAGTTCGTTAAGAGCGATGACATCAATCAAGATATGTGGCATAAATATTTGTTCATCACAGCGATGTCTGGCATTACATCAATGATGGAGACGTCTATCGGACCTATACGAGATCTTGAAACAGGACAACACGTTATCCGTGTGTTTTTGGAAGAACTTGTAGCTATTATGGAAAAAATAGGTGCACCAATCGCACCAGCAATTGCTGAAACACAATTCCAACGGATTAATGATATGTCAGCGGAAATGAAGTCCTCCATGCAACGTGATATTGAGAAAATGCAGCCTACGGAAGCCGAACATTTGCAAGGTTACTTACTTGGGAAAGCTAAAGAAGTGCAGCTTTCTGTTCCTATTCTTGAAATTATTTTTACAAAATTAATGCTGTACGAACAAAGACAGGCTGTTCAATAGTTTCAAGAAACATTGCTCAGGCTAATCGTTTGCAACTTCCTATCTGAATAAATGACAATAATTTTTCTGTAATTACTGTTACAACGTGTATACTGTCGGAGTGATTTCTTTGTTTCCAATTCTAGGTGGGTAAGAGAGAGGGAAGTTCTTAATACATGTGTACAGCTGTAGCATTTGTGAAATAAAAGAAATATTTGTCAGAACATTTACATTCTTTTGACAATCATCTATGATTGGCATACAAGCGATTTTTTAGCGTTTGTAAAAAAAGAGAAGGAGCTGGATTCATGAATGCTATTGCACTTGCTGCTATCGGAATTTTCATCTTTATACTAGGTTATCGCTTTTATTCCAAATTTATAGCAGAAAAGATTTTCAAACTTGATCCGAACTACGTTACTCCTGCACATCGCTTTAAAGATGGCGTCGATTTTGTTCCGACCAACAAATTTGTTTTATGGGGGCACCATTTTACTTCTGTTGCTGGAGCTGCGCCGATTTTAGGACCCGCTATTGCTGTTTATTGGGGATGGCTACCGGCAGTGTTATGGGTAGTTTTCGGTACAGTCTTTGCGGCAGGTGTTCACGATTTCGGGACATTGGTTTTATCAGTTCGAAACAAAGGACAATCAGTCGGAACACTTGCACACCGGTTGATTGGTCAACGAGGAAAAGTTTTGTTCTTGTTTATCATTTTAATTTTAGTGCTAATGGTCAACGCAGTATTTGCTTGGGTGATTGCTAAACTATTTATCTCATATCCAGCTAGCGTTGTGCCAGTATTTATTCAGATTCCTTTAGCTGTTTGGATTGGTCATGCTGTTTATAAGAAAAATAAGAAAATGCTTATTCCTTCGTTGTTTGCTTTGGCAGTTATGTATATAACCGCTATCGCCGCCAGCCAAATAAGCTTTCTTCAAATTGATCTTGTTCAATACATGGGTGGAGAAAATGGCACTGGAATATTCGGTCTCGATCCGATTTCCACCGCATTCTTTATTTGGATTATTGTTTTGATGATCTATGTTTATATTGCTTCTACTCTACCGGTTTGGAAACTACTTCAGCCGCGTGATTTTATCAACTCTCATCAATTGATCGTTGGGCTTGGTATTCTTTATCTTGGTTTGTTATTTACGAACCCTAAAATCACAGCACCAATGACCAATCCAGATGCCGATATCTCCTGGTTTCCGTTGTTGTTCATCACGATTGCCTGTGGTGCAATTTCAGGATTTCATGGACTTGTTTCTTCCGGAACTTCTTCAAAACAGTTGGATAAAGAAACAGACGCCCGCTTTGTCGGTTATTTAGGGGCAATTGGAGAAGGGATTTTGGCATTGATTTCCATCATTGCTGTTATTACATTATTCCCCGACCGTGAATCGTTCTTTGCAACTTATAGCAGTTTCCAAGCATCTAATGGAGCTGGTTTAGGGGCCTTTATCGAAGGTGCTACCAATTTAGCTCAAGGATTGCTGATTCCACCGGAAATCGCTTCAACAATTGTTTCGATTATTGTTGTTTCATTTGCTGCAACAACTTTGGATACTTCGGTTCGTTTAATGCGTTACATCATTTCGGAATTAGGTGTCGAATACAAAATTCCATCTCTTGAGAAAAAACACGTCGCAACGACACTTGCCGTTGGAGCAAGTGCAGCATTAGTGTTGCTTCCTGAAGGACCAAACGGATTTGGGTCAGGTGGTTACTTGTTATGGCCATTGTTCGGAACAGCCAATCAGTTACTCGCGGGTATTAGTTTATTGTTAATTTCCATATGGCTTAAGAAGCTCGGGCGAAATTACATGATCACTATCATCCCGATGATTTTCCTTATGTTTATGACGCTTTGGGCGATGTTCCAGCAAGTGTTTTTGCAGTGGGCGTGGTATGCAGAGCAGCCAAGTATGCTGTTGTTCATATTTGGAGCTATCATCTTCGTCTTTACGTTATGGATTATCCTAACCGCTGTCCAAGCATTATTGAATAAAACAGATCCAGGTTTCTCAGAAGAAGAATAAAATGAAGAATGGCCAAGGGATCATGCATTTTGTGATCCCTTGTATTTTTAGTAGAGAGAGGTGCTACTATGTTGGTGTTCGATAAATTAAAACAATTGATCGCTTTCTATGAAGCTGTCCTTGAATTGCCGCATCGCACTGAAATTGCACGTGAACTTCGAGATGAAGATGATCTCTTTCTTCTAATGCTCTACTCGGAGATGCTCGGCATTCCCAATCCAGTTTATTACTACACATTGGAATTGTATCCGTACATGATTGAAGAGTTCCATGATTGGCATCTGCGGATGGGCATGGATAAATCACCGTTAACCGGCATTCGTTGCTGTTAGGGTTACAAGGAATGAGGGAGTAGGATGGATGTACTATCAAAAAGCATCATTTTTGTTGGAGGCAAAGGTGGCGTTGGAAAATCGACATCTGCTGCAGCCATTGCCTGGAGATCAGCCAAAGAAGGCAATAAAACTTTATTGATTTCAACAGATCCAGCACATAATGTGGGCGATATTTTTAATGAGAACATTGGTGGTAAAACAAAAGCAATTGCCGACAATCTCTACGCGCTGGAAATTGATCCTGAAATTGAAACGGATAACTACATTAAAACAGTAAAAGCCAATATCAAAGGTACGGTTTACTCCAGCATGATGGAGGAAGTGAACCGACAATTGGATACGGCGAAAGCTTCTCCAGGTGCAGATGAAGCAGCATTGTTCGATAAACTAATTCATATTATTTTAGAAGAACGACAAAACTTCGACAAATTGGTGTTCGATACAGCTCCGACTGGTCATACTATCCGACTTTTGACTTTGCCTGAGTTGATGGGTGTTTGGATTGACGGGTTACTTGAAAAACGGCGTAAGACGAACGAAAACTATACACAGTTGCTAAATGATGGTGAACCTCGTGAAGATCCTATTTATGACGTGTTGAGAGAACGACAAGAGCGTTTTTCTAAAGCACGGGATCTCTTGCTAGATGAAAAAGAAACAGGATTTATCTTCGTCTTAAATCCAGAACGGCTGCCTATTCTGGAAACCAAAAAAGCATTGGATTTATTGCATCAATATCATCTTCATGTAAAAACGTTGATTATCAATAAAATTCTGCCAGAAGAGGCAGATGGTGAATTTTTAATGGAGAGAAAAAAACACGAGAAAAAGTATTTACAGCAGATCGAAGAAACTTTTCCAAAACAAAAATTGGTGCAAGTGCCGCTTTTTTCACAAGATATTATTAGTAAGACACAGTTGGAGTTGTTTAGTGAGTATTTTCAGAAAGGATGAACAAAATGAAAGCATTTGTAATGGAATCTGGAGAATGGAAACTAAAAGATATGCCAGAACCGCTAGCGAAGTCAGAAGAAGTAGTCGTATCGCTAAAAGCAGCAGGCATCAATCGGAGAGACTTGGGCTTAATCAAGCGTTATGGTGACAATCCTGAGGCAATGATCGTCGGCTCTGATGGGGCAGGTATAGTAGAGTCAGTGGGCGAAGATGTCATCGACTTTGCTGCTGGAGACGAGGTCATCATTAATCCTGCACTGCGCTGGTATACCAATAGCGAAGGCCCACCCGTAGAGTTTGATATTTTAGGGATGCCTGATCACGGAACATTTGCAGAGAAAATTACTGTGTCAGCCGAACAGCTAGAGAAAAAACCTCATTACTTAAGCTGGGAAGAAGCAGGAAGTTTAGCTTTGCCGGCATTGACGGGCTACCGTGCGTTATTTACAAAAGGGCAAGTGAAAAAAGGCGAGACCTTATTTATTCCAGGTGCTGGGAGTGGCGTTGCAACGTTTTTAGTTCAATTCGCTAAAAATATTGGAGCTAGAGTAATCGTGACTTCCCGCAGTGAAGAAAAGCGTCAGCACGCCCAGAAAATTGGTGCCGATCGAACTATTGCGACTGACAGCGATTGGGTAGAAGAAATGGCAGATGAAACAATTGATTTGGTCATAGACAGCGTAGGAGGGGCTACTTTTAATCGGTCACTCGACATTTTGAAAAAAGGTGGACGCATTGTTATTTTCGGAGCCACTACAGAAGATACGGTCGATTTTAATCTTCGTCAGTTTTTTTATGGACAATATCAATTGTTTGGCTCGACGATGGGAAGTCGTGAAGAATTACGTGATATGCTCGATCATATGGAATCTTACAATATGCGACCAGTCGTTGATAAAACTTATTCGTTAGACCAAGCGCAAGAAGCATTTGATTATTTAGCGTCTGGCAATCAGTTTGGCAAAGTTGTTTTGAAAATAAGCGAATAAATAACGAAACTTTTTGATCAGTCAATCGTATACAAAGGATAAGAAAGATTTGACTGGAGGTTTACGCAATGGAGAACACAGGATTAAAAATACTTGTCCATGCTAGTGCGTTTTTTGCACCATTTCTCGTTCCTGTAATTGTTTTTCTCATTTCACAAGACAAAGAAGTGAAGAAGTTGTCCATTCAGGCACTGCTATTTCAACTCGTTTTAGGTGTACTGATTTCCATCTCGATTTTTTTGATTGTTTTCTTGATCGGCATTCCAATGCTAATTGTCTTTGGACTGATGGGCATCATCATTCCAATCATGGGAATTCTCAAAGCGCTCAACAACGAGTATTTCGACTACCCGATAGTCGGAAGTTGGTATCGATAAAAAAAGTCCCCTTTGAGGGGACTTTTTTTATTCAAGAATATACGTTAACGCCTTAATTGCCTGGTCACAGGTTTCAACCGTGGCATGTGCTTTTCGTGACAACTCTTTTAATGGATGGTGTAATTTTTCTGGACGAATGAGAATGACTGGCTTGCCCGAAGCAAGTGCTGTACTGGCATCCATTGCTGTATTCCATTGTTTGTACTGTTCACCGAAAAGTGCAATGACCAAATCGGCTTTGTGCATCAAGACACTCGTGCGCAAGTTATTAAAGCTAGAAGCAGCGTGGTCTTTGGCGACAGCGTTAGGCTGTTCGCCAAGAATAGCCTCGCCAAGAATAGCCTCGCCAAGAATAGCCTCGCCAAGAATAGCCTCGCCAATATTATCCGAACGTTCATGAAGTTCCATTGGACCTACAAAATCAATTGGCAAATCCAACGTAGCTGCCTTTTTTTGATTTCCTCGCGCCAAGCGCTATGAATTTCTCCAGCAAGATAAACAGTTATTCTCATCATGTCACCCTCCAAAAGATATTTCTTTCAGTGTATCATACTGGCAGAAATTATATAATTTGGCGTTCTCTATGGATAACAGGCATCACTGAAAGCACATTATCTATTTTGAAAGTGCGTTTTTTGTAGCGAAGAAAGCAATAGGCTTGAAACGAGTCGCCACTAATTTTTAAAATTTTGATACGGCGTTTGCTAATGGTGCCATCATTTGCCATGTACATCATATCGATCAGCTGCTGATAGTTAAAAGCTTTCAAAATTTGTGCTTTCATGAGTAACCCTCCTTATAATAAGAACGTTTGTTCTTATTATAAAACATCGGCACAGTTAAAACAAGTAGGTAGTATCGTGTATAATAGAACGAACATATATTCTTTTGTGAAACGAGAAAGGGGTAATTTGATGAAGTTTTTTCACACTGCCGATTGGCATTTAGGAAAGTTAGTGCAAGGAATTTACATGACAGAAGAACAGCAGTTTGTGCTGGAGCAATTCATAGATGCTATAAAAAAAGAGCAACCAGACGCTATTATTATTGCGGGAGATCTTTATGATCGTGCGGTTCCGCCAACTGATGCTGTTAATTTACTAGATGAACTACTGGCGGAAATTGTGTTGGAACTAAAGACACCGGTTTTGGCAGTAGGCGGCAACCATGACAGTCCAGGAAGATTGAATTTTGGTAGCCGATTGATGAAGATGAACGAAATTCATCTCGCTGGCCATGTCCACAAAAATCATCAAGCCACTGTCTTGAACGACCAGTTTGGAGAAGTTCATTTTCATTTAGTGCCTTATGCAGATCCCTCTATGGTCCGCTACGAGTTTGAAGATGACACCATCCGTACGCATAATGACGCGATGAAGGCTATTACAGAAAATATTAAAGCTACATACGATTCGCAAGCTCGGCATGTGTTTGTGGGGCATGCATTTGTGACGCCTCATGGTGAACAAGAAGAAAACACCAGTGACTCTGAACGGCCGCTATCAATTGGCGGGGCGGAGCATGTAGATGCAAGCCATTTTGAAGGATTCCATTACACAGCGCTTGGTCATCTTCATAAAGCACATTATGTGCTGAATGACACCATTCGTTATTCAGGATCCCCTTTAAAATATTCGATTTCAGAAGAGCATCATAAAAAAGGTTTCCATGTTGTTGAACTGGATGGACAAGGCGAAGTGTCAGTAGCTAAGCGGTTATTTAATCCAAGACGTGATATGCGTACGGTTGAAGGCACTATTGATGAAATTTTGCACCATGAAATGAGCGAGGATTTTGTTTTCGTGACTTTATTGGACGAAGCGCCTGTATTATTTCCGATGGAAAAAGTACGTTCCGTGTATCCGAATGCTATGCATGTGGAACGAAAGAATTTTTCTGGGAGTCTGTTACAAAGTGATACAGAATCGCGCCGAAAGATGGATTCATTGTCTTTGTTCCATAATTTTTACGAGGAAGTAAAAGGCGAAAAAGCGAAAGCTGAAACGATTGATATTTTTAAAGAGGTATTGCAAGAGTTTCTGCATGAAGAACCTGCCAAAATAGAAGAGGTGAAGTCATGAGACCTTTAAAGCTAAAAATGACGGCATTCGGTCCTTATAAAAATACAGAAGAAATTGATTTTGCTGATTTGCAGGGCAATCAGCTATTCGTCATTTCAGGTAGCACAGGTTCAGGCAAGACGACCATTTTTGATGGCATTTGTTTTGCTTTATACGGTTCTGCTAGTGGTTCGGACCGCAGCGAGTCACGCATATTAAGAAGTGATTTTGCAGATGACACGACCCACACTTGTATTGAAATGGAATTTGAAATACACGGCAAAATCTATCGTATTTTGCGTCAAATGGGTCACGTGAAAAAAGGCAATAAAAGCGCAACGGGCGAACGTTATGAATTCTTTGAACGCATTGACGGAGTTGAAAAGCCTTGTGTTGAGCGGCAAATTGTTTCGGAAATAAATCGACGTGTTGAGGAAATTATTGGACTGACACAAAATCAATTTAGTCAAATTGTTATGTTGCCACAAGGTGAATTTCGTAAATTACTAACTTCTGAAACAGATAATAAAGAAGAGATTTTACGTAAAATATTCAAGACAGAGCCATATAAATTGATCAGTGAACGGCTCAAACAAAAAAAAGATGCCGCTGTTAAAGTTTTCGAACGGGAGCAACATGACTTGAATATCCATCTCCAACGCATCACGTCGTCATTGCCAAAACGAGATTCTGAACTGTTCGACGTATTAAATCGAGAACACAAGAATGTTCATCAAGTGTTGTCAGGACTGGAGAAAGAAACTAGCTTTTATAAAGAAAAAATCAATGCGGATGAACAGCATTATCAAAGTGTCTATAAACAGCATGGTGACAAAATGAATGCTTACCACGAGGCAAAAATGTGGAATGATCGCTTTGAAGAACTGAATACGAAAAAAGTACAGCTTGAGCGGCTGCAACAGCAGCAAGCAGAATATACAGAAAAAGAAGCAACTTTACAATCGGCCGAACGTGCCAGTTATATTGCAGGCATTGAAAACTTGTTTCATGAATTAAGTGCTGATGAAACGAAGAAAAAAGTAGAGTTAGTAGATTCAATCAGCCAGCAAGAACAGGCACAACAAACAAAGCTTTCTGCTGAAAAGCAGTTTATTGCACAACAAGAACTTCAAGGTGAACGGGACAAGCTACGTGAGCAAATTAGTGATTTGGAAAAACTATGGCCGGCCATTCAAGAGCTAGAAAAGAAAAAAGGAAACCTAGTCAGCCTTGAGAAAGAATTACAGCAGTCAGAACTCCATTTAAAGCACGCTGAAAAAGAGTTCACTGTTCAGAAAAACGAAAAGCAAGACTTAGATGAAAAAATTACTAAATTAGAAGTTTCTCTGGAAACAGCTGATGAAACGCAGCAACAGCTAATGGCAGTCACGGAGAAGGCTAAGTTAACGGCTGAGTTCATTTTACTGAAACAGCAAAAAAAGCAGCAGCAAGTTGTTCAAGAAGCGAAAAAGACAGACTTTGAACAAGTAGAGCTTTCTTACCGCCAACTAGAATCGCGATGGTTTACCAATCAAGCGCATATTTTAGCTGCTCAATTGCATGACGGAGAGGCTTGTCCTGTTTGTGGAAGTTTAGACCATCCGGGTATGGACTTGAAAACAGAAGAACAACCTGTATCCAAAGAACAAGTGGAGAGGGCAAAATTCGATTTTGACTTAGTGGATACGGAATACCGCAATGGATCAGCAAAATTGTTTACTTTGCAAGAGCAACTGGAAAATAAACAGATAGAACTCACAAACGTAAATCTGAATGCCCAGCAGGCTGAAGAGCAGTCGCGTCAGCTAGAACAAACAAAGCGTCAGTTAACAGAGCAAATGACAGAGCAGCAGGCCGCCAAACTAGATGTGCGGAAGTGGAAAGAACAACTGGCTAATTGTTCCCGTAAAATAGAAGAACTGGAGCGGAATAACCGTGGATTGGTTGAAGAGGTGCAGAAAAAGCAATCTTCTTATTTTGCAGCTAAAGCTGTTTTTGAAAACGAACTGGCTGCGGTTCCAGAAAATTTACGAGAGCTCTCTGTTTTGAAACAGCAGTTGCAGCAAGTTTCTTCACGCAAGCAGCAGTTGGAACAAAGCTGGACTAGCGCTCAAGAGCAGTTCCAAAAGTCGAAAGAAAAGCTAGCTAGTACGTTGGTCTCCGTCAACCACGCTAAAGACGTAGCAGAAGAAATAGCGCAAAAAAGAGAGAAAGCGCAACAACAGTTTACGGAAGCTTTAACGAAATCATCCTTTGATTCGGAAGCAGCGTATCAGCAGGCAAAAATATCAGACACCGCATTTACAACATTGAAAAAAGAGATTCTTGAATTCAATCAAACCCGTCATACTTTATCGCAACAAGTGAACGAGCTTAACGAAAAGCTTGCGACTCAGAGTTTCAAAGATTTGAGTCAAGCGCAGGAAGAGTTGGTTGAACTGAAAGATGCGTACGAGCAAGCACTTGCAGAACGCAATCGATCACGCGATTTCGAAAAAATTGGGTCAGAGTTAATCGAGCGTATTCATGGGGTGATTGAAAGTGCACTTGTAGCCGAACAGAATTTGAATCGAATTGCTGATTTGCATGACATGATTCGCGGACAGAACGGCTTAAAGATTTCATTTGAACGTTATTTGCAAATCGAATATTTGGAGCAAATTATCTTGTCGGCCAACGAACGGCTGAAAAATTTATCCAATGGTCAATTTCATTTGATTCGCAGTGACCGTCAAGAATCCCGTGGCAAACAAAGTGGATTGGGTCTAGACGTTTACGATGCTTACACGGGACAGACGCGTGATGTGAAAACCATGTCGGGTGGGGAAAAATTCAACGCCTCATTATGTTTAGCACTCGGAATGGCGGACGTCATTCAAAGTTTCCAAGGCAATGTCTCAATTGACACAATGTTTATCGACGAAGGCTTTGGTTCACTCGATGAAGAATCGCTTAATAAATCAATTGAAACCTTGATTGACTTGCAAAAATCAGGACGAATGATTGGTGTTATCTCACATGTTCAAGAACTGAAAGCTGCGATTCCGGCTATACTGGAAGTCAAAAAATCAAAAGAAGGGCATAGCCGCACAAAATTTCTTATCAAATAAGATCGGTTACGAAGGATTCGAGCGTTTAGTACACTCCAAAAAAGTGAATGCTAGAGATAAGAGCGTAATGTGTAAAATAGTGAAACCAAAGGGGTTTACAATATGAAAAACTTTAGTTTTAAAGCGCGAATGGTTTATTTTGGAGCAATTACTTTAATCAGTCTGGCTTTCTTTGCATTGCAGTTATTTGCTGTGGTGCAAGGGTCTGATGGAATAGGGTCCATTACTCTGGTGATTTTGTGGGCATTAATGGCATTATTTGGCTTGGCTGGCATCGGTTTTGCCTTGAAAAACCGTCAGAAAAACTGACGGTTTTTTATGTGTGCAGCAAGTACACTGGTATAGAAATTTTGAAGAAAAATAGAGCCGTGATGACGTATAGTAAAGCTAGAGCGTTATGAGGGGAAGTACAGGGGGTTGCGTAATGGGAAAAAAATTAATGCCACAAGAAGTTATCGATTTAATCGATTCCAAAGCAGATTTGATCGTTCCAATTGCTAATGGAGAGCCAATTCGCTTACTAGATATATTAGAGGAAAATGCAGAGCAATTGGATGGGGTAAGAATCCATCAAATGTTGGCATTGCGTTCACGTTCGTACATCCAAGGTGACATCGAGCAATTGCGGCATGTTTCGTATTTTTTGAGTGGTGCTACACGAAAAGTCTACCAGCAGGCAAAAATGGAACTTGTTCCAAACAACTTCCATGAAGTGCCGCGTTTGCTTCGGAAAACCACTAAAATGTCGATGATTTTAACAGTTGCTTCACCAATGGATGAACACGGCTATTTTACATTAGGAACTCAGGCCGATTACATTGCTGAGTTTATTGGTAAAGTGCCGTTTATCTTAGAAGTGAACGATCAAATGCCGCGTACATTTGGTCGCAACCAAATTCACGTCAGCCAAATCGCAGGCTATGTAGAGCATCATGCAGCTCTTTCAGAAGAAAAAGTGATGGAAGTAAGCGATAAAGATTTGTTGATTGCATCTTCCATCATTCAAGATATTCAAGATGGGGATACTTTGCAAATCGGAATCGGGTCTGTTCCTAATGCTGTTATTAGTATGCTAAAAGATCATCGACACTTGGGAATTCACACAGAAATGCTACCAGATGGTGTAGCAAAGCTGGTAGCTGCGGGTGCGGTAGATGGAACACGGAAATTTACGAATTCAGGAAAAATTGTAGCTACTTTTGCTTTTGGTTCTAAAAATTTATATGATTTTATCGATAATAATCCAGCAGTTGAATTTTTGCCGGTAAGTGTTGTTAATGATCCTAGAGAAATTGCTAAAGAAAAAAATATTGTATCGATAAACTCGACAACAGAAGTGGATTTGTTCGGTCAGTGTGCGTCTGAAACGGTAGGCGGCAAGTATTACTCGTCAAGTGGTGGCCAAGTAGATTTTGCTCGCGGCGTTCGATTTGCTGAAAATGGTAAGGGGTATATTTGCATGCCATCGACTGCGAAAGACGATACATTATCACGTATTAAGCTACAACTTGCTCCCGGATCGGTTGTCACTACGGGAAAAAATGATGTAGATCATATTGTTACAGAGTATGGGGTAGCTCGTCTGCATGGTGTTTCCATCTCAGAGCGGGCAAGGCGCTTAGCGGCAATTGCTCATCCTAAGTTTCGAGAAGAATTATTGTTCGACGCGAAAAAACATGGATTTTTAATTTAATAGAAGCAAAAAGCCGTTTTCTTTTGAAGACGGCTTTTTTGTTCGTTTAGCGAAATGCTTTTTCTTTACTAATATATAGAAAGAGCATATACTTACCTAAGTAAGTAGTTTAGGGGATGAAAATGATGAGAAAATTACTGTTCCATGAAATTCATCAAAAAGCTCGTTTATCGGTTAAAGAAGTAAATGATACGTTGAGAGAATTTGAATTATATAGCTCGCAGTGGTCTATCTTGTTTTGCCTTAAACAGTTTGGTTCAATGACGCAAAAAGAAATTTGGCAATACTTAAATGTTGAAGCACCGACTGTTACGAGGACGATTGTACGTTTAGAAGAAAGTGGATGGATATTGAGGAGAGAAGGCAAAGACAAGCGCGAGCGAATTGTTCAACTTTCACCTTTTGCTGAACAAAAGATGTCAGAAATAGCAGAACGAATCGGGCAAACCGAGAAAACTTTAGTTTCGGGTCTTTCCGATAAAGAACAAGACCAGCTAATTCTTCTGTTGAAAAAAATAGGAACGAATAATTCTGGTGAAAAGGATGTAAACAATGAGTGAAAAACGACCAATTTGGACGAGAAGCTTTATTAACATTTCTGTAAGCACATTTTTTATATTTGTCGTTTTTTATGCACTACTCACCTATACACCGCTGTATGTATTAAATGATTTAGGGGGTACAGCAACAGACGGAGGACTAGCAGTAACTGTATTCTTACTATCTGCAATTGTCATGCGCTTTTTTGCGGGCATGATTTTAGAGAAATTCGGAAAAAAACGAATCTTGATGATTTCGCTTTTCTTTTTTGCTGTGAGTACGGTGCTGTATATATTTGTTGGTAGCTTTACTGTGCTTTTGTGGCTCCGCTTTTTTCATGGCATTTGGTTTAGCTTACTGACCACTGTAGCAGGGGCAATCGCTGCAGACATTATTCCGCCAGAGCGGCGTGGTGAAGGGTTAGGTTATTACGGTATCGCTATGAATCTTGCTGTTGTGGTTGGTCCTTTTATTGCGTTGACTTTACAGCAATATGCATCAGCACAAACAGTTTTCACCACGTTAGCAGTAATTATGGTTATCGGGTTCTTTTGTGCAGTAGTCGTTAAAGTGGATGAAACACCGTTCGCAAAACAAGAAAAATCTAAGCTATCGATAGATGATTTTTTAGAGAAAAAAACGGTACCCATTGCGACAGTTGGATTTTTAATTTCGTTTGCGTATGCGAGCATCATCACATTTATTTCGATTTATGCTGAATCACTTGGACTTCTCAAAGCTGCCAGTTTTTTCTTTGTTGTTTACGCAATTTCAATGTTAATTGTTCGTCCGATTTCCGGGCGGCTATTCGACACCAGTGGACCAAAAGTTGTCATTATCCCATCTATCATCATCTTCGGAATAGGACTCATTTCACTAAGTTTTACGGAGAGTTCTTGGATGTTGTTACTATCAGGGGCGCTCATCGGTCTTGGATACGGAACCTTGCTTCCAAGTTTCCAAAGTTTAGCCATCCAAGCTGCAGATAAACACCGTAGCGGATATGCAACAGGAACGTTCTTTGCTTTTTATGATAGCGGAATCGCAGTTGGATCTGTACTGCTCGGATTAATCGCAGGAATTGCAGGGTATTCAAATCTCTACTTAATGCTCGGTCTTTTTGTAATCGTCGTTGTTTTTTACTATATGTGGATTGAATCGAAACAACAAAAGCAGAAAACTAAAAAATCAGCTGTCTATAATACTTTAAAATAAAACAGATGGAGAAAAAGAGTCTTTTTTTCTCCATCTGTTTTTAGGTTGGTTTTAGTTGTTGCATTTTACAATACGTAAAAATAAACAGACAAGAAATGACAAAGGCTGCCGAAGAGAATAAAAAGATGGAAAATCTCGTGAAAACCTAAGTATTTAGACGATAGAAAATTGGGTTTTATTGCGTAAATAACACCACCGACTGTATAAGAAACACCACCGGCAACAAGCAAAAGCAATCCGGTTAAAGAAAGGCTGTCTGCCAAGGGAACGACAGCGAAAATGATGATCCAGCCCATGGCGATGTAAATCGCCGTGGAGAGCCATCTCGGAGAATGAAACCAAACCATTTTAAAGAAAATTCCGCTGAGCCCTAAAATAGTGACAAGTGAAAATAAGGTCCAGCCAAGTGTTCCGCCAAGAGCGATTAAACAAAAGGGTGCGTAGGAACCTGCAATTAAAGCAAAAATCATCGAGTGATCGAGTTTTCGCAAAAACGCAATAATATAAGGCTGTGATAGAGCTGAATGATAAATGGTAGAAGCTGTATACAACAAAATTAAGCTAATGCCGAAAATAGAAACAGCTACTACGTGCAAAACAGGTTCATTGGCATAAGCAGTTTTAATAACCATTGCCAAAAGTGCAACTAATGATAAAATAGCTCCTGCTAAATGGGATAAGGCGTTAAACGGTTCTCGGATATATACGGACATATGGAATAGCTCCTCGCTCTATGTAGTTATTGAAACTACTTATAACGATACTCGCATTATTAGGGGGAGTCAAGTTTGGAGAAACTCTAATAATAAGGTAAGATATCCAATATAAATACCTGTAGGGAGCGTGCGATGTATGAGAAAAACGACTGATGTCATCGGAGAGATGGTTTTCCATAATCAGATTTTGCCAGAAGATATCCCAAAGATTGACCTGTATATCGATCAGGTCATTCAATTGTTTGAATCGAGTTTTGTTGATTCTAAGCGCCGTTCCGATGAGAAAATCTTAACCAAAACGATGATTAACAATTATGCTAAAGGAAAATTATTTTATCCGGTTCACAACAAAAAATACAGCCGCGATCACATTATGTTGATTAGCTTGATTTATCAAATGAAAAGCGCTTTGTCGATCAATGACGTTAAGCAAGTGTTAACTGGAATTAATGAAAAGGCAGAACAAAAAGAATTAGATTTAGAGGCATTTTATCGCAGTTATTTAGCCCTTCAGCAAAGCAACACAGAGGTTTTTGCGGATGCCTTAAAACACCAAACACAAGAAGCTGCCGATCAAGTTGTAGAAGTTAAAGACTCCGAAGAATTGGAGCGCGTACTGCTAATTGCGTCACTCGTACACACCAGCAATCTTTACCGAAGAGCGGCTGAAAAACTGGTAGACGAGATGGTGGAAAGGGTGGAAAAATAATGGTCAACATTCTTATTGATGCAGACGGATGTCCGGTTGTTGGGCAGACCATCGATTTGGCTAAAAAATTTCGCTTGCCTGTTGTTTTGATTTGCGACACTTCCCATGAAATGCATCGAGAAGGAGCAGAGACAATTACCGTGTCAAAAGGAGCGGATGCTGTGGACTTTGTTCTCGTAAATCGTGTTAAAAAAGGGGATATTGTCGTCACTCAAGATTATGGACTTGCGGCAATGGTACTTGCCAAACGCGGAATTCCAATCGATCAAAATGGCCGTGTTTATTCAGATGAAAATATTGAACAGCTGCTCCACGGCCGTCATGTCGCCAAAAAAATTCGACAAAGTGGAGGCAGAATGAAAGGACCGAAAAAACGTCAGCCTGAAGATAATGAGAAATTTCAAGTGGCCCTAATCAAACTGCTAGAACAAGTCAGCGAAAATGAAAAAATGCTCGGGACATAAAGTCGCCGAGCATTTTTTTGCTTATTAGGTGCAATTAGATTGTCCAGCGATCGTTGACAATCGCTATTAACTGCCAATCACCACTACTGTTCTTTTCAAATACCATATTCAGGCTTTGCCAATCCATTTGTCCATACCGGTCTGTACCTGGGTAATAGTATTCGACAATCGTTGCTTGAGGATACAGCTGATGAATAAACTCGTGTGTAGTTGGTTGGATGGTCTGCCCATATCGCTCTTTAGCGGTGTAGGTCGCATTCATCAAGTACGCACTGTAATACTTAGCTGGTGTCAACTTGATTTCAAATCCGCTACCATCTTGATAACCCCATAGATAATTAGTGGAGTTTTTCATAAAGTTAGGTAACTGGGATTTGGTAAAAGTGACGCCACCACTATCGATGCAGCCACCGCTGTAAGGACAGAAAGTTAATCCGTCTGTTGAACTCACATAAGTTGCCACGTCACTAAATTTTTTGGCTTTCAGATCTGCCAAAATGTCGTTAGCTGTCATAAGCAATTCCTGTTTTTCAGGAATAAAAGACGGCTCGATCGCGCGTGCCAGAAATGCAGAAAATTGAGCGCGCGTTACTGGAACATCGGGGCGGAACGTATTATTCGAATAGCCACGTGCAACACCTTGGTGGGCAAGTCTTGATACGGCATCAAATGCAAAATGATTTGCACTCATGTCTTTAAACGTATTAGCCGGAGCTTCTGGGAAATAGAAGGCTCTGTCAAGCATTGCAACCGTTTGGGCACGAGTGACGGTCCAGTTTGGGCGGAAATAATTGTTCGGGAAACCGAAAACGATTCCCTCTTCAACGGCCGAAGCGATATAACCTGAGAACCGATTATTGGCAGATACATCTCTAAAGCCGGTCGAGCGGGAAGTGTCGTCTAAATTTAAGGCACGTCCAATCATCGCGACAGCGTGGGCCCGTGTAACAGGATCGTTTGGTCGGAAGGTGCCATCACGGTAACCGTTGATGATTCCTTCTTCGTACAAGTAAGCAATTTCAAAAGCGAACGGGTGGCTGGCATACACATCGTCAAACAAAACAATCGCTTTGGCGGGAGACAAAAACGAACTGAACATCAGGATGACAGCAGCAATTAAAGACAACAAAGTCTTCATATTGATCCCTCCCTATTTGATCTTATTTTACCACATCATAAAGATAAAAGTAACAAATAATTGTTATATAAAATAATAAATTAAGATTAATTTAACCAGCTACGCTTATGTAACTAAAGTGCTTGTGTTCAAAGATAAATACAAAAAACGAGGCGGTAGTTCTAGGCGGAATTCCGTTGTGAGAGAAAATTTACAGCGAGCTAAGTTCTGTTTAGTTAGTTTAGAAAGCAGATAACGGGTATATAAAAGGAAGTGAGAAAATATATGTATTTTTATGGGGGAATTATGGATGAAGAAATCGACAATAAACACACTTATTGGCAGCGCACTTGCAGCAGCCTCTGGAATTTTTGTCTACCGCGCATACCAAGAAAGAAATGCCGTGCGTGTAGAACCGGATATAGATATGTACAATAGTTCAGAAATTGACGAACGCGAAAGTGTAGATGCTCTAGATGACTCCGCTGAGAAGGGCTTGTCTCAGTTAGATTCAGCTTACCGGGATGAATGGCAAGCCAATGCATTTCCACAAACTCATAAAGAAATGCGAGAGCTTGAAGAAGACAACTAAAAAGATGACCACGAGCGAAAGCAAAAGTTCTTTTTGCTTTCGCTTTTCTGTGTCGGAAATTCTTTGGATAAAAGAGAGGTGGGGAAAATTTTGTGGATTAAAAAACCGTTTTTTGAATACACAACGGCAATCTTGCTCGTTGCCATTACTTTGTTCTTTTTAGGAAAGATCGATTATATTTTTGAGCCATTGCAAATCATCGTCGCAACTATTTTTGCTCCTATTTTAATCGGTGGACTTCTTTATTACCTACTGCGTCCATTTGTGAAGGGACTGATGCGTTATGTATCTAAAATTATAGGAATTGGAATCGTCTTTGCAATCATTATTTTAACTTTATCTACCTTGCTTTATTTCTTCGGTCCTGTCATCACCAATCAAGTCGAAAGTTTGGCGAACTTAGCGCCTTCAAAAGTTGAAGAAGTAACCGAGGAATCGAATGATTTACTGGCTGATTTTAAATTAGGTGGAGTTACAGGCCCGGAGATAAAAGCGGGAGCTTTGAACTTTTTGGAAAACCTTTCAGAAAGCTTATTAAATAATGTCATGACTATTTTAACGACAGTCATGAATGTTGCGATTGTGCTAATCGTTGTCCCTTTTGTTCTGTTCTTTCTATTAAAAGATGACGAAAAGTTTATTCCGCATTTGACAAAGTATTTGCCTGAGGAACATAAGCCGGAAGGCGAAAAACTATTGAAGGATGTTGATCGGACCCTTTCTGCATTTATTGTCGGTCAAGCGATTGTTGCTGCGGTTGTTGGGACTTTCATGTATATCGGCTATTTAATTATTGGATTGGATTATGCCCTTAGTTTAGCAATTTTTGCGATGTTCTTAATTATCGTTCCGTTTTTAGGTCCGCTGATTGGGATTATTCCTGCCCTGTTTGTCGCTTTAATGAGTGGCGATATATGGATGGCGGTAAAGGTGATTTTGGTTTTACTAGTCGTACAGCAGCTCGAAGGGAATTTGGTGACACCCAATATTATGAGCAACCGATTAAACATTCATCCGTTGACAATTATCTTGTTGCTAATGATTGCCGGCGCTTTGTATGGATTTATTGGCATTTTGATTGCTATTCCGACATATGCAGTAGTGAAAACGCTCGTTCATAACTTCCGACTATTTAACCGTTTGTGGAAAAAAAGGAAAGTTGTGAACAAAGAGGTCATTTAGTCCCTTTATTTTTGCTAAATGTTAGTTATTTTCTATCAAAGGTTCTGAAATTAAGAAAATTGTGATATATTAATGTTCAGAAGGATTGAAAATTGAAAAAAGGGGGATTTAAAATGAAGAAATGGAGTCTTTTAGTACTATTGCTAGCAATGATGTTCGTCATTGCTGCCTGTGGATCGGATGAAGCTGAAGAAGATGCGACAAGTGATGACGGGAGCAGTAAAGCAGAAAAATACACAGTAGGAATCGACACAACTTATCCGCCATTCGAATTTGAAGTGGACGGAGAATATACAGGAATCGATATCGATTTGATTACAGCAATTGCTGAAAACCAAGGTTTTGAAATTGAATTCAGCCCTATGGACTTTGGTGGGATTATTCCTGCATTGCAAGCAGATCAATTGGACGTGGCGATTGCTGGTATGAGTATTACAGATGAGCGTAAAGCAGTAGTCGATTTTTCGGACCCTTACTTTGATGCAGGATTGTCTCTTGTTGTCGCAGAAGGTAATAATGAAATTACATCGTTAGACGATTTAGAAGGCAAAACAGTTGCTGTTAAGAGTGGAACAACTGGTGCTCAGTTTGCTCGCGATAACGAAGCAAAATATGGCTACACAGTAGCACAGTTCGAAGATAGCCCATCTATGTTCCAAGAAGTTTCAAACGGCAATGCAGCAGTATTGCTAGAAGATTACCCAGTTATTGCTTATGCAATTGCTGAAAGTGGACTTGCTTTAGAAACAGTAGGAGATCGTTTAACTGGAGATCAGTACGGAATTGCTGTATTAAAAGGGGAAAATGCAGAAGTTCTTGAGCAAATCAATGCAGGTCTTCAAGAGTTGCGTGATAGCGGTAAATACGATGAAATTTTAGCGAAGTATATTGCAGAATAAAAAATAAATGTAGCGCGCATAAGCGCGCTGCATTTTTTTATTCAAAGGAGATGTGAAAATGGATACGATTGTTAATGCCTTTCCGTATTTAATGGAAGGTCTGAAAGTAACGTTATATATATTTGCGATTGCCATTGTCCTTGGATTTTTAATCGGTTTAATTGTTGCGTTGTTTAGACTGGCGCCGTTGAAAATTTTGAATTGGATTGCGAAAATTTTTGTTGATGCGATTCGCGGAACACCATTTATTGTCCAGTTATTCTTTATCTATTTCGGTTTGAACTCTTTAGCTTTTATTTCTTTGGATAATACGACTGCTGGTATTGTAACGGTAGCGATTAATGCAGGTGCTTACTTCTCAGAAATCATTCGTGCAGGTATTCAGTCGATTGATAAAGGACAGACAGAAGCTGCGCGGTCACTTGGATTGAATTCAACGCAAAATATGCGCTATATCATTTTGCCTCAAGCTTTCAGACGAATGCTGCCAACGATCACGAACCAAGCGATTATTTCATTGAAAGATACGTCTTTGCTATCGGTCATTGGGGTGGCAGATTTGACGCAAGAAGGACGTATTCAGGCCAGCGCCACATTTGATGCGTTTAATGTGTACTTAATCCTAGGAATTATATACTTCGTCATCATATACTTGCTCTCCATGCTGGCGAGCTATGTAGAAAGGAAGTTTGTTTTACGATGACTATGATACGAGTAGAAAACTTAAAAAAATCATTCGGCAAGCTGGAAGTTATAAAAGATATGAGTACAGTTGTAGAAGAAAAAGAAGTTATTTGTGTCATTGGTCCTTCTGGTTCGGGAAAAAGCACCTTTCTTCGCTGCTTAAACCGACTAGAGGAAATTACAGGTGGTCATGTTTATATCGAAGAAACGGATATTACAGATCCGAAAGTAGATATCAATAAAATTCGTCAAGACGTCGGAATGGTGTTTCAGCAATTTAATCTGTTTCCTCACAAATCGGTTTTGGAAAACGTCATTCTAGCACCGATGAAAGTAAAAAAAGGGGACAGAAAATCCGCTGAGAAAAAGGCCTATGAATTGTTAGACAAAGTTGGACTTCGTGAAAAAGCGAAGGCGTATCCAGGCGAACTTTCCGGCGGTCAAAAGCAGCGTGTGGCAATTGCTCGCGCACTGGCAATGGATCCGAAAATCATGTTGTTTGATGAACCAACTTCAGCACTCGACCCGGAGATGGTAGGCGATGTGCTAGATGTTATGAAGCAACTAGCGCGCGAAGGGATGACCATGGTCGTTGTGACACATGAAATGGGGTTCGCCGCTGAAATGGGTGACCGCGTGTTGTTTATTGACGGAGGTTATATTGTTGAAGAAAACGTACCGAAAGAATTGTTCGGCAATCCACAACATGAGCGGACAAAAGCGTTTTTGAGTAAAGTATTGTAGAGAAATGCGCCTCTGGGCGTATTTTTTTATGGATTTTAGCGTTTGGACAGTATTTGGTGCGAATTGGACAGTATTTGCTCAAATCGGACAGTATTTCATTCCATTCCGACAGTATTTACAACAAACTCGACAGTATTTGAAAAATATGGAATAAAACAATGTGAAATGCCCAAACAAAAACCGGTCTGGATTGGAATCCAGACCGGTTTGCGTTCAATCGCTTTTATTCTTCGTCAAAAACGTGAACTTTTGTCATTTTGTCGCCATTACTCATTGCTTTAGCCGTTTCAAGTCCTGAAGTCACTTGGCCGAAAACAGTGTGAACGCCGTCAAGATGCGGTTGTGGTGCGTGAACGATAAAGAATTGGCTTGAACCTGTGTCTTTACCAGCATGTGCCATTGAAAGGCTTCCTGCTTGGTGCTTACGTGGGTTGCCTTGAGTTTCACATTTGATTGTTTTGCCGCTGCCGCCAGCACCAGTACCAGTTGGGTCGCCGCCTTGGCTTACAAAGCCAGGAATTACGCGGTGGAATGTTACGTCATTGTAGAAACCTGAGTTTGCAAGGTCCTCAAAGTTTTTAACCGTGTTGGGTGCTTCGTTCGGGAAAAGTTCGAATTCGATGATTTCGCCGTTTTCCATGTGGATGTGTCCTTTTTTCGCCATGTGTAAACATCTCCTTTATAATTGGTTCATTTCCCAGTATATCGATTTTTTGGGTGGCTGTATAATCATTTGCCACATTATAAGGCTTTTAATGAACCGCCTTCTATGACAAGCAAATCCCAATGCTGTTGCTTTACCTAAACCTTTCATAACGACAACTACTTTTTGTTAAGTCCTAAGTCCGTTGCATTCATCCTTTTATCTGTATCTACCCTCCAGTTTATGGGTGGAATACAGAGTATTCAAACTTTTCTTTTTTTAATTTCCGTCATAAGTCCAATGGCGTGAAATGGGGGTAAATATGATAGGATATAGGTATTGAGTAGATTAGGAGTGTTATAAATGGAAGAACGCGAAGTTTTTGATATAACGATTATCGGCGGCGGGCCAACGGGCTTGTTTGCTTCCTTTTACGGCGGTATGCGCAAAATGAAAGTGAAAATCATCGACAGTTTGCCACAGCTTGGTGGTCAGCTGACTGAACTATATCCGGATAAATTCATTTACGATATTGGTGGATTTCCCAAAATATTAGCAAAAGATTTAGTGGATAATTTAGTTCAACAAGCAAAATACGGAGATCCTGAAATTTGTTTAGAGGAATCGGTAACAGCTGCTGAACGTCATGGTGATCATTTTGTGATTCAAACAGACAAAGGTCTCCATTACACAAAAGTAATTTTATTGACTGCTGGCGTTGGAGCATTCCAACCTCGCAAACTTGCAGTTGAAGGATGCGAAGCGTTCGAAGGGAAATCGCTGCATTACGGCGTAAAAGATTTAACGGTCTTCAGCGATAAAAAAGTAGTGGTTCTAGGCGGAGGCGATTCAGCAGTCGACTGGTCGATGATGCTTGAAAACGTCGCATCGCATGTAACGCTAAGCCACCGCAGAGAGAAAATGACTGCACACGAAGCAAACATTGATGTCTTAATGGCATCAAAAGTAGAGGTGAAAAAGCCATTTGGTGTCAAAGAGTTGGTCGGTGAAAATGGCCAGGTCCGTGAGCTTATACTGATTGATAAAGAGGGCAACGAAGAACGCCTTGAAGTCGATCATGTAATTTGTAACTACGGTAATATCACTTCTCTAGGTGCCATTAAAGAATGGGGTCTTGAGATGGATAAAAACTCCGTCATCGTTAATTCTAAGATGGAAACAAGTATTCCGGGTATTTATGCGGCAGGTGACATCGCCACGTACGATGGCAAAGTGAAATTAATCGCGGTAGGTTTCGGCGAAGCACCGACAGCCATCAACAACGCTAAGTCTTATTTGGATCCAAAATCGAAAGTTCAACCATTGCATAGTACGAGCGTTTTCAAATAAAAGAGAAAAGATCCGGTACCTTTTAAAGGTGCCGGATCTTTTATTGCCTTTTTTTGTTTTTTACGAGGGGGTCATATGAAGCAGCCTTTAAAAATGAAATGCCCATTAAAATAATAACGACTGAAAAAGGCAATGCCGCAATGATTAATGCGTTTTGAAGACCTTGTGTGCCGCCGGTATAAATAACGATTGCGGCAACTGCTGATTGAATTAAGCCCCACGTAATCTTCACCAAGTTTGGCGGATTCAACATGCCACCGGTCGTTTGCATGCCGAGAACAAATGTAGCTGAATCGGCAGAAGTGATAAAAAAGATGGCGATAACAACCAATGTAATAATGGATAGTAAAGTTCCAAGTGGATAATAGTGCAATACACCAAAAGTGGCTGTTTCTAAACTATACTCAGAAATTTTGGCAATATTGTTTTGTTCTAAATTCAATGCAGAAACGCCAAATACTGCGAAAAAGATGAAACAAACGAGTGAAGGTACTAGTAAAACACCTAGCATAAACTCCTTAACTGTGCGCCCACGCGAAATACGAGCGATAAAAATACCGACAAACGGTGCCCATGAAATCCACCAAGCCCAGTAAAATACGGTCCAGGCATTAACCCAAGTACGACGTTCCTCATTAACTGGCTCGAGATTAAAGCTCATGGAAAAGAAGTTTGTTAAATAACCGCCAATAGCATCAGAGAACGAATTGAAGATATAAAGTGTAGGTCCAACAATCAATAACAGAAGAAGCAGAACAAACGCCAAAATCATATTAATATTGCTCAAATATTTAATGCCACGCCCAATACCGGACCAAGCAGAAGCGATGAAAAGAACCGTAGCCACCGCAAGAATCAACACTTGGAATGTAAATGTATTGGGGGTACCAAAAAGAAACGAAATTCCTTCATTGATTTGAGCAGATCCGAATCCAAGTGTTGAAGCTACACCGATAACAGTTGCAAAGACGGCCAACACATCAATCATTTTACCAAGTGGTCCAGCCATTAGTTTTTCACCGAACAAAGGAATTAACGTCGCGCTGATCAACCCAGGTGCATCGTTATGGAATTTGAAATAAGCCAAAACCAATGCGACGATTCCGTAAATTGCCCATGCATGCAGACCCCAATGAAAAAATGAGAATTGCATTGCTTCTTGGATTGCTTCGTTAGATCCGAGCTCAGATTTTGGAGCGCTAATGAAGGCGTGCGAAATTGGCTCGGCTGTAGTCCAGAAAACTAACCCCATACCCATTCCTGCACTAAACAACATTGAAAACCAAGAAACGAGAGAGAATTCAGGTTTGTCTTCAGGTTTCCCCAACTTTAACGTTGAAAACTTAGAAAAAATTAAATAAATACAAAAAGCTAAAATTAGAAAAACCGTCAGAAGGTAGTACCAGCCGAATGTATTTGAAATCGCAACAGTCCATTCCCCTGTTTGTGACTTGAAACTGTCAGGTGAAGACAACCCCCAAACAACCAATCCTAAACAAATTAATAATGAAGTCCAAAAAACAACCGTAACATTTTTCAAGTAGCTCTCTCCTTTAAGTTTCGTTAAATAACTTTTTAAGTTTCCCTAATTTCAATGGAATAAACGCTGTAGAATTTTTTTGTTAATAAGTCTAAGAAATCCCTTAGTTTTATTACAGTTTGTAATAAAGTCTGGATCTGTGTCATGAAATTGTGATATTCTATCTGTCGTTCTGTCATGTTCTTGACATGTCGAGGTGTTATGATCATTCCTGTTAGTGAAAAGGAGGAATTTCAATTTATGAAAAAACATATCGTTACACTAACTGCTATTGCAGTGTTAAGTGTGGGAGCAGCTACTACAGCTAGCGCTTCATCGTCATATACAGTTCAATCAGGGGATACACTCTGGGGAATTTCACAAGATAAGAACGTATCGGTAGAAAGCTTAAAGGGATGGAATAATCTATCTTCAGATTTGATCTTGCCAAGTCAAGAACTTGAAATTGATGGGCAGGCAGCAACACCAAAAACAGATAGCTCGACATATACAGTAAAATCAGGCGATACATTATTCGAAATCGCGAGTGCACACGGAATTTCATTAGATAGCTTAACGAGCTGGAATGGTATTTCAGGCTATATGATTTACCCAGGTGATACGTTGACAGTTAAAGGCGGGACTGCCGTAGCTGAAAAAGCACCTGCTAAAACAGCATCTGCACCAGCAAAGTCTACTGCACCAGCACCAACGCCAGCAAGTGCACCTGCTGAAAAAGCACCAACACAAGCTTCAACGCAAGCTGGTAAAACAATGACAGTTTCTGCAACAGCTTATACAGCTTATTGCGCAGGATGCTCAGGTACGACTGCAACAGGAATTGATCTTCGTGCAAATCCAAACCAAAAAGTAATCGCAGTAGATCCTTCAGTTATTCCACTGGGCTCTAAAGTATGGGTAGAAGGATATGGAGAAGCGATCGCTGGAGATACTGGTGGCGCAATCAAAGGCAATAAAATTGATGTCTTTATCCCAACGCAAGGCGAAGCCCTAAACTGGGGACGTAAAAACATTACTATTAAAGTATTAAACTAAACATTACTATGCTACAAAGCCGAGGTGTCCACTCCCTTGGCTTCTTTTTTTGGTCTTTTTTATGTAAAAAAATTGATTTTTACTAGTCTGGTTGCAAAAAACGGTATTAAAGGAGTATAGTAATTGTATTCAGAATATTAAAATAAAAGGAGGTTTGTGAAATGGCGGAAAAAGATAAGAATTTTTCACGGCGAGATTTTCTAAAAACTTCAGGTATTGCAACAGGTGCTTTAATTGGCGGAGGGATTATTGGTGGATTAATTGGCGCGAATACAAACAAGCAAGATAATGCGACAGATTCTTCTAGCAGTTCAGGTGGAACGAAAGAAGCTTCTAGTAGCATTAGAGGGTTAACGTTTTTTAAAAGTATGGCAGATTTTGAAGTTTTGTCTCAAGCTACGGAGCGAATTTTTCCTGAAGATGATTTAGGACCGGGTGCAATTGGTTTAGCTGTGCCTTATTTTATTGATAATCAACTAGCAGGTAGCTACGGTGAAAATTCGAAAGAATACATGCAGGCGCCATTTGCGCAAGGGGAGCCTACACAAGGTTATCAAAGTCGATTAAAGCGAAATGAGATGTTTATGCAAGGCATTCAATTAATGCAAGAAGAAGCCGACAGTCGGTTTAAAACTAAATTTGTTGATTTAGAAGGCGAACAAATGGATGAAATTTTAACAGCTTTCCAAGAAAATGAAATTAAAATGAGGGGTGTTGAATCTCAGTTCTTTTTCCGGTTATTGAGACAAGCAACTTTAGAGGGAGCTTATGCTGATCCGATTTATGGTGGAAATGCCAATATGGATGGCTGGCAAATGAAAGGCTTTCCGGGACATCAGCTTGCTTATATTAAAGACATCGAAAGTGAAGATTTTGTAGAAATCAAACCGAAATCTCTTGGCATGAATCATTAACTGAAAAGGGGGAATCGATATGGTGACAACTTTAGAAGGCGTTGATGTAGTAACCGTAGGAGTCGGGTGGACAGGTGGTATTATTGCTGCTGAATGTTCAAAAGAAGGATTGAAAGTGGTGGGACTAGAACGTGGTCGTGAGCGTGGCACTGCGGATTTTAGTATGGTCCACGATGAATACCGTTACGCTGTCCGCTATGAGTTGATGCAGGATCTGTCGAAGGAGACACTGACGTTTCGAAATAATCGTAAGCAACGCGCATTGCCAATGCGCCAATTAGGATCATTTTTACTCGGTGAAGGATTAGGCGGGGCAGGAACGCATTGGAATGGTCAAACCTGGCGTTTTCTTCCGTATGATTTTGAAATAAAAACCATGACAGATAAAAAATACGGCGCGAATAAACTATCGGCTGATTACACCATTCAAGATTGGGGAATCACTTATGATGAGTTAGAGCCTTATTTTGACCGTTTTGAAAAAACAATTGGTCTTTCAGGAGAAGATAAAAACCCGTTTTGGGGCAAGCGATCAAGTGACTTTCCAACGCCACCCATGAAAAAAACACCCATTTTGCAACGTTTTGAAAAAGCGGCAACTAATTTAGGTTATTCACCGTTTATGATGCCTTCTGCTAACTTATCAGAAGCTTACGAAAATCCAGATGGGCAGAAAATCAACGCTTGTCAATATTGTGGATTTTGTGAGCGCTTTGGCTGTGAGTACGGGGCTAAAACTTCACCGGAGATAACCGTCGTGCCAACAGCTAAAGAAACGGGTAATTATGATGTCAGATTCAATTCAAACGTTGTCGAAGTGATGAAAGAAGGAGACAAGGTAACGGGCGTAAGATACTACGACACGGTCACGTTCGAAGAATTTATACAGCCTGCAAATGTTGTTGTTCTGACCAGTTACGTCATGAATAATGCCAAATTGTTAATGGTTTCAAACATCGGTCAGCAATACGATCCGGAAACAGGTCAAGGATCTTTAGGTAAAAATTATGCATATCAAATTCTTCCGGGTGCTACAGGATTTTTTGACGAACAAATGAATACATTTATGGGCGCAGGAGCTCTTGGCATGACGATAGATGATTTTAATGGCGACACCTTTGACCATGGAGATCTTGATTTTATTCACGGTGCGAGCTTGTCTTCAACTCAAACTGGATCTCGGCCAATTCTATCTAACCCGACACCTCCAGGAACCCCGTCGTGGGGCGCAGAATTTAAAAAAGCATCAATAGAGAACTTTACAAGAACCTTAAGTGTTGGTGGCCAAGGAGCTTCGATGCCACACAAAGAGAACTTCTTAGGACTTGATGATACGTATAAGGATATTTACGGCGTTCCATTATTGCAACTGACATATAACTTTACAGACCAAGACCGTGCACTTCACAGCTATATTACGGAAAAAGCAGCTGGAATTGTGAAAGAAATGGGTGCGAAAACAGTTGCTGCAAGTGGAGAGATTACAGATTATGACATCGTGCCGTATCAGACTACTCATAATACGGGTGGAACGATAATGGGCGCAGATCCTGCTACGAGTGTAGTCAATAACTTCTTGCAACACTGGGATGCAGAAAATTTATTTGTTATAGGAGCTGGGAATTTTGCTCATAATGGCGGCTACAATCCAACAGGAACTGTCGGAGCACTGGCTTACCGTTGTGCAGAAGGTATTATTCGTTATAGCCGCGAAGGCGGATCACTTGTCTAATAAAGGAGGAAGAACAACATGGGAGGATTAGCTTCAATTGGCGTGCCGGGCTTAATCATTATTTTAGTCATTGTTTTAATTATATTTGGACCAAAAAAATTGCCCGAAATCGGTGGAGCAGTCGGGAAAACATTTTCTGAATTCAAGCGTTCAACAAAAGGCTTAATGGATGACGATGACGAAGAAACCGTCAAAAAAGAAAAGGTCGAGGATAAAGACTTAAAAAAATCTGAGAAACTATGAAGGTGGTTAGATGGATCCGTATGGAGACAAAAAATTAACAAGTCCACTGCATAAAAAAGCAGAACAGTTAGAAAACCCTGCGGAGGAGACTTCGGAAAAGGTGACGGAATCTCCTGTTCAAAAGCCAGAAGAGCCCACGGAAGAACCGGAAATGCGAGTGGAGAATTTAGTTGACCATCTAGGAGAATTGAGAAAGCAACTTATTAAAAGTGTGATTGTTTTCTTGTTCTTCCTACTAGTTGTTTTCTCAACGTTAAATTTTTGGTTTCCTTATATTGTTAAGGGAAATAATTTGGTTATTTTAGGGCCTTTGGAAGTTATTAAATTTTACACGTCAATATCCGCAACATTAGCTTTAGGATTGTCTTTACCATTTCTAATTCATTTTATCTGGCAATTTGTTAAACCAGGACTTGAAGAAAAAGAGGCTCGTTTTCTAGGTCTTTACTCTCCAGTCATGTTTTTACTGTTTGTTTTGGGACTGGCATTTGGTTACTTTATCGTCAATCCGCTCAGTTTTCAATTTTTGATTGGTTTAGGGATGGCGAATTTCGATGTCATGATTTCAGCAAATGAATACATTCACTTTTTGATTATGACAACCGTTCCGTTAGGTTTACTGTTTGAGATGCCGATTATCGCTTTATTTTTATCATCCATTGGCATATTAACTTCCGTTTCAATGAAAAAGGTCCGAAAATGGTCTTATCTAGTATTGGCCATTGTTTCAGCTTTGATCACTCCACCGGATTTTTTGAGTCAGTTGCTAGTGTTGATTCCAATGGCAGGTCTTTATGAAGCGAGTATTTTCATCATCAAGAAAACAGAAGATAAAAAAGCGATACGAGAAGAAACCGTTCAATAAAAAGAGAACTGTCCCATAAGTTCCTAAAAACAGACGGAGAAAAAGCCTTTCTTTTCTTCGTCTTTTTTTGTAGTGAGCGCCCTGAAGGCAGTTGGTAAATGCCAGCTACTTTCAGGAGATTGTGGGTCCATGCCATAATCTTGACCTCCGCGTGTACTTTATCGAGGTCCCGGAGGAGGAATCGCCGGAACAACCGATTGCCTTTGATAGGACTGAACACACTTTCTCGGTCAATTTTGCGTTATCTGTTCAAAGAGGACGTCCATCAATACTTTTCCGTGCTGTCCTTTGGGGAAGTCATCTTCGAATTTCACATAAAATGGGCCTTTCTGTAAGGCGGGGATAGGAATTTTCATTTTACAGAAATGGACGGTTTTTGTCTCCTGATTTAGGTTTAAAATAGCTGATGGGAATGGACATTTGCCCTTTCTCATAAATGTACAAAGAGGCTGCCCCTTAAAAGTCACTTTTCATGGCTTTTGGGACAGTCCTTATTTTCGTTGAATGAAAATTCTGATATTTAATGGCAATTAAACTATATCTGCTATACACTGAAAGAGCAGGGAATCGTCAGAGAATTCGGAAGTGGAAAGTGAATATCCATAATGAGGAGGATGCGACATGACAGTAGAAATCAAAGAAATCCAAGACTTAAAAGCAATGGATGTCTCAAAACTAGTGGAAGAAAGTGAAGCAGAAGGCTATCGTTTTCTAAGAAGACTTGTCGATCAGTACGAAGATGGGAGCAATACATTCAATAAAACCGCCGAAGTGTTATATGGAGTATGGGATCACCAGGATCATTTGGTAGCTATCGGTGGATTAAACCGTGATCCTTATTCCAGTAAAGAAAGTGTAGGGAGACTGCGGAGGTTCTATATTTCTACGAATGCTCGCAGACAAGGGATTGGCACAAAACTATTACAGAAAATTATTGAAGATGCAAAAGGACATTTCCATGAGCTTGTTGTTCGGACAGATTCTTCTGCTGCAGATGCCTTTTACAGAGCAAATGGATTTTCTGGAGATTTGGGATTACCAGAGGCAACTCATGGAATCGTATTAGAGCAGGAACATCGAAAAAAGGCAGAGTAATATACCCAACAAAACGGCTTACTAGAGTAAGTCGTTTTGTTTTGTCTAAAATTATTTGCATAAGCTCGTCTAGCGCGCTGAAATATGTGGTACGGTAAAAACAACTGGCAGCATAGTACTTCTTTTAGAGGACAAGAAACTGCTCAAATCGAAATAGACTTTAGGAGAGATTACATGAAAATGTCAAATTGGAAAGGCGCAGCAGGTGTCTGTGTCAACGAAAAAAACGAAGTATTATTAGTATTACAAGGCATACCTGGTGAGGAAAAGAAATGGACGGTACCAGCAGGCGGTATTGAAGGCAAGGAAACGGCAGAACAATGCTGCATGCGTGAATTCTTTGAAGAAACCGGATTGACGGTTCAAATTATAGAGAAATTGGATGCTAGAACTGGTGAATACGAGGACTCGGCCGTATCGTTTGAAGTTACTTATTTTAAAGTGAAAGTAACGGGTGGCGAAATCGTACTTCACGCTGAAGATGAGTGGATTACAGATGTAGCTTGGAAATCTATAGCTGAACTACGAGAATTAGAGCTGGCTTATCCGGATGACGCAGCGCTGATCGAATCTTTAGCAGTGCATTGATCAATTGATTTTCTTGGATTATAAAAAATCAAAACGGGTAATTATGGTATAACAACAATCCAAGGAGGTGTTTTGGGTGAAGAACGACCAGGGAAAAAAAGAAGGCGAAAGACTGATTCCAGAAGTTGAGCCACTTCGAAATATGCCGCCTGAAAAGGAAATGGACCCGATGCCAAACAGAGATTTGGAATACGAAGAAAACTCAAATGAAAAATACAGAGATCATACACCGCAAAAAGAGTAAGCAAGCCATGTACTGGCTTGCTTTTTGCATCGTATTGAATAGGAAGGGGACATAGCAATGCCGCAATATACGTTTAAACATGCAATTTGGCATGAGGAAGACGGCGTTGAAGATTATAATTTCCGTAAATTTCTTCCTAAAAATAAAAAAATGCACAATTGGATCGACCAGTCGAAAAAGACGGCTGTTAATATACTTCATACTCACACGGTGGATCGTGGCCAAGAAGCACTATGGGGATCATTGATTTACCGACAAAGCGCAAAATCCAAGGATTCACGTGAAGTTTTTCACTTTTACTTATCAGAAGAGGTCTTCGTCACGAATAAAATTGATTTTGAACAAGATGCTGATTTGGAGAAAGATGAAATTTTGCGTCAAATGGAAAACGCCACTTCTACTATAGAAATAATGAATATTATTCTTGGAGAAATGGTTGCTTCCATCTTACATAAAATAGATAGTTTTGAGGAACGTTTGCATGATTTACTATGGGCAATCAAAGAAGAAAATAATAAGAAAACCTTAGGAGAAATTGAGAATATTCGGCATGAAATTTTATTGTGGAAACATTTAATTATGGGATTTCAAGAAATTAAAATGGCGATTAAAGAAACTTTCGGTAAAAAAGTTGCAGAAGAAGTCGAATACCAACGCACGGCTGATCGGATTGATCGCTGTGTTATGCTCGTTAACGCGTATGAAGATGAAGTGAATAACATGGTTGATATCGAAAATGTAGTAGCTAATTACCGAGGCAATGAAATTATGAAAACGTTAACGGTGCTAACTACTTTATTCACGCCGGTTATGGCATGGGGAGCTCTTTGGGGAATGAATTTTGAGAACATGCCGGAGTTAAAATGGCAGATAGGCTATATCATGTCGATAGTTGTGATTATTGGTACTACCTTTGTCCTTTATCTTTATCTAAAGCGAAAAGGGTGGATGGGAGATATTCTACAGTCTATTGGTCGAACTACATCCGGGAAAAAATAAAACCACAGCGAGGCAATAGCCCCGCTGTGGTTTTATTTTGCTTTATCTCTTTCTAGCTCTTGCAGCAACTCCGTATAAACGTAAAGGTCTTGGTTTCCATGTTTTTCTACGTAATCTGTAACCAATTCTACTAAGTCCCTTCGCTGACGTTCTACAGCAACAAGCTTTTCCTTCATGGATTGTCGTTTCCACAGTTCCGCATCTTGGACATCTTCCATCTTCTCGAGCATGTCAATTTCTGCAAGTAAAACCAAAGCTTCCGTTTTTTTGTCTTCGTACTTTTTTAAAGCTTTTTCTACTTTTCGGGTGTCATTATCAAAAGTTAATCTGGAATACATAGACATATTCTGACCACCTTTCTGAGAAACCGCTGTTAATTATCATTACCCCGTTTCTTAAGAGTTATCCCTACTTCTTTCAATGAATTCAGTTGAAGGAAGAATATTCTGACGAATTGTTGACGAATTGGATATGAAATTGTATGATGATAACAATACATTAAGGAGGTGGGTAAGATGAATCAAACTGGTAAGCGCATGACAGAATGTCAAGAATATCTCTACATTCTTCATGGCGTTACTTTCACTGGAGTAGCTGGACGGGAGAAATCTGTCTTTTTTCAGCCAACAAAATCGAGTGAATACTACCAGTAAGAGATATCTGCCTACAATCGGATTTTGACAAAGGCATGCCTCTTGGCGTGCCTTTTTGTGTGCATGTCTCTTCATTAGGAAGGAAGAGCATAATGATTATTAGCCAGTTTCAACAAGTAATGTGCCATTTTGCAACGCAAAAAATATTCAATCATATAAAAGGAGAAGTCTCAGAAGGTCAACGCATTGGACTTGTCGGAAGAAACGGAGAAGGAAAGTCAACGTTATTAAATGTACTCGCGGGAACCTTACAGCCAACTGAAGGAGTCGTGACGTGGAAAAAAGGCAGTAAGATCGGTCTGTTAGAACAATCCCCTGATGAGCAGCCAGAGCAAACGGTAGAACAATTATTAAAAGCTGTGTTTTTAGCGTTAAATGCTTTGCAGGAGCAGTTAACGAAGATGGAAAAGCAGATGGAAACTGTCGATCCCGATGAAGTGGAGCGTATTCTTCTTCGTTACGGAGCGATGCAAGATGATTTTATTCAACGCGGTGGTTACGACATCGACATGAGAATCGACCAAGTGTTAAACGGGTTAAAGATTAAGTCGTTAAAATTTGCACAATGGGGACAGTTAAGCGGCGGAGAAAAAACGAAAGTGGGGTTGGCAAAGTTACTTTTGCAAAAACCAGATTTGCTCTTGCTCGACGAGCCGACAAATCATTTAGATTTAGACGCGATTGAATGGCTCGGTTCATTTATTAGCCATTATAAAGGAACGATTGTCCTTGTATCTCACGACCGCTATTTTTTGGATGAAACGGTTACGCACATTTGGGAATTGGAACAAGGTGAGTTGATTCAATACACAGGAAATTATTCGAACTATGTAAAAGAACGGGAAGCTCGCTTATTAGTAGAGTTTCAGCAATATCAAGACCAGCAAAAGAAAATTCAAAAGATGAAAGAGGCAATCAAACGATTGAAAGAATGGGCCAATCGAGCAAATCCGCCTAATGCAGGTATGCATCGGCAAGCGAAAAGCATGGAAAAAGCGTTACACCGAATTGAAGTTCTCGACCGTCCTCTGTTATCGAAAAAACAGATGGCATTAAATTTGAAAATAGACGGACGTAGTGGCAAGGATGTTGTGCATCTGGATGGAGTGTGGAAAGAATTTGGAGAGCGTATGCTGTTTCAAGACATTGCAATGCATATCCGTTACGGAGAACGAGTAGCGATTGTTGGCTCAAATGGGACAGGAAAAACGACATTGCTAAACATGATGGTTGGGAAAGAGTCAGCTGATGCCGGAGATGTAAAGTTAGGAAGTAACCTATCAATCGGCTATTTATCTCAACACACATTAGAGATGGATAATGATAGAACCGTTATAGAAGAATTTCGTGAAGCAATTGCTGTTTCGGAATACGATGCACGTCCAATGCTCGCTCAATTTTTGTTTTTTGGCAATATGGTATTTCAACCGGTGCGACAGCTTAGCGGTGGAGAGCGAATGAGGTTGCGACTCGCACAGCTGATGCATCAACATCATAATCTACTAATTTTAGACGAACCGACAAATCATTTAGATCTAGAAGCAAAAGAAGTGATGGAAGAGTCGTTGAGTGATTTTTCAGGAACGATTATTGCAGTTTCACATGATCGTTATTTTTTAGATAAGCTATTTCCTGTTACTTACTGGCTCAAAAATGAAACAATTGAACGATTTGAGGGAGGCTATTCGACTACGAGAGAAAAAGTAGCAAGTTCTATCGAATAAAAAGAAGAGCTTATCCGATTTTCGGATAAGCTCTTTTGCTAATGATCCACAAAATTATTCGTTGCTTTTTTCAGTAGGATCTATCCATACTTGCGACCAATTTTGAATTTCATCCATAACGGGTTGTAACGACCGTCCTTTTTCGGTTAAAGCATATTCAATCCGTACAGGCGTCTCAGGATAAACTGTGCGTGTAATTAAGCCTTGTGCTTCCAAGCTTTTCAGTCGTTCAGATAACAGCCGTCCACTGATACCAATGATCTCGGTTAATTCGCTAAAACGTTGGGATCCAGAAAGTAGTTGGTAAATAATCAGCCCAGTCCAGCGTTGACTGAGCAGGGAAATAGCTGTCTCGAAACGAGGGCAGATGATGGAAGTATCCATGCTCATCACTCCTTTTCTAACATAGTAGCATAAATGCCAACTATTTTAAAAGAATTTAATTACTTGACGTAATTAAGTATTTAAAATATAGTTAGTTACATAAAGTAACTAATTGAAAAGAGAGGTAAAAGCAATGAATTTTCATAACAAGCCTGTTACACATGTAGGTGAAATCGGATTGAAAGTAGTCGATATAAAGAAAATGAAAGAGTTTTACACAGAGGTAATTGGATTTGAAGTGATTTCCGAAGAACCGCATTTAGTAGCACTGGGTGCTGGCGGTAATGTATTGGTTAGACTTGAAGTAATTGAAGGGATTACATCGAAACAAGGTCGTTACACTGGGCTGTATCATCTAGCTATTTTATTGCCGACTCGACAAGCACTAGGGAAAATTCTTGTGCACCTTCATCAACAAGGAATTGAATTAGGTTCGTCTGATCATTTAGTTAGTGAAGCGTTATATATATCAGACCCAGAAGGCAATGGCATCGAAATTTATAGAGACCGTACACCAGATCATTGGAATTGGAGTAATGAGGAAGTATCGATGGCGGTAGAACCAATTGATGCACAAGGTTTAATTGAGGAAGCTCAGAAATCTCCTATGCTTTGGTGTGGACTACCCGCTGAAACGGTTATGGGTCATATTCATTTACATGTTTCGAATTTAACAGAAGCTAAAAACTTCTATACAGAAGGATTAGGGCTTGAAGTCGTTTCGAGGTTAGGACGGCAAGCGTTATTTGTCGCAGATCAAAAATACCATCATCATATTGGGTTGAATATCTGGAATGGTGAAGGAATTCCAGCGTTACCTGAGAAAGAAGCCGGGTTGAATTACTATACATTAATAATGGAGAAGGAAAATCGTGATAAAGCAATCGAAAACTTATGCTCACGAGGAACAGAAATAATCAAACGGGATGAGTATTGGGAAGTTAAAGATCCATCAGGAAATAGTATTCGTTTAGTTGTTTGATTGCAGTAAAAAGGACTGTCCCATAAATCTCTAAAATAAGACAGGCGGAGAAAAAGAGTTCCTTTTTCTCCGCCTGCTTTTTGAATTGCCGTCGAGAATATAGAAAGTAGTTATGGGTGTCAGCTACTTTCAGAAGCTTGTGGGCCAATGCCACAAGCTTAAACTCGGTTTGTACTTTTTCGAGGTCACACAGGTGAAATTTACCGAACGATCAATTGCCCTCAATAAACGAACACGCTTTCCCCGTCAGTTTTGCGTTTGCCTGAAACTTGTATCATCAATTTATTTTCGCTTTAAGCTTTGCTGTCATGCTGTCACATGCAAAAGGGACTGCGCGTAAAAAATCATTGTTCATGATCTTTTGCGGCAGCCCCTTTTTACTAATCCTGAGAAACCATGATGCAACTATTGTCTAATGAGGTATAGGCTGTAGTAGTAAATGCTGCTTGCACAGGAATTTTTGATGTTAGTTGATTTTCTTCAGGTATCTCAGGAACACGATTCTCACGTGTTTCGGTATATGCGTACATACTTTCTTGGCTGATCGCTTTTTCTAAAGGATTGCCGTAAAAAGTTAAGAGAATTAATCCACATGCTCCAACAATTAAAGTGATGCCTAAAAATGAAAGGAATCCCTTCATAGTAAATCCCGCCTTTTGTGTTTGCTTACTATACCAAACGTTGCATCTCGTAAAAAAGTTCCTTGTTGCTGTATATTGCTGTTTACGAGATACTGAGAGCATTAGCAACATGCAATCAAATGAGAGGCGGGGACTATCTGTGATTTTATTGAAAACAGAAATTTGTCAATTGCTTAAAATCGATTACCCTCTTATTCAAGCCGGTATGGCGGGGGGAACGACAACTGTTGAACTTGTTGTTGGAGTTAGTAATGCAGGGGGACTCGGCACTTTAGGGGCTGCGTATATGGCCCCGAACGCAATGCGACAAGCTATCAAAGAAATTCAATCGAAAACTGACAAGTCGTTTGGTGTTAATATTTTTGCAGCCCCAGTAAAAGATGATTTTAGCCGGTTAGCAGAAGTGCAAAAAGTATTAAATCCTTTCTTTTCAGAACTAGCTATTGGCAACCTCCAGTCAACTTATTCGTCACCTAATTGGAGCGAAGAACAGTTTGCTATTTGTATTGAAGAAGGAGTACCCATTATCAGCACAGCTTTTGGTTGTTTATCTGCTGAACAGATGGCGGTGGCTAAAGCGCGAAGGGTCAAAATTATAGTGATGGTTACGACCGTAGAAGAAGCAAAACAGGCAGAGAGTTGTGGAGCAGACATTGTCGTAGCGCAAGGAAGTGAAGCGGGAGGTCACCGCGGTACGTTTTCTCTTGCTACTCATCCGTCAGGTGCACAGGTGGGTACGCTGTCTTTAGTTCCACAGGTTGCAGATGCGGTTGGAATTCCAGTCATTGCAGCAGGAGGTATTGTGGATGGACGTGGCCTTATCGCTTCACTAGTTCTCGGGGCTCAAGGAGTTCAAATCGGTACTCGTTTCGTTAGCGCTAAAGAATCTGGAGCACATCCAGCACATAAAAAAGCGATAGTTGAAAGTGACGAGGAAAGCACAATTATAACTAAAAGCTTTTCTGGGCGACCCGCACGCGCGATTAAAAATCGCTTTATACGAGAATTTGAACAAAGCGGTATAGAGCCATTGCCATTTCCTTCTCAAAACACATTCACAAAAGATATTCGTTCAGCGGCTGCAAAATCTAACAATCCAGAATTTATGTCATTATGGGCAGGACAATCTACTAGAGGCCTGCATAAGGAAATGGCCACCGTGGACATTGTTAGAGCTATTATAGAAGAAGCAGAAACAATTTTAAACGAATCAGGTTTGTAGAGTGAACTGGTCAAAGTGATACTCGAGTTTCCAATTCACCCATGCTATACTAATAAAAGTTATTTGAAGACGAGGAGATTAGACGAATGGAATGGAAGAATATATACCGCGGCATCTTAATGGGCATCAGTGATTTGATCCCAGGAGTCAGCGGAGGCACAATTGCGTTTATTTTAGGGATTTATGACCGATTACTAGAGTCAATCAGTGGATTTTTCAGCCGTGATTGGAAAAAATATTTAGGTTTTTTAGTGCCTCTTGGCATAGGAATTGTCATTACACTGCTAGTATTCAGTCGTGTTATTGAGTATGTATTAGAGCATTATTACGAAGCGACTCAGTTTTTCTTTATGGGGCTGATCATCGGCGTTATCCCGTATATCATGAAGCAAGCAGAAGTCAAAAAGAACTTTACTGCTAGACATTTGATTGTGTTGGGTGTAATCGGAACTGCCTTGGCAGTTACAGCTTTTATCCCGACAGAAGAAAATCTGGCACCTATTACGTCGCTGACTTTACCTGTTTTCTTTTTACTGTTTTTCTCAGGTTGGTTGGCGAGTATGGCTATGCTATTGCCAGGTATCAGTGGTTCGTTCATTCTGTTGCTACTTGGTGTCTATTCGACAGCTATCAATGCGCTCTCCACTTTGAATATTCCAATCGCTTTGGCTATTGGAGCCGGTGTGATTGTTGGCTTTATTGTCAGCAGTAAAGCCATTCAGTACTTGTTAGCGCATTTTACTTATGTGACTTACGCAGCAATTATTGGCCTGATCTTAGGTTCTTTGTTTGTTGTGTTTCCTGGGTTTTCGAGCGACTTGACTACATTAATCGCTAGCTTGGTGACGTTCGTGCTTGGACTGTCCTTTACGTTACTATTTAGTTCACCTAAAAAAACGGCAATAACAGAAGAAGTATAAGTATGTAAGAAGGTGTCATCACTTGTGATGGCACCTTCAGGCTGTCGAGAAACCTCGGCAGTTTTTTTTTTTTTTTCCAGCCGCGCGTTTTCTTATTTGTAGTCAATCCTTTTTCTGTTTTTTCAAAGAAATGAGCAGGGGGAAGGAACATAAGGGTGGCTGCTTTCCGTGCCCGCGGAAAGCGTCCGTCTTATGCCCGTCGAATCTACATGGGCGCTTGCGCTTTTCGGTGTCTAAAGGCTTTTTGCTTTGTTGCTAATAGGTTTGCCAGTAAAATGAAGAGTAAGAGGTGATGCATATGCGGAAACTGTTTTGGTTGATTGTTGTGTTGCTGGCGGTTTTTTTTGCACGCCCGATTTGGGAAGAACCTGTTGGGGAATATGTCGATTTGAGTTTTTTAGATTCTGTCGATCGTACAGTTGAAAATATTGTTGAACATCCAGAAGTATCACAGGCTTTTGAAGAAGCCAAAAATTTCACATCCCGCATGGGTACCGAGTTGCAGTCACTAATTGTTTCGAGTTCGGTTGAATTGCCGGAGGCTGTAGCAAAGCCTGAACTTGTTGAGACGGATTCTTTGATTGCTGTTCATAATGTCACACTTGGTATGGACAAAAAAGAAGCTCAAGAAAAGGTCGGGTTGCCGCTTCGCTTAATGCGCAATGAATACGGAACGGATTGGCACAGCTACCATCAGGATTATCAAAATTATGTGTTATTGTCTTATGACCAAAATGACAAAGTGAATGGCATGTTTACCAACCAAGATTTATTTTCCTCAAAGGAAGGCATTACGATGTCTTCTACTAAATCGGATGTCCGTTCTTTACTTGGCACGCCATTAAAAAGTCTTCAAAAAGGAAATGTTCAATATATACTGGATACCCGGGAAGAATACGATGTTTTTAAAACCGACAATACGTACACGACAATTTTTTACGATATCCATGAAGAAGATACCGTAACTGCTGTACAAGTCGTTCATGAGGAACTTGAGAAAAAACGTCCCGAAATTTATGCAGAGCCTAATGAAAAATTAAAAGAGGGCTATGAATACTTACTTTTTGAATTAACCAATTCAGCTCGTATTCAACGAAACTTACCGCTGCTGACATGGGATGAGCAGACAATGATAACGGCTCGGAAGCATAGCGATGATATGGCAGAAAACCAATATTTTAGCCACACAAATCTGGCAGGTCAATCGCCTTTTGATCGAATGAATGAAGACGGGATTGAGTTTTTTGTGGCCGGTGAAAATTTGGCATATGGTCAATACAGCGGTGTTTTTGCACATGAAGGATTAATGAATTCCATAGGTCACCGTGAAAACATTCTTAAACCGGAGTTTAGGTATTTAGGAGTAGGAACGGCATTTAACTCAGAAAATCAGCCTTATTATACAGCAAATTTTTTCGATCGATAAAGTAAAGGCAGGCTGTCAATGTTGACAGCCTGCCTGTTCTGTTAATTTAATAAAAACCAAGCGAAAACAACTAGTGGGCCGACGATAAAACAATAAATAGCAAAATACTTTAATTGACCTTTTGCCATAATGTTCATGAACCACTTTAGTGAAAAATACGAAGCAACTAGAGAACCCAGAAAAGCCATGATGTAAGGAATGGCCATAGCAGCTAAGTTGTCGTCTTTCATGATATCGGTAATGCTTAAAACAGCACCACCTAAACTAATCGGGATAAACAATAAGAAAGAAAAACGCAAAGCTGTTTCTTGATTGATGCCACGGGCCATCGCCGCGACAATTGTGGCGCCACTGCGGCTAATTCCCGGAATCAGTGCTACTGCTTGCGCGCCGCCAATAATAACTGCGTCTTTCATCGTCATATTGCCATCTTTTCGCTGACCACGCATATTGCGAATCCACCAAAGGCCAAAGCCCGTAACAACTAAGGTCAAGCCAACTGTCACGATGGTTGAAAGTTTGTCATCAATCGCATCTTGAAATAACAGGCCGATGATTGCAGCAGGGATGGTCGCGACCACCAAGTAAACAATAAACATGAAATCCCTTTTGGTGTCGGTATTTTTTACCGTAAAGTATTTTAAACCGTTAACAACGAGACGTTGAACGTCCTCACGGTAAATAATCAAGACGGCAATAAGTGATGCGCTATTGACTAGCAAAGCGAAAGTTGACACACTTCCTTCAATTTGAACATCTAAAAAATACTGTGCAATTAGTAAGTGTCCACTTGAGGAGATGGGAATCGGTTCCGTAAGACCTTGGAAAAGGCCGAGAAGCAGAAATTTGAGTGTAAGCCATAGTTGATCCATTGAAATAATTCCTCCATTGATTCGTGTGTTTATTTTATCTGTTGGTGGTGTTTTTAGAGCAACAATTTCAAAACAACATAAAAAATATAATACCATATTTTCATGGTAAACTGGGTATACTATTGAAAGAAAGGGAGTGGAATGCTTGACGAACAAGCTTTGGTTTCAAGTAGGTGTAGGAATTATCTTGACTTTAGTCATTATTCGATTATTTATTGAAGTACAAGGGATCTTCGAACCTTTATTCATTATAGCAGGGACGATTTTTGTGCCGTTATTGTTGGGAGGCGTCTTATTTTATCTGACAAGACCGGTTTTGCATTTTCTGATAAAGCGAAAATTTCCGAAATGGGCTGCAGTTCTTACCGTTCTGTTGTCGATTGTTTTAGTCTTTTATTTGTTTTATATCATGATTGGTCCAATTGTTACAGGTCAAATCAATGCACTGGTAGACAATGCACCTGAAATTATACAGAGCGTTGAAGAATCCAGCCAATATGTATTTGATCAGCGAGAACGTCTTCCGGATTCCATTGAAGAGCAGTTAACCGGGATGACGAGCCAAATCGGTGACCGTCTTGGTGATATTGGTGGATGGATTGTGTCCTTTATCGGTAGCTTCGTCTCAGGTGTCATCACTTTAGTCTTAGTGCCCTTTTTCTTAGTCTATCTCTTGGTCGACCATAAGAAATTTGTACCATTTATTTCGGGCTTTTTTTCTGGAGAGCGCAAAAGATGGGTTCGTAAAACTTTACAGGATATCGATGATACCTTACAAGCCTATATCCAAGGTCAATTGTTTGTCAGCTTCCTCGTTGGTCTCATGCTATTAATTGGTTATTTGATCATCGGTTTAGACTATGCACTGCTATTAGCTTTAATCGGTATGGCAACGAACGTCATTCCATTTTTAGGGCCTTACATTGCGGTTATTCCGGCAATACTCATTGCCCTTGTGCAAGAACCGATTATGGCCGTTTATGTAGCCATCATTATGCTCATTGCACAGCAAGTTGAAAGTAATTTCATCACACCGAACGTGATGGGTAAATCACTGGACGTTCATCCATTGACGGTCATTACATTAATCCTTGCAGCAGGAAACATTGCTGGTTTATGGGGAATCATTTTAGCGATCCCGGTATACGCGGTTATCAAAACCATTGCCAAAAATGTTTATGCAAGGCGCAATGAAATTCGTAACACTGCTACGCGTGATATTGAATAATGCGAACCTGTGAACTTTGTTCACAGGTTTTTTCTATAGAATAGAATATCTGCCTTGACGCTAAAAGGTTTACCCCCTAAACTATTAATAATGGTTGAGGGGGTAAACTATTTTGGATGGACGAATAAAAGAAGCGGTTGATCTTTTTCAGGAAGTGCTGGTTTATGGAACAGAGCGAGTGATTAAGTCGGTCGATCACCCTTTGTGGAAAGAATATTCACCTGAGCAAATCCAGATGTTAAAGCTGATTGGTACAGAACAGCAGATTACTTCATCGAGACTGGCTGTGCTGCAAGCTGTGCACAAAAGTGCAATATCCAGTCGTATTAAAAAGTTGTTGCAAAAAGAAGTAATTCAAGTTGTTCAAACTGCAGATAAACGCGAGAAGTTGTTGGAACTGACAGATAAGGGGCAAGCACTTATTTTGGAGTTGGATCAAGTGCTAACAGATTACATTGAGAAGTTGATGTCTGAGAACATTGCAGACGAAGAAATAGACCAGTTTCTGACGATTTTCCGAAAACTAAAAACAATTATAAAAATGGATGGGGTGTAATACGTGCACAATGTATTAAAATTTAAATGGCCAATTACGATAGGCTTAATTGTATTGACGGTGGTCTTGTTCTTATTGGCACCGAACTTAACAAAACAAGCAGAAGATGCAGGATCGTTTCAATTATCGGATGAAGCATCATCGCAACTTGCTTCAAAAATTTTGAGCGACGCGGATGCTGCGGAACAAACCATTTCGCTTGTTATTCCATTAGAAAATAAGATAACAGATGCCGCTCGACAAACACTGGAACAAATGGTGACGGACATCGAAGCATTAGGTGAGCCCATCACCAGTGTATTAAATCCTGTTGAAAGTAAAGAGTTGGAAGAACAATTGATTTCAGAAGATGGGCAAACGGTTTTAATGCCGATTATGGTTGATGGTACGAACGAAGAAGTAAACGCAGTTGCTGATACAATTAGAGAAACCATCATTCCTAAAGATTTGACTGCTTATATAACAGGCGAAGCAATCATTGGTAATGATGTCAATATTAGCGCACAAGAAGGCTTGAAGCGTACAGAAATCATTACGGTTGTTTTGATTTTTGGTTTATTGCTGGCAGTGTTCCGCTCGATTGTGACACCGTTCATTCCACTTGTGGCAGTCGGAATCTCGTATTTATTGAGTCAATCGATTGTGGCATTTTTCATCGACTGGTTCGGATTTCCGGTTTCTAACTATACACAAATATTCCTCGTAGCGATTTTATTCGGTATCGGAACAGATTACTGTATTTTGTTGTTGAGCCGCTACAAAGAGGAATTATCGGCTGGACACGGTGTGGAACAATCCATTATTAATACGTATAAAACAGCCGGAAGAACTTTGTTGATTAGTGGAATTGCTGTATTTATCGGATTTTTCGCCATTGGCTTTGCTGAATTTCCAATCTTCAAATCAGCAGTAGCGGTTGCGGTTGGTATATTTGTTCTATTACTTGTGCTGTACACGATTGTTCCGTTTTTCATGTCTTTACTGAAAGAAAAATTATTCTGGCCAGCGAAAAAATCTGCTTCTCATAGCGATAGTAAGCTCTGGATCACTATGAGTAAACTGTCGATTAACCGACCATTGCTGTCAATGCTAGTAGTGGCTTTGATCACAGTCCCGTTATTATTTACGTACGATAATTCTTTATCGTTTAACACGGTGGACGAAATCGGTTCGGAATATGAGTCGGTGAAAGGCTTGCGTGCAATTGAAGAAGGCTTTGGCAAAGGGGATTCATTGCCAGTTCAAGTCATTATCAAATCAGCTGATTCGTTAACAGAACGATCAACTGTTCCTTATTTTGAATCATTAAGTGCAGAGATTGAAAAAATTGATGGCGTTGAAACAGTACGATCGATTACTCGCCCTACCGGTGAGGTAATTGACGAACTTTACGTAGACGAGCAACTTGGCTTATTGGCTGATGGACTTGGTGAAGCGCGTGATGGACTTGGTGAAGTACAAACAGGGCTGACAGAAGTTCAAACCAATCTAACGGCTATTAGCGAACAAGCGGGAAATTCCGCAGGCTTGACTGAGGCAGCTGCAGGGCTTGGTCAGATCAATCAACAACTAGGTCAAGTGTCACAAGGACTTCAGTTAACAGGCAATATTCCTCAAACTGTCGGTGCGTTAACGCAAATCAGTGGAGGATTAACAGAGATTCAACAAGGCTTGGCTGGAGCAGCTGGTCAAACTGCCGAACTTAGTGCAGGATTAACACAGTTAGCAGAAGGTGTTGGCGCTTCAAACGCTGGACTTGCTGAAATTGAAACTGGTTTAACAGAAGCAGTCGACATGATGCAAGAAATGAGTGATAGTGAATCGGTGCGTGACACCGGCTTATTCATTCCAGAAGGAACACTCGAAGGCGAAGACTTTGAGCAAGTATTGGATCGCTATTCTTTTGCAGATGGCACAGGAATGATGATGGAAGTCATCTTATCAGAAGATCCTTACTCTCATGAAGCAATTGATATTACGGCTGAAATTAAAGAAACAGTAGCACGTACGGTGGCAGGAACGCCGCTTGAAGACGCGGAAATCGCATTTAGCGGAATTTCGAGCATCAATAGTGACTTAGAAGAAGTTTCATCTAGTGACTTTACGAATACAGTCATTATCATGTTAATCAGCTTGTTTGTTGTCCTAGCCATTTTGTTCCGTTCATTGATTATGCCGTTATATATGATCGGATCTTTATTGTTGACGTATTACACATCAATTTCCATTGCGGAATTGATCTTTGTCAATGGTCTCGGCTTTGACGGAATTAGCTGGGCAGTACCATTCTTTGGTTTTGTTATGTTAGTGGCGTTAGGAGTCGACTATTCAATTTTCTTACTCGACCGTTTCCGTGAAGAATCCTCGAATGGTGTTACGGTTCGCGACGCAATGCGTACATCAATGGCGAAGATGGGGACAGTCATTATTACAGCTGCCATCATCCTTGCAGGTACGTTCGGTGCCATGATGCCGTCTGGTGTTTTGAGTCTCGTACAAATCGCGACAATAGTTATTACAGGATTATTATTGTACGGACTGATTGTCTTGCCATTGTTAATACCCGCGATTTCAGTATCCTTTGACCGCGGAGTTTGGTGGCCGTTTGGCAAGAAAAAGTAATTAAGTAAGTCTTAGTGTTGCTAAAACAAAAGCTGCGTTCGCGCAGCTTTTTTCTATGGATGTAGGATTACGCTCAGCGTGTTATACTGAGTGGTAATTAAAAATGTATAGGTGTAACTATATATGTCTGCAGGCTTCATGAGAAGAAAGTGGATTTATGTCTTAGATCTTTCTAAGATTTTTGATGAGCAAAGTGAAACTAAGAAACGAGGTAATGAGATTGTTAACATTTGAACAAAAATTAGAAATCATTGAATCTTTTCCGGGACTAACAAGAAAAGACGTGTCGATGAAGCGCGTGAACTTTCATTATGAAGAAAGCCTATACGACAAGAAAATTGCTGTTTATCATTTGCATCCAACAGGCAATGGTTTTGTTTATGTCGGCAACTTGCCGCATTACGATGCTGACAAAAAAGGCTTTGTTAATGTTCGTGATTTTTCTGAAAAGGCACTGCGCAGCATATTAGCAGATTCCTTGGATTACCTTTCTTTAGAGCCGGAACCGCCATACGACAAGACGTGGATGAACCGCGATAATGAGAAACTAGACTTGGTTTACGAAGAGCCTTTCTGGAATATCTACACAGGTAAAAACTTAGAAGAAAGCTTCGGGACTTTTGATAATGCTGAAGACTACCTAATCGATCAAGGCTTTAAAGAAAAGAAATAATGGAATTCCGTCTACTGCAGGCTCATGAACCGCTGCCGATGGAGTTATTGCTAGAAGCGGATCCTTCAGAAAGATTGGTTCGTGCCTATTGTGCAGTTGGCTGGTGCATGATTGGAGAACAAGAAGGTTCCGTGATTGGCGTGTGCGTTCTGCTCGTTCTATCGGATAGCACCATTGAAATCAAGAATCTAGCAGTGGCGGAAAGTTTCCGCGGCCAAGGCTATGGGCGGAGGCTTTTGCAGCATGCTTTAGCAGAAGCGCTACACCGTGGTTTTCAGTTTGTGGAAATTGGAACGGGTAATTCAAGTATGGACCAGCTTGCATTTTATCAAAAATGTGGATTTCGCTTCCATGCCATCGATTCAGATTTTTTCAGACGGAATTATCCGGAACCTATTTTTGAAAATGGTATCGAATGTCGGGATATGATTAGGCTTCGTTATACGATAAACAACTAACCACGCTTTAGGTATTCAGTCAGCCGCAAAAAAGAAGAGCCTTGTGCTCTTCTTTTTTATGGCAAATTAGAGGTAAAAAATTAGGTTTTTCGGTATGCTAAAGAGAAGGGGTGAGAACATGTTCAAAAAAGTGACCTTATACACAAATCAGTTAGTGGATATGAAAGGATTCTATGAATATCAATTAGGCTTTCGAATTGTTGAAGAAAATGAAACGAGCTTTACTTTGTCAATTGGGGAATCTCAATTAGTTTTTCAGGAATCAGAAAGACCAGCTATCTATCACTTTGCACTGAACATACCAGGCAATCAGTATACGCTTGCTAAACACTGGGCCAGTGAACGGGTCACTTTAAATCGTCAAGAAGGCATGGACGAAGTGTTCTACGCTAATTTTGATGCAGATGCATTTTATTTTCAAGATCCTGCGGGTAACGTCGTCGAATTTATTGCGCGGCGTAGCGTTGATCGTATGGGTAATTTTACAGTAGACTCTCTGCTCGATATTAGCGAAGTAAGCATGACTACGCCGTATGTTGAAGAAGTTGGTGAGCTAATCGAGCAAATGGACATTCCGGTTCGTGGTAACAAAGGCATTGATGCGAAGTCGTTGAACTTTCTCGGAAGCGGGCATGCCTTTATCATTCTCGTAGCACCAAAACGCACTTGGTATTTCTCTAAACAAAAAAGTGAAACCCATCCGTTAGCAATCGAATTGCGTGATGGTCGTCAAATTAGCATGACAGAGGAAGGGCGATTCCAGCAAGAAAAGCCGGACAACCCGATTATGGGCAAGATGGAAGAAATCGATTTTTCAGGTGTCGTTTATCTACAAAAAGAGCAAATGTGGACAGCCGCAAGAGGCTTTGCCAATCGTGCTGATGAACGGTCAAATGCCGTGGATACAAGGTTCGGTATAGCTTCTGGCAGCAAACTGTTTACCGCTGTTGTGGTGTGTCAATTGGTGGGCGAAGGAAAGCTCGATTTCAGCAATACATTATCTGAATTGCTGCCGCACGATTTTCCGCAATTCGACGTCACCATTCATCAATTATTGACGCATACATCGGGTATGCCCGATTATTTTGATGAACAGATAGAAGGTGCTTTCGAGGACTTATGGAAGAAACAACCGATGTATTTGATGCAAACTGCTTCAGATTTTATTCCTTTATTTAAAAATTTGCCCGCGATGTTTGAGCCTGGTGAAAGGTTTCACTACAACAATGCGGGATTTATTGCACTTGGTTTGATTATTGAAAAAGTTACTGGCCAAGAATTTGCTGAAGTCGTAGAAGAACGGATTTTTGCTCCTGCACAGATGAAGCGTTCAGGTTACTTCTATTTGGACCGATTGCCCGCTCACACGGCTATTGGCTATGTAGAAGAAGCGGATTTTTGGCGTACCAATCAATACGCCCTACCAATCCGTGGAGGCGCTGACGGTGGAGCATACGTCACTGCAGGCGATATGGCGAATTTTTGGAAGTGTTTGATGGATGGAACCTTGTTGAGCAGAGAAATACTGAGCGCAATGCTTCAAGTTCATGCATCTGGAGAAAACGGGGATTATGGCTACGGAATCTGGATTCAAGGCCGTGCGAATAGTGTTTCAAAATACCATATTATGGGCTATGATCCTGGTGTCAGTTTTCATTCAGCATTTTACCCGGAAGAAGCGAGCGTGTTAACAGTCTTATCGAATAAAAACTCGGGAGCGCGCGACATCATCAAAACCATTGAAGAGTTGAAGATTGAAAAGGAGTGAAGAGATGACTGGAAAAAAGTTGGTGCTTGGAATCGTTTTCAGCACAGTTGGATTAAGCATTTTAATTTTTGGGATCTTTCAACTTTATTTTTGGTTGAATTAAAAAAAGAATATCCTGTAAGTCTTTCATATAAAACAGTCGAAGAAAAAGAGACTCTTTTCTTCGACTGTTTTTTTGGATTGTATGCAAAAGGGGCTGTCCCAAAACGTCATTGTTCATGACCTTGTGGGACAGCCCCTTTAAAAAATAATAATAAAAAATGAACTCTTCCGAAGAAGAGTTCATTGATAAGTTAAATTAAGCTTTTTGAACGTTAGTAGCTTGAAGACCGCGTTGGCCTTGCTCGATATCAAACGTTACTTCTTGACCTTCGTCAAGTGATTTAAAGCCTTCGCTTTGGATTGCAGAGAAATGTACGAATACATCGTCGCCGCCTTCGCGTTCGATGAAGCCAAATCCTTTTTCTGAGTTAAACCATTTTACTTTACCTTGTTCCATGTGTATTTCCTCCTCGTATGCGTGAGCATACATTGTATTACTATCCTTGCTCAAATCTTGCAGATGAACATCTGACACTTCGTAAAAAGTTATCCGAACAAAAATAATTCTTCCTTAGAATAACACGGGGTTACATATATTGCAAGTGATTATGAAATATTCTTTTTGCTACAGTCTAGATTCCTTGTGTATGATAATGAAAAGCCAAAGAAAAAAGTAGTGAGGAGGGTGCAGTATGGAGAGAATTATAGTGCTCGGTGTTTCATCTGGTGTTGGCAAATCAAGCTTTGCAAGAAGGTTGGCTGAACAATTAGCAATACCCGTCTATCACTTAGATACGTATTTTTGGAAGCCGGGGTGGGTGGAAAGCAGTCATGAAGAATTTAGTGAAAATCAAAAGAACTTAGTTGACCAGCAATGCTGGATTATTGAAGGCAACTACTCGACCACCTATGACATTCGTCGGAAACGAGCAGATACAATCATCTATTTGGAGCGTCCTCTTGCTGTTTGTCTGTATCGTGTAGTTAAGCGAAGAATCATGTACCACGGAAAAAATCGCCCGGATATGGCAAGTGGCTGTCCAGAAAAACTAGATAGAGGATTTTTTACGTTTATTATTTCTACGTATCGTGCGAGAAAAGTAAAAATGAGAAAACGGCTAGCACAGTTTATAGAAGAAAGTCCTCAGAACAGCGTCTTTTTTTTGCGCAATCAACAAGATATTGACGAATTTTTAAAAGAGAAAGCCACAACGTCTATTTCAGATTTCTAGAAAAATTTTCTGCTCAATGGGTTAATAAGAAAATGTGCAGACGTTAACAGGTGGAAGTGGTATTCTAAAGCTATCTAAATAGATGGAGGGGAATGGCTAATGAAGTTGCTGCATGAAGGCACAATAACAAACCAAGTGCTTCATAAAAAACTTCCTTTTTCAATGAAGCGCCTATACTTGGAAGATTTACCTGTGATCGAACAGGTTCAAGCAAAAGTAATGGAATCGCTTTCCGAAAAGGCTACGCTACAAGCTTTAACTACCGAAGAGTTCTTGTTTATCCTCAATCAGAAAGGTTTGCTGATAGGGGCATTTGTCGAGAATGAGTTGATTGGTTTTAGGGCATTACTAATTCCAGAAATTGACGAAGAGCATTTGGGATGGGATATTGGTCTATCACCAGAGGAGTTGCCGAAAGTGATTTACCAAGAAATCTCTGTGGTGCTGCCCGAATACCGCGGTAACCGCTTGCAGCAAAAATTGGCCGAAGTTATCATGAAAGAATTGCCTAATCTTGAAGATGAGTTTCGCTATATTTGCTGTACGGTTGCGCCAATGAATATTCCAAGTTTGAAAGACAAGTTTACACAGGTAATGTATATAGCTGCCTTAAAAGAAAAGTATGCAGGATTGGTTCGCTATATCCTGGTGAAAGATTTAGAAAACCCAGTCGCTCACTATACCAGCCATGTCACGGTAAAGTTAGATGATCTGAAAAAGCAACAACAATTGCTTGACGAAGGATACGTAGGCATTGATTTTCAGCTAGTGCACGGCTTCTATGAACTTCAGTTTGCAAAACCCGTTCTGTAAAAAGGACGGGTTTTTTTGTGTATTTCAAATGATTCTGAAACTTCTTCCTGTATTATTCGTACTACTAAGTAATGTGGAAATCATTTTACTTGAATGGGAGGTTTTGGAATGGAGGTTTTTGGTTTTCCGATGGAACAACTCTATATGTACATTCTGCTTGCAGCCGGTGCATTAACTGTTTTATGTGTCTTTTTTGGCGAAGTCGCCGAATTTGGAGAAGGATTTCCGGTGTTTAATCCAATTGTGATTCTTGCATTTGTGACGATGGGCTCCGCAATCGGCTTTTTGTTAGAAACGGCGACCACATTTGACGAATGGTCAGTATTAGGAATTGCTGTAGTAGCGGCAGTGTTATTAGATCTTTTACTTTATTTTTTTATTTTATTGCCATTGTCTTCTGCCGAATCATCTATTGCTTATTCAGAAGATTCGTTACTTGGTCAAGTGGCCAATGTCATCACTCCAATTCCTGTCGATGGTTACGGCGAAGTAGTCCTAGAAACCTACGCGGGAATGATTTCAAAGCGTGCAGCGGGCTATGACAATGAAGCCATTGGTCAAGACGAGAAAGTACTGATTGTTGAAGTAAATGACGGCACTTTATACGTTCGAGCTTACGTGCCAGTAAATTTTGGAAAGAAAACAAAAATGGCTAGGGGGATTTGAAATGGAGATGGGCTTGATCGCATTGGGAGTTGCTGGCTTTGTTTTATTGGCGATTGTCGGAGTTTATATTACTAAATACAAGACTGTAGGGCCGGATGAAGCGCTGATTGTGACAGGTAGTTATTTGGGGTCGAAGAATGTGCATACCGACGATTCAGGAAATCGAATCAAGATTATACGCGGAGGAGGTACGTTCCTGTTACCGGTATTCCAGCAAGCGGCTCCTTTGAGCTTATTGTCTAGCAAGTTGGAAGTAACAACACCTGAAGTTTACACAGAGCAAGGCGTGCCGGTTATGGCGGATGGAACTGCAATCATTAAAATCGGCGGCTCTATCTCAGAAATAGCAACAGCTGCTGAGCAATTCCTTGGAAAATCAAAAGAAGACCGAGAAAACGAAGCAAAAGAAGTGCTAGAAGGTCATTTACGTTCGATACTTGGTTCAATGACAGTTGAAGAGATTTATAAAAACCGCGATAAGTTTTCACAAGAAGTGCAGCGTGTCGCGTCGCATGACTTAGCAAAAATGGGCCTTATTATCGTTTCGTTTACAATCAAAGACGTTCGAGATAAAAACGGTTATTTGGATTCGTTGGGGAAAGCACGAATCGCCCAAGTAAAACGAGATGCCGATATTTCAACAGCAGAGTCTGAAATGCAGACGCGCATTAAACGTGCTGAAGCAGGGAAAGATGCTCAGCGTGCTGAAATTGAACGGGCGACAGAAATTGCCGAAGCAGAAAAAGAAAATTTGCTAAAAGTAGCTGAATATCGACGGGAGCAAGATATTGCAAAAGCTCGTGCCGATCAAGCGTACGAACTTGAAACGGCAAAAGCCAAGCAGGAAGTTGTCGAACAGGAGATGCAAATTCAAATTATCGAACGACAAAAACAGATTGAATTAGAAGAAAAAGAAATTCAGCGTCGTGAACGACAATACGATTCTGAAGTAAAGAAAAAAGCAGATGCGGACCGCTATTCGGTTGAACAAGCGGCAGAAGCAGAAAAGTCTAAGCAATTGGCAGATGCAGACGCCCAGAAATACCGCGTGGAAGCAATGGCAAAAGCCGATGCAGAGAAAATTCGCTTAGATGGCCAAGCGCGAGCAGATTCCCAGCGCGCGCAAGGAGAATCAGAAGCGGACATCATCCGTTTACGTGGGTTAGCAGAAGCTGAAGCGAAACGGAAAATTGCTGAAGCTTTTGAAATGTATGGCCAGGCAGCGACACTAGATATGATTGTCAAAATGTTACCGGAATATGCCCGAGAAATCGCTAGCCCACTCGCCAATATTGATAAGATTACGGTTGTGGATACGGGTAGCGGTGAAGGTGGCGGTGCCAATAAAGTAACTTCGTATGCAACCAACTTAATGTCCACATTGCAAGAAACGCTAAAAGAATCTTCCGGAATTGATGTGCGAGAAATGTTGGAGAACTTAACAGGGAAATCGGAGTATGCACAAACAATTGAACAGCTACGGTATGAACTGGCTGAAAAAGAGCAACCTGCAAAGAAAATAGAAGTGTAAAAAGTAGAAAAACCTTTACTCGAATTGTTTTGAGTAAAGGCTTTTTTGATTTCTGTGAAATAATAGAAAATAACTTCATTTCAGAAAAGTTAAATTAAAACTGTTTGCGATGCAAGACGGAAATGATAGAATAATGATACATATCCCTGTGAAACCATAGGTATTTGACTTGAATTTTCCTTGAGGAGCCTTTTAATGGATATACAACTTTGCACGATTCCTTCTTTTCCGATCCTTATGCAATTTGGACCTGAAAAATCAACAATCAGCTCGATTGAGTACAATTCCACATTAGTTACTCCAGGTTGTGCTTTCTTTTGCGTGCTTGGCGAACACACAGATGGACATTTATATATCAACGAGGCCATTGCTGGAGGAGCCACAACAATTATAGGATCCGATAAACTGTTACTAACTGAACATGCAAAAAAACAACCCAATCTATCTTTCGCGGTAGTTGCGGACGTTCGGCTGGCACTTGCCTATATGTCTGATTTTTTTTATCACTCGCCTCAAGAAGATTTAATCAAGGTTGCTGTTACGGGAACTAATGGTAAAACAACTACAGCTACTTATGTCTACGATTTGTTCAATCTTCTTGGCATTTCCAGTGGATTTATCGGGACGACCGGAATTTTAAGAACGGATGGCAAGATTCCTTTTTTTAAAAGCACTCCCACGACGCCAATTTCTTCTGATCTCCATAAAATTTTTGCGCGTTTTGTATTGGAAAAAGATCGTGCAGTAGCAATGGAAGTCACTTCTATTGCATTAGATCAAAAACGCGTCGAAGGGATTCATTTTGATGTAGCGATTCATACCAACATTTCGGAAGAGCATTTGGAATATCATAAGACATTTGATCATTACCTTCAATCCAAATTAATGTTGTTTAAACAATCTAAAGCGGCTGTAATCAACATGGATGACGAAGGCATGGCTAAAGAGATTTTGGAGGTTGTTCACTATCCTCATTTAACATACAGCAACCAAATGGATTCTAGTGCCGATTTGATTTGGGTGGCTTGTGAATCTTCAGACACGGGCTTGAAATTTGATTTATATTATGAAGAGGAGTGTTGGCCAATTCACGTACCTCTTTTCGGCGAATACAATGCGGCCAATTTAACGGCGGCGATTGGTGCGGCTCTTTTATCGGGCGTCCGTATAGAAGAGATTTTGGCGGTTTTGCCGAAGATGTCTCAAGTGGAAGGGCGCTTTCAAGTAATCCAAGGTCCTGAAAATCGGAAAATCATCTTGGATTATGCCCATACACCTGTCGCCTTGTCGGCCGTCTTGCAAGAAGTTAAGAAATTATCGCATAATCGACTGATTGCACTTATCGCAGGTATTGGTATACGGGATTTTTCGAAAATGCCGAAGATGGCCAAAGCAGCTGAAGGCAAAGCGGATGTTCTTGTGGTAACTGTGGATCATCCTGGTTCTCATGAGCCCAGCTTAGTAATTGATGCGGTGTTAAAAGGCTTTACAGTGCCTTACAAGCAACGCGTAGTGACAGCGGAGTCGAGGCGTGAGGCGGTTCTAGCAGCTCTTCAAGAAAGTGGACCGGATGATTTAGTACTGCTATCCAGTGGCTCAATCAACGGAGCGCAAATCGTGAAAGGAAAATATATTCCGCATTCTGATGAAGCAATTATAGAAGAATTTTTCAGTAGCAAAACCAGCGACTTTTAACTCGAAAGGTCGCTTTTTGGCGGCCAAATGTGGTTATAATAGAAGAGAAGAAGTCATAGACAACAGAATTGGAGTGAATGGAATGCAATATCGTACAGAAAAAGATACCATTGGTGAAATTCAAGTTGAAGCAGATAAAATGTGGGGCGCGCAAACGCAGCGCAGTGTACAAAACTTTGCAATCGGTACAGAGCGTATGCCGCATGAAGTGGTTATGGCTTTTGCCCAGTTGAAAAAAGCAACAGCTAAAGCAAACCATAAACTTGGGAAATTGTCAGAAGCTAAGATGAAAGCTGTTGAACTTGCTGCAAACGAAGTCATTGAAGGCAAGTGGAACGAGCATTTCCCATTAGTGGTATGGCAGACAGGCAGCGGTACGCAGTCGAATATGAACATGAACGAAGTTCTTGCTCGTCGCGGAAATGAAATTTTAGCAGAACAAAATTCAGCTGAAAAACTTCATCCCAATGATGATGTGAACATGTCTCAAAGCTCTAACGATACGTATCCAACGGCTATGCACGTTGCAGGCGTTTTAGCTGTAACAGAAAACCTTGTACCTGCTGTTCAAAAGCTGAAAGCAACATTGGATGAAAAGGCGAAGAAGTTTGACGAAGTGATCAAAATCGGGCGCACTCATTTACAGGATGCAACACCACTAACGCTTGGACAAGAAATCAGCGGTTGGAGACATATGCTTGAGAAAAGCGAACGCATGATTCGTGAAAGCGTTGAGTATATGCGCGAATTGGCAATCGGAGGAACTGCAGTAGGGACAGGCATTAACGCTGATCCAACATTTGGCCCTTCAGTTGCTGAATTCATTAGCGAAGCAGTAGGTACTAACTTTACTTCTGCAGAAAACAAATTCCATGCATTAACAAGCCATGACGAAATGGTTTACACGCACGGGGCGATTAAAGCATTAGCTGCAGACGCAATGAAAATTGCCAACGACGTACGTTGGTTGGCAAGCGGTCCACGTAGCGGAATCGGCGAAATCACGATTCCTGCAAACGAGCCGGGTAGCTCGATTATGCCAGGTAAAGTAAACCCAACACAAAGTGAAGCATTAACGATGGTTGCAGCTCAAGTCATGGGTAATGATGCAACCATCGGCTTTTCGGCAAGTCAAGGGAACTTTGAATTGAATGTTTTCAAGCCAGTTATCGCTTACAACTTCTTGCAGTCTGTGCGTCTTCTAACGGACAGCTTGATCAGCTTTAATGATCATTGTGCAGTAGGCATCGAAGCTAATTTGGATGTTATCCAAAACCACGTCAGCAATTCATTAATGTTGGTGACAGCATTGAACCCGCATATCGGTTATGAAAATGCAGCTGCCATTGCTAAACAAGCACATAAAGAAGGTACGACATTAAAAGAATCTGCCGTAAACAGTGGACATTTGACTGCTGATCAGTTTGACGAATGGGTAAAACCAGAGAACATGGTAGGAAAATAACAAGATGAAAAGCGGCTGGGAAAATCCCAGCCGCTTTTTTTGTTGCTTTTAGTTATTTACTATTTTTATACTGCATGTAAACGACTTGTGTGACTAGGAAATCTTCCATGCCATGTTTGCCGTCTGCTCCGCCAAGTCCAGATTTACGCATACCGGCGTGATAGCCTTGGATTGCTTCAAAATTTTCGCGGTTTACATAGGTTTCACCGAACTTCAGTTCATTGATAACTTGCATAGCTTCGTTTATATCGTCTGTGTAGATGGAAGAAGACAAGCCGAATTCTGTATCGTTGGCTTTTTCAATCGCTTCTTCTAAGGTGCTGTAAGTGGTGATTGGCAACACTGGACCAAAAATTTCATCTCGGATAATAGCTGAATCGTGTTCAACATTTGTCAAGATGGTAGGTTTGTAGAAAAAGCCAGAGCGGCTACTGTCACGTGCTCCGCCAATTGCCACAGTGGCGCCTTCTGTTACTGCTTGTTTGACCATGTCGTCTACGGTGTCGAGACGCTCCTGGCTGACAAGTGGTCCCATGTCAGCTTCTTTGTTCTGGCGCGGGTCCCCCATAACTTTCGATTCGAACACTGAAATAATTTTGTTTGTGAATTCATCTGCAACACTGTCATGCACATAAACACGTTCAGCGTTTGTGCAGGCTTGTCCATTATTGGCTAAACGAGAAGTGGCGATCGCTTCAGCTGCCAAGTCGAGATCTGCGTTTTGAGTGACGATTGCTGGTGCCTTACCGCCTAATTCCAAATTGACTTTTGTGATATTTTTGGCAGCTGCCTCCATTACTTTGGTGCCTGCTGGAACACTACCGGTTAAGGTAACCAGTTGCACTTTTTCGTGTGACGCCAAGGCGTTGCCGATTTCAGAGCCAGTTCCGGTTACAACATTGTAGACACCTGCTGGAACCTCATCCATCGCATGGATGATTTTTGTGAATTCCATGGCAGTGTTTGGTGTTTGTTGGCTGGGTTTGATAACAATTGTACAGCCGGTTACAAGCGCTGTTGCTACTTTTCTGGCAAGTATGAAGACTGGGAAATTCCAAGGAATAATGCCAGCTACAACACCAATTGGTTTTTTATAGATAAAAATGTTTTCATTTGGACGATCGCTTGGTAGAATCTCTCCTTCGATGCGTCGTGCCCATTCAGACATATAGTGGAAATAATCAATGGCGAGATCAACTTCGCCGCTGGCCAATTCATAGCTTTTTCCTTGTTCTTCCTGCAATAAATCGATAAATGTATCACGTTTTTCAGCAATTTTGTCGCCAAGCTTGCGAACGATTTTGCCGCGCTCGATGTTAGGCGTGAGTTCCCATGCTTTTTGTGCTTGAAAAGCGGCTTCTACTGCACGATCCACGTCTTCTTTAGTTCCTTTAGGGGTTTGCGAAATGATTTCTTCGGTCGAAGGATTAATGATATCGATCCACTCGGTTCCTGTAGATTCTTTGTACTCCCCATTTATATACATTTTATGCTGTTGCATGTGTATGCCTCCTTTGTCTCTGCTTAAAGTTTTCCCTGTGCTTTACTGTGCTAAACAGAAAGAGCGATGTCTAATGATAAATTGCCGAGATGAAGACGATCTTTTCCTTGCGTATTACTCATTTTTTTATTATTTTAGAACTTCAAAAGACTCTATGCGGAAGGGTTTTAACCAAACTGTGGCGAATTAGTTACACTAACAAAGAATTACAAAGAAGAGGTGCGTTATGCAAAAATCATTTATTATGTCATGGAGTGGCGGAAAAGATTCCGCACTTGCCTATTATCGCGCAGTGCTAGAGGGGCATATGCCCCTCGCATTATTTACTATGTTCGAAGAAGATGGTACCAAATCACGATCACATGGCCTGCCGATTGAAGTGATGGAAGCACAAGCTGAACGTATGGGCTTGCCGTTGGTCATTGGAAAAGCTAGTTGGTCTGGATATGAAAAAGAATTTATCGAACACTTAAAAAAGTTCAAAGCACAAGGTATCAATATGGGGGTCTATGGCGATATTGATTTGCAAGATCATTTAGAGTGGGTGCAAAAAGTTAGCACCGAAGCACAAATCGGTGTTCATCATCCACTATGGCAAGAGCCGCGAAAAAACCTGTTGAAAGAATTGGTGGATGAAGGGTTTCGGGCTGTTATTACAGTTGTAGATACGACACGGCTGGATGAACGCTTTTTAGGACGTGAATTTACACATGAGTTAATTGATGAACTAGAAGCTGCGGGGATTGATGCCTGCGGAGAAGAAGGAGAATTCCATACGATGATTGTGGATGGCCCAATCTTTGTAGAACCGATTCCTGTTCAGTTTGGTGATAAGGTGAAAGTTGGTAATTATGGGATACTAGAAGTGAAACTTCATTCAGAGGAGTGATTGTGGATGATTCAAATTACAGGGATGGAAGAAAAGCATATTCGCCAAATGTCTACGCTGTTGTCAAAACGGCATGAACAAGAACGTAAAATCTTTAATTTTCTACCTGAACGATTTGAAGAAATCGATGATGCAGAAACAGTCCTGCGAAAGCTATTAGAACGGCCATTTATCAATGGCATTGTTGCAGTGAGGGGAATTGACGTTATTGGCTACTTGCTTTATGAATTTAAAGAAGATGCTAAAAATGGACGTTTCGTCTGGATGGATTATGAATCTATCGCAATTAGTGGACATGAACATCCCCGGTTGTTGAGGCTATTATATGCAAACGCAGGAGCTGAATGGATAAAGAACGGTTATTTCCATCATATGTTGTTAGCGCCTCTTGGCAACGAGCTGGTCATTGATCAATGGCTAGACCAATCGTTTAGCTTTGATCAAAAATATGGAGTTCTGTCACTTGATGATTTCAAACCGAAAACTGGCTCTATTCCCAAGCTAGAGTTTCGAAAAGGGGATCGAGAAGACTCGCCGCTACTAAAGAAAATGGCTATGTGGAATAGCATTCACCAAGCAACTGCTCCTTCTTGGTTACCCATCACACGAGAAACATTGGAAGATGTTAAGGAAAACTATGAAGCTTTGACGGAAAATGAAGATGCCTATTTATGGATGGCCGAGCAAGGCAATCGAATCGCTGGATTCCATGTGTATTTCAGGAAAGAAGAGCCGATGAGTTTAGTGACACCTGAGAACTGTGCAGAACTTCCTGCTGCCTCGACAAATCCGGATCTTCGTGGACGAGGGGTCGGAAAAGCATTAGCCAATCATTGTTTCAGTGAAATGAAAAAGCAAGGATTTGACTATCTTGTTGCGGACTGGAACACCGCAAATCAACTGGCTTCTTATTTCTGGCCGCGAATGGGCTTTCAACCAATCGTGGTGAGGATGACGAGAAAGATTGATCCCCGTATTGCTTGGGCACACGGGGAGCTATAGAAAAAGAGTTAAAAAGCCGGTGACTCTCTATCTCGAGAGTCACCGGCTTTTTGATTTGTGTGTTTTTAAATTGATTTTTATTCATTGTTTACAGGGTTTTCTGAAGTTCCCTTGTTTACTCCATTTTATCTTCTGGCCGCCACCCTTGTTGCAATTCGCGAATCGACAAGCCGAAAGTCATTTCGAGGTGAGGGTAGTCTTTAAAGCGCTGCCAGTCGCCTCCCCAGTCAAAGCCTAGCTCTTTTCCGATAGCGGCAACTTCAAACCAATCACTTTCCCCGTTGCCATTGCCATCACGTGTCGTGTCCCACACAACTGAACCATCATCAAGGCGTAATGCGTAATCGATAGCTAATCCATAGTTGTGATAGGATTCTCCAGCTTGTGCATGGGTAACGACAGAACCAGGGGTATTGCGACCTTGACTGTGCAATCCATCCTGTTCTTCGGGCGAACGGTAACCGTCTGTAATTAAAATGTCAATCCCAATTTCAGCAGCTTGATTGACCAATAAATCCCGCTTTTCTTCGACGATAGGATGCAGTCCAGAAGGCAAAGAACGTTCTTTTAATTGTTCTCGAAAGGTTAATTCGTTTTCGAGCCATATAAATAAAAAACTACCAAGAATTAATAAGAAAAAAATCGAGAAAGCAGTTTTTGTGTGTTTCAAATCTTTCACCTCTATCCATTCTATTGTAGCAAAATCACGAAAACAGTAACACGACAAAGAATTTGGTACGATAAGAGAAACAGTTAGAGAGGGGAGCTAATTAATGGTTATCGAATTAATGAAAGCACATGCATCTGTTCGGGACTATAAAGAAAAGCAATTATCACGGGAGGAAGTTAGCGAACTGGTTGAAGCTGCACAATATGCAGCTACTTCCCATTTCGTCCAAGCTTACTCGATTGTTTGGGTAACAGATCCTGAGAAACGTAAAAAGCTAGGCGAGTTATCTAAAAATGCTAAGCAAATGGAAGGTGCAGGAGCTGTTTTCTTAATGTGTGCCGATTATAACCGCTTGCAACATGCCGGGAAATTGCATCAACAAGAAATCGTCTTTGATCGTGCTGAAAATATGATTGTGGCTGTAACCGATGTTGGGTTACTCGCGCAAAATCTTGTACTCGCAGCCGAGTCAAAAGGCTATGGTATTTGTTATATTGGTGGTGTCCGCAACAATATGGAAGCAATTAGCGAGTTGATCGGTTTACCAGAAGGCGTCTTCCCAGTTTACGGTTTGACGATTGGTGTTCCGAACGAAGCGAATGGTGTAAAGCCACGTTTGCCAGTTCATGCTATTTTGCATGAAAATAACTACGATGAAGCAAAATACGAAACCCTCCTGCCAGAATACGACAGCACAATTCAAGCCTATTACGCCAGCCGCGATTCAAATCAAAAGAGCGCGACGTGGACAAAGCAGATGGCTGATTTTCTAGGTAAGCCACATCGCCAAGATTTAAAAGAAGTATTGGCGAAAAAAGGCTATCATTTTAAATAAAAATTAGACTGATATTGAAGTTAACTACTAGGAGGAAAAGCTATGAAGCTAGCGATATTCGGAGCGACAGGCCGCGTTGGAGGCGAAATTCTCAAGCGAGCTCTCGCTGATGGTCATCACGTGAAAGCTTTGGTTCGTTCAGAAAAATTAGAAACCCATCCGAATCTGGAAATTATTCTAGGGGATATACGAAACGCAGAAGATATTGAAAAAACAATCGCAGAAACTACAGTAGTTTTCAGCGCTGTGGGTACAGATCGAACGACAACTTTGTCTGAAGCGGCACCTTTGATTGTAAAATCTATGGAAAGCCATCACATCAAACGAGTGATAACAATTGGTACAGCTGGAATTTTAGATAGCCGACTGAGCCCTGGACTGCTTCGTTACGAGGGCGGAGATTCTAAGCGCAAGCTGACTTTTGCTGCTGAAGAGCATGAAGCGGTTTATCGCTTATTCGAAAAGACTGAGCTTGAGTGGACGATTGTTTGTCCTACATACTTACCAGATGGTGAGGTACGCGGGAATTACCGGGCAGAAAAGGATCTGCTGCCCGAAGAAGGCAAAGAAATTACAGTTGGCGATACGGCAGAATTTGCTTATCATCAGCTTGAATCAACAGAATTTGTTCAGCGACGTGTAGGATTGGCTTATTAATAGACTCAGATAGAAGGTGTTCCGATGAAAAAGTGGTTGTTGCGTAGTGCAGTAGCAGTCTTTGTGCTATTGGTGATTGCAGTTGCAGGTTTTGTTGTTTACGCTCAGTTCGATTATGGACCTAGTGAAATCTTAACTGAAAAAGTAGATTTGTCTGCACTTGAAAGTGACGCAGAAGGACTAATTTTTCAGCCAGCAACGCCGAATGGTAAAGGCGTGATTCTCTATCAAGGGGCTAAAGTTGAAAAGGAAGCTTATGCCTATCTTGGCCAATCCTTAAGTGAACAAGGCTTTGTCGTGTCGATTCCTCAACTGCCCTTGAATTTTGGGATTCTTGGTTCTGGAACAGCACATGACATCATCGAAGAGCATTCGGAAGTCGAAGAATGGTTTCTTGGAGGACATTCTCTAGGTGGCGTAGCTGCTTCTTTTTATGCAGAAGACCCATCAGCGAAACTTTCCGGACTTTATTTTCTGGGTGCTTATCCAGCGGGTGATTTTTCGGACAGCAGTTTGCCGATGTTGTCGATTTATGCGGAACGCGATGGTTTATCTACGGTTACTGATATTGAAGAAAGTCGTAAGCTGTTCTCTGACGACAGTGTCTTTGTGGAAATCAAAGGTGGCAACCACGCACAATTTGGTTTATACGGAGAGCAAAAAGGTGACAATGCAGCCAAAATACCTGCGATTGAACAACAAGACCAAGTAGTAAAAGCGTTAACAGAGTGGATAAACAAAAATTCTCCTTAATCGACAAAAAAACGGTAGCTGCCATTCAGCTACCGTTTTTTTGCTTGTCATAGTTTAAAAATAAAGAACGCCAAGAAGATAGCGACAATCACCAGCGTATTAACAGTGAAGGCTGCACGTTTACTAACAGGTTGATCAAGCGATGGGAAGCGTTCAACAAATCGCATAGCACCGTAGATAAGAGCGACTAAGATGAGCAATGTCACAACCAAATTCATGTCATAAATCTGGACATCGATAAATCGGATCAATACGACCGAAAAAGCTAAAATGATGCCGTTTACCAAGTTTTTTTGTTTCATAGATACTCCTTTAATTCGTTTTCTAAAAATGGTTTAGCCGATAACAGGCTAGTGAATTGGCGGTAGCGATCAAATTGACCAGCAACGGGTTTTTTACCGGTTTTATAAGCACGAATCAAGATATTCTTAGGGGTATGCTCCATATCAATAAATTCCATTAATTGCGTTTCGTACCCAACAAGAGATAGCAATTCAGCTCGAATAGCATCTGTCGCCAAAGCACTGAAGCGCTCTTTAATCAAGCCGTGTTGCAGCATGATGCCGAGTTCAGGTGCACCGATTTGGCTATTTAATTCGTGTTGGCAACACGGAACACTTAAAATCACTTTGGCATCCCATTTAACAGCACGCGCTAAAGCCATGTCGGTTGCCACGTCACAAGCGTGTAACGTAACGACCATATCCACTGCCGTTTCATCATTGTAATCGTTAATGTCACCGACTAGAAACTCAAGTTGTTCATAGCGAAGATCTGCCGCAATTTGCTGACATTCTTCGATGACTTCTTTTTTCAAATCAAGTCCGGTAACGCGAAGGTCTAACCCTTTTTCAATACGCAAATAATGATATAACGCAAAGGTTAAATACGATTTTCCAGAACCAAAGTCGAGGATGCGAACAGTGCGGTCTTGTGGCAAGTAAGCGAGCGTATCATCAATAAATTCGATAAAGCGATTGATTTGCCGGAATTTATCGTATTTCTGCTTTTTAACTTTGCCATCTGGACTTTGCACACCCAGGCGTACGAGAAACGGATAGACAATGCCGTCTTCTAATAAATACTGCTTTTTGCGATTATGGGATAGCTCAGCTTTCTTTTCGCCGGTTTGTTGGGCTTTCCAGTTGACTTTGAACTTCTTAGAAAGCTGGATTTGTACTTGCTCATCTGTAAATTGGAACAGCGCCTGACGAAAGTCAGTAAAAAGAAAAGCCAATTTCTCAGCAGCTTTTTCTACTGGTAGATTTTCATGCTTTAAGACGTGTTCGTGCTGAAATTCAAATTGAATCAAGTATTCCTTTTTTATTTCAACGGGTTTTAGTTTAATGCGCTTAATATCGTTTGATTTTAGTCTAGGTTGGCTAATCGTTGCTGAAACCAGTTGTTGCTGTAACAGACGTTCAGTGAGTTGGTCTTGCATGGTTTGTAATTCCATAATGAGTCCCTTCCGTTGCATGTAATAGGTTTAGTTTATCATGCAGCGTATAAAAAGGGCGAACTGTCCGTTTTAGTTTAAGGCGCAGGCCCCTTCTGTTATTTCGGAATTTTGTGATAATATAGAGTAGACTGAAAACGTTTTCAATTAGGAGGATGGAAAATGGTTGTTTTACAAAAAACGATTGGTCAAATAGTTAAAGAACAAGCCGCACGAAATCCGGAAACTGAGGCGTATGTTTATCCAGAGCATGGAATCCGAAAAACTTACAAAGAGTTTGATGAAGAAACAGATCTTCTTGCAAAGGCATTTATCGGGATTGGCATTGAAAAAGGAGAGCACGTTGCCATTTGGTCAGACAATAAACGTGAATGGCTTTTAAGCCAATTTGCTACCGGCAAAATGGGCGGTGTTTTAGTGACGGTTAATACGAGCTATCAGTCGAGTGAGCTTGAATATTTATTAGAGCAGTCGGACGCAACAACTTTAATAGTGGGCGAAGAATTTAAAGGAACGAGTTATATAGATATATTAAACAAGATTTGCCCGGAGTTGAAAACAGCTGATAAAGGACACATCACAAACGCTAAGTTGCCTCATTTCAAACGAGTTATTGTCATGAGCAATAACAAGTATCCGGGAATTTACACGTGGCAAGAGTTTGAGGCTTTTGCTAAAAAAGTTAGCGACTCGGAACTTGAAGAGCGCTTCCACTCGATGGACCCTGATGACGTTATTAATATTCAATACACATCCGGCACGACCGGATTTCCGAAAGGAGTCATGCTGACACATCTCAATGTTGTCAATAATGGCAAGTTAGTGGGCGATACGATGAGTCTTACGGAAAACGATCGGCTATGTATTCCAGTGCCATTTTTCCACTGCTTTGGCTGTGTTCTTGGGACAATGGCGGCAGTGACCCATTCTACGACGATGGTCATTGCAGAGCAGTTTGATGCCAAACGCGTGCTGCAGATGGTGCAAGATGAGAAATGTACGGGGCTTCACGGAGTGCCCACGATGTTTATCGCAGAATTAAATCATCCTGAGTTCTCATCATTCGATACTTCTACACTGCGGACAGGTATTATGGCAGGATCCTCTTGTCCGATTGAAGTGATGAAGAAAGTGATCACGGATATGGGAGCGTCTGAAATTACCATTGCTTACGGACAAACAGAGTCATCTCCAGTAATTACGCAAACACGGGCGGATGATGATATTGAAAAAAGAGTATCAACAGTCGGTAAGCCACATACTGGAGTAGAAGTGAAAATTATTGATCCAGCGACTGGAGAAGGAGTCGTGACAGGCATGCCTGGAGAACTTTGTACGAGGGGCTATCATGTTATGAAAGGCTATTATAATAATGAAGAAGCAACAAAAGTGGCCATTGATCGAGAAGGCTGGCTTCACACCGGGGACATCGCGGTGGAAGATGAAGCTGGTTATATCGCCATCACAGGACGCATTAAAGACATGGTGATTCGTGGAGGTGAAAATATTTATCCGCGTGAAATTGAAGAATTTCTTTATCAGCATCCTGCTATTCAAGATGTTCAAGTGGTTGGTGTGCCAGATCCGAAATACGGAGAAGAATTGATGGCTTGGGTTATCTTGAAAGAAGATGAGCAATTGACTGTGGCAGAACTGAAAACGTACTGCAAGGACAAAATTTCTCATCATAAAATTCCGCGGTACATCGAGTTTACGAAAGAATACCCGATGACAGCTTCAGGAAAAATACAAAAATTTAAGCTGCGTGAATTATCCATTCTAAATAGCCAAAAAGCAGAAGTTTAAAGAGATAGAATCATGTAGATACAAGGCGTCTTTCGAGGCGCTTTTTTGCGTGGGCTACAGAAGAACTACTCATGAATTATCCAGTTAGTTTACACTTCTGCAACTAAGGGGACATAAGTAAAAAGAAGGATTATTTAAGTTAAAATAGTAGTCATAGCTGAGTGAGAGTTTGCTGCTCAGCGTTTGTACAGTAAAAGGAGGGGATGGATGATTTGCTTGAGAATAATGTTTTTATTGCATTGAACGAGCATAAGTTATCAAAGCCTTACCTAGAGGGTGTTTCCAGTGATTACAGCAGAAGAATTAGCCATTTTTAAGTCTGAACTGACCAAACTCACAAATGAATCCCGAAGATGCGTTGATCAATCCTTGAAACTAAAAATACAAGCAGACGTGGCTTGGTTAAAGATGGCCATCGTTGCTGAGGATCCTTGCACGCAAACAATTGAAAACGAGTAACTCGAAACCTGCAGGGAAGGTTGCCTGGAGGTTTTTATCTGCCCAAAAACACTAGATTTGTGAACAGCACTGTAACAAAGGTCTTCAGAAATCCAGTTATCATGGGCAACTGACGAGGGTTTCGGGTAAGGATGCCTTATAATAGAAGGAGATAAAGTAGAGGGGCGAATGGCATGAATGATTTAAAACGACTGGCATTTCAACGAAAAAATAAAATGGTTTTTCTGGTAGTGGCATCGCTTTTAAAAGGCATTGCTACAATTGGACAAGCTTTCTTTTTCGTTTTCATTGCAGATCGTGTTTTTCTTCAAAATGCTGCTTTTGAGAGCTTATTTCCATTGTTTGGTGGCTTGTTTGTAGCGATTTTATTGCGTGCAGGAGCGGGTTATGCAATTGGCAGGGCAGGAGTCGATCTCGCTGCTGATGTAAAAAGTGAATTTCGAAAAGATCTGATAAAGTCTTTTGCTGAAAATCCGTTATTGTCTGCGGCTCAAGGTCAGTCTGGTCAAAAAGTTAGCTTGCTAATGGACTCAGTAGACGAAGTAGATGGCTTTTTCAGTAAATACATTCCGCAACTCATGCAAACATATATCATTCCCCTACTGTTGTTAGGGGTTATTTTTACTCAAAACTGGACAACAGGTGTCATCATTTTAATTACGGCACCGTTTATTCCTGTATTCATGGCAATGGTCGGAAAAGGAACGAAGAAGAAAGCGGACGAAAAAATGGAACAGCTTAACCGGTTTTCTGGTACTTTTTTGGATATTCTGCAAGGTCTTTCGACGCTTAAGTTATTTGGTCAAGCTGAAACACAACAGCAAGAAATTCGAAAAAGTAGTCTGAGTTTCCGTGACTCCACGATGGACGTGTTGAAGTCTGCATTTCTTTCTTCTTTAATGCTGGAGTATATTTCGATGTTGAGTATTGGCATAATCGCATTAGAAATTGGCTTGCGTCTTGTTGTGTTTGACAGTATTAGCTTTTTCACAGCGTTCTTTATCTTAATTTTAGTGCCAGATTTTTTTAATTTGTTAAAGGATTTTGGTAGTGCTTTTCATACAGCACGTGGCAGTGTATCAGCAGCCAATCAATTAAGTGCTGAGCTTGAGAAAAAACATTCTGTATTGATATGGGGAGATGAAGTTCTGGCACAAGAACCGCCTCATTTGTCATTAGAGGGATTGTCTTTTCGATACGGAGAGGGCTTTGCTTTGAATCCACTGCGCGCAGAAATTCCGCCTTATAGCCAAGTTGCGATTGTCGGCAAGAGCGGTTCAGGAAAAACGACACTCATGCAGTTACTTGCTGGATTGTTGCCGCAAACCGAAGGCGAACTGATTGTTAACGGCATTCCAAGAGAGGCTATTAGCGAAAAATCATGGTTTGATCAATTAAGTTATATCTCGCAAAATCCGTATCTTTTTGCGGGGACAATCCGAGAGAACATGGAGATAGGAGCCAATCGGAAAGTCAGCGACGAAGAAGTACTTGCAGCAGCTAAAAAGGCTGGAATCGCAGAGATGATTTTCGCACTTGAGCAGGGCTTTGAAACGTTAATCGGAGAAGCAGGACGTGGCTTGTCGGGAGGAGAGAAACAGCGGATTGCGCTGGCTCGTGCCTTTCTAAAAAAACCGTCTCTTATTTTATTTGATGAGCCGACGACCGGTCTGGATTTGCGTACGGAACAAATTTTGCAAGAGTCGCTTCGCGAGTTGCAAAAGACGTCAACCGTTATTACAGTTGCGCACCGACTCCATACGATTAAACAAGCCGATCTGATTTTCTTCTTAGATAATGGAAATCTGGATGCTGCAGGAAGCCACGACGAACTGCTGCAAAACTATAGCCCTTACGAAGAGATGCTCGCAGCGCAGCAGGGAGGTAGCCAGCGATGAATGAATTAAAACATATTCTAAAACTAACATTTATCGAGAAGAAGGATGTCTCGATTGCGATTTCCTTCGGATTTTTAGCAGGAATTGCTAGCGTAGCATTGATGGGTTCAAGTGGGTATTTGATTTCGAAGGCGGCATTGACCTCGCAGATGACGACACTCGTTGTTATGGCAGCATGTCTGAAACTGTTCGGCTTTGCTTCAGCGTTGAGTCGTTATGGGGAGCGTTTGTATTCTCACCGAGCAACCTTTACCATGCTAAGCCACTTAAGAGTGTCATTTTTTGAACGTTTGTCGCCACTCGCTCCCGGAATATTTGGTAAGTACCGGAGTGGGGATTTGCTGTCCCGAATTGTTGGGGATGTTGAAAGCCTACAGAACTTTCTGCTGCGCGTTTTTTATCCGCCAGTCGTATTAGGTATCGTCTTTTTAAGCACCATTTTCTTTAGTGCGTTTTTCTCTATGGGAATTGCTAGTGTGATGGTGGTCGGAATGCTGCTAACAATTGTGGCAGTGCCAGCGCTTTTCTCTAGTAGAAAGCGTCGTACAGATGGACAAGTCAGAGTACAACGAGGAAATTTAGCCATCGAAGCTACGGAGTTTCTTTATGGGTTTCGTGATCTGAAAATCTATCAGCAGCTTGGTGTAAAAGAGCAACAGTTGAAAAGTGATGCGGCTCAATATAACGAAGGTCAGCGGAGAGAAGGCTTAGAGGAAAACCTAGCGCAGTCTAGTAATGCGCTTGTGGCATTACTAGTGTCGTTTTTTGTGTTAGCTGTTGGTGCGTATTTTGTAGCAGCAGGTGAATTAAATGGCTTGTACTTGGCCATGCTCGTGATGATTTCCATTGCCGCTTTTGAAAACGTAGCACCTATGGCCGCGTTTCCTACTTATTTTGAAGAAAGCCGAAAAGCTGCAGTAAGATTACAAGAAGTTGTTTCTGAGGACGCCGTGCTACAAGGAGCAGAGGGAATTCCGAGCGGACCGCTTGATATTAAACTTACGGGAGCTTCTTTTAGCTATCCTGGGGAAAAAAGCTTAGCGATTGATGATGTCTCACTCCATTTAAAGCCAGGCACGAAAACAGCGATTGTCGGGCCAAGTGGTTCAGGTAAGTCAACGCTTTTGCAATTACTACTGAATGTTTTTCCTGTTGAACAAGGTCAATTGTCAATCGGTGGAAAGCCAGTAGAGATGCTTGAACAAGAAACTGTTTGGCAGGAAATGAATATCGTATTGCAGGAAAATCATTTCTTTTACGGCACAATTCGTAGCAACTTATTGCTTGCCAATCCATTGGCAAGCGATGAGCAGATGAAAAAAGCATTGGCTAGAGTTCAGTTAGAATTGTTTCCTTTGACAACGACAGTAGAAGAAAAGGGGCAGAATTTGTCTGGTGGACAAAAGCAACGACTGGCTATTGCACGGGCAATCCTAAGAGGCAAATCACTGTGGCTTCTTGATGAACCAGTTTCTTCCGTCGATAACTTAACAGCTCACGCCATTTACCAAGAACTATTCCGACAAGGGGACAAAGATTTGTTCGTCATTATTAGTCATGACTTGGCGGGACTCGAACAAATGGATCAGATTATCGTTATGGAAAATGGGCGTATCCAGGAAAGTGGAACCTACCAAGAACTGATGGAAAGAAAAGCTTATTTCTATCAATTAAAACAAATAGAAAACAGCGTATTTGCATAGAAAAGCGCAAGCGCCCGTGTAGATTCGACAGGCATAAGACAGACCGGCAGTGTGGCGCTCTTTGCCACACAGCCGGGTAGGCTTATGACCCAAGAATCTGGGCGCTGGAGCCTGGACATAGAAAAGCGCAAGCGCCCGTGTAGATTCGACAGGCATAAGACAGACCGGCAGTGTGGCGCTCTTTGCCACACAGCCGGGTAGGCTTATGACCCGAGAATCTGGGTGTGGAGTTTTAATAGAGACGAACAAAAGAGGCTACACTCAACAGGTCATCAAAAAGACCTGTTGAGTGTAGCCTCTTTTGCATGTTAAAGAACAGGCTGATGTCCACCAAGACGAACGCTTTCTGCGAGCACAGCCTCAGCCGGTTGCACCACGTGCTATTTCCTTAGGAAGGGTCGTTTAGCCATTTTGAATCTGAAAAAATACAAAAAATCGTCCGTGGCTCTAAAATGAAAGCAAGATTAAAGCAGCTCTTTAAGATGAAAGGATGACGCAAATCCACGGCATATGCAAAATTAACGGAGAAAATGTGTTTGGTTCTATCGAGTGCAATCGAGCGTTCCGAAGATTGCATTTTTTAGAGGCTAATGAAAAAGCTTCGTCTTTTTCACGCTTGCTATTTTAATAACAGGTTATTATCTTTTTTGGTATCTTCTAACTTCATTTGTTCAAGCTCAAGCCGCATTTTCTGTGTTTCAATAACGAAGTTTTCATGCTTTAGTTTTTCTAACTCTAATTGCTCACTGATCATTTTCCCTTTAAGCTTCGTTTGTGTTTGAAGGTGAGAAGTAATAATACCTGCCAGTGGAATCGAAAAGACCATAATGACGGCGACTAGTCCAGTCATATGCTTCACTCCGTTCTGATTTTTCTGTCTATTTATAGTATACACATATCGCTTGTAATTTTAAAAGAGTAGATTTCTTAAAATACATGACAACTGTCATATAGAAATATAGACGTTTGTGTCTTATTCGCCCGAGGATTTCCAGTTAAGATAAGATTAATAAGTTATCCGGACCGAAAAAGTCCGTTTAAGGAGGAATTTGAAAACATGAGCAGAGAAAAAACAGCACAGTTACGCAAATTTGTTGCCCCTTTCGAAAAAGCAGATGTAAAATCGAGTGTTAGACAATTATTAAATACAATTCCACCTTTTATCTTGGCATGGTTCTTGGCTTACCAAGCACTTGATGTCTCAATTTGGCTAACAATTGCATTGTCAGCAGTAGCTGCAGCATTTGTCATCCGTACGTTTATCATTTTCCATGATTGCACACACGGATCGTTCTTCAAAAACAAAAAAGCAAATGCCGTTGTTGGTACGCTAACAGGGATCATGACGCTTTTCGCTTATGAAAAGTGGAAACGAGAACATTCGATTCACCATGCTTCAAGTGGTAATCTTGATAAGCGCGGAGTCGGCGACATTTGGGTTATGACGATTGAAGAATATGTAGAAGCTTCAAAATGGGAACGTTTTAAATACCGTATGTATCGTAATCCTTTGGTTATGTTCGGATTTGGACCATTATTCTTAGTCTTAATTTCAAGTCGTTTTAATCGTAAAGATGCACGCAAAAAAGAACGCAACAATACGTATTTGATCAACATTTCACTTGTGGTCATTTATACGTTGTTAATCTTAGCAATTGGTTGGCAGGCATTTGTAATCGTGCAAGGAACAACGATGTTCATTGCAGGAGCACTTGGAATTTGGTTATTCTATGTTCAACACACATTTGAGGATTCATACTTTGAAGACGAAAATGAGTGGGATTACGTTAAAGCAGCCATCGAAGGAAGCTCGTATTACCAACTTCCAAAAGTATTGCAGTGGGTAACTGGCAACATCGGCTTCCACCATGTGCATCACTTGAGCCCTCGAGTTCCAAACTATAACTTGGAAAAAGCACATGAATCGACACCGCCACTTCAACAGGCAACAACAATTGATATTAAATCTAGTCTTAAATCATTGAGCTACAAATTGTACGATGCACCAAATAAAACATTCGTTACATTTGGTGAAATCAAGCACTTGTTAGCTGATTCGAAAACGGCTGAACAATAAGAAAGTAACTAGAAAAAAACCATTCTTAGCGGAATGGTTTTTTCTTTTGCTTATTATTTGCTATGATGAAATCACATAGAAATGAACAGGAGGCCCTTATGCAAAGCTGGTATCAAATATTCCCTAAAAATCCTTGGCTGAGTCTCTATGCTTGGGTGATCTTTTGTATTTTGCCATTCTTCTTTATCTTTCGATCTTCCTCATTACCTGAAATTATTTTCGGTATTTTGCTCTTGTTGTTGTTTTTCCTTGCGTACCGGTTGTCTTTTAATTCAAGAACTGGCTTTGTGTATGTTTGGGTAAGTTTTGAAATGGCGATTAATATTGGAATGATTTTCTTGTTTGGGTATGTATATCTGTCTATTTTTGTGGCCTTTTTTATCGGTAATTTACGCAATAAAGTAGGATTTTTCATTATTTATGGCCTTCATATTGGCATGACAATTGCAGCTATTGTATTTGGCTTTTTTGACCATAGTGAATTGTATATCTCTCAGCTACCATTTATTGTGCTTAGTGTACTAGGTGTTATTTTATTGCCGTTTAATACGTATAACCGAAACAAACGAGAAAAATTAGAAGGTCAGCTAGAAGATGCGAACAAACGAATTTCTCAACTGGTGATTATCGAAGAACGTGAACGAATTGCTCGTGATTTGCATGATACGTTGGGGCAAAAATTATCTTTAATTGGCTTGAAAAGTGATTTAGCAGGTAAATTGATTTACCGGAATCCAGAGTCTGCTTTAAATGAAATAAACGATGTTCGACAAACAGCACGTACAGCTTTAAAAGAAGTGCGTGAGTTAGTGTCTAATATGCGAGGCACCAAACTGGATGAAGAAATTTTGCGGGTGCAGCAAATTTTAAAAGCTGCTGAAATTGATTTTGTGTTCTACGGTTCACCGCAGCTGACGAACACCCCCTTGTTAGTAGAAAATGTTCTAAGTATGTGCTTAAAAGAAGCAGTGACGAATGTCGTGAAGCATAGTGGTGCAGCGCGTTGCAGCGTATTGATCAAGCAAAATCCCGAAGAAATTCTGGTGCAAGTGCAAGATGACGGACAAGGATTTCCAGAAGGAAATACTTCTCTGCAAGGAAACGGATTGGCTGGTATGCGCGAACGATTGGAGTTTGTAAATGGTTCGGTAGGAATTAAAGTGATGGAAGGCACGACCTTGAACATCCGGGTGCCGAACGTAATTCTTTATAGTTCAAAGGAGGCAGTAAAATGATTCGAATCGTATTAGCTGAAGATCAGCGAATGATGCTCGGGGCTTTAGGGTCACTGTTGGATTTAGAAGAGGACATGGAAGTGGTCGGTAAAGCATCGAATGGAGAAGAGGCAATCGAGCTTGTGGAAAAACTGCAACCAGAAATTTGCATCATGGATATTGAAATGCCATTGAAAAGCGGATTGGATGCAGCGGAAATTTTAAAAGACAAGCCGTGTAAAATTATTATTTTGACTACATTTGCACGTTCAGGCTATTTTGAACGTGCTAGAAAAGCTGGAGTTAGCGGTTATTTGCTAAAAGATAGTCCAAGTGAAGACTTGGCCACATCCATTCGAACAATTATGGATGGCCGCAGAATTTATGCTCCTGAACTAGTGGACTTAGCTTATGCTGACGAAAACCCATTGACTGATCGGGAAAAACAGGTGATGGAATTGATTGCTGAAGGACGTAGTACAAAAGAAATTGCTAAAGAGCTGTTCATTACAACAGGTACTGTACGGAATTACATTTCAACAATATTGGACAAGTTAGAAGTAGGAAATCGAATTGAAGCCATTTCACGGCTTAAAGAGAAAGGCTGGTTCAAGTAAAAAGCTGCTGTCAGTCGACAGCGGCTTTTTACTGTTTTAGGATGATTCGTACAGAGTTTCAGACAGTGATCCGTCTGCTGCATAGATGTGAAGTTCTCCGTGATTTTTTGTAACATAGCGCTTTGCTTCTCCCATTAGACTATCTTTCGTTTCTTCAATCAGAATCGCTCTTTTACTGTCTTTTTTCTTTAATTGCCAACCATCTTCATGTTTTTTGATTTCGTAGACAGGTCGTTCTTCAGCGCCCATTTCAGTTTTTTTGGCTTGGTCTAAGGCAATTGGAATCGCGCGACCTTCTGTGTAACCATCGCGAAGCAGTGCATTGGCAATTTCTATTGCTTTATGACGAACAGCACTATCAAGATTTTTAAATGATTCTGGATAATTATCTTCGTTCCACGGCATTAAAATCGCCTCCTTGTCCTTGTGATTCCCCCTTGAATTTGCTGCAAAACCGAAAAAGAGGACTTTTAATAAGTGACAATAATGTTACACTGTTAAATAAGGAGGGGATAAAATGACAGATGCAACTTATCAAATCATTGCTTTATCTGTTTATCTAGGTGCCATGCTATACATTGGCTGGTATGCTTACCGAAAAACTGCCAACTTATCCGACTACATGCTTGGTGGCAGGGGTCTTGGACCAGCAGTAGCCGCACTTAGTGCCGGTGCATCGGATATGTCTGGATGGCTGTTACTTGGCTTACCGGGTGCCATTTATGTAGGTGGATTAGTTGAGGTATGGATTGCTATTGGACTAACGGTAGGTGCCTTTTTAAACTGGTACTTTGTAGCGCCACGTCTCAGAATTTACTCATTTGTTACTAGTGACTCGATTACGATCCCAAGCTTTTTGGAGAATCGTCTGAAAGATAAATCACGGTTGTTACGAATTGCTTCGGGTATTATTATTTTGATCTTTTTCACATTTTACGTTTCGTCTGGTATGGTAGCTTCAGGCTTATTTTTCCAGAGTTCATTCGGAATGGACTATCATTTAGGGCTTGTCTTAGGTTCGATTGTTGTTGTCGCCTATACCTTGTTTGGCGGATTTCTGGCGGTCAGCTACACAGATTTTGTACAAGGAATTATGATGGTTCTGGCGCTAATTGCCGTACCAGTAGTAGGTATTTTTGCTACAGGTGGATTTGGTGAAACCGCTGCAAGTATTCGCGAGGTAGATCCGAATATGTTGAGCTTGGTTTCTGGCGCTTCGACAATCGGCGTTATTTCTGCAGTTGCTTGGGGCCTTGGTTACTTCGGTCAACCCCATATCATTGTTCGTTTTATGGCGATTAAAACATTGAAGGAAGTTCGTGTAGCGCGCCGCATTGGGATGAGCTGGATGATTTTCAGTCTTCTCGGAGCAACTGCAACAGCGCTTATCGGGATTGCTTATTTCCAGCAAAATCCTTCAGCGACGTTAGTAGATCCTGAATCTGTGTTTCTTGACTTGAGCCAAATTTTGTTTCATCCATTAGTGGCAGGTTTTGTACTAGCTGCAGTTTTGGCCGCTGTTATGAGTACGATTTCTTCTCAGCTTATCGTAAGTTCTTCAGCGCTTATTGAAGATTTATACAAAATTTTCTTTAAAAAAGAAGCATCAGCTAAAGGATATGTATCACTTGGCAGAATTGCTGTTGCAGCGATTGCCATCATTGCAGCCGCTCTAGCATGGAAACAAAATAATACTATTTTAGATCTAGTTGCTTACGCATGGGCAGGGTTTGGTGCTGCTTTTGGACCAATCATTTTGTTGTCACTATTCTGGCGCAAGCTAACTTCAAAAGGTGCATTGGCAGGAATGATTGTCGGCGCTGTAACAGTTATCGTTTGGAAATTAGTTGGTACAAAACCAGAAGATCCTGGAGCTACTGAAATGACGAATTTCATAGGCAGTGTTTATGAAATCATTCCTGGTTTCTTCTTGTGCTTACTCGTGACATGGCTTGTGAGTCTCGTTACTTACAAACCAGATGCAGAGATTGAGAAAGAGTTTGATGAAACGGTTCGATTAATCAACGAAGACAAGTAAGAAAAATCAAAAGGCGTACAGCATTTCCTTACGGGAAAAGCTGTACGCTTTTTTTGTTTATTTATTGTGTTGCTTTTTAGTTTCTTGTTCCATCCGTTTGAATCGTTGCAATTCAGATTCTTGAATCGGTGGTGATTCTGAACGAATGATTTTGGTGAAAGACCAAAGCATTAACACGAGTAACACGGTAAATGGCAAGGCCGATATAAGAGACGCTGTTTGAAGAGCTTGTAGTCCGCCCGCATACAAAAGCACTGCAGCAATGGCAGACATTAACACACCCCAGACAATCTTGAACGCTGTTGGTGGGTTCAAGCTACCGAAACTTGTCATTGAAGCCAAAATATAAGTTGCCGAGTCAGCAGAAGTCACGAGGAACGTGAAAATCAGCAAAATTGCTAGAACTGACATAATGGTCGTCAGCGGCAAGACATCAAAAGTTTGGAACAAGGCCGACGTTAAGTCGTTATTCACCGCTTCGGCGATCCCTGTACCTTGGTTTAAATCATACCAAAGTGCAGTACCACCAAAAACTGCGATCCACAAGCAGGCAATAGCAGGCGGAATGACGAGTACGCCTAATATAAATTCGCGGATGGTCCGTCCTCTAGAAACACGTGCTACGAATGCACCGACAAACGGGGACCACGCAATTGCCCATGCCCAGTAAAAAATGGTCCAGCCTTGTACCCAGTCACCGTCTGCGTAAGGTTCTGGTCGCAAGCTATAAGTGACAAAATTTGTAATGTAGTCACCTAGCGCTAGCGTGAAAGTTTCCATAATGAAGACAGTCGGTCCAGCGATAAAAACAAATGTCATTAGAACGAGTGCAAGTCCAAGGTTTAAATTACTTAAGTAAGCGATCCCTTTTTTAAGTCCCGTAGAAGAAGATAAGGTATAAGCCGCGAACATGACAGCAATAATGCCGAGTTGTATAGGAAAAGCATGATCAATACCAAACACAGCACTCAATCCACCGTTCATTTGAAGGACACCGAGGCCAAGAGATGTAGCGATTCCCATGACAGTGGCAATAACTGCAAGAGAATCAATCGAGTTCTTAATTAAAGGCTTACTGCCGAGAACAGGTTCAAGAGCAGTAGAAACTAAACCTGGTTTTTTTTTACGGAATTGTAAAAAGCCGATAACAAGTCCAACGATAGCAAATACTGACCACTGGCTAATTCCCCAGTGAAAAAAAGAATAGCCCATCGCAATTCTTGCGGCTTCGGGAGTTTGTGCTTGATTTCCAAATGGTGTAGTGAAAAAATGACTCATTGGTTCGGCAACTCCCCAAAATACGAGTCCGGCACCAAAACCGGCAGAAAATAGCATGCCAATCCAAGTGAAAAAAGGGAATTCGGGTCGGTCGCTATCAGCGCCAAGGCGAATGCGGCCATATTTAGATAATGCGATCGCTACAAGGAAAAGTGTGATAAAAAAGACAGCCAGCAAATAAAACCAACCAAAATTTAAGGTAGTGAAACTAAATAAAGTTCCAGCGACTTCTTCAAATTTCACAGGAGTAACTGCACCTAAAATAACAAGTGCGATGATCACTGCGGTGGATATTAAAAATACGGGATTTGTTACTAACTTTTTATTCATCGAAACCTCCTCAATTTTTTCTATACCTCAGCCTATCGAAAACGCACTGTAAAAATTCTTGTTTTAATAAAATTGATTGAAATTTAACTATGTAAGCTGGTGTGATGTTCTAAAGTGATCGGATTTTTACAGTGTTTGCAATTGTGCGCTTTTAGGGAAAGGGCAGGTAAAGAGCATTCTATGATTCTATATACCTTTCCCTCAGCTACTCTCTTTAAACGTTTAAAGGAGACTAAGTATGCTTTGGCGAACGGTATATAGATCGACAGAAAAAGTGAGGTGCTTTATGAAGTTAGATCATATTGTTCATTTTGTTCGTGAAAATCCACAAGAAACCGTAACCTATTGGCAGGAAAAAGGAATTCATGCAGCAAAAGGTGGGCGACATTTAAACTGGGGAACGGAAAATGTCCTCTTGTATTTGAAAGATTGTTACATTGAGTGGCTGTCAATCGAAAAAGAAGAAGTGGCTCTGCAAGCGGATCATCCGCTTACGCACCAACTGCTCTATGACCAAGTTGGTTTTGGAACAATTTGTTTGCGCACGGATAATATTCAGGTTTTAAATGACGATTTGAGAAAACAGGGAATGGATACTTCTGGAGTGTTGGCAGCCGAACGTCAAACTGAAAGTGGAGAGCTGATCAAATGGAAAATGCTATTCATCAAAGAACAAGTCTCGGATAAATTGCCTGCTCCATTTTTTATCGAATGGCAAAAAACAGACGCTCAGCGCTATCAAAAGCTAAGAGATAACAGATCTATAAAAGCGTTAAACGAAACCTTGACGATCGAACGTTGTGTATTTGGGGTTTGGGATACAGAAAAAGCGACCACTGCATGGAAGACGATTCTAGGTGGCAGCTTACAATTGGAGAATTGTTTGATTGAATTCAGAAAAACAAATCATCCAAAAGAACGTCTGGAAAAAGTTTGTTTTAAAGAGGGTGTAAATAAGTTTGAATTTGAACAAGGGCAGTACAGGCTACCTCGCTTGTAAGAGGATAGCAAAGAAACTGTGGTAAAATAGAGATATCGAATGGGAATTTTCCTTTCCTGAAATAGGAGGACAATATAAATGGATGAGTTACAAGAAAAAGCAGTCATCGTTGGTGTGCAACTTCAAAAAGATCTTCATTTCGTTTACGGAATGGACGAGCTTCATAATTTAGCAGAAGCTTGCAATGTGGAAGTGGTCGGGGAAATCACACAAAACTTAGATCGTATCAACCCTTCTCACTATGTCGGAAGCGGAAAGGTAGAGGAAATTAAAGCTTTTTATGAAGAGGCAGATGCCAATTTGGTCATCTTCAATGACGAGCTATCACCATCGCAAATCCGAAATCTAGAAGAGGATTTGGAATGCAAAGTGATTGATCGTACTATGCTGATTTTGGATATCTTTTCACGACGTGCAAAAACACGTGAAGCACAGGTTCAAGTAGAACTTGCGCAACTTCAGTACATGCTACCGCGCTTAGTAGGACTGCGTGCGTCGCTTGGTCGACAAGGTGGCGGTAGTAGTGGTGGCGTAGCTAACCGCGGAGCTGGAGAAACCAAACTTGAACTGGATCGCCGGAAAATTGAAGAGCAAATTTCAAAGCTTCATAAAGAACTCGAGCATATTAGAGACCAACGCGTGACACAACGCAAGCAGCGCACCAAAAAAGGTGTGCCTGTCGTCTCATTAGTCGGTTATACGAACGCTGGAAAATCAACAGTGATGAATGGACTGCTAGCAAAAACGGGACAAAACGAAGAAAAGCAAGTGTTTGAAAAAGACATGCTTTTCGCTACGTTGGAGACGTCTGTTCGGCAAATTCGCTTGGAAGACAACAAAAGCTTCTTACTGACAGATACAGTTGGTTTTGTCAGCAAATTGCCACATCATCTGGTAAAAGCGTTCCGTTCTACATTGGAGGAAGCCCGTAATGCAGACTTGTTGCTGCACGTAGTCGATGTTTCTAACGAAGAACACCGTTATATGATGGAAGTAACGAATTTAACTTTGCAAGCTGTTGGGGTAGAAAATGTGCCTACGCTTTATATTTACAACAAAGCAGATTTAGCAGGAGTTCATTACCCTAATGCAAACGGCGACGGTTTATGGATTTCAGCAAAAGAAGGCAAAGGTCTAGATGAGTTGCTAGAAGTTATTAAAAAACTAATTTTTGCAGATTATGTTACTTGTCGAATGGTTATTCCGTTCGACCGCGGTGACATAGTCGCATATCTTAATGAGCATGCCAATATTCACGAAACCGAATACGAAGAAGAAGGCACGTTACTTAAAGTGGAGTTAAGTCATGCAGACTATGACCGCTACCAGCAGTTTGTTGTCGGAAACTAAAAAAAGAGCGTCTCCAAAAGTCAGCAAACGACTTTTTGGTGACGCCCTTTTTTTATTGTTGAAACTGAATGCGGTGAAGGTTCGCGAAGATGCCCTCAGCTTGGAGCAATTCGTCGTATTCACCTTGTTCCGCGATACCGTCTTCCGTTACGACAATGACCCGATCAGCGTCACGTATTGTCGCGAGGCGATGGGCGATAATCAACGTTGTGCGGTTTTCTGCTAGTTCAGTCAAGGCCTCTTGAATAACGCGCTCTGTTTGTGTATCAAGTGCAGAGGTAGCTTCATCCAAAATGAGGATAGGTGGATTTTTCAGGAACATTCGAGCAATGGCTAAACGTTGTTTTTGCCCACCTGATAATTTGAGTCCGCGTTCTCCGATTTGTGTATCGTAGCCCTGAGGTAATTTTCGAACAAAGTCTTCTAAATGCGCTTTTTTTGCAGCGATTAAAATTTCTTCTTCACTGGCATGACGTTTGCCGTAAGCGATGTTCTCGCGAATCGTTCCAGTAAACAGGAAGACATCTTGTTGAACAATCCCAATTTGTGAACGCAATGAATGCTTGGTCATGTCGCGAATATCGAGACCATCAATCGAAATCGACCCATGTTGGATATCATAGAAACGAGGGATTAACGAACAAATCGTCGTTTTTCCAGCACCTGATGGACCGACGAATGCGATCGTTTCACCTGCACGTAAGTTCAAATCGATTCCTGACAAGACCAATTTATGATCGTCATAGCCAAAAGAGACATTTTCGAATCGGATATCTCCAGTTAATTTTTTGACAGCTACGGCGTCTTTCCGGTCGTTGATGTCAGGTGCTTGTTCAATTAAATCTCGGAAACGGCTAAAGCCAGCCATACCTTTCGGATAAAGTTCTAACAATGCGCTAATTTTATCAATAGGTTTAATCAAAACGTTCAAGAACAACACGAAACTGACAAGTTCTCCGTACGATAATTCACCTTGGAAGTTGAGCCATGCCCCGTAAACCAGTACGACTAAAGTTAATAAACGAGTCATCATATATATACTGGAATGTGTTGCCGCCATGACTTTATAAGCAACCATTTTTGCTAGACGGAAACGGTCGTTATCCGTTTTAAAGCGTTCGATTTCAAACTCTTCATTCGTAAAAGATTGAACGACGCGTGCTCCTGAAACGCTGTCTTCTACACGTCCATTAACATCCGCGATTTTGCCATACATACTGCCCCAAGCTTGGTTCATTTTGATGTTACAAAACGTGATAAGCCAGACTAGAAACGGAATCACAATGAGTGTAACTAGCGCTAGTTTTGGGTTAATCCAAAACATAATACCAAATGCTCCGAAAAACGTCATGATGGCAATAAAGAAGTCTTCAGGTCCATGATGGGCAAGTTCACCAATGTCGAACAAATCATTCGTGACACGGCTCATAATATGACCAGTTTTGGTATTGTCAAAAAAGCGGAAGGATTGCCGCTGGACATGAGTGAACAGCTCTTCTCTCATATCTGTTTCGATATTGATTCCTAATTTGTGACCGAGATAGCTAACGATATACTGTAAGAACGTACTTAACAAAAAGATCGCAAGTAGCAAGAAGCTAACTGTAGTGATGGTTCCCCAATTACCACTCGGCAGCAAGTCATCGATAAACCACTGAACAGCCACTGGAAATGCGAGTTCTAAAATAGCAACAAAAACAGCGCTAGAAAAATCAATGATAAACAGCCGCTTATGAGGTCTATAATATGTGAAAAATTGTTTTAATCTCAAAAAATCCCACCTCTTCTTTTTCTCATAATGAAAAGTATAGTCGAAGTCGAAGAAATAAACGACTGGAAATTGGATAAACAAGAAATATGAAACTATTTTTAGTTTAATTCGTAAATACAAACAGATACAATCTAGCGAAGTTTGTCAGTGAAGCGAAGAGAAGCTTACGATAATTTGAGAGGGGAAGATTATTTTGAAAAAATGGATCTTATTTATGACTACAGCTACTTTAGCTATCGGTCTTTCTGCATGTAGCGAAACTGCAGAACCGGCATCTGGTGATGAAACGACAAAAGGAGAAGACAGCAAGTTAACCGTACAAGAGGTCTATGAGAAGTCAGTAGAGGCATCTGAAGACATTACGAGTGTACATGCAGATATTGTAACCGATCAAACAATCGCGATGCAGGGCGATGGCATGGAAATGGATATGACAGTGAGTTCTTCTATGGATATGACCATTGATCCGGTAGCGTTCTACCAAAAAGCAGAAACTTCCGTGGTGTCTGAGGACATCGACAACAGCAATCCGATGAGCATGGAAATGTACTTCACCGAGCAAGGCATGTACATGTACGAAGAAACGATGGCGACTTGGTTAAAGATGCCGGATGCAAGCATTGAAGATTTAAAAGCACTCGCTGATCAGCAAACGGCCAATCCTTCTCAACAGCTTGAAGAACTAGCGGAGTTTAAAGATGATTTCACATTTAAACAAACTGAAGGTGAGTACATTTTAACGCTTGATGCCTCCGGCGAGAAGTTTAACGAATTAATGAATCAACAACTAGAGAAAACGTTAGGGCAAATGGAACTTGAAGCACAAATGGCACTAGAAGACATGACAATTCATGCTGTTAATTATGTGATCTATGTAGATAAAGAATCCTTTTTAACGACAGGCATGGATATGAAAATGGATATGGACATGAATATTGAAGATGAAATGATGAACATCAAATCTGATATGCAAGCTGACTACAGTAGATTCAATGAAATTCAATCCATTACTGTACCAGCTGAAGTAGTAGAGCAAGCGCAGGAAATCGCAGGTTAATCGAATAAGATCAAAAATTTCAAGTTACTAGAGAAGAACACAGTCTGTCAATAAGATTTTCTATAAGAACAGAAGAGCATGCCGAAGTGGCATGCTCTTTTTATATTTGCCCGAATTACAATTTTTTATAATTCGATACTGTGTTATGTAAATGAAAATTATTCTCAATTAACTATTGACTCGTCTTTCTAGCATGCTATACTAAAATACGTAAGTCAGTGATAATGATTATCACTACCGAATAATCAATAATTAGTTATTGAATACAGATGAGGGACAGTCGTGAAGAAGCGTTACTTAATACCAACATTAATCATACTGTCGATCATTTCCTTGTTTGTCGGAGTGAGCAGTATCAGTGTAGCTGATTTGCTTGATTTCCAATCGGAAGAGACACAGATATTCTTGATCAGCCGACTGCCAAGGTTGGTCGCGATTTTGCTGGCAGGTGCAGGGATGAGTATGGCAGGACTCATCATGCAGCAGTTAAGCCGCAATAAGTTCGTGTCTCCGACAACGGCAGGTACATTAGACGCCACACGGCTTGGGATTCTAGTATCGATGCTATTATTTGCAAATGCAACGATGCTAGAAAAAATGACAGTGGCTTTTGCTTTTGCGCTTGCCGGTACGTTTCTTTTTATGCAAATACTAAATCGCATCAAATTTAAAGATGCGATATTCATACCGTTAGTCGGTTTAATGTTCGGCAACATCCTGTCTTCGATTACAACGTTTTTCGCTTACCGAGCGGATGTAATTCAAAACATGTCCGCTTGGTTACAAGGTGACTTTTCGATGGTCATGAAAGGAAGTTATGAACTTCTCTACATCAGTGTTCCGGTTTTTATCATCGCTTATTTGTACGCTAACCGCTTTACAGTGGCAGGTATGGGTGAGGATTTCTCTAAAAACTTAGGGATGAAATACCGGAGTGTTGTCAACATCGGATTGACACTCGTAGCCTTAATTACAGCGACGGTTGTCTTGACGGTAGGGGTTATCCCATTTCTTGGGTTGATCATTCCGAACATTGTATCGATCTTCAAAGGAGATCATCTACAAAAAACATTGCCACATACGGCAATGCTTGGCGCAATTTTCTTGCTGGTGTGCGATATCTTGGGAAGAGTCTTAATTTATCCATACGAGATTTCCATCAGCTTGATGGTTGGCGTGATTGGAAGCTTTATTTTCCTCTTCTTGTTGTTTAGGAGGAAAACGTATGCGTGATCTACATAAAATGCTTATACTTGTCGGCTTGGCTTTAGCCGCTTGTAGTTTATATTTATTTCAAGACTTGAATGGCAGTTTCGATTATGCGCTGCCAAGACGTGGTGTTAAAGTGTTTGCCATGGTCTTAACAGGAGTCGCGATTGCTTATGCAACAGTTGTCTTTCAGACCATTACCCATAACCGGATATTGACACCGAGTATTATGGGCTTGGATTCACTGTATATGTTGCTTCAGACGGTGCTGATCTTTTTCCTTGGTTCAGATCATGTCACAATCGTCAATAAGCAAGTGAACTTCTTGTTGTCGATTGCCGTCATGGTCATCTTCGCCTTGTTGTTCTACCGCTTGCTTTTTAAGAAGAATGATCGACCGATTTACTTTCTCCTGTTGGTCGGGATCATTTGTGGAACCTTTTTCAGCAGTATTACCACATTCTTGCAAGTCTTAATTGATCCGAACGAATTTTCAATCATCCAAGACCGAATGTTTGCGAGCTTTAATAACGTCAATTCAGATTTGGTGTGGACCTCCCTCGTCATCATCACGCTGTTGATTGCCTTTGCTTGGAAACAAAATTCGTCTTTAGATGTTCTAACTTTAGGGCGTGATACAGCCATCAATCTGGGTGTGAATTACGATGCATTAGTAAAGCAAATGCTCGTGTTGTCTGCTGTTTTGATTGCGGTTGCTACAGCGCTTGTTGGACCGATTACCTTTTTTGGTTTAATTGTCGCAAATTTATCGTATCAATTCTTTACGTCCTATAAACATTCGGTCTTGTTAACCGGATCCATTGTCATCAGTGTAGTGGCGTTGGTTAGTGGCCAGTGGGTAGTGGAACGAATTTTCACTTTTAATACAACATTGAGCGTTATTATCAATTTTATCGGTGGAATTTATTTCATCTATCTACTATTAAAGGAGAGTCGATCTAAATGATCCAAGTTCGCGAATTGACAAAGTTATACGGGAAAAAAACGGTCATAGAAAACGTTACTGTTGATATCCAACGCGGTCAGATTACGTCCTTTATCGGACCGAACGGCGCGGGTAAGTCCACGTTATTGTCAATGGTCAGTCGCCTGTTGGATGCAGATACCGGTGAGGTGCTTATTGATTCAACCAATACCAAAAAGTTGAAATCCAATGACTTTTCAAAACGTGTATCAATCTTAAAGCAATCTAACTTTATGAATGTCCGTTTGACCATTCGCGAGCTTGTTTCTTTTGGGCGCTTTCCTTACTCAAAAGGTCGCCTCAACGATGAGGATGAAAAAATGGTTGATCAATCTATTGATTACATGGATTTGAAAGAAATGGAAAACTCTTATCTAGACGAATTGTCAGGTGGTCAGCGTCAGCGTGCATTTATTGCGATGGTGATTGCGCAAGACACTGACTATGTCTTATTGGACGAACCGTTAAATAACTTGGATATGAAACATTCTGTTCAAATTATGAAAATCTTGCGTCGCTTAGTCGATGATCTTGGCAAAACAGTGGTCATTGTGTTGCATGATATTAACTTTGCTTCTGTGTATTCAGATCGCATCGTGGCACTGAAAAACGGTCGTGTCGTAAAAGACGGAACGACCGAAGAAATTATCCAAAGTGCTGCATTAAAAGAAATCTACGATATGGATATTCCGATTCAGCAGATGAATGATTGCCGGATTTGTGTGTACTTTAATTCTTAAAAAAGAGGAGTTCGAAATAGAATGAAAAAATGGATAGTAGCAGCATTAACATTAATGATGGTCGCGTTTTTAGCCGCGTGTGGGTCAACTGAAAAAACGACGGAATCTGACACAGCGACTGCAGAATCAGAAGAAATGACAGTGACTCATGAACTTGGTGAAACGACTTTTAACAAAAATCCTGAAAAAGTAGTAGTATTCGATTTTGGTGTTCTAGATTCAATGGACAAACTAGGTATTGAAGCTGTTGCAGGTGTTCCACAAGCTAATATTCCGGCGTACCTTGAGAAGTATGAGGATGCCGAAAAATACGAAAATGTGGGCACTTTAAAAGAAGCGGATTTTGAAGCGATTAACGCAATGAAGCCAGACTTAATCATTATTTCAGGTCGTCAAGCAGATATGTACGATGAATTTTCTGAAATCGCGCCAACAATTCATATGGCTGTAGATACAGAAGATTATATGGGATCATTTAAAGAAAACATGACGACTCTTGGAGAAATCTTTGGAAAAGAAGATCAAATCACTGAAGAACTTGCAGCGATTGATACAAAAATAGAAGAAGTAAAAGAAACGGTAAGTGGTTCTGCTGAAAAAGCATTAATCATTCTTGCCAATGAAGGCAAAGTAAGTGCATATGGCGCAGCTTCACGTTTTGGTTTGATCCATGACGTATTCGGTGTTAAACAAGCAGATGAAGGCATTGAAGCTTCGACTCACGGACAAAGTATTTCTTACGAATATATTTTAGAAACAAATCCGGATATGATGTTCGTTGTTGACCGTAATGCAGTTGTTGGAAATGGAACCAATGCAGCAGATTCTCTTGAAAACGAATTGGTTCAAAAAACGAATGCTTATCAAAATGATAAAATCATCTACTTGGATCCAGATTTCTGGTACTTGTCAGGTGGGGGATTACAGTCTGTTACTCAAATGGTAGCTGACGTGCAGTCTGCATTTGAACAAAACTAACTGAAGAAACGAAATCATTAGTAGAGTCTCTGCAAAATACCTATTATATTGTTGCGGTAAGAAAAAGGTGGGCCTGTCACGGGTTCGCCTTTTTTTGTTGAATAAGTAAGAGTAAAAATTAGATCATAGTATATGATGTTTGTATAGGTTTTGTATAGTTGATATAGTAAGATAGTCAGGTTAGTGACGAATACATATTGAAGAGATGGAAGTGATCGCATGTTTCTAGCATGGAACGAAATTATCAAAAACAAATTGCGCTTTACACTGATTATCGGTGTCTTGATGCTGGTTGCATACTTGGTATTTTTCTTATCAGGATTGGCGAATGGCTTAGCAAGTTTGAATAGGGAAGCTGTCGATAAGTGGGATGCGGATGCTATCGTGCTGACTGAGGAATCGGATCAAAGTTTGACACAATCGTCTCTTTCGATTGATGCAGTTGACGAAATTCAGGCGGATGAGACAGCTGTTTTAGGTCAACTTAATGCCATTGCACAAACCGGAGATTTAAAAGCAGGCGTCTCTATTTTTGGGATCAACAGCGACGAATTTATTATGCCGGAAGTGATAGAAGGCGAAGAATTTACTGATGCTAATGAAGTAATTGCAGGAGATGCACTGAAAGATGAAGGCTTTAAATTGGGTGACACGCTCAGTTTATCTTCAACAAAAGAAACTTTGAAGATAGTCGGTTTTACAGACCAGGCGCGTTTTAACGCGGCGCCAGTTCTTTATACCACCCTAGAAACACTTCAGCTTGTAAAGTTCGGTGAAACAGCAGAAAACGACAGTCAAATTAGTGCGATTGTTGTACGGACAGAAGATATTTCCGCCACTACGGATGAGAACGGCTTGGCAACAATCGAAACAGAAACTTTTATTGAAAGTCTTCCTGGATATACTGAACAAAGTCTAACGTTGAATTTTATGATTTACTTCTTATTTGTCATTTCGTCAGTAATCGTCGCGATATTCCTTTATGTCTTGACGGTTCAAAAAATTAGTATGTTCGGTGTTATGAAAGCGCAAGGAATTCCGAGTGGCTATCTGGCGCGTTCAGTTATTGCGCAAACAGCGATTTTGGCAGCGATTGGTGTCGCGGTAGGACTTGGTTTGACGCTCTTCACTGGAGCTTTTCTACCAAGTGCCGTTCCAGTAGCATTTGATATTCCGACGATGCTGATTTACGGAGTGGTACTCATTGCGGTCGCTATTTTAGGAGCTGTATTCTCTGTGTTGACGATAGTGAAAATTGATCCATTAAAAGCGATTGGAGGTTGAGTCATGGCAGTATTAGAATTGAATCGAGTAAAAAAATCATTTGGTACAGGTCATAAGAAAGTGGATGCGTTAAAAGAAACGAATTTTCAAGCAGAACAAGGAGAACTGATTGCGGTAATTGGGCCTTCGGGTTCCGGAAAAAGTACGTTTCTGACGATTGCTGGTGGTCTTTTATCTCCAACAGGAGGAGATATTCTAATCAACGATACGAATATCTCCTCGTTAAATGAAAAACAGCTTTCCAAAATTCGTTTAAAGGAAATAGGTTTTATTTTGCAAGCTTCAAACTTGGTGCCGTTTCTAACAGTGGAAAAACAATTAAAGCTATTAGACAAAGTTAAAAAAGACAATATGAACAAAGAACAACTTGAGCAGCTTTACAAAGATTTGGGAATTGGTGACCTTCGTAGTAAGTATCCTTCAGATTTGTCGGGAGGAGAACGTCAACGAGTGGCCATTGCAAAAGCCTTATACAGTAATCCGTCCATCATTTTGGCGGATGAGCCGACAGCTTCTCTAGACTCTGATCGTGCTTATGAAGTGATGGAGTTATTGAAGGCGGAAACAAAAAATAAGAAAACCACAACCATTGTAGTGACCCATGATATTCGACTCGTTGATTATTGCGATAAGGTGTATAAAATGGTCGATGGTGTGCTAGAGCTGCAGTAAACTAAACGATGTTCGAACTGCACGTGCATCAGTAATTCGACGTAATCATTTGTTTTGACTGTCAAGAAAAAATGCCACATGAAAAGAAGAGGAATCCCTAGAATATCGAGGGATTCCTCTTCTTTTCGGTTAAATCAGGAAATGGTTTTTTGCGGAGAGGGTGCCTCGCCTAGTTGGTTTAGTCGCTGTGCAAATGAATCATTGTGACCTACCGGCGAACCGTGAAGGACGTCTTGCATTGAGTAAGCTTGTGAGCCATGCTCTGAAAAGTCTAGGCCAGCTTCTTCGTCTTCAGCGGTAACTCGGAGTGGCACGATCCTGCCGATAGCGAATAAGACGATACCAGTTGATAGAGAAGCCCATGCAATTACCGCTAGCACGCCGACAGCCTGGAGGCCAAGAATTTCTGTTCCACCTCCGTAAAACAAACCATTAGTAGTGTCAAACAAACCGACTGCGAGCGTCCCCCAAATGCCTGCAATTCCGTGGACGGAAATCGCACCAACGGGATCGTCAACCCGAATTTTTGAATCCAGTAAGCGAATAGCTTCAGTCATAATAACCCCGGCCAGTAACCCGATCATCATAGCGCCAAAAAATGATACGTTTGCTGCACCTGCAGTAATGCCGACAAGACCGGCAAGAGCACCGTTCATTGTTAAAGAAGCGTCAATGCGTCCGTAGCGAAAGCGGGTGTATCCAGCAGTCGCAATAATCCCAGCGGAAGCTGCTAGTAATGTATTGGCAATTACTGGCGGCACGAGAGTCGGGTCCGCTGCCAAAGTACTGCCCCCGTTAAAGCCGAACCACCCAAGCCATAGGATAAAAACACCTAATGCACCTAGTGGTAAACTATGCCCTGGAATCGTGTTAACTGATTTTCCGCTATACTTGCCGATGCGAGGACCTATTTTCCAAGCGGCGATAAATGCAGCTACTGCCCCAGTTAAGTGAACGACCGTTGAGCCTGCAAAATCAATAAAGCCGATTTGTGACAACCAACCGCCGCCCCATACCCAGTGCCCTACAACCGGATAAATGACTGCAGTCATGGCGATAGTCAATAGAATATAGGCAGATAAGTTCATTCGTTCTGCTACAGCTCCAGAAATGATTGTTGCGCAAGTTGCGGCAAAAACAGCTTGGAATACAAAGAATCCGATATCTTCAACGCCAGTTAATGCAAATCCTTGTGTGCCGATCAAGCCGAAAGATGAAGGGCCAAACATAAGGGCGTATCCAACGATAAAGTAAAGAATGGAGCCGAGTGAAACAGTGATCATGTTCTTCATTAAAATATTCAAGGTGTTTTTAGATCGTGTAAAACCGGATTCCACCATAGCGAATCCTGCGTGCATAAAAAATACCAACATTGCTCCGAGCATGACCCATATCATATCTACTGAACTTTGAACTGCTTCCATCCAATCTCCTCCTTATCCAATTGCGACTGTGCCGCGTTCTTTGGTTCTGATTCGTATCGCTTCTTCGACAGAGAAAATGAAAATTTTACCATCCCCGACTTGGCCGGTTGAAGCGTATGCTAGTAAAGCTTGAATAATATCTTCAACTTTGTCGTCAGCTACTACCATCTCGAGTTTCAGTTTTGGAGAAAATTCCATTGTGTAAGTATTCCCGCGAAATAAGCCCACTCGTCCTTCTTGCTTTCCGATTCCAGCAATTTCAGTTACACTCAAACCGTCTATTCCTTCAAGTGCTAAAGCCTGTCGCACATCTGCAAAAACGGAAGGTCGAATAATCGTTTCAATTTTTTTCATCAATTTCTCCTCCTTTATGTTAGGTTTGTTAACATAATAGTTTATATTTTCTGATAATGCAAGAGGTTTTTTTATTTGATGTTAGTTTTAGTTACATGAGAATAAATGGGAGTGGATTCGTATGTATAGAATTTCGGAAAAACTGGCTGAACTAGGAATGCAAAGGATAGAGGGGTTTCCGGTTGAAGGTTTTGTATGGGGAAGTGGACCTGGAAATCCAGTGATTATGCTGGTGGGAGAAGCACCTGGAGAGAACGAGTTAGAAACGGGAATACCGTTTACGGGAAGAGCAGGAAAAGAATTGATGGCTTCTCTTGAGAGTGTAGGTTTAGCTAGAGAAGATGTTTATATTACGAGTGCGGTTCGAAGTAGACCTTATAAATGGGGAACTAAAAAGAAACGTAACGGAGAAACAATCGCCAGAAAATACAACCGGGCACCGACAAAAAAAGAAATCATTGCGCATGCGCCGATATTGGATACGGAGATTCAAGCTGTTCAGCCGCCGATAATTGTGACATTGGGAAATGTCGGATTGCAACGGTTGGTCGGTTCGAAGGCGAAGGTCACGGAACTTCACGGTGTGCTAATGGAAACACCGATTCTCTATTGGAACGAAGAAGAGAGTTGCTTTAAAGAAACAACAGAGGTCTATCATATTTTCCCTACATTTCATCCAGCCAGTGTTTTTTATAATCCGTCAGTTCGTATGTTGAAAGATGCAGATTGGCAGAAGTTAAAAGAACTTCTCGGGGGAGCGAAATGAAAGATGGATTTTACTTGGTTGAAAAACTCCTCGTTTTGAGCGTTTTTAACGTATAATAACTTTATTCACTGGAATTTAGAAGCGAGGCATGGTTATGGATAATACAGTTTTATTTGCGCTTGGATTGACTCTTTTTGCTGGACTGGCCACAGGGATTGGCAGTTTGATCGCATTTTTTGCATCCCGTACGAATACAAAATTTCTATCAATTTCATTAGGGTTTTCAGCAGGAGTGATGATTTACGTTTCGATGATTGAAATCTTTTTTAAAGCAAAAGATGCTTTAACGAACGCACAGGGAGAGGTTACTGGCTACTGGCTGACACTCGCTGGCTTTTTCGGCGGAATGGTTTTTATGGCACTAGTAGATCGTATTCTTCCGCAATTGGGGAATCCACATGAAGTCAAAACGGTAGAGGACATGGACGATGGACCGACCAACGACGAATATGCTCGGCTACGGAAAATGGGTATTTTTACAGCATTAGCAATCGGCATTCATAATTTTCCGGAGGGGATTGCCACGTTTATGTCGGCAATACAAGATCCGGCTCTTGGAATCGCTATCGCAATTGCAGTAGCCATTCATAATATTCCGGAGGGGATTGCCGTCTCAGTACCAATTTACTATGCAACTGGAAGTCGGAAAAAAGCACTTAAATACAGCTTTTTATCGGGTATTTCAGAACCTGTTGGAGCGATTGCAGCGTGGCTCTTCTTAATGCCATTTCTCAGCGACACGTTGTTTGGCATTATATTTGCGGGTGTAGCGGGTATTATGGTCTTTATCTCGCTTGACGAGTTATTGCCTGCTGCAAAACGCTATGACGAAGCCCATCTATCCATCTACGGGTTAGTAGCTGGCATGGCCGTTATGGCTGTCAGTCTGGTATTGATCGTCTGATTTTGAAACTTTCTGCCTCCTCTTCTCGTAGTAAAGAGAAAAGGAGGCTTTTTCTATGGATATTAAACGCATTGAACAAACTTTCTCGGACGTGTCAAAAACAACAGGGTGGGCTGTAGACAAGCGGATTGCGTTAGCTGTCACTAACATATATTTGTCTCAGGACCAGGCTTTTGATGCAGAAAAGCATGAAGCGGCTGTCGAAGTGATTAAAAAGAATGAGGGGTGGACTTCGCCTTTGCGCTCGCATCTGCTTCATGTAGCAGCAGCTTTTATGGTTATGAAAGAAGAGGCTGTAGAAAGTTCATTGAAGCTAGCCAATCAAAATCAAAAAGCACTTAACGATGCAGGTTTTTGGAAAACTTCCTATACCTATTTAGCTGCATTGCTAATGAAAAAACCGGAGGAAGCAGAACAGGCAAGAGCGTTGTACAAAGAAATGAAAAAGCATCATAAATTTCTAACGTCGAATGAAGATATTCCATATGCCGCTTTATTGGGTAGCCGGGAAGGGTCGCTTGAAGAACGAGCGGCAACGATGAATAGGTATTACCGTGACCTCCGCGAACAAGGCTTCACTATGGGGAATAATCTTCAATGGCTGTCTCAAATTATGACCTTTGATTCATCTGTTTACGACGCGAAAATAGTCGGTAAGGTTTTGGCGATTCACCAATTTTTCAAAGAAGAAAAAATCAACATCAGCCTAGCGCAATATCCTATTCTTGGATTTTTAGCGGTGACAGAAATTGACGGTAAAGCTTTAGAGGGAGTTGTAGAAAATACGCGTGAATTAGAAAAAAATAAAATCTTTCGTTGGTACAAAGATATGGCTTTTTCAACAGCTGTCCAACAGGCAATGGCTGACAATATAGAAGTACGAGATGTCGCGACTATGACTTTTGCTACTTCATTGGAAACTTTAATGCAAGCACAACAGGCAGCGATGATGGTCAGTATTAATGCGGCCATTATCTCGTCATCAAACACTTCTTCTAGTTGAAAGTGGAGATAACGTATTGACTGAAGAGAATTTATAAAAGTGTAATTATCTGAAAAGAGAGACTTTTTTATTGTACTTGTTACTAATCTGTCTAAAGCGTATAGTTGTGTAAAGATGTTACTATGCATGTGTAAAGACAGGAGAATGACGATGGCAACGATAGCTGAGAAAAAAACAGGTCCTATTTCAAGAAATAGATTGTTAGGAATTGCGGGACTGGGGTGGCTTTTTGACGCAATGGACGTCGGTATTTTGGCTTTCGTTATTGCGGCATTGCACGAAGATTGGGGATTGACGTCCAGTCAGATGGGGTGGATTGGTAGCGTCAACTCAATTGGAATGGCGGTTGGTGCATTTGTTTTCGGGATTTATGCAGATCGTGTAGGCCGAAAGAAAATATTCATTATTACCTTGCTGTTGTTTTCAATTGCTAGCGGAATTTCTGCTTTTACAACAACACTCGCGGCATTTATGATTTTACGGTTTTTTGTGGGAATGGGATTAGGTGGTGAGCTACCGGTAGCTTCTACTCTGGTGTCTGAAAGTGTACCAGCAAAAGAGCGGGGACGTGTAATCGTTCTATTAGAAAGTTTTTGGGCCGCAGGTTGGCTAGTCGCTGCTGTTATTTCGTATTTCATCATTCCATCTTTTGGTTGGCGGGTTGCGCTGTTATTGACTGCGTTGCCAGCATTTTATGCCTTATATTTGCGTATCAATCTACCAGATTCACCACAGTTTTCTGCGAAAAAAGATGTGTTGCGATCAATTTCGACGAATATTAAAGACGTTTGGTCAGAGAAATACAGACGTCCAACTTTAATGCTATGGATTGTCTGGTTCACAGTAGTATTTTCATATTACGGCATGTTCTTGTGGCTTCCAAGTGTCATGGTGTTAAAAGGATTTACGTTAATCAAAAGCTTCCAATATGTATTAATTATGACCTTGGCCCAATTGCCAGGCTACTTTTCAGCTGCTTGGCTTATCGAACGGGCAGGTCGGAAATTTGTGTTGGTCACTTACTTAATCGGTACAGCAATTAGTGCGTTGGCTTTTGGTAATGCGGACACCATTACGTTGTTAATCGTTTCGGGTGCTTTCTTATCGTTCTTTAACTTGGGTGCTTGGGGTGCGTTATATGCCTATTCCCCAGAGCAATACCCAACAGTTATTCGCGGTACAGGTACAGGAATGGCGGCTGCTTTTGGTCGCATAGGTGGAGTTCTTGGGCCGCTTCTAGTCGGTACGTTGTTAACAGCTGGTGCGAATCTCAATCTAATCTTCGGGATTTTCTGTGTCTCCATCCTTATTGGAGCGCTGGCTGTAGCATTTCTCGGCAAGGAAACAAAACAATTGGAGTTGGAATAGTGTAACTCAATGAAAAACGTATCCTGACTCTTCAGGATGCGTTTTTTAGCAACCTGAAGGATAAATAAAGGGTTTTTTCCATAATATAGCCAATACTGTAGTAATAGAAAAAAGTTAAGACGGGAGTGGAAGTGAAGAAATGGAAATGATTATTTATTCGGACTCAGCCGTGTTCTTAGAAAAAGTATCACCTCTACTGTATAAAAACGAGGACATTCATAGTTTATTCCTAGGTGTTCTCGGACAAATACATGCGAATCAATACGAAGACTATTTTTTAGCGCTCGTCGAAACTGATGATGAAATTGTAGCAGCTTGTTTAATGACACCGCCACATGCTTTGCAATTGATAGTTTTTCAAACTTTTCCTCAAATTGAACGAGAGATTGTTGGACATCTGCAAAATTTAGGAATTGAGGTGAGTGGAATAGTCGGTGAGCAAACCACTTCGCGCTTGTTTGCGGAGGCTTGGACAGAGCGGACGGGAGAACAAGTAAATATACTAATGGATCAAGGTCTTTACCGAATTGAAGCAGTCAATAAAGGCTTACGAAAGAGCCGGGGTTCTTGGCGGATTGCTAGTAAGAAAGATGCAATAATATTGGAAGAATGGTATCGGCTTTTTGAAGAAGAAATAGGAATTGGCCGCTCTACTCAAACACAAATTTCGCATAAAATCGCTGGATTTCTAGAAAGAAAAGAAGTTTACGTCTGGGAAGTAGATGAGCGAGTGGTCTCTTGTATGCAAAAAAAACGCCCTTCAAAAAACGGAATTACCGTATCTTTTGTCTTTACGCCAAATGCTCAGCGAAGAAATGGATATGCTCAAACACTGGTAGCAGAAGTCACGAACGAATTACTGCTGGAGTATGATTTTGTTATGCTTTATACAGACCTTACAAATCCGACTTCAAACAAAATTTATAGAGAAATTGGCTATGAGCAAATCGCCAATCCGGTTCACTTAATTTTTGTGGAAAAATAATTTTTAGCTAAACAGGCTGTAGGAGTAAAGAGCAACTCTAGAGGGTATAAAAAGGTAGGTTGAAAGAAGCAGCGGGGAGGAAAGTCTATGATTCGATTTGAAAATGTTACAAAACGCTTTCCAGATGGAACGGAAGCATTAAAAGACATTTCACTCGTTCTACCGACAAATGAATTGACTGCCATCATCGGTCCTAGTGGCTGTGGTAAAACGACATTAATGAAAATGATTAATAAACTAGAAAAACCAACTGAAGGAAGTATTTTCATTGATGAAAAACCCATCAATGGAATGGATGAAGTCCAATTAAGACGTTCAATTGGTTATGTGATTCAACGTATTGGACTATTTCCTCATATGACCATTTCAGATAATGTGGCGCTTGTACCTAAATTGCTGGACTGGACAAAAGACAAAAAAGAACAACGTGTACGTGAATTGCTTCAGCTTGTTGGTTTAGATCCTGAAGTTTATATGGAGCGTTACCCACTCGAGTTGAGTGGGGGACAGCAGCAGCGTGTAGGAGTGGTTCGGGCGTTAGCGGGAGATCCAAATATTGTTTTAATGGACGAACCCTTTTCAGCACTTGATCCTATTAGCCGAGAACAGCTGCAAGACGAACTTCGAAACCTTCAACAAACCATCAATAAAACCATCGTTTTTGTTACCCATGATATGGATGAGGCGTTGAAAATTGCTGATTCTGTTATTCTTATGCGCGATGGGCAAGTTGAACAAGTAGGCACCCCCCAGCAACTTATTGATAACCCTGCAAACGAATTTGTTCGCAGCTTTATTGGTATAGAGCGCATCAATCAAAAACGCACATTTGGAGACAGAAAATTGCTCGAATTTCTGGATCTTTTTACAGAAGAATGGGCTGGGGATACCGAGGAAATTTCTGCTGAACAAACGATCGAGAACGCTTTTTTGCAACTGGATAAAAGCGCAAAAAATTACTTGGCAATCGTTCAAGGGGCGCAGGTCGTGGCTTATGCTAATGACCGAGACTTATTGAAAGCGGCACTTGCTAAAGAAACGGGGGCAACGGCATGAAAAACTTCCTAGACACCCTCGTTAGCCGTCAGGATATGATTATTGGTGCGCTTTTAGAACATATGTATTTATCATTTGTAGCCGTCGCAATTGGTATCGCAATTGCGCTGCCACTAGGAATTCTCATTACACGCTATCGGCGCTACGCTGAATCAATTATTGGGGTAACGGCTGTTTTTCAAACGATTCCAAGTCTAGCGCTATTCGGCTTTTTGGTACCTATTTTAGGAATTGGTTCACCTACTGCATTAATTGCACTTATTATCTATGCTTTGTTACCGATTTTGCGAAATACGTATGCAGGAATTGTAGGAGTTGATAGTTCCACGATCGAAGCAGGACGTGGCATGGGAATGACGCGGACGCAGATTTTACGACAAATTGAATTGCCGCTAGCGTTACCGTTTATCATGGCGGGTATACGTACGGCTACCGTACTAACTGTAGGTATCGCCACACTTGCGACATTTGTTGGAGCTGGTGGTTTGGGTGATATCATCTACCGAGGATTGCAGTCTTATAACAATTCATTAGTCTTGGCTGGTGCCTTACCAGTTGCTCTACTGGCAATTGGTTTTGATCAAATTTTAAAATGGATTGAAAAAAGAGCGACACCAAAAGGTTTGAAAACATAGGGGGGAACAAGATGAAAAAAACGACATTAGGAGTTTTTTTGGCTGCAACTACAGTCATTGCAGGATGCGGGTCAGGTGGAGATGAGTTAGATCCAATCGTCATTGGCGGTAAGCCATGGACAGAACAATATATCCTGCCACATATTCTCGGTCAGTATATCGAAGCCAATTCGGACTATACTGTGGAATACGAAGAGGGATTAGGAGAAGTGTCGATTTTAACTCCTGCTTTAGAAAAAGGCGATATTGATATGTACGTTGAGTATACCGGTACCGGCATGAAGGACGTATTGAAGAAAGAGTCTGTTCCGGGTCAATCTTCGGAAGAGGTATTAGATATTGTAAGAACAGGTTACGAAGATACATTGGGTGCGACTTGGCTAGAACCACTTGGCTTTGAGAATGGTTATACGTTAGCGTATTCAAAAGATAGCGGCTATGATGCAAAAACCTATTCAGATTTAGCGGAAATTTCGCAATCAGAAGAAATGCGTTTCGGAGCACCACATCCTTTCTATGAACGCAAAGGAGATGGCTACGAGGATTTGATCGCCACGTATCCATTTAAGTTTTCAGCAACTGAAAGTTTTGACCCAGCAATTATGTATGAAGCTGTTAAGAGTGGAGAAGTAGAAGTTATTCCAGCGTTCACTACAGATAGCCGCATTGAATTATTTGATCTTGAAACGACAGAAGACGATCTGTCGTTTTTCCCGAAATACGACGCAGCTCCTGTTGTGCGGATGGAAACACTCGAAGAGTACCCGGAACTTGAAGAAGTACTGAGCGGGCTGGCTGGACAAATCAGCGAGGAAGAAATGTTAGCAATGAATTCTCGCATTGATGTTGACCAAGAAATTGCAGCTGATGTCGCTCGCGAATTCCTAATCGACAAAGGATTAATTGAAGAATAAAAATGATTCCGCGGTCTCGACTGCGGAATCATTTTTATTTTAGTCAGAGAATCTGGCGCTTTTCTAGCTGTCTAACTCGCCTATGAATATACGCTTTTCTGGTAGCATTTGAGTAGGTATTCTTGTACAATGTAAATAATGAGTGAATAGTCATTCAATTCAGTTAAGTAAGAACGTTTTCATAAAAATAATACACGGTGGGGTGAAGGGCATGAGAGAAGTTGTCATTATAGAAGGTGTACGGTCAGCTGTTGGGAGAAGAAAAGGGCAGTTTGCAGATCAGCGTCCGGATGAATTAGCAGCTTTAGTATTAGAAGAGTTAGTCTCGCGTGCAGGTGTAGACAAAAGTGAAGTAGAAGATATTATTTTAGGTTGTGTTTCACAGGCTGGAGAACAAGGCGGCAATATTGCGCGTACAGCATCGTTAATTGCAGGTTTTCCAGATTATGTACCGGGTGTCACAATTGATCGCCAATGCGGTTCGAGTCAGCAGGCTGTGCACTTCGGTGCTCAAGCAATTCTGGCCGGAGATATGGATATTGTCATTGCGGGTGGTGTGGAAAGCATGACACGCGTACCGATGTTTTCCAATATGCAAGGTGCAGCGCTGAGCGAAAAACTGACAGATCAATACGAAATTATCAATCAAGGGTTATCGGCAGAGCGTATCGCAAAGAAATGGGGATTTACGCGGCAACAGCTTGACGCGTTTGCGGTACAAAGTCATGAACGCGCACAACATGCTATTGGGGCAGGCCATTATAAACGTGAAATTGTTCCGATTCGCACACAAGGTCCAGACGGCGAAACGCGAATGATTGATGAAGACGAAGGACCGCGTCCGGGTACAACGGAAGAAGTGCTAGCTGGATTAAAAACAGCTTTTGATGAAAATGGTGTGATTACTGCAGGCAATGCGAGTCAAATGAGTGATGGTGCTTCTGCTGTTCTCTTAATGTCTAGTGACAAGGCGAAAGAGCTTGGATTGAAACCGAAAGCGCGCATAGTGGCACGTGTAGTAGTCGGTTCGGATCCGACATTGATGCTGACTGGGCCAATCGCAGCAACTAAAAAAGTTCTCGCCAAAGCAGGACTTGAAATCAATGAGATGGACCGTTACGAAGTCAATGAAGCATTTGCGCCAGTCCCGCTAGCTTGGTTACATGATATTGGTGGAGATCCTGAAAAACTGAATGTTAACGGAGGCGCAATTGCGCTTGGTCATCCGCTTGGTGCGACAGGTACTAAATTATTAGTGTCGTTACTACATGAATTAGAGCGAACAGATGGCCGTTACGGATTGTTAGCCATTTGTGAAGGAATGGGAATGGCCAACGCCACTATTATTGAAAAGCTATAGCAGGATTGAAAAATAAGGGGGAAGAAGATGGAATTTTCACAAGTAAAAGCAGTGGTCACGGGTGGAGCTTCTGGGCTTGGTGAAGCGACAGTACGCCGTATAGCAAAAAGTGGCGGGAAAGCAGCTATTTTTGATTTGAATGCAGAACGTGCAAAAGTGCTTATTGAAGAATTGGGTGAAGGCTCGGTCATTTATAAAGAGACGGATGTTACTAACGCATCACAAGTTGAACAAAATATAAACGACACGCTTGAACAGTTCGGGGGTATTAATTTAGTAGTCAATTGTGCGGGGATTGGTACTCCAGGGAAAGTAGTATCCAAAGGCGAACCAATTGCGCTAGACCAATTTGAAAAAGTCATCAAAGTAAATTTGGTCGGTAGCTTTAATGTTATTCGTGTTGCAGCAGCAGCTATGCAAAAAAACGAACCAACTGAAGATGGTGAGCGAGGGGTGATTATTTCAACAGCATCGGTCGCGGCTTATGAAGGGCAAATTGGACAAGCAGCTTACAGCGCATCTAAAGGCGGAGTTGTCGCGATGACGTTGCCAATTGCTAGAGAATTAGCGAGAGATGGAATTCGAGTTATGGCAATTGCGCCGGGATTAATGGAAACACCAATGGTAGAAGGATTGCCAGATGCTGCAATTGCTTCATTATCTGCAGCCGTACCATTTCCAGCACGTCTTGGAAAACCCACTGAATTTGCACACCTAGTAGAAAGCATTACGACAAATTCGATGTTAAATGGGGAGACGATACGACTCGACGGAGCAATCCGCATGCAACCGAAATAAGGGAGATGGAAAAGATGGGGAGATACCGTTTCGAAGAAGATGAACACGTGATGTTCCGGAAGTCCTTGCGGAAGTTTTTAGAAAAAGAAGCGGTTCCAAACTATGATCAATGGGAAAAAGATCGCCTTATTCCGAAATCTTTTTGGAAAAAGCTCGGAGATATGGGTTTTCTGAGTCCTCAAATAGAAGAACAATACGGGGGGCTTGGTCTAGATTTTCGTTATGCGGTTGTTATCGGAGAAGAAATGGAACGCGTAGGAGCCAGTTTGACGGGGGTAGGCCTACATAATGACATTACGGTTCCTTACATCGAAGCGTATGGAAATGAAGAACAAAAACAGCGTTGGCTACCGGGTTGTATTTCGGGAGATCATATTACAGCGATTGCGATGACAGAGCCTGGAGCAGGATCAGATCTTGCGAATATATCAACTACAGCAGTTCGAGACGGCGACAATTATATTGTTAATGGGCAGAAAACTTTTATTACGAATGGCATTAACTCGACATTGGTGTTAGTTGTTGTAAAAACCGATCCGAAAGCACAACCGAAGCATCGTGGGATTTCGCTATTAATGGTAGAAGAGGGGACACCAGGTTTTCAGAAAGGGCGTAAGCTCGACAAGGTAGGTCTCCATGCTCAAGATACATCCGAACTGTATTTTGAGGATTGCATCGTCCCTGCAACGAACTTAATTGGCGAAGAAAATAAAGGCTTTACTTATCTGATGGAAAAACTGCAGCAAGAGCGACTAGTCGTCGCAATGGCAGCGCAAGTAGCTTCAGAAGATATGTTAGAAATGACGTTGGAATACGTGAAATCAAGAAAAGCCTTTGGCAAGCCGATCGGTTCGTTCCAAAATTCTCAGTTTAAACTAGTGGAGATGGCGACAGAAATTGAACTGGGTCATTCGTTTTTAGAATCGCTCATTGAAGATCATATGGCTGGAAAAGACATTGTTTCCAAAGTATCGATGGCGAAATTTTGGCTGACAGATACCGCCAAGAAAATATCCGGTGAGTGCATGCAATTACACGGTGGATATGGCTATATGGAAGAATACAAAATTGCACGTCGCTACAGGGATATTCCAGTGGCGGCGATATATGCCGGTTCCAACGAAATCATGAAAACCATCGTTGCTAAACGAATGGGACTGTAAGTGAAAGGCGAGCGGAAAAGAAGGCGAATCTTGCCTGATAGGGACACCCATTCATAATAATAAAATTAGAGTGAAAAAGGAGTCGGATGTGACATGATGGATTCGCCATTATTATTATCATCTTTCGTAAAAAGAGCGGAGCGCTATTTTCCGGAAAAACTGATCATTTCACGTACCGGAGAAAATATGATTCACCGGATTCCTTATAAAGAATTTGCGGTACGGTCGCGCAAACTAGCGGCTGCTTTAACTGGACTTGGTATGAAGCGTGGCACAAAGGTGGGAAGTTTCGCCTGGAACCATCACCGTCACTTGGAGTTGTATTTTGGTGTGCCGGGTGCTGGTGCTATTTTACATATGATTAATATTCGCTTGTCACATGAGCACATCGCCTATGTCATCAACCATGCCGAAGATGAAATTTTGGTAGTCGATCACGATCTATTTCCATTGATTGAAAAACTAGCACCTATGCTAAAATCCGTTAAGCATTTTATCATCATGAAAGATGGAGTGGATTTACCAGAAACGACACTTGGCAATGTTTATTCTTATGAACAATTACTCGCTGCTGAAGATGACAGTTTCGAATTTCCTGAAGATCTGGACGAAAATACACCAGCGGGCATGTGTTACACTTCCGCAACAACGGGCAATCCTAAAGGCGTTGTCTATACGCACAGAGGACTTGTGCTCCATAGTTACGCGCTCGGCATGTCGGATGCAATGGGCTTGTCAGAACAAGATATTGCCTTATCGATTGTGCCAATGTTTCATGCCAATGCTTGGGGGCTGCCATTTGCTGGAGTTTTGTTTGGGACTACACAAGTGTTGCCGGGACCCGATTTTGCTCCTGGCATGTTGTTAGATTTAATTGAATCAGAAAAAGTTACGTTAACTGCAGGTGTCCCGACAATTTGGATGGGTGTGTTGAAAGAATTAGAAGCAAATCCACGCAATATCGACACACTGCGGATGATTATTTGCGGGGGATCAGCATCACCAAAAGGATTAATCCGCGCATTTGAAGAGAAATACAATGTGCCATTTGTGACAGGGTATGGCATGACGGAAACTGCGCCGCTTGTCAGTTTGGCTATTACTACTTCTGCAATGACCGATATGACGATGGATGAGCGCATCGAACGCCGTTCAATGGCAGGTTTACCGATGCCGGGCCTCGAAGTACGAATCGTCAATGAAAACGGCGAAGCACCGTGGGATGGGGAAACGATGGGTGAGCTGAACGTTAAAGGTGCCTGGATCGCTGATGAATACTATAAAGACGAGCGTACGGAAGAAGCGTTTAAAGAGGGTTGGCTTTATACAGGAGATATTGCTGTAATCGAGCCCGATGGCTATATCAAACTGATGGACCGGACGAAAGATTTAATTAAAAGCGGTGGCGAATGGATTTCGTCTGTTGATCTGGAAAATGCATTGATGACGCATGAAGCTGTGTTCGAAGCGGCGGTTGTCGCCATTCCACATGAGAAATGGATGGAGCGTCCACTTGCTTGTGTCGTGTTAAAAGAAGGTCATGCGGAAGACGACGCCACGAAAGCGAAATTACTGACGTACTTGGAGAGCCAATTTGCCAAGTGGTGGGTTCCAGACGACGTGGTATTTTTGAAAGAAGTGCCAAAAACGTCGGTTGGTAAATTCCTTAAAGCTGCTTTAAGAAAAGAGTTAGATGGCTATTATCAGTAAGTCTTATTTTCGGGTGTAAGTGTCTAGGGCTCTATAGGCACTTGCGCTTTTTTTTGAGTAGAGAGCGCCGCTTCGCCAGAGCATCTTATGCCCGTCGAATCTACACGGGCGCCTGCGCTTTTCTGTGTCCAGACTCCGGCAGCCAGATTCTAGGGTCATAAGTCACTCTGGCTGTGCGGCTGAAAACACGCCGCTTCGCCAGAGCATCTTATGCCCGTCGAATCTACACGGGCGCCTGCGCTTTTCTGTGTCCAGACTCCGGCAGCCAGATTCTAGGGTCATAAGTCACTCTGGCTGTGCGGCTGAAAACACGCCGCTTCACCAGAGCATCTTATGCCCGTCGAATCTACATGGCTGCCTGCGCTTTTCCTTTTACTTGACAGAATAAACAAAACCTTTTAGTATAGGGAACAACTTGTTGTACGGAAGCAAGTCTGTTTGAGAGAAGAGCCTAGAGAAGACGAGAATAGAAGAGTGTATAAATCGAGGATTGAGACGAGTAGGCAGGGAAATCTATTTAGAGAGTCAGCGGCTGGTGAGAGCTGATTAGGTGATCTGCGCGAATGGACTTAGGAGAGCTTGCCTGAAAGCGGAAGCGAGTAAGGGAGACGTAAGCCCTGCGTTAAAGGGAAAGGCGAAGAGCCTGTTTAAGTGAGCGCAGAAATTTAATGCGCTAATGCGTGGTGGTACCGCGGTTTTTAACCCGTCCCCGCAATCAGATAACAATCTGATTGCGGGGATTTTTGTATTTAAAACGAGACGAGGAGAGATTAGTATGAGCAGAGTAGAGAATTTGAGTGAACAAGGAATGTACGAAAAATCATTAGCAATGTTGAACGGCGATATAAATGAACAACAAATCAAGAAATTTTTGTCCGATTTACATGAAAAAGGAGAGACGGCAGACGAGTTAGTAGGACTAGTCAAAGCGATGCGTGAAAAAGCAGTAGCGCTTCCAACAGTCGAAGGACAACTTGTTGATGTTTGTGGAACCGGTGGTGACCGTTCTTACAGTTTTAACATTAGTACGTTGACGGCTTTTGTGTTAGCAGGATGCGGTATGACAGTTGCCAAGCATGGCAATCGCAGTGTTTCTAGCAAAACAGGCAGTTCCGATGTGCTAGAGGCACTTGGTATTTCAACGGAAACGAATATTGCCTCGATTCCTATGATGCTTGACCAGACGGGGATTGCGTTATTGTTTGCACCAGCTATCCATCCAGCACTCGGTGGCTTACGCCAAATTCGTAAAGACATCGGAACTCCAACTATTTTTAACTTAGTAGGACCTTTAGCGAATCCATTGCCAATTACGATTCAAATGACCGGTGTTTACCGTCGTGACATGCTAGAACCAATGGTGGATGCGTTAATTCGATTGGGTCGAAAAAAAGGAGCGCTTGTTCACGGAGCAGGTGGCTTGGATGAACTGTCACTTGCAGGCGTTAATGAATTAATCATCTTCAATGAGCAAGGTAAGCGAAAAATGACCATTCACCCAAATGAAGTTGGTTTAGAAGTGGCATCAATTGAAGCGATCCGCGGAGGCAATCCAAAGCGCAACGCTGAAATTTTTATGGATGTCTTATCCGGAACAGATAGCCCTTATTTAGATACAGTCGCATTAAATGCAGGAGTAGTACTGTATGTCAGTGGTAAAGCTGAAAACGTGACAGAAGGCGTAAAGCAGGCGAAAGCCTCAATCAAATCAGGCGAAACCGCGCGTGTCTTTGACTTGCATCGGTTAGCGGCGGGGGTATTTGTATGACAATATTGGATGACATCATTGCGACTAAATACGAAGAGATAAAAATGTATAAACCAGTTGGGTCAAATACAATTAATTTTCCAGAAAAAACAACGTTACTGGGGCATCTACAAGAACGAAATGGCGTCATCTCAGAGATTAAACGCGCTTCTCCATCAAAAGGCGACATCAAAGTGGAAGTAGATATTGTTGCACAAGCTAAAAAATACGAAGAAGCTGGAGCGGCTGCAATTTCGGTACTCACGGATGAAGTGTATTTTAAAGGGTCAATTGATGACTTGTGTGAAGTAGCGAAAGTCGTATCGATTCCCGTCTTGTGCAAAGATTTTATGGTTAGTGAGATTCAAATTGATCGTGCTCAACATGCAGGAGCTACCATTATTCTATTGATCGTAGCTGCACTGGAAAAGCAACAGCTGAAACGTCTTAACGACTATGCGCTCTCAAAAGGACTTGAAGTTTTAATCGAAGTTCATGATGAACAGGAACTGCAAATAGCACTAGAGCTAGATGCAAAACTAATTGGTATCAATAATCGTAATTTAAAAACTTTTGAAGTATCAATTGAACGCACAGCACAATTAGCTAAAAACTTCCCATTTGACGAAGGGCGCGTATTAATTAGCGAAAGTGGCATGCAGACAAAAGAAGATGCGCAATTTGCTTACGCAAATGGAGCTTCTGGAATTTTAGTGGGAGAAGCGTTAATGCGATCTGAAAATCCAGGAAATTGGATTCGTCAGGCGACTAGCGAGGAGGCAGTAAAATGACAAAAGTGAAAATTTGCGGCTTGCAAGAACAGCGACATGTTGACGCAGCAAGTCGTGCGGATGCTATCGGCTTCGTATTTGCTCCGAGCAGACGTCAAGTGACAATTGCGCAAGCTGCTGAACTGGCTAAACACATTCCAGCAGATACCGATAAAATCGGTGTTTTTGTTAATGCTTCATTAGAGGAAATTGAAGACGCTGTTGCAGGTGTTCCGCTAACGATGGTTCAGCTTCACGGCGATGAACCCGATGAGTTGGTGAAAGCTATTCGTGTCCCTGTTATCCAAGCCTTCTCGATTCGCACAAAAGAAGATGTAGAGCAGTTGAAAAATTCTTTAGCTAATTATATTTTAGTGGACGCTCCGGGTACGGAATACCGCGGAGGTAGCGGTAATGTGTTTGATTGGTCGTTACTAGACGGAGCCGGCATCGATCCATCTCGCCTAATTGTGGCGGGTGGGTTAACACCGGAAAATGTCCGTGCGGCAATCGAACAAACAACACCTTACATGGTAGACGTCTCTAGCGGAGTTGAAACAGAGCGCCAGAAAGATGTAGCGAAAATACAAAAATTTATTAAACAGGTAAAGGATGATTCGATGGAACAGACGATAGAAAAAGTAGGTTTTTTCGGTAAATACGGGGGGCAATTTGTGCCAGAAACATTAATGAAAGCCGTTAAGGAATTAGAAGATGCTTATAATGAAGTAAAAGAAGATCCGGAATTTCATAAAGAATACCATCATTATTTATCGGAGTATGTGGGTCGTGAACAGCCATTGACCTTCGCAAAACGCATGACTGAAGCATATGGTGGACCAAAAATCTACTTAAAACGAGAAGACTTGAATCATACCGGTGCGCACAAAGTAAACAACGCGATTGGTCAGGCGCTACTTGCGATGCGAATGGGAAAACGTAAAATTGTAGCAGAAACAGGAGCAGGTCAGCACGGTGTGGCGACTGCGACAATTTGTGCACTGTTCGATTTGGATTGTGTTATTTTCATGGGTGAAGAAGACATTAAGCGTCAGCAATTGAACGTTTTCCGTATGAAGCTTTTAGGGGCACGTGTGGAAAGTGTCACAAAAGGCAGTGCGACCTTAAAAGATGCGGTCAATGAAGCTTTGCGTTACTGGGTTGCCAATGTAGAAGATACGCATTACTTAATCGGTTCGGCTCTCGGTCCACATCCGTTTCCAACGATGGTCCGTGATTTTCAAAGTGTGATTGGCGTAGAAACAAGACGTCAAATTCTTGAAAAAGAAGGGCGTTTGCCTGACGCTATTTTGGCGTGTGTAGGTGGTGGCAGCAATGCGATTGGTATGTTTTATCCGTTTATTCAAGATAAAGAAGTCAAGTTGATTGGCGTTGAAGCGGCTGGTCAAGGTGTGGATACAGATAAACACGCTGCAACCTTAACAAAAGGAACAGAAGGTGTGCTCCACGGCGCCTTAATGAAGTTATTGCAGGATGATGCAGGCCAAGTGCAGGAAGCGCATTCGATTTCTGCGGGGCTTGATTATCCAGGCATTGGACCAGAGCATGCTTATTTAGCAGATATTGGTCGTGTTGAATACCGGTCAATTACCGATGATGAAGCACTGGCTGCAGTTATTGGCATGTCTCGTCTTGAAGGAATTATTCCAGCACTTGAAACGGCGCATGCTATTGCAGAAGCAGAAAAACAAGCAAAGTCTATGACCAAAGACCAGATACTGATTATTTGTGTGTCCGGTCGTGGAGATAAAGATATGGCGACATACGCAGAGAACCTGGAGGGGCTATCATGAATCGATTAGAGCAACTAAAAAAAACGGGAAACAAAGCCTTTGTCGCTTATATTATGGCAGGAGATGGCGGTCTTGACCGTCTGAAAAATCAAGTACAGTATTTGCAAGGGGCAGGAGTAACTGCTATCGAAATCGGCATTCCTTTTTCAGATCCGGTCGCAGATGGTCCGACGATTGAAGCGGCTGGAAATCGTGCTTTAAAGCATGGTGTTACATTGCAAAAAGTATTGGAAGAACTAAAAAGTTGGACCTTTGAGGTTACAATTCCTTTGCTCGTAATGACTTATTTAAATCCCGTGATGAGGTTTGGTGTAGAACGCTTTGCTACTGAATGCAGCAAAGCTGGAATTTCAGGCGTCATCATTCCAGACCTGCCATATGAACACAAACAATTAGTGCAACCTTATGTCGATAAAGAAGGCATTAAGTTGATTCAACTGGTGACACTGACGACAACGGACGTTCGCTTGGATGGTATTCTTCGGGAGGCACAAGGTTTTGTTTACGCGGTTACGGTTAAAGGAATAACGGGATCTCGTGATGAGATGTCAGAGGATGTAAAAGCATTTATGCGCAAAGTTCGTGAGAAAAGCCCGGTTCCGGTTTATGCTGGATTCGGAATTTCGAAGAGTAGCCATGTCGATATGTTGCGTGACGATGTGGATGGATTTATTGTGGGAAGTGCCATTGTGGATGCCTTTAACGAAGATCGAATTCAGGAAATCGAACCGCTTATCCATGCAGTGACGGCCACCCACTCAGTATAATATGGGTAGGAGGAGATGTTATGTTTACGCCAGTGGCTGAAGATTTTTTTGACGTGCCGACATTGGAACTTACGCGTAGTTTGATTGGTCAAATTTTGGTCCATGAATTGCCAGAAGGCATTGTTGCTGGACGGATTATTGAAACTGAAGCTTATATGGGAGCAGAAGATCGCGCTGCACATAGCTTCGGGAATCGTCGGACTAAACGTACGGAAATCATGTTTGGTAAACCTGGCCTTGTCTATACGTATCAAATGCATACTCACACATTGATCAATGTCGTCGCGGGACCGGAAGACACACCGCGAGCCATTTTGATTCGTGCAGTCGAACCGGTCGAAGGCATCGAACTGATGGCAGAACTGCGCGGCAGACACATGCCGATCAAACAGTGGACTAGTGGACCGGGAAAATTGACTAAAGCAATGGCGATTACAATGGATTATTATGGTCATCATTTTTCGGAAAAGCCACTTTACATCGCTCAAGGAGAACCGGTTCAAGAAATATCGGTTGGACCTCGTGTAGGTATCGGCAATTCACTAGAAGCGGTCGACTATCCTTATCGCTTTTGGGAAACAGGAAACCCTTTCGTCTCGAAATTTCGCTAATTGTTGTTTAACTTCATCTTTTGGTGGAATACTGAAAGAGAATGAATAGACAGAAGGAGTGAAAGATAGTGGCGAAAATTGCAACTTTACTAACAGATATGTTTGAAGATGTGGAATATACAGATCCATCAAAAGCGTTTAATGATGCAGGTCATGAAGTTTTCACAATCGAAAAAGAAGTGGGGAAAAAAGTAACTGGCAAACAAGGCGAGGCTGTTGTCACCATTGATAAAAGCATTGATGATGTTAGCCCGGATGACTTTGATGCCTTGTTCTTGCCTGGCGGATTTTCACCGGACCTGTTACGTGAAGATAGCCGGTTTGTGGAGTTTGCAAAAACTTTCATGGATGCGAAAAAACCGGTCTTCGCAATTTGTCATGGACCTCAATTATTAATTACGGCCAAAGCGTTAGAAGGTCGTAAAGCTACAGGTTATAAGTCGATTCAAGTCGATATGGAATACGCAGGTGCGACAGTCCTTGATGAAGAAGTAGTCGTGTGCCAAGATCAATTGGTCACTAGTCGTCAACCTGATGACATTCCGGCATTCAACCGAGAATCATTACGTGTACTGGAGCAATTAGCTTAAAAAGCTGTCAATGCCCCTCTAACATAAAACAGACGGAGAAAAAGAAACTCTTTTTCTCCGTCTGTTTTTTTAAAATTGCAGCTCACAATCCCAAACTTGACATGCACTTTTTCGAGGTTTGGAGGTGAAATTTCTAAAACGCACGATTGCTCTTGATAGGACGGAAGACACTTGCTAGGTCAATTGTGTACCGGTCCTAGATTTGCGCTATGGATTCATCTGTAAACACTGCTTTGGCTTTTCTTTAGCGGGCAAAAGCGGCTGTCTCACAAAGTCATTGTTCATGACCTTGTGAGACAGCCGCTTTTTATGTAGGGAAAATCTAACATACAGATTACATAAACCAAATTAGCTTTTAAGATTGTCTCTTGAATACATAAGTAAATGCTTATATAATGAGGGAGTGCTGTAGCGATAAATAGAGCAAGTGCAGTGTGAATATAATGATGACTCGATTAGTTAGAGTTTGCGCCAGTGGTTTATTGATTGTAGAAGAAAGAGTAGCAAATTGTGAATAAGGAGTTGTGTGAAAGTGGATGTTTGGTTAGCAAGTTTTATATTTATCGTTACATTGATTTTTGTGATTTGGCAGCCAAAAGGCTTGTCAATCGGCTGGTCTGCTATTGCTGGGGCAATTGTTGCCTTGCTGTTTGGCGTAGTTGATTTTGGGGATGTCTGGGACGTAACGGGAATTGTTTGGAATGCGACCTTAACGTTTGTTGCATTGATTATCATTTCGTTGATTCTTGATGAAATTGGTTTTTTCGAATGGGCAGCTTTACATATGGCACGTTTTGCCAAAGGCAGTGGCTTGCGGATGTTTTTCTTAGTTACCATGCTAGGGGCGGTTGTCGCAGCGTTGTTTGCGAATGACGGAGCAGCGCTAATTTTGACACCTATCGTGTTGGCAATGGTTCGTGCATTGAAATTCAAAGATGCAATGATCTTGCCATTTATTATGGCGAGTGGCTTTATCGCTGATACTGCCTCTTTGCCATTTGTTGTCAGCAACTTAGTCAACATCGTATCGGCTGATTTTTTTAATATTGGCTTTACCGAATATGCAATCCGGATGCTTGTACCGAACTTATTCAGCATAGCTGCAAGTATGTTGGTCTTGTATTTATATTTCCGAAAAGATATTCCAAAACATTTTGATGACAGTGCATTAAAAACACCAGCTTCAGCAATAAAAGATTTGAGAATTTTCCGTTTATCTTGGGTAGTGCTAGCAATTTTACTAATTGGCTATTTCAGTAGCGAGGCTTTAAATATTCCGGTATCCTTTATTGCAGGAGCGATTGCTATTATTTTTCTAGCCATTGCGAGGAAGAGTAAATCAGTTGAAACGATGAAAGTCTTAAAAGGGGCTCCTTGGGCGGTTGTCTTTTTCTCAATCGGTATGTATGTCGTCGTGTACGGCTTGAAAAATGTGGGTCTCACATCGGTGTTGGCTACCGCAATCGAGTGGACAGCGAGTCACGGTCTGTATGCAGCGACAATTGGCATGGGCTTTATCGCTGCTATTTTGTCATCGGTTATGAATAATATGCCGACTGTTATGATTGATGCATTGGCAATTGCTGAAACAGAGACAACTGGAGTTGTTAGAGAAGCTTTAATCTATGCGAATGTGATTGGATCAGATTTAGGACCAAAAATTACACCGATTGGTTCACTGGCAACATTATTATGGCTTCATGTATTAAAAACAAAAGGGGTAGAGATTAGTTGGGGTTATTATTTTAAAATCGGCATCATTTTGACGGTTCCGACTTTGTTTATCACATTGACTGGCTTGTACTTATGGTTGACGATTTTAAATTAAGTTTATAGAAAAAAGGAGCATGCCAATGGCTTGCTCCTTTTTTCTAGTCTAAAAACTTAGCTAAATAAATTTCGTTATGGGGTTTGTTGTTTATTATCATGGATTTTTGTCGAATGCCTTCAGATTTAAAACCAGCTTTTTCATATAAGTAACGGGCCGATTCATTTTCTTCGACGACCGTCACTTCTAGCCGGCTAATGCCTTTTTCTTTAGACCATTCTTCAGCTTTTTTAAGCAAGGATTTAGCGATTCCTTTCCCTTGTGCATCTTTTTGTAGACCGAGATCGATGAAGGCGCGGTGTGCAGCACGTTTTGCGTCATTGCCCACAATCATCAAATAGCCCACATGCTGTCCATTGAGAATGGCAATGATAATAGTCGAATAGCCACTTTGTTTCCACTCGATAATTTGTTTGCGAACTTTTTGTGTGGATTGTGTACGTTCGTCTTTAGCGTAGAGCATGAAATCAGATTCAGATTCTACAACTTTTTGTAGAGCGGCAAGAGACCGCGCATCCCCATGCTCTGCTGTTCGAATCAATAGAATATCCTGATCTTCATCATCGTCTGTGCCTGTTCCATTTGTAGAGTCGATTCTTTCAAAGACGACAAAGCGATCTGGCTCGACGTCGCTAACAAAATAACCAGCATCTGCCCATGCATGAAAATGTTTAGCTGGTGCTTTTACTTTTTTCCACCAGCTTTTATTCAAGTAGGCGGCATTAGGTAAATTCTGTCCCATAATTTGCTCGATTTCAGAAAATGTTAATCGTATTGAAGAATTTGTCACTCCGGAAAAATAATTAGCCAGAGGAATGTATTTCTTTTCCAGTAAAATAGTCACAGGCATCTCTTCCTTCCACCTAACTTTAGATTAGTTAGTCATATTATACCATTGGCATATGCTAAAGTACATAATGAATTTTAAAAATACTGATAATTCTATAAACTTAATGGTTTGTTAGTTGTATTTACTATTTATAAAGTCTAATTTTTTCAATTGCTGTTAATATGATAGAATAAAAACAGAAACTAAGTATTTCAGGAGGCTACTATTCATGTCAAACGTTTTAGTATTAGGTCATAAAAATCCGGACACAGATTCAATTTGTTCGGCTATTTCATATGCGTATTTAAAAAATGAAATGGGCATGCTTGCTGAACCAGTTCGTTTAGGTGAAGTAAACAACGAAACTTTATTTGCTTTAAACACTTTTAAGTTTGATGAGCCAAGGTTGGTGACACAAGTTGCGAAGGAAGCTACACAAGTAATTTTAGTGGATCACAACGAACGTCAGCAAAGTGCTGATGATATCGGAGATGTTCAAGTGATAGAAGTGGTGGACCATCACCGCATCGCCAATTTTGAAACGATGGATCCTCTTTATTTCCGTGCAGAGCCAGTTGGTTGTACAACTACCATCATCTTAAAACTATTTAAAGAAAATAATGTGGAAGTCCCTTCTAATATAGCAGGTTTGATGCTATCCGCCATTATTTCGGACTCGCTTCTTTTTAAATCGCCGACTTGTACTGAGCAAGATGTCAAGGCTGCTGCAGAACTCGCAGAAATTGCTGGCGTCGATGCACAAAGCTATGGTCTGGATTTATTGAAAGCTGGAGCTGATTTGAGCAATAAAACGTTAGAAGACTTAATCTCATTGGATTCAAAAGAATTCGAAGCAGGCGACCACCGTTTTGAAGTTGCTCAAGTTAACGCAATTGATGTAGAAGAAGTTATGGTTCGCCAAAAAGAACTAGAAGTATTAATGACAAATGCTATTCTAACAAAAAAATTAAATTTATTCATGTTTGTTGTCACGGATATCCTTAATAATAATTCAGTGGCTATCGTGCTTGGTAAAAGAGCAGACATCATCGAAAGTGCATTTAAGTCAAGTGTGGTTGATCACCGTGTCTTATTACCGGGCGTTGTGTCACGCAAAAAGCAAATTGTTCCTGTAATTACAGAGGCGTTAAGCTGATTCCCTTATGGGGATCAGTTTTTTAGTTGAGCTAGAATTGAGAATCTCTTCAGCTACTTACCTTGTTCTCTATGTGGCTGAAAAGATGCCACTTCGCCACCGCGCCTTATACCCGTCAGGTTTAGTACGATCGCTTGCGCTTTTCTTTGTCTAGCTCCAGCGATCAAACCTTCGGGTCATAAGTCACGTTGGCTGTGTGGCTGAAAAGATGCCACTTCGCCACCGCGCCTTATGCCCGTCAGGTTTAGTACGATCGCTTGCGCTTTTCTTTGTCACAGGCAAAAAAATTGAGTGCTGTTGTTTTCGTTGCTATAGTTAGTGTCGAGGTGAACGATATGAAAATTGAAGTTTGGTCAGATTATGTGTGCCCATTCTGTTATATAGGCAAGAGGACTTTAGAGAAAGCGTTGGTTCAATCGGGTTTTGAAAGTCAGGCGGAAGTTACGTTTAAGGCTTATCAATTGAATCCAGATGCGCCAATCAATTCCACTACTCCAACTTATGAAAGTTTAGCGAAAAAATATGGACAGACTATAGAACAAGCGAAAGAAATGACTGAAGGCGTGGCGCAGCATGCCCGCTCTGTTGGTTTGGAATACAATTTTGATAATATGGTAGAAGCGAACACGTTAGCTGCTCATCGTTTAGTGAAATGGGCTGAAACACAAGGGAAAGATGCAGAGCTGACTGAACAGCTAATGCATCATTATTTTGTGGAAGCAAAAAATGTCAGCAATTATGAGGTTTTATTGACACTCGCAGAAACGATTGGTTTGCCGCGTGAAGAAGCAGAAAAAGTGCTGGAATCGGACCAGTTTATGGGACAGGTCCAGTTGGACATTGCAGAAGCTGGTCAAATCGGCGTGCAAGGTGTACCATTTTTTGTGGTCAATCGTAAGTATGCAATTTCCGGAGCCCAGCCAGTAGAAGCTTTTGTGGAAGCGTTAGAGCAAATTGCTGAAGAAGAAGGAATTCGTCCTAAATTAAAACCGCTTGGTAAGAAAACCAGCTATTGCACAGGAGATTCGTGTGATGGCTTATAAAATACCTGAGCAGAGTAATTGACTTTCACTCTGTTTTTTTATTAAAGTTAATGAGTGTTTTTAAATCGATAGTACTAGTTTTTATATGATGACAAGAGGAGTTTTAAACTAATGACAAACGTTTTAGTAGTAAAAGCAAATAATCGCCCATCATCTGAAGGGGTATCGAGCAAAATGTATGAAGTGTTTATGGATTCGATTGGCACAGATACAGAACTTGATATCAATACGTTCGACGTTTTCAAAGAAGACATGCCGTATTTCGGCCAGGACTTTTTTGATGCAATGCAAAAATCAGCAAAGGCCGAAGAAATGACTGAGCTAGAACAGCGCATTTTGACAGCGGCTAACAAAGCAATGGATGCATTTATGGAAGCTGATGTGGTTGTTTTTGCATTCCCATTATGGAATAAAACAATTCCTGCGCCATTGCAGACGTTCATCGACTACGTTTACCGTGCAGGTGTGACATTCAAATATACGGCTGAAGGCCCAGTCGGTCTTGTGCCTGATAAGAAAGTCATCATCTTGAACGCACGTGGCGGAGTTTATTCAACACCTGAAATGGCTCCAGCTGAAATGAGTGTCAACTACATTCGGTTGATTATGGACTTCTTCGGAATCACTGACATTGAAGAAGTGATCATTGAGGGACACAATATGTACCCTGATCGCGCGGAAGAAATCAAAGCTGAGGGAATGCAGCGTGTAGAACAAGTTGCCAATTCATTAGTTAAAGTAAATGCATAATATAAAGTGATAAAGACGACCTTAACGGGTCGTCTTTTTTAATTTAGACAGTAAATCCAGCGAATTGGACAGTAAAGGAGCTGAAATGGACAGTATTTCTGAAATTTGGACAGTATTCGAGCTCTTTCCGACAGTATATCCAAATAATTGGAGAATGATGCTTTTCGAATAGCTAAGCTGATTAAGAATTTATAATAGGGGTAGACATCTATAAAAAGCTTTCTAAGGAGGAATGGCGCAAGTGCAGAGTAATGGCGAGAGTCGAGTTCCGGAAGAGCAAAAGTCTTATTGGAGAGAATACAAAGATATTCCAAACTACCCCGCTTTGCAAGAAAATGAGTCTACAGATATAGCGGTTGTAGGGGGAGGAATGGTGGGGATCATTAGTGCTTATTTGCTGGCAAAAGCCGGTAGAAAAGTGACATTGATTGAAGCTGGGAAATTAGTCGATGGCGTAACAGGGCGTACGACGGCAAAAATAACAGCGCAGCATGGCCTATATTATGATTCGTTGATTAATATAGTCGGACAAGAACAAGCAAAACTCTATTATCAGGCGAATATGGAAGGGTTGAAATTTATAGAAGGAACTGCCCATGAACTTGATATCGATTGTGATTTTTCCCATCATAATGCGTTTGTCTATGCGCATACAGCTGCAGGTGCAAAACTGATTGAAAAAGAAGCGGAAGCTTATCGGCAACTAGGCATTGACGGCGAATTGGCAAAAGAAGAGGCAGAGTTGCCGTTTCCTATTACAGAAGCGGTAGTCATGCGCAATCAAGCACAGTTTCATCCAGTAAAATTTTTGGCAGGCTTGGTGAAAGAAATTGAGCGACTAGGCGGCAAAATTTACGAACAGACACGTGCGATGAAAATTTTGAGCAAAAACGATCCGGTCATTCAAACTGAAAATCTTTCACATTTATCATGCAATAAAGTGATTGTTGCTAGCCATTACCCATTTAATGATTTTGACGGTTTGTATTTTTCGCGTTTATCCGTCAATCGTTCGTATGCCATTGCAGCTAAAGTAAGCGGCAATGTTCCAAATGATATGTACATTAGCGGAGATTTGCCTTCGCGCTCTCTGCGTTATGCAATAGATGAAAATGGCGAAAAACTATTACTAATTGGTGGCGATGGCCATACGACAGGTAAAAGCTCAAGTCAGACGATGGAGCATTATCATAACCTTGAGAAGTTTGGAGACGAGCATTTCGGAATTCAAGAGATTCCGTATCGCTGGTCGTCTCAAGATATGACGACGCTCGACAAAATCCCTTACATCGGAACAATTACTGCGGGCTATGACAATATTCTAGTAGCGACTGGTTTTCATAAGTGGGGCATGTCGAACGGCGCATTAGCAGGTATGATGCTGTCAGATCGAGTGCTTGGTATCGAAAATCGGTATGCTGCTTTGTTTAGTCCAACCCGCACAAAAGTCAAAATAGAAGACGCCAAGAATTTTGCGAAAGATAACGCATCCGTTGCTAAGGCATTGGTTACAGGTAAGCTGAAAAGACCATCAAGAAAAGTTGAAGACTTAGGCAAAGACGAAGGGGCATTAGTGAAAGTCGGCAAGAAAAAAGCAGGCGGTTACCGGGACGAATTCGGTCAAGTCCATCTCGTCGATACCGCATGTACCCACATGGGATGTGATGTTGCTTGGAATGACGCCGAGCGTTCTTGGGACTGCCCATGTCACGGTTCGCGGTTCTCCTATACCGGAGACGTACTAAACGGACCCGCGGTTAAACCATTGAAAAAGATCGAAGAAGTATAGAAAAGCGCAAGCGCCCGTGTAGCACCGACAGGCATAAGACAGACCGGCAGAGCGGCGCATTTTGCCGTACAGCCGGGATGACTTATGACCCGAGGTGTTGGGCGCAGGAGCCTGGACAAAGAAAAGCACAAGCGCCCGTGTAGCACCGACAGGCATAAGACAGACTGGCAGAGCGGCGCATTTTGCCGCACAGCCAGGATGACTTATGACCCGAGGTGTTGGGCGCTGGAGTCTGGACAAAGAAAAGCGCAAGCGCCCTTGCAGCACCGACACGTAAAAAGCAGTGAGAGGAAAAATCCTCTCACTGCTTTTTACTGGGCTTTTTAAGCAGGAGTGCCTTGTAATTCCAGTGTGATTTTGATGTCTTCACCGACCATCACGCCACCTGCTTCAAGCGCCTGGTTCCACGTTAGACCGAAGTCTTGACGATTTATTTTTCCGGCTACGGTAAATGCTACTATTTCGTTGCCCCATAAGTTGGTACCTTTGCCGCCGTACGCTACTTTGAAAGTAGTTGGTCGTGTGATGTTTTTCATGGTGAAGTCACCAGTTAATTCATAATCGTTGTCTTTTTTTACAATGTCATTAGCGGTAAATGTGATGTATGGAAATTGCTCAGCGTTAAAAAAATCAGCGGAAAGAAGATGTTGGTCGCGGTCTGAGTTATTGGTGTTGATGCTGGCGACATCGATTTTAAAGTCGATTGATGCACCCTGCAAATTTTCTTCATTGGCTTCAACGTTTGCTTCATAAGAAGTGAAAGAACCTTTTATATTCGAGATCATCATATGTTTTACAGAAAAGCTAATTTCTGAATGTGTTGCGTCGATCGTCCACTTTTTCAAATCAACTACCTCCTGGTCCGACTTACAACCCTAAATATAGCCTCATCAAATTTCAAAGTCAATCGTTTTTGATGAACAAGTCTCAGATTCGAGAGAATGTTTAATTGGACTTTTGACCTGAACTTTGTTATATTGCTTGTCAAATCAGGCTGAAAATTAGATACTAGTAGAAGCTATAAGTTTAGAAGGGATTTGCTTTAGATGACGAAAGAACAATGGTTGGTAGATTTGCGTGTTTTTTTAGCAGATGATCACGTTAAAATGGATGAACCGCTACACCTTCATACATTAACTAAAATGGGTGGGCCAGCTGATATCTTTGTGGCACCAACGACTGAAGATGAAACTGCATTTACAGTGAAATACGCATATACAAATAATATTCCTTTATTACTTCTTGGAAATGGATCAAATATGGTCGTTCGAGATGGAGGGTTTCGTGGCATCGTTCTAACTTTAAAGAGTTTACAAACGATCCATATAGAAGGTACGAAAGTTTATGCTCAAGGTGGAGCAAATATTAAACAGGTATCAAAAACCGCTGCAGCAAAACAACTGACAGGATTTGAATTTGCTTGTGGAATCCCAGGTTCTATCGGTGGAGCCATGGCGATGAATGCCGGTGCTTATGGCGGAGAAATTAAAGATATTATCGTTCAAGCAACAGTTCTTTCGAAAGAAGGAGAAAAACGGGTGTTGTCTAAGGACGATTTAGGTCTTGGTTATCGAAAGAGCATTATTACAAAAGAAGGATTTTACGTGTTGTCTGCTGAGTTTGAATTAGAGGTGGGTAAACAAACGGTTATTGATGCCAAAATGAGTGAATTGACGTATCAGCGTGAAACGAAACAACCGTTGGAATTTCCTTCCGCAGGCAGTGTCTTTAAACGACCGCCTGGTAATTTTGCAGGAAAGTTAATTCAAGATAGCGGCTTGCAAGGACGAGGGTTTGGCGGTGCGGAAGTTTCTACTAAACATGCAGGGTTTATTGTTAATAAAGACAATGCCTCAGCCAACGATTATATCCAGACAATTGAGATGGTTAAAACAACTGTTATGGAAAAATTCGGTATTGATTTAGAACTTGAAGTGAAGATTGTAGGAGAAGATCGAACTTGATTTGTCGGATGTCCCTTAAAAGGGGCATTTTTTTTAGGTGTAAAATACAAGAAAGACTTCGCAGCCTCTTTAGAGCGGGTAACTGAGCGCAGGATTTTTTAGAAAAAAGGTATTTTTCCTTCGCTAGTCGAATGAAGTACGATAAGAAAGAGGAGGAAAGTTAATGGAGAAAAAAGTGAAAAAAAAGACGTGGCTTAAATGGCTTTTAGGTGTTCTGGGTGTTCTTGTCACAGTGGCGGTAGCAGCACTCATATTTGTAAACGTTTACATAACCAAGTCTAAGCCTGTTATTGAAGGACAAGTGGCAGTAGCTATATTGGATACCGATGCAACAGTTACACGCGATGAAATTGGAGTTCCTCATATACAGGCAGACACAGACGCAGATCTTTACCGGGCGCAAGGGTATGTGCAGGCGCAGGACCGGATGTTCCAAATGGATTTATCGCGCAGACAAGCGAGTGGGCAATTGGCAGAAGTAATCGGAGCAGATGCAGTCGATACTGATAAGTTTTTCCGAACTTTTAGTTTGCGAGATGCTGCTGAAAAATCTTGGGAAGGCTATGATGCAGAAGCTAAGCAAGTACTAGAATGGTATACAGAAGGCGTCAATGCTTATATGGAAGAGGCAAAAGAAAATGGTGATTTGAGTTTTGAATTTGCGCTTCTCGGTTATGAACCTACCGAGTGGACAACAGTAGATTCGCTGACAATCGGCAAATTCATGGCTTATGATCTTGGAGGACATTGGAACACACTTGCTGTTCGCCACTGGGCATTGAACGAATTTCCAGAAGACAAAGCGCGCGAGTTATTTATCCAATACCCTGAAAACGCACCGGCAATTTTGGCGTCAAATAAACAACAGTCAGTCAAAGTAGCAGGTGAATTTGACACTTCTGTGATTCCACCTGAATTTAACGGCAGCAACAACTGGGTGGTGTCAGGTGACAAAACAGCGAGTGGTAAACCTTTGCTCGCAGATGATCCGCATCTTGGTCTTAGTACTCCGTCTATTTGGTACCAGATGCATTTAGAATCACCTAAACAAAATGTAAGTGGAGTTATTTTTGCTGGTATTCCTGGAATTATTCTTGGTCACAATGAAGAAATTGCTTGGGGTGTTACTAATGTTGGACCGGATGTCCAGGACCTTTATATCGAAACACCCAATCCTGAAGATCCGACACAGTTTCGTTACGAAGGAGCATGGGAACAAGCAGAAGTAAGGAAAGAGCCCATCAAGGTGAAAGACGGAGAAACGGAAGACTTTGAAGTGTTGGTGACAAGGCATGGTCCTGTTGTTTCAAATATACTGTACGACAAAGAGCAGGCAGGAGCGGTCTTTTCCATGCAGTGGACAGCTCTTGAGCCGACACTTGAATTACAAGCAGTACTAAATTTCAATAAAGCATCCAATTGGGAAGAATTCGAACTGGCGCTAGAAGATTTTCAAGCACCTGCGCAAAACTTTGTCTTCGCTTCCACAGATGGAACAATCGCCTATAAAGCAAATGGTCGGATTCCTATCCGAAAATCAGGAGATGGACAATTGCCAGTTCCGGGAGATTCAGCTGACTACGGCTGGGAAGGCTATATACCTTTTGATGAGTTGCCACGATCGGTCAATCCAGAAGAAGGGTTTATTGCGACAGCGAATAATGAAGTGATTGACAATGCTTATCCTTATCACATTACTGATTTCTGGGCGCAACCGTATCGTTATGAACGGATTGCGGAGGTGCTAGAAGCATCAGATGAATTGACAGCACAGGATATGATGGATTTGCAGATGGACCAGAAGAATTTATACGCCGCTGAATTTTTAGCGGATATGATTGCTACGGTACGTAGTAAAACGGATGACTACGATGAAGTATTGACAATGCTCGAAGAGTGGGACCAAGTTGATAGTAAAGAACAGGCTGCGCCTTTAGTATTCCATAAATGGATTAAGCAATTACCGGAGACTTTGCTTGCCGAAGAGTTTCCGAAAGACGTTTTTAAAATGTTGGATGGAAAAAATCACATCACGGATGAAATGATGCGCAATGCATTTGCTGGGAAAGAAGGCGTTTGGGTAACGGAATACGGTGGTGTGGAAAAATGGCTTGTGGATTCATTAGAGACAGCGGTTACTGAAATTGAAGATGAACAAGGGACGGACTTGGCTGATTGGAACTGGGGAGAGCAACATCAATTAACTTTCCCACATCCACTAGCAAGTGCATCTCCAATTTTTGCTGAATTTCTTAATCCAGATCCCGTGCCAATTGGAGGTTCTAACATTACCGTGCAAGCTGCGGCATCTACGCCAGAAGGTAATGTTGATCACGGAGCATCGTGGCGTTTTGTAGCAGATCTTGCGGATTTATCGAGCGCTTATCATATTGTGGGTCCTGGACTGAGTGGGCATTTGAAATCGGATTACTTCCATAACCAAGTGGACGATTGGGCTGAAGGGGATTTCCACGAAACCGAAATCATCGATGACGTGGAAGGATCGATATTAATATTAAAAGCTGAATAAGTTATACTGGAAGAAAACAGATGCGAGGCGGTAGAAATGAAAAGAATACTGGCGGTAGGGCTTGGCGGAATGATCGGATCGCTTTTGCGTGCAAGCATATACATGGCGGTCGCAGAAGGAATGGGTCTTTGGCTTGTCAATATAGCGGGTAGCTTTTTAATTGGACTAGCGGCTGTTCGATTAACTCGGAAATCGGCAGAGCTGAGGTTATTGATATCAACCGGGTTGTTAGGGTCGTTTACGACGTTTTCAGCATTTTCAGCTGACTGGTTCCACCAGCTAGAGTCGTCTATCTGGTGGGGCTTGGTTTTTGCTATGACGATGACAGTTGCGTGCATTGCAGCAGCAGGAGCAGGTCTGTGGACTGGTCGAAAAGGAGTACCGTCATGATCGGTATCGCAATTGGTGGATTTTTAGGAGCAATCACGCGTTACGTATTTTACTTATTGGTTGAAAGTCGATTATGGCAGCCAAAAGTCGCAACTTGGCTAGTTAACAGTATTGGTTCATTGGTACTTGGTCTATTTATAGGCAGCGGCAATTTGTCAGTTTTTTGGATTACTGGATTTCTTGGAGCTTTTACAACGTTTTCAACGATGGCTTTGGATGTTGTAAAAGATTTAGAGGGCGGCAAATGGTTAACAGGCGGCGGCTACGTTTTACTCACTGTAGTCAGTGGAGTTGTGCTGTTTAGCTTAGGCTATGGTTACATGCTTTAAAAGATCCCTTTGCGAAAATCGCAAAGGGATCTTTTATTAAGTAGCTAAATTTATTTGACGATAATAACGGGTGCCTCAACGCGTTTAGCCACTTTATGGCTGACGCTGCCAAGTACCATTTCTTGCAATGTGTTTAATCCGCGGCTGCCGATCAAGACGACATCGTAACCAGTCTCATTAGCATGTTTGACGATGGTTGGTCCAGGAACACCGTGAAGCGTCTTCGTTTCAAAGTTAATACCAGCAGACCGGAAGATTTCTTCGAGTGGTACTAGATGCTTACGACGTTCCAAATGAACTTCGTCGCTGCTTTGGCCATGAAGAATTTCTGTCCGTGCTTTTTCGTAATCGATGACATAAAGCAAAGTGACAAAAGCCTGTGGATTAGTTTTGGCCATTCTGACGGCTTCATGAGCAGCTCGTTTTGAATGATCCGAGCCATCTGCTGCCACTAAAATTTTCTCATACATAAAGCATCCTCCTTATGATGTGCCTTTACTTGCAGTACTGAAGGTTGCTAGTTTGTCTACAAGCTTTTGACTTGAAGCATTTAACCCGACAATCTCAACAGACTGTCCTTGTGCTTGCAGTTTGTTCATGACCCGGTCGATTGCTCCAACGCCTGAGTCGTCCCATACTGTTGCATCCGAAAAGTCCAATACAACTTGTTCAGAAGCTTCAACTTTGTCGAATGCAGAAACAAAATCTTGTGAAGAAGCGAAAAATAATTGTCCATGTATGGTATATCTATTCGACACATTGGATTCTAATCCTTCTTTACGCACTTCGACCTTAGAAATTTTAGCGGCAAACAACATAGCGCTTAAAATAACACCGGCAAATACACCTTTTGATAAATCATGTGTATAAACAACAACAACAACTGTTAACAACATAACGATCGCATCAGCTTTTGGAGCTGTCGCTAAATACTTGAACGAACTCCAGTCAAAAGTACCGATGCAAACCATTACCATAATGCCAGCTAGAACAGGCATTGGAATTTGGACAACCCAATTGCCCAAAACGATAATGAGGAACATTAGGAAGGCCCCAGCAACAAAGCTTGACAATCGTCCACGTCCTCCAGACTGAACGTTAATGCCTGATTGTCCGATCATCGCACAACCTGCCATTCCACCGAAAAAGCCAGTAATAATGTTTGCAATGCCTTGTCCCCGTGCTTCTTGGTTTTTATCGGATCCAGTTTCTGTTGCATCATCAATAATCGACGCAGTTAATAAAGACTCGAGCAAACCGATAACGGAAAGTGCCAATGCAGTGGGGAAAATAATTTGTAAAGTTTCGAAATTAAATGGTACGCTCGGGATAAAGAAGCTTGGCAATGTTTGTGAAATGGTACCAAGACTACCGACATTTTGCATATCGATTCCACTGTATATAACAACACCTGTCAAGACAAGAATTGCAATCAAAGGTGCTGGAATAGCTGTGAAAAAACGAGGCAAAATATAAACAATCGCCAACGTAACGCCAACAAAAACGTAAGTCAACGCATTAATGCCGAAAATAAACGGTACTTGTGCCATGAAAATCAAAATCGCTAACGAGTTGACAAAACCAATCATGACAGCCCGTGGGATAAATTTCATAAAACGGGCAACTTTTAAAAGACCAAAAATTAACTGCAACACACCCGTCAGTACGGTGGCGGCTAGTAAATAGTCCAGACCATGATCACGAACTAGCAAGACCATAGCGAGTGCCATAGCTCCCGTTGCTGCCGAAATCATACCTGGCCGTCCACCGACAAAAGCGATGATGACGGAAATTGAAAACGAAGCGTATAAACCAACCATCGGATCGACACCCGCGATGATTGAGAAAGCAATCGCTTCCGGAATAAGTGCAAGTGCGACAACAATTCCGGCCAAAACGTCTCCGCGGATATTGCCGAACCATTGTTCTTTATAAGATAGTGTATTCAAAAATGTTCACTTCCTTCTATTATAATTTTCCTTGATCCAGGCTGTTGAAAATCAACTGTTTCTATTAAAAGTCTTAGTGGATTGACTCCATACCTCATCTTTTTTATGAAAACTAATGAGAAATCACTCATTATCTAACAGCTTTAGAACGGGTAGCAACGTATTAGTTAGTGAATTTGTTCACTAACAGGCTATAAAACTGTATCACCTTTTTTTTAGTATGTAAATACAATTCATTCAAATGGACGTTTGACTGTCGCTGCTAGAGCGAATATACTGAAAGAAACAATCAAACATTTATTTGAATGAAAGAGGTGCCGTATGAAAGAATTGTGTGAAGTGACGAAGGTCCATCCAGAAGTTGTTGATCGTGTACAAGAAAATATGACCGACCTGAGCGATGTAGCGAACTTATTTAAAGCGCTGGCGGATGAAACAAGACTGAGTATCGCATACGCCTTAACAATAGAAGAGGAAATGTGCGTCTGTGATATTGCAGCGGTCATTGGGTCCTCTACAGCAACAGCTTCCCATCATTTGCGTTACTTAAGAGAAAGAGCATTGGCGAAATCTGAGCGCAAAGGAAAACAAATTTACTATTCCTTGTCTGATAATCATGTTCGTCAATTGGTGACAATTGCTCACGAACACACGAAAGAAGGTGTGGAGATTGGTTAAAACCTATCGTCTGGAAAATTTATCGTGTACTAGCTGTGCAGCTAAATTTGAAAAAAATGTCTTGAATTTGCCTGAAATCAAAAATGTTAATTTGAATTTTGGTGCGTCTAAACTAACGATTGATGGGAATGTAACGATCGAAGCGCTTGAAAAAGCAGGTGCTTTCGATCATATCCGTGTCTATCCTGAAAAACAAAAGATCAAGCATGTTCCTTTCTACCAACGACGCCAGACGATAGAGACCGTTCTATCACTACTGCTATTGATCGCTGGAATTATCGTATCGTTTCAACTAGATGAAACGCATCCTTGGTCGATTGCGTTATTTGCGGGTTCTATGGCAATAGGTGGTTATCATATGTTTTGGACTGGGCTGAAAAATCTCAGTGGCTTCCAGTTCGATATGAAAACCTTAATGACGATTGCAATCATTGGTGCCGTCATTATTGGCGAATGGCGTGAAGGTGCTGTAGTGGTCTTTTTGTTCGCTGTCAGTGAAGCGTTAGAATCGTTCTCTATGAACAAAGCCCGTCAGTCGATTCGCAGCTTAATGGATTTAGCGCCAGCGCGTGCATTCATTCAACGCGGCGGCGAACTGATGGAGTTGGATACAGAAGATATTCGCATAGGAGACGTGCTAATTGTTAAACCGGGACAAAAGATCGCCATGGATGGAACTGTTCTACGCGGACAATCCGCCGTTAATCAGGCAGCGATTACAGGAGAGTCAATTCCTGCAGTCAAAACAGTCGGAGATGAAGTTTTTGCAGGCACGATGAATGAAGAAGGAGCACTTGAAGTCACGGTTACAAAACGTGTCGAAGATACTACCATCGCTAAAATCATTCATCTTGTCGAAGAAGCACAAGCTGAAAAAGCACCGACTCAGAAATTTATCGATCAGTTTGCAAAGTACTACACACCAGCAGTCATTGTCATCGCTTTTTTAGTCGCATTAGTTCCAGGATTTCTAACGGGTAACTGGGAAATTTGGGTGTATCAAGGATTAGCCGTACTTGTAGTAGGATGTCCGTGCGCATTGGTTGTCTCTACGCCCGTTGCGATAGTGACAGCTATCGGCAATGCTGCACGCCAAGGAGTACTCATTAAAGGCGGTATTCATTTAGAGGAAACCGGACGGATTAATGCCGTTGCTTTTGACAAAACGGGAACGTTAACGAAAGGGTATCCTGAAGTGACGGATGTTTTAGTGCAAGACGCAATTGAACGACAAGAGTTGTTGAAGCTTGCAGCATCCGTAGAAGCAATGTCGCAGCATCCGTTAGCTAGAGCTATCACAAAACAAGCAGCAAGCACATATCCTTCTGAAAACTTCAATTCCGTTACAGGTAAAGGTGCATATGCCACTGTTAATGAAACAGTTCTTTACGTCGGCAGTTTAAATTGGGCTGAAGAAAAAGGCTTACGTATTCCTGAAAAAGCGCGTAAACTGCAAGAGAGTGGAAAATCTGTGACAGCTGTATTTTCAGAAACGGTATTGCTCGGCATTATCGCGGTAGCCGACGCTATTCGTACAGAAAGCCCTTCGATTATCGAAAAACTAAAAGGAATGGGCATCAACCAAATTATCATGCTGACTGGAGATCATCCAGCAACAGCAACAGCTATTGCAGCAGAAATCGGCGTCACAGATGTCCGAGCAGGATTAATGCCAGAAGACAAATTATCGGCAATTAAAGAACTGCAAAAACAGTATGGGCGAGTAGCAATGGTCGGAGATGGCATTAACGATGCACCGGCTTTAGCGGCTTCAAGTATTGGTATTGCAATGGGTGGAGCAGGAACAGATGCTGCACTTGAAACAGCGGACATCGCATTGATGGCGGACGATTTGGAAAAACTTCCTTACACGATTCGACTCAGCCGAAAGACATTGCGTATAATAAAAGAAAACATCGTCTTTGCGTTAGGACTCAAGATTATTGCATTGCTGTTAATTATTCCAGGCTGGTTAACTTTATGGATTGCTATTTTTGCAGACATGGGTGCCACGCTATTGGTTATTTTGAATGCGTTACGTCTTGTGAAAGTTCAGAAGTGAGGTACGTTTGGAGGTTTTGTATTGAAGTTAACAGAGTGGACAATGGAAGAGCAGGAACAGCTAATTCATTTTATGACAACAAATTCGTGGCCTTTTCATGGTCATGAACATCCAGTCCGGGCTTTGATTGAAAAAACAATTGAAGAAGGCGGTTATAAGTCAGATCAAGTAACGACGTTTTGGATTGAAGACGAAGCAAACCAACAAGTCGGCTTAGTGAAAATATTTGATTTGCAAGACGACATTCCCCTTTTTGATTTGCGAATTGCGGATCCTTACCGTAACAAGGGCTATGGTCCAAAAGCATTAAAAATGATTGCAGATTTTGTTTTTTCATTATCAGAAAAGAAAATTCGTCTAGAAGGTAATACGCGCCACGATAATTTTGCGATGCGTAAAGCTTTTGAACGAACAGGCTTTGTCAAAGAAGCTCATTTGCGGCAAGCGTGGTTTTCTCCACGGGAAAACCGCTACTACGATGCAGTGACCTATGGTATGACCCGTGAAGACTGGCAGGCAGGAATTACCACGCCGGTCTTGTGGGACGATACCGTAATCGAGACGCAAGAATCACCTTTCAATCCGGTCCTACTCGATTTTCCTGACGAGTTTGAGTCGGAGCGATTGCTAATACGGGCACCTAGAAGAGAAGATGCACAAGCTAGTTACGAAGCTGTTATGCACTCTCTAGAAGCATTCCGACCTTGGTTGCCATTTGCGCAACAAAAGCCCGACCTGGCACAAACCGAAGCAACGTTAATTGAAGCTGCCGCAGATTTTAAATTGCGTAAAGATTTGCGATTGCATTTTTTCTTGAAGGAAACTGGGCAATTTATTGGTTCTACGGGACTTCACCGGATTGACTGGGAAGTGCGGAAATTTGAAATTGGCTATTGGGTCGATAGCCGTTTTGAGGGGAAAGGGTTTGTTACAGAGGCAGTAGAGCGCATTACGCGATTTGCTTTTGAGGAACTGGGCGCTAATCGTGTCGAAATTCGCTGTGATCCTGACAATGTTCGAAGCCGTGCAGTAGCACACCGGTTAAATTTCGAGTTAGAAGGTATTTTGCGCAACGATACGATTTCCCGTGTAGGAAACAAGCTTCGCGATACGTGTGTTTATGCTAAAATCCGCCAATAAGCTTTAAAAAAGCAGGTAAGGAGAATGTTCTCTCCCCCTGCTTTTGCTATTAGACGAATAAACAAAAAAGAGTTGCCACCAAAAGTCAGGTAAGATGACTTTTGAGACAACTCTTTTGTTTGTGATAAATAAGGCGGTTATAAGCCCTTACGCCCGGTAATTAAGTTGATAACTAGAATAATTGCAGCAATAACTAAAAGAATGTGTATGAGTCCGCCACCAACTTGCATTAAGAATCCGATAAGCCATACTACAATAATAACTGCAAGAATAATCCAAAGAATACGTGCCATTTTTTTTCACCTAACCTTTCTACTTAATATTTATTATACTAAGTACTTACCCCTAAGATAATTGCCTTAAACCTTTCTGAAAAATGAATTGTTTTACGGTGAACTCAGTCCAGTTGTTTCAATGATGGCGGTATAGTAAACTGAACATAGTTACGTGAGGGAGGAAAGAATTTTGCCTACTCCAAGTATGGAAGACCACATTGAAATCATTTATTCTTTAATTGAGCAAAAAGGCTATGCGCGTGTATCGGATATCGCGGAGGCCTTATCCGTGTTACCTTCATCTGTAACTAAGATGGTACAGAAGCTGGATAAAGATGGCTACTTGATATACGAACGCTATAGAGGCCTTGTGTTAACGCCTAGAGGCCAAAAACTTGGCAAACGGTTATTGGAACGACATGGCTTGCTCGAACAATTTCTCCAATTGATCGGTGTAGATGAAGAACGAATCTATGAAGATGTTGAAGGCATTGAACACCACTTGAGCTGGAATTCAATCGATCGGATTACCGATTTGGTCCAACTACTTGAAGAAAGCCCGGATTTTAGGGACAAACTGGAACAGTTAAAAAAAGAAGGAAAAGATAGTGAACAGAAATAGGAGGAGCTAATTATGGCGTTACACCCAGGATTAAAAGCATTACTACAAGTGAAAGATCGTTCGACATCGCAATGGATTTTATCAGATGGCTCAGGCGATGAAGTAATGATGAACGAATCAGAAATAGAAGAAGGCCAGGAAATTGGAGAAGAAATTGAAGTTTTTCTTTACCGCAATCGACAAGGTGGCGTTTCAGCAACTCCAATGATTCCGCATATTCTGCCAAGTGAGTATGGCTGGGCTAAAGTATTAAAAGTATCTCAGCGTGAAGGTGCAGTAGTGGATATTGGCACGACACGTGAAGTGTATTTGTTGCCTGCGGACCTTCCACAAATTTTGGAGTTGTGGCCAAAACAAGGTGATCATATTTTTATGACACTTCGAACAGATCGTCACGGTGATTTGTACGGACGTCTAGCAACCGAAGAAAAAGTACTAGAATTGATGCAACCAGCTCCGGAAACAGTTTTCAATCAAAATTTACAGGCACGTGCTTATCGATTATTGCCAGTCGGTACGTTTATGCTATCTGTACCTGATATGCACCGAATTTTCATCCATGAAACTGAACGTCAAGAAGAGCCGCGTTTAGGAGAAGAAAAAACAGTTCGTATTATTGGCGTAAAAGATGATGGAACATTAAATGGTTCTTTATTGCCGCGCAAACAAGAACGCTTACTGGACGATTCTGAACAAATTATGCGTTATCTAGAAGAGTCAGGCGGGCAAATGCCATTTACCGACAAGTCTTCTCCAGACGAAATTCAAGAAATTTTCGGCATGAGCAAAGCTGCTTTTAAGCGAGCTATTGGTAAGTTGTATAAAAATCGGCAGATCATCCAGGAAGAAGGATGGACTAAGTCAACTAAGTAAAGGAACCTTTTCAAGTTAATTTCGTATTAATTTGAAGAAAGGGGCAAGTTAAAATGAAAAAAATAATGACTGTCATAGCATTACTGTTTACACTGTCTGTCGTATTGCCGTCATACAGTTCGGCAAATGTTGGCATTAACGAAAAATTCGGTCTGCCAATCGTCGTCTATGGAGGGAATTTATCAGCTGATGAAAAAGCATCTGTAGCTGACAGCCTAGATGTCGCAGAAGAAGTAGACGTAGAAGAAATTGAAGTGACCGGTGAAGATTTGATCAAGTACATTAAAGACGGAGATTCCCGTGCCAATATGTATTCATCTGCTAAAATTACTCGTAAAGATGAAGGCGCAGGATTAGTCATTAACATCGTGACACCAGAAAACATCACACAAGTGACTTCTGAAATGTATGGAAATGCTATGCTGACAGCGGGTATCGAAAACGCTACAGTAGAAGTTGCGGCACCAAAAGCGGTAACTGGCCATTCGGCACTTGTCGGAATCTACAAAGCCTATGAAGTGAATGGTGAAAAGTTGGATCCAGAACGGACAGACGTCGCCAATGATGAGTTAACTGTTGCAACTGAACTTGCAGATGGCGGGATAGAAGATGCTAAAGTCAGTGAGTTATTAACTGAAATCAAAAAACAAATTGCTGAAAAAAATCCTGCATCACGCGAAGAAGTAGAACAAATTGTTGAAGAACAATTGAGCAAACTTCAAATTGAGTTGAGTCCGGAAGACCGTCAATTATTAGTAGATTTGATGGACCGCATTCGTCAATTGGATATTGACTTTTCAAAGTGGTCAACGCAATTGGAAGACTTGAGTAAGACGATTGAGGATAAGCTTACGACAATCGTTCATGACGAAGGCTTCTGGGAAAGTGTGAAATCTTTCTTTAAAAAAATAGCCGATACAGTTAGCGGTTGGATAAACTAATTTGAAGCAGACATACTCTCCTTTCGAGAATGTGTCTGTTTTTTTGTTGAATCAAATGGTTTGCAGGAAATAAAAGTGAATGATAGGATAAGTTTGTTATCTTGAATTCGAGATAAGAACAATTTCATAAATCGGGGTACATGCCGTTAATTTGGGTTTCTAACGTAAGTGAAAAAATCAAAGAATAGCTACTCTGTAAAGAAGAGCAAGCTATTTAGGTGTTTTTAACAGGAGATGAAGGTCTGCTTGGCGAAATACATATAAACAAACGTTCGTAACTTTCGATATTTTAGTAACAGAACATATTGAAATTGACGTGTTTTTATCTGTTGAAGAGGAATTAGTGAATAGGAGGAGACTGAAAAATGGATTTTAAATTGGTTGAATTAGGCAGTGATGAATTTGCTTACCGTCTGGAAGTAGAAGGCGTTATGAAAGCAGAGATTGCGTGGACGAAGTTAGCTGACGTGATGGTGATTGAACATACTTTTGTCGATGAATCAATGCGCAACAAAGGTCTGGCTAAAAAATTATTAGACCAGGCGGTGAACTTTGCTCGTAAAAATAATTTTAAAGTAGAGCCCGTGTGTTCTTATGCAGTAACTGCTTTTGATCGTTACAAAGAATACGACGATGTGAAAATATAGAAATTTATACCCTGTTCTATTAGCTATACCAACAAAAAGGCATACAAAAAGCAATCCTCTTTCAATTGAGTGGATTGCTTTTTGTTAATAGTCTGCTATGTAGTTTTCCATTCATTACCTCCATTTAAATGCTGGTTATAAAAAGAACGATGGCTGTCAAGACTGATGCTCCACCAACTCCGTACATAAAATCTGCTTGACTAAAAATTAGATTTTTTTCCATTTTTTAGAACCCCTTTCAAATCTTTGTTATTAATAAAATACCCAGAAGAGAGCTGTTTAAACAGGTTTTATTAATTTAATTAAGGGAAAAGCATAAAGTAAGCAACTAAACTCTGCAATTATTACGTATACTAGCTTAAGAACTCAAAAGAAAGAGGTGAATCGCATGATTCAGAACACCGTGAATCGAGCGGGTGAAAAAGTATTAGGTATTATTGGAATTGTTTTTAACATTTTAGCAATGGCTTTAATCGGTTTTGCGATGGTCAGTTATTCGACTATGCCAGAGATGCGACAATTCATGGAAGAGGAAATGTTAGCAGATCCGACAATAACAAATCCAGAGGATGTACAGTTAATGCTAGATATGATGTCTTCAGGTTTTAATGTTGTGGGATGGGTAACGATTGCATTATTGGCGCTAAGTACAATTTTGGCGATTGTGGCGCTAATCAATCTTCGTAAAAAAGGGAAAGCATCGATTGCTGGCGTATTCTTTATTATTGCAGGATTGTTTGCGGGATTGTTGTCATTAACGTCTATTCTGTTTTACATCGCTGCCATTATGTGTTTTGTCCGAAAACCTCGGATAGAGTCAAATCAGAATTTACGTGGTGATGATTTTAAATACCAAGAAGATCAGTTGCACCGCAAAGAAGATTCATTACGTAACGACGATACAACAATACGTAATGATGATGACACCCCTTACCGTCCACTATAGGAGTGTTCCACAAATAAAAAAGACGTTCAGGCTGAAATCGCCTGAACGTCTTTTTTATTGAATTTTTAAAAACAGCTACCTCTACAAGGCGGCTGTTTTTAAGTAGTAAACGTATTTGGCAGTTTGCAAAGGATGTCCTTCGAATAATTCTTCGAATTCCTCCAAAAACTTGAAGCCGTTCGTTTCATAGAAGTTGCGACCCTTTGTATTTTCACTTTCAACATAGACAAATAACTGATGGCCATTAGCAAGATGGCTTAAACCACTGTCAAATAATTGCTTGCCGTAGCCGGAACGTTGAAATTCTGGTTTCATGTAAATAGCGATTAGCTCAGCATCGCCATCCTCATCGACTTTCGTGAAGTTGGCAAAACCAACAGGCTGCCCTTCGTGTTCCGCCAGTAATAAAATGGTTCTTTTTAAACGCATCTCCATCATCGGAGTAGAATAGGATTTATCGAGAAAACTTTCTTGAACAGTAGAGGGAATGATTCCTGCATACGTATCATTCCAACTTACTTTGGCGATCTCTTGAACAGATGAGATATCTGCAGATGTACCGGTACGAATCATGTAATCACCTCTGAAATTCTTTCTGCAATCATATCAAAAATAAAGGTGAATAGCCACTAATGTGGAATAATAGAGGTAAAGGGGGGACTATTAAGATATGGATTTTAAAATTTATCAGTTTGATGATTTATCAGCACGGATATTATATGATGTGCTAAAGTTGCGAGTTGATGTATTTGTAGTTGAACAAAACTGTCCTTACCCAGAAATAGATGGTTTGGACCAGCAATCTATTCATTTACTTTACAGTGAAAATGATGCGATATTGGCCTATGCGCGATTAGTTCCGGCTGGTCTTAAGTATGAATTTCCGTCAATTGGTCGTGTTATCGTGCATGAAGAGGCAAGAGGACGCGGTTTAGCCAAACAATTGCTCGAAAAGAGCATCGACTATATTTCGGAACAATGGCAGGCGCAGGCAATTCAATTGCAAGGACAAGTATACTTGCAAGAGTTCTATCAATCTTTTGGATTCCAACCTACTTCAGAAAGCTATGACGAAGATGGGATCCCGCACGTTGACATGAAGTGGACGCGTAATTAACTGTAATACTTTTGACATCTAATTTAGGATTAGCTTTGTGAAAAGCGGGGTAAATAGTAAGTATTGAAAAAAACGAATAAAGGAGTGCTGTAAATGGCAAGAGGAAGAGGTCTCTTATTAGCAGGTTTAGCTGCTGGAGCATATGCATATTTTAAAAATCCTGAAAATCGTGAAAAAGCCACTAAGGCTTTTAATGATACGAAAGTGAAGGTGAATTCTTACATGGAATCACAAAATTTGAACAAAAACGATCATTCAACTGCAAATGACGATAACGTCTCAGACACTACAGAAGATCGAGAAGAAAAAATGGTAGCAGAAGGTGGAGCAGCCGCAAGCATCCAGTACTACAACGAACAACAACAAAAAAAGAAAGACAACGAAACTAGTGATGTGAAGTTGTCATCAAACGACGCTGGTAGCGAGAAGGCTGAAAACACGAAGTCTGCTACTCCAGAAACCAAAATTAACACAGATAATTTATAAAGATAAGAAGCTTTCACGTACGTTTCTGAAACCAAAATTAGTGGAGAAAACATACCTAATCTTCTCCAGCTGTTTTTGCAACAAAAAGACAAAAGGGCTGTCGTCAAAAGTCATGTTTCATGACTTTTTGGGACAGCCCCTTTTACTACCGATTATTTCTTTAAAGTCAGCACATTAAGTAAAGCAGAAGCAACTAATAAAGAGCCACTGACAATAAATCCTTGATTGGGATTGAGGGCTAAAGCCCCTGTAATACCAGAACCGATAACGACACCAGCAGAGAAAAAGGCGTAAAAGTAACCATAGGATCTTCCGCGAGACGAAGTGCTGGTCGAATCGATTAAAATGGAATTGATGGACGGAAACAGCAAAGCAAATCCAAGTCCATAAAAACACATACCCACATAAAGCAACAGTTCGGTTGACACCAAACTTACAAAGAATAATGAAACTCCCATGATGGTAAATCCAGCGATTAACGTATAAATGGGTTTAACGATGTCAAAAATTCGGTTGGTTGGGAGCAGAAATACTAAGATTGCAGAAATTCCGAAGGTGCTCAACAACAAGCCGCTAAGTTGAGAATCGAATCCAAGGATATCAACTTTAAGTGGCAACATATAAGCCAGCACACCTTGTGAGAACATCAGGAAAAAGGCACCTGAAAAAGAACGAATCAATCCGATATTTTTTAGAATATCTATCAAAGACGCAGAGTTTTTGATAGTTTTGTGTTTTGTTACGGCGGTTCGACGCAATACTAAAAAGGCCGCTACGCCAACAAGGAAAATCATCGTTCCGGTTAGAAGCATCGTTTCAGGAACATTGTTTCGACTTGTATAGACAGCCCCGTAAGCTGGCCCGACAATCGCAGCTAAACCGATAAAGGCGCCTGATATGGCTGCTCCTTTTCCACGCTTAGCTGTTTCTGTTCGATTGGCTAAGTACGTGAAGGCCGCGGGAACTACAAGTCCAGCTGCTAAGCCGTGCAAAAATCGCACTGCGAGTAAACTATAGGGTCCGTCAATTAAGGAGTAGATGAATAATGTGGTACTTGTCGACACGAGTCCAACGACTAAAATTGCAAATGGGCCTTTTCGATCGGAAAAAATGCCCGAAATAATATTTCCGAACGTATTCGATAATGAATACATACCAACTGCTAATCCGGCGATAAAAGGACTGGCGCCTAAAGACACCGCATACGTACTCATGATAGGTAGCTGGGCGAACAAGTCGAAGAAAGAAAAAAAGATAATCACATAAATGAAAATACGCAAGACGGTTCCTACTTTCTTTAACAATTACAGTTTGTAGAATTTGTCTGCCCAGACATAAGGCACATGACAACTATAAGTGTATTATACCATTGGAGGTCTGATGATGAAAAAAGCAATGTTTATATTAAATCCATCTTCTGGAAAAGAACAAGCTTCTGAATACCGCGACCAAGTTGAAAAGACACTCGTCTCAATGGGATACGAAGTAGATACAAGGGAAACTAAAAAAGCAAAAGATGCTACCCATTTTGCAACAGAAGCCTGTGAGAAAGAATACGATTTCATCGTGGCGATGGGCGGAGATGGTACGATTAACGAGGCGGTATCAGGAATAGCTGAACAGTCTCATGAGCCACTTTTTTCGCTGATTCCACTTGGTACGGTCAACGATTTTGCGCGAGCTTTGGGAATTTCCTTGGACCCACCGTCCGCTATTGAAGCGCTTAAAACGGGTTATGAAAAGCGTGTAGATATTGCTAAAGTCGGAGAACAGTTCTTTATGAATATACTGGCAATTGGTGCCATTGCCGAGTCCACTTATGATATCGATCCAGCAAAAAAAACCAAATTGGGGGCGTTGGCCTATTTTATTGAAGGGGTAAAGGCCATTGCAGCTGACTCAGAAACCTATTTCGAAGTTGAACATGATAATGGGCTATGGTCTGGAGAAGCGAAATTAGTGCTCGTCGCTTTAACGAATTCAGTAGGTGGATTTGAAAAATTAGCTCCTGAAGCCTTAACAGATGATGGTCTACTGCATCTATATATTGTGAAAAATGCTGCTTTGCCAGCTTTTGTCCGCATTGCAACTTCAGTACTTAGAGGAAAGTTAGAAGAAGATCCAGCAGTAGAAGTCATTCATACGACAAAAGTATCGATTAAAACAAACGAACCTTTATCCAGTAATATTGATGGAGATGAAGGCTGCGCAACTCCATTTATCATTGAAGTATTACCGCGCCATATCCGTGCGTTAATTCCACCAAACGAGGATGAATAACAGGGAAATTTGTATTCTGCTAGTTAAAATGTAGTGGCACAACAGATATGACTACCACACAGGAATTTACAGTAAGTCTGATTTCTATAGATTACTCTGGATTCCTGTTAAAATTAAGTTTTGTGAGTAAAAATGAAACTTATTAAGAGTAAAATCGTCTTATATAGTATAAAAATTGTATTAAAGCATTACTGAAGGCATAAGAGAAAGAATTCACATATAGAGCAAATTACATAAATAAAATACAAAAATAGCAGCTTCACTCTATTATTTTAGTTTATTTCAGTATATAGTTGAGATAATGCCGCAAAAACTTGTACAAAGAAAGACGGGGAAACGATGAATATTATCACAGCACCATCCATTCAAGAAACTATTTCAAAGATCTTTATGAATGAAACAGAAAGTTTAAACCAAATTGATGGATTGGATAAATTTTTTGAGATTGAAACACAGCTAATGTATGAAATTCACCACCTTGAAAAAGAGCGTGCTAAAGAAACATTAAGAGAATTAATTGACATGCTTTCACTTCGTTCCGAAAAAGATATTATCCGATCGATCCGTAATTATTACATCATCCTGTCTTCTGTTATGGCACGAAAACTGTATGAAATGCGTGTGCCGCCTAAAAAAGCATTTGCATTTAACTCTGCTTGTGTGGAATTGGTCGACAAACATATGAATGATTCAGAGTTCATGTTCGTAGCTGATGAGTTAATTGAGTTTTTTGTATCCATTATCTCTGAGCGCAAACAGCCTTCTTTTGGCCATCAAACAGTCAACAAAGTTGTTATTTACATTAATGATGAAGTAGAACGCGATTTATCGGTTGAAGACATTGCCAAACACTTTAGTATTTCAACAAGCCATTTGTCACGTATATTTAGAGAACATGCGGGTATTACACTAGTTGAATATTTGAACGTTCGTCGTGTAGAAGAGTCTCAATACTATCTTCGTCACTCCGATAAAGGCATTTCAGAAATTTCTAAGCAGTTTCATTTTTGCAATCAAAGTTACTTCACGCGAATTTTTAAGAAGTACACGGAAGTTACACCAAAGCAATTTCGTGATAGCCAGCACATTCCATATTTCCGCTATACGTTGCCAAATGCCAAGTAAGGAGAAGAAATTCTCCTTTTTTTCTTGCCATTAAAATGAATTTAGCAAATGGAATGCCGTAATTTTGTCACAAAAATTAAAAATTACACGCGTGTTCTGTTCATGGATTGAATTTTGTTGTGCTTATCGTTATACTTCAAGGTAGTTAAAAAAGGTGAAGGTGACTAATTTGAAAAAGAAAATTACATTATTAATGATGATGGCGTTCGCTGTTGTTTTATTGAGTGGATGTTCGGCGGTAGAAAACAAAGAAGGTATGTTTTATACGGTTTTTGTTAAACCGTTTGACGTGTCGTTGAATTATTTGGGTGACTTGTTTGGTGGAAGTTACGGGTTGGCAATTGTTGTGATTACGGTTATTATTCGTTTAGTATTAATGCCGTTTATGCTGCGGACATACAAACGCCAGCAGGGAATGAAAGTGAAAATGGATGCTATGCGTCCTGAAATGGAAGGCATTCAAAAGCGCTTGAAAGAAACGAAAGACAAGGAAGAACAGATGAAATTGCAACAGGAAATGATGGGGCTTTACAAAAAACACGAAGTAAACCCGTTAAACATGGGGTGCTTGCCTGTCGTTATCCAAATGCCAATCATCATGGGTCTGTACTTTGCTATCCTGCATTCGCCGGATGTTCAAGCCCACGAATTCTTATGGTTTAGTCTAGGTTCGCCGGACGTTATTATGACTTTGATTGCCGGAGCGGTCTATTTCTTCCAGGCAAAAGTATCTTTATGGACTATGCCTGAACAGCAACAAAAACAAATGAAATTGTTCGTCTACATTTCTCCAATTATGATCATGTTCATTTCATTCACATCGATGGCAGCTTTACCGGTATACTGGACAGTCGGCGGGATTCTCCTGATTATCCAAACCTTTATTGGTCGTAAGTTCTACTCGAATCATCCAGAAAAAGCACTGGAAGCAGTAGAAGAGAAAAAATAATAATAAAGAGAGCCGGCAACTATTGCCGGCTTTCTTTTTTAGGAGATACTGATATGAATATGAAACTTGTACAAGGAATAGCAATTGGACTTTTGAGTGTCACAGCATTGACTTTTCTCCTGTTCGGCTATTTAGAAGTAGCTGTGCTGTTCATGACTTTGCTCTTCGTTCTGACAAACAGCTTTCGCTATCGTCATATGAAAGCACAAGGAATGCACCGGGAAGCTAAATGGATGCTTGGCATGTCCGTCGTGTTCGGCCTATTGTTCTTTGTCGTTCTAGGGACGATCTTATTATAGAAAAAGCACAATCTCGTTAGCGAGATTGTGCTTTTTTTGGATAATCATATTTTTCTTTCATACGTTCTTCAAGTAGTGTATCTAATTGATTCATCAATGCCTGGATATCATGTTCTGATAGTTGATCCAATGCTTCCAGCTCCTTAAGCGTTTATAAATAGTTATTCGAAAAGAGATAAAAACTTATGGGGGTCTTTTTGTTGATATTAATGAGGTCTTTTTTTGTCTAATAAATCCATTAAAAAACTCAAGTAAAGTAAAATTTTAAGAAGACATTGTCACATCTTCTGGAAGTAAATCGCTATTTTTAAAAAACAAAGAGAAAAAGCGACTTGTTAACGAAGAATTTCGTCAGCAAGAATGATAGAATAAAATAGAAATCGACAGAAGGAAGGCTTATTATGAAATTTATCAATCGCGTAAATCAAAAAAATAAAAAGTTCTCTATCAAATGGGCGGTGATTGGTGTGTCAGCGATTATGGCTGCATTAGCGGCAGTATGGTTATATATGCACGACTTAGATGTCGAGCAAAGCATGAAAGCATTGACAGACGCCGTGTCGACGGAAGAGTCTGCTGTAGAAACGCCGAAAGACGAAGTTGTAAATCCAACTGAACCGGAATCATCAGAAAAAGCACCGGATGCTAGGGTTTATTCAGAAGACATTGAATTACCGAAAGAGCCAACCATTATTAACGGTGTGCTGTTGGCAAACAAGCAGCATCCGTTACCTGAAACTTATGCACCTGGAGAAGTACCAGAAGCACGATCGGCTTTTGAGACAATGAAAGCAGCAGCGGCTGAAGCGGGTCTCAATCTGCACGGATTTAGTACATATCGTGATTTTGCGCGACAAAAGCAATTGTACGATAGCTATGTAGCGAAGGATGGTCAACAAGCAGCAGATCGATACAGTGCACGTCCTGGCTATTCGGAGCATCAAACAGGTCTGACGTTTGATATTGGAGAAGCTGGAAAAGAACAGCACTGGGCTTCGGCATCGTTTGGTGATACGGAAGGCGGCAAGTGGCTAGCGAGTAACGCACATCAGTATGGATTTATTCTGCGCTATCCAGAAGGCAGCGAACACATCACGGGCTATATGCATGAATCTTGGCATTTCCGATATGTGGGTAAAGACATTGCGACTGAAATCTATCAACAAGACATTACATTAGAAGAATATTTAGGAATTTAAGAAAGTAAAAAACGTCTCCTTTTTTCGGAGACGTTTTTTTTATGAGCCAATTTAGATTCGTAAAAGTTATAAAAAGAATCACTTTTATTATAAAATAGGTGCTAACAGGCGGGCAATCGATTCTTTGGTTTTAATCATTCGTGTGCGATCCAAATACATTTCATAAGTCAATTCAGTCGAGAGCTTCATATCACGATGGAAGAGTTCGGCAAGGTCAGTCGATATCTTTTCGTCGTAAATAAAAGCATTCACTTCAAAATTCAATTTAAAGCTTCGGACATCAATATTGGCGGTACCAACAGTAGATGCTTTATTGTCTGTTACAATCATTTTGGTATGCAAAAAGCCGTTATCGTAAGTGAAAATACGTGCGCCAGCTCTTAACATTTGGCCAATGTAAGAGTAAGTTGCCCAGTAAACAAATGGATGATCTGGTTTATTTGGAATCATAATGCGGACATCGATACCTGATAAAGCTGCGATGCGAATCGCATCGTAGAAAGTAGCATCTGGTATAAAATAAGGTGTTTGTACGTAAACATAATCTTTAGCCAAGTTGATTAACTTTACGTACCCGTCTTTTATCTGTTCCCAATCTTCGTCAGGACCACTAGAAACGATTTGCATAGACGTATTTCCTTGCGCTGGTTTAACAGGAAAGAAAAATTCATCGTATTCAATGTCATGGTGTACGGATGCCTGATTCCAATCACGGATAAAGCGTGTTTGCAAAGGGTGCAGGGCACTGCCTTCAATACGCAAATGAGTGTCACGCCAGTACCCAAATTTTCGGCTTAATCCAATGTACTCATCGCCCACGTTAAAGCCACCGAGATATCCCACTTGGCCATCGATTACGACAATTTTTCGGTGATTGCGATAATTTAACCGCGGATTGATGATAGGTAAAATTGAGGGGAAGAAAGTTTCGACTTCTCCTCCAGCTGCTAATAATTCTTTGAAATGCCGTTTTCTTAAACTACGTGAACCCATATCGTCATAAAGTAAGCGCACTTTCACGCCTTCTTTTGCTTTAGCAGTTAAAGCATCGACAATCCGAGTGCCTAATTCATCTAATCTGAAAATGTAGTATTGGATATGAATATGGTTTTTGGCAGTTGCGATGTCCTTGAGTAGTGAATCAAATTTTTCACGACCATCATTAAAAATTTGAACACTGTTGTCTTGAGTCAGCAAAGCACCATTATTTCTTAAATGTAAGTAAATTAAATCGGAATACTTTTTTGTGTTGGGATCTTTAAATTCAAACTCGTGATCGTGCAATTCGTTCATTTGATGAGCAATCAGGCTTTCGATACCGATTCGTTTGTTGCCTTCCCACTTGAAAAGTGTCTTTTTTCTCAAGCGTCTGCCCAAAAACAAATAAATGAAGAAACCAAAAATTGGAATAAAAAATAAGACCAGTAGCCAAGCCCATGTAGAAGAGGCATCTCGTCGTTCAAGAAATACGAGCGCTGCTGCAAGCATAATGTTTAATACAAAAATGGCTGCCGTAAGAACACTAATAATGGTTACTGTCATTGGAATTCTCCTAACTTTAAAAACTTGCACAAGTAAATGCAACAATCCTTTAATCCCTGTGTCTAAAAATATGCAATTAAAAGAAAAACAGGCTTTTCCATAGCCGCAGATTCAAAAAATCCAGCCTCTTTAGAAACAGCAGGCTGGAGCAGGCTAGCTTAAATGTTCTTCTTGTTTTAACTGTTCTACGATGCCTTCGACTTCCATCCGGCTCATCTTTTCTTTTCCGGACTTCAACGCTTTTAGCGTACTATGTGCTAAAGCTAACGGAACTTTGCAGAACATGAGAATTCGCTTGTTTTTTATGGGTTTGACATACTGGTCAGCTTTAGCCAAGTTGTTTTTGGCGTAATTGAACATGTCTTCACGTGTCCAACCTGCCGGCACAAACGTCACACCTCGTTCGAAATCTTCATCGTAATTTCGCAACATATTGACGGCCTGTAATCCTCGGCCAAAAGCGATAGCGTGGTCTGGGTCTGTTATTGTTCCGTCATGCCAGTACCAGATGTCTGAAAGCATTGTGCCAACGAGTCCGGCTACGTAGTACGTATACTCATCTAAATCTTCTTTTGTTTTAATGACCCAGTCTTTTTCTACCCATTTGGACATGCCGCCAGCCATAATGGCTGTAGATTCCATTACTTGCCCTCTTATCTCCTCAGGGCAAACACTAATCCAGTCAGCTAAACGCATAGTAACGGGAGGAAGAAAATTTTCATAGGGAGCAACAAGCTCCAAGTATTGGGACTCATTAAAATCTGTTTCCAGCATTTGTTGAATGGTGCTCAGTAACTGAATTTTAATCTGATCTTCTAGTTCGGGATGATCCTCAATTTCATCAATCGCGCGCATACAAAGGTAGGCTGAGCCAACAGTTTTCTTCAACGTGGGTTCTAAAAAGCTGATTGGGATGAAAAAGGTCCGGCTTGTTTCTTTTAGCATAGCCAAGGACTCTTTTTGTAAATTCGAAACTTTGCTCATCTCAATTTCCTCCTGTTGTGTGGTTTGACATTCATGGACTTTAAATATGGCAAACCTTCTGATTACAAAATGATCTCCTACTAAATATAAACCATATAGGTAAAAAAACAAACCTTTACCCTAGAACCTTAAATTTCGAAGAAAAAACCCCTTCAAACAAATTTCTGCTTAAAGGGTTAGGCTCAATCTGTATAAAAATAGCGCCAAGCTTCATGAATGCCGCCTGCAAATTCTTGTTTGGCCCGGTAAATAGACGGGTGCTCAGTTTGTTTGAGTAGTTCAGGCTGTGCATTGCCAACGATGACTGAAGGAAAACCCAGTGTCAACATTTCTACGTCATTTCCAGAATCACCGGCCACTAACAATTTAGCTGTATTTAGCTTGTACTTATCCAAAATATATTGAAGAGCCTGTCCTTTGCCGCTACCGGATGGCAGGATATCGACATCACGACCGCCACTGTAAATCAGCTTGTGCGGAATGCCGGCTTTATTTAGTTGTGAACGAAAAGCTTCTACAATAGCTAGATCTGAAGCGAAGTAAGAACAGCGTGTAGTGATTGGCAAATTTTGCGAAACCAAACCTGGAATCACTCTAGCAATTGCCTCTATTTGTTGTGGCATCCAAGACTTTTCCAAGAATGCAGACCATTCAAGGTCTGGCTTTAATGAATCGCCTATGTAAATGCCGGTTCCCACGTCTGTAATAAGCACGTGGGGAACCGGTAAATTTTGTTCTGCCATGAGAGATAAGGCAGATTGGTAATGACGTCCGGTAATATAAATTAACGAAACTGTATAAGCTTGGTCATTATAAAAATCCATCAATTTTTTTAAACTATTGCGATCACCGACGAGCGTTCCGTCTAAATCTGTTGCCAACAAATGCGTTGCTCTGTTCATCGATAATCACCTCGTACAATGTATTTATGCGTTTGGAAATAGAATCCCAGTCAAAATCTTTGCGCGCAATTTGCACGGCTTGACGACTTAATCGTTCAGTTAATAATGCATTTGCTGACAAGACCTCCATCGCAATCGCCAAGTCAATTTCATTTTTTGTTTCGACTAACAGACCGGTAATACCATCTTGAACAACGTTTTTTAATCCACCAATATCTGAAGCAACAACGGGACTGCCACAGGCCTGAGCTTCTGCAGCGACCATTCCGAATGATTCATAAAAGCTTGGTACAATTGTAGCTGTAGCTGAGTTAAATAATAATGCCAGCTCTTCTTGAGACTGCGAACCTAAGAACTCGACGCGATGTTCAATCCCGCGAACGGCTTCACGCAATTTTTGGTCTTTAGGTAAATTTGTTTCCAAATCGATAGATTCAGCATCTCCACCAGCAATAATCAAATAAGGTGTATCGGTAGGACCCGTTTTTTCTACTAGTAATTGAAAAGCTTTTAGCAGTGTAAAAATTCCTTTAGTTACTTCCAGTCTTCCGGCAAAAACAAAAAGAGGGTTGTGGTAACCGAATTTTTTGCGTAAATGTGATCGGTTTCCGCGTACTTTAAATGCTTGGTCTACACCGATGGGGATAACTTTGATGGGAGAAGGAGAGTCGACAAAAGTTTGGATCAATTGTTTTTCGTTATTAGTAGTAGCAAGTACACAGTCTGCATTTTTTAAAATAGCTCCTTCTGCATTCATCCGGCGCTGATCATGAACTCCTGTTGCTTTTTCTTTTGCCCATGCGAGTGAGTGAGCGGTGTGTACATAAGGCAATCCAAAGTCTTTTTTCAGTTTTTTACCGATTAAACCAGATAACCAATAATGAGTATGGACAATATCATAGGATTCCAGATTTACTGTACTTTTTAGCTCTTCATAAAAGGCAGGGAGCATTGCGTACATCTCGTCTTTTGACACGAATCCTTTATGTCCAGATTCCAATCTGATTACTCGACATGCTGCCCCGAACGTTTCTATTTGAGGTGCTGAAGAATCGCACCAATGAGTTGCGACGTCTACTTGCCATCCTTTGTTTTCTAATGCGAGTGCTAATTGCTTTACGTAATTATTTTGGCCACCCGCTTGTTTGCCACCGAGTTCAGCTAATGGATCGCCATGATCCGAAATAAATAATGCTTTCTTACTCATAAAAGCTCAACTCCTTTTCGTGTTATTGGTCGTTTAGTAAAATAGGTTATCATAGTTATTTACCCATACTACGAAATTCTAAACACTGTATTTTGAATTGTCATTCTTTTTTGAAATCAGCAGGAACCAACAAGTTGTTCCTACTGATAAATGGTAGTTATTTTGTGTGGACGTATTTACCGTGAGCAGGCACCGCGGTTTTTTGAAAATTCTCTGCCAAATCAACCAATCCTTTAGCGAGAGCTGCGCCAGTCATTGGTTTGCCGTGACCTGTTGCAGCGATTGAAGGCTTAAGGTCAGCCAGTTTGCAGACAGACTCCCAAGCGGCACGCCAATCTGTTGTGAAATAAACAGGTGGACCGTGTATTTCTTTTTTCTGTCGCAGAACTTTATACAACGAATCTTGTTTCACCGTAACAAAAGCATCGCCCGCAATGAGAAGACGATCTTGTTCGCGGAACAGTGAGACATGACCCGCTGAATGTCCTGGTGTATGAATCGATTGCCACCCCGGCATTGTTGGGACGCTGCCATCTGACGGTAGTTCATGGAGATGCGCAGAAATATCAATTGCTTTGGCTGGGAAAATGCCTGACATTTTTGCCAACAGTCCGCCTTCGACTGTCGTATCAGGCTTTGGATAATCAGTGATGCCTTTTAAGTAAGAAAATTCAAGAGGGTGCGCATAAACCGGCACTTTGTATTGTTCTAAAATATCAATGAGACTACCCACATGATCAAAATGACCATGTGTTAGAATGATGGCTTTGAGCTGATGCTCAGGTCCAAAGCGTTTTTCTGCGGCCTCGAGGATTTTATTCGCATTATGTGGCATGCCTGCATCAATTAATACCCACTCGTTACTGGTAGCGGGATTGCCGATAAAGAAAACATTGGCTACTTGGACGGTATAGCAGTATACATCGGGAGCTATCTCGACTCCAGACCCGCTCTGAATAGAAGTTATGGGCAATAGGTTTTCAGTTGATTGACTTCTTTCCATAAGATTAGTTCCTCCTCTGGTAAACTTCTGCTGACATTACTACTAATAGCTTTACCCGAAATTCTAAATTTGAATCCGTATCAGGCTAAATCTATGAGATGGATTTGAGTCTCTTGGCTGACTGGATTAGAATGAAGACACAAGACTTTTGGAAACTGGGTGTTTACATGAAATCATTAATTATTATTGGTTCAGGAATTTTAGGAGCCTCTACTGCCTACCATGCAGCCAAAGCTGGAGCGTCAGTCACTTTAATAGATAGAGGCGATAAAGGACAAGCAACGGGAGCGGCAGCGGGTATCGTTTGTCCATGGATTTCGCAGCGAAGAAACAAAGCATGGTACGGACTAGCGAAAAGCGGTGCCAAGTATTATCCTGAATTGATTCGTGAGCTTGAAGCTTTAGGTGAAACCGATACGGGTTACAAACAAGTCGGCATCGTTAGCATCCATGAAGAGAGCAAACTAGATAAGATGGAGCAAAAAGCATATAAACGAAGAGTGGATGCACCTGAAATGGGAGACATCAAGAGACTGTCATCAAAAGAAACAATAGCCCTTTTTCCGTATGCGACAGAGGAATATGGAGCGCTTTGGGTCAGCGGAGCGGCTCGAGTGGATGGAAAAGCCATTCGAGACGCTTTGATTTCTTCGGCTGTAAAACTTGGAGCAGAGCGTTTAACCGGCGATGCTGAATTGTTTGTAGAAAACTCACAAGTGGTTGGCGTTCTAGTAGAAGGACAAAAAATCTATGCAGAACGAGTCATCTCGACAGGAGGCGCATGGGCTGCAGATTTGTTCAAACCCTTGGAATTAGATTTAGATATTGTGCCACAAAAAGCGCAAATTCTTCAGTTGCAAGCAGATGAACAGAGTACAGGCGATTGGCCAGTTGCTATGGTTCCTTACGGTCAATACATTGTGCCTTTTGCGAACGGTAGAATTGTTGCTGGAGCTACCCATGAAAACGGAGTAGGCTTTGATGACAAATTAACAGCGGGCGGTATTCACCACATTCTAGATAAAACATTAGAAGCAGCACCTGGGCTTGGGCAAACGGAAATGGCGGGTGCTGCTACCGGATTTCGTCCAGCTACCACAAGTGCATTGCCATTTATTGGTCAAGTTCCGGGCTACGAAAACTTCTATGTGGCAAACGGACTTGGCGCTTCAGGTCTGACTGCAGGTCCTTATTTGGGAGGGCAACTAGCAAAACTCGCACTTGGGGAACTTGTTGATATCGATTTGAGTCTTTATCAAGTAGAAGATGCATTTAGAAGCTGAAGGGAGGCGGAAGATCATGTATTGGTGCAAAGTTGCTCGAACCGAGGCGGAATTTAAGGACATTGCGCGTTTAAACTACGAAACCTTTGTGGAAGAAATTCCTCAACACCAAGCAAATGACAGTGGGACGCGCACGGATCTATTTCATAAACAAAATACCTACTTAATTGTGTTGTCAGGAGTGGAGGTAGTTGGAATGATTGCGCTACGTTCTGAACGTCCTTTTTCGTTGGATCTCAAAATTGGATCTATTGAAGAGTTCCTACCAGATGCCGGTAAGGTTTGTGAAATCCGTTTGCTGGCCGTTCGAAAAGAACATCGGAATGGGCGTGTTTTTTTCCTTTTAGCACGCGCCCTGTCCGATTATTGTCTCGAGCAAGGGTTTGACTCGGCAGTGATTTCCGGAACAGTCCGTCAGATGAAACTGTATGGACAGCTGGGCTTTCGAGCATTTGCGGAACCAATGGGGACAGGCGCAGCTGTCTTTGTTCCAATGGTCACGACACGTCATCAGTACAATGATTCTGTCGCAGCGAGGTTACAAGCAAAGCGCCGCTTATTTTTACCTGGTCCTGTGGCGTTAACTGCGGAACTCGCTACTCCTTTTCAAGAAGCACCTATTTCTCACAGGTCCGCGGCTTTTCGTGAAGTTCGACAAGAAGTAGACCGCATGCTCGAAGAAATGACGGAAATGATTCCACATCTGCTTTCAGGGAGTGGCACTTTAGCAAACGAAGCAATGCTTGGGCAAATCAAGCGGCTAAACTCCAAAGGGCTGATTTTAGTAAATGGCGAATTTGGCAAACGGTTAGTCCAACAAGCACAGCGATTAAGCATGGAATTTGAGGTAGTTGAAGAAGCGTGGGGTCAAGCTTTTCAAATGGAAAAAATAGCGCGTCAGCTGGAACAAGAGAATGTCAGTTGGGTTTTGATGGCTCATGGCGAAACGTCTACTGGTCAATTAAATGATTTTCGTATACTAGCTGATACATGTAAACAGCGAAATGTGAAATTGTGTTTAGATTGCATTAGCAGTTTTGGTGCCGTACCGTTGTCATTGGAAAATGTGTGGCTTGCGACAGCAACGAGTGGCAAAGCACTTGGAACATTAAGTGGAGTCGCTATCGTTTTTAGTAGCCATAAAATTGATCCAGACGACAACTTGCCAAGTTATTTGGATTTGGGGCTTTATGCAACAGATGTACCGTTTACGTTTTCTGCAAGTTTATTAGAAAGCATGCATCGCGCATTAAAAGCGTATCCTGCGCGTTATGAACGATTAAAACAACGGTTTATACAAATGAAAGAAGATACGAAAGACTGGCCAAACTTGGCTACTGGCTACCCGACGTCTCGCACATTTAAAATAATAGAAGAGACTCGATTTTTAGTCGAAGATGCTCATCTTTCAGGATTTGAGTTACATTGTGCCAGCAGTTATTTGAAAGTGCGTCAGTTGTTCCAAGTTTCTTGCATCCAACCCGAGTTCGAAAAGGATTGGCAGCATTTTCTCGAGTTTCACGACGTCTATCAGCGCTATCATACAAAAGAAAAAGCCTATCATGAAGAGTGATGGGCTTTTTTGCGAGTTTGTTGTCGTCAAGTTCTTGGTAAATCAATGACATGGGGCATGCATAGTAGCTTTCTCGGTTTTAATAGAATCGATCGGTTATTCCTAGGTGTATAAAAAATATATGAACAAATACCTGTTTTTATTGTCTGAAAATTAAGAAATAAGGGTAACCCATTACTAAGGTCATGTATTTCTAGTAAATGGGGTGTAAAGCATGAGGTCTGATCAGCAAAGTAACCCGTTAAAAAAATATGTCTGGTGCTTAGTCATTTTGAATTTTTTTGATGGGATGTTGACCTACATAGGTCTCTCATTTGGTGTTATAAACGAAGCCAATCCATTGTTAGTGTCATTATCTCCCTTAGCTCTCCTCGGCATCAAAATCTTATTGTCTTGTTGTCTCTTCAGCTTCCTCTTTACACCATTCATCGAGATTCAATCCCGCACATGGCGTTATACACTTTTTTTCGCAAACTTGCTTTATTCAGGCGTTCTCCTACTTCATTTAATGTGGCTAATCATTTTGTTTGTATAGCTAGAAGAAATTCGACTACAAAAAAGCACCGCTAGCAGCGATGCTTATGCTAAGTAGAAACGCCAATTACGCAGAAGCATTGGCTTTGTTTGTTGTGGCTAAAGATTTAGTAGAAGCTTTAAACAGTAGGATGAGCAAGATGCTAGCTAGTGCCAGCGCTGCAGATAAATAATAAATTCCCCCTGCTTGCATGGTGAGCAGCCACGTAAATGCCAAAGGACCAATAATGCGACCTAGGTTGTCCATTGAATAAGTCAATCCAGCAGCTGTACCGTACTTACCCCCTGATTCTTTTGACGTCAGTGATACCAATGCAGTACGAGAAAGGGCATTCCCAGCAGTAAAGATGCTTAGTGCAACACCTGCGAAAATCAAACTGTTGGTAAAGGGGAGAATAACCAAGCCGAGAGCTGTAACGACTTGTGCACCAATGATCCATTTTGTTTCAGCACCATCTTTTATGCGGCGGACGACGCCACCTTGAATCGCGGCATCAACCAGTCCGCTAGCGATGAACAAATAACCAAGCTGAAGTGGAGTAATGCTAATTTGGTCAATTTGAAACAATTGAAAAGTTGATTCTAACCCCGCTAGTAAGATGGTAACCATAAAGGACATTAAAAATAAATAGCGGATACGGAATTGCCAGAGTGTGCTAGAGCCTTTTGGCAAAAGCGCACGTTTTGTTGCTTCACCTTTACGAACAGGCTCTTTTAAGACGAGGCTTGCATAGCCCATCAATAGCAGAACCAGTACTGCAGAAACCGTGAACGGTAACGAAAGAGACACAGAGCCGAGCAAGCCTCCGATTGCAGGTCCAAAAATAAACCCAAGACCGATCGACATGCCAAGAAAGCCCATATATTTATTGCGATCTTCATTTGTGGTGATATCTGCTACATAGCCTGTGACAGCCGTGTAAAGTGCACCAGAGAATAAACCACCGACAATACGTGAAAAGTACAATAACATTAAATGATCTAGAAATAGTGAAAATAAGAAAAAACTCAAGCTAAAGCCGGCTAAACCGACAAGGATCAGTTTCTTGCGCCCGGTTCGATCAGAAAGTCTTCCCCATAGTGGTGCAGTGAAAAAAGAAGATAGGGCATAGATCGTGATGAGTCCACCGACATGGATTTCTGAATAACCTTGTTGAACGATTACTTCGGGTAAAATTGGGATAATAATGCCGAAACCTAAGTAAACAAAAAACTGAACGGACATCAATAGTAAGATGGTTTTTTTCATAATAAGAAATTCCCGCTTTCTGAAAAGAATGTGTCCTTATTTTACCCTTGTTTCTTCTATAGAACAATGATCGAAAAAAAGAGAGCCAGAAATGGCTCTCTCAAAAATGAATAATTATTTATTTAGTTTTACACGTTGAAGTCGCAACGCATTCATCACAACTGATACGGAACTGAAAGCCATCGCTGCACCAGCAAGCCAAGGAGCTAAGAAGCCAGCTGCTGCAATTGGAATGCCGATTGTGTTATAGGCGAGTGCCCAAAACAGATTCTGTTTAATATTGCGGACAGTTAAGCGACTCATTCGAATCGCGTCGACCACTCTCAGCAAATCACCTTGCATTAATGTGATGTCGGCGGCTTCCATCGCAATCGCTGTTCCAGTGCCCATTGCCATACCAACATCAGCAGTAGCTAAAGCAGGTGCATCGTTCAATCCATCTCCAGCCATCGCAACGCGTCGGCCTTGTTCTTGAAGTTTTAAAATAACATCTGCTTTTTCGGCAGGTAAAACGCCTGCAAATACTTCATCAATGCCGACTTGTTTAGCAATCGCCATTGCTGTTTGTTCTTGATCTCCGGTTAGCATGACGACATGTAGACCCATATCGCGCATTTCCTGAATTGCCTGTTTGGCATTTTCTTTAACCGTGTCAGCTACTGCAACAAGTCCACCATACTGGCCATCGACTGCGATGAACATAACGGTTTTGCCGTCTCGTTCAAAGATTTCTGCTTGAGATTCGTCAATTGCGATTCCTTCCATCAAGCGTCGATTGCCCATTACGATTTGGCGATTTGCTACTGTTGCGCGGATGCCGTGTCCTGGTATCGCTTCAAACGAACTAACGTTTAGGTTAGCGTCACCAAAATCAGAGATGGCTTGCGCCACAGGGTGTTCAGATTGACTTTCTGCGCTAGCCGCCAAATTTTTCAAATCCGTTAAGTCAAAATTAGCTACTGGAATAAAGTCTGTTACAACAGGACGCCCATTGGTGATCGTTCCTGTTTTATCCAAGACAATCGTATCGATATGTTTGGTGTTTTCTAGTGACTCAGCTGTTTTAAAAAGAACACCTTGTTCAGCAGCACGTCCAGACCCTGCCATAATGGAAGTCGGTGTAGCCATACCAAGTGCACAAGGGCAGGCAATAACGAGTACTGCAATGGTACTTTCGAGAGCAGCTGGAAAATTTCCTGGTGAAACTAGGAAATACCAGGTGATAAACGTAATGACTGCGATTCCTACGACAACAGGAACAAAAATACTGGAAATTTGGTCAGCGAGCCGCTGAATCGGCGCCTTAGATCCTTGTGCTTGTTCGACGACGCGAATAATATTCGATAAGACGGTATCTTTACCAATCTTGTCAGCCTGCACGCGAAGTGAGCCGTTAGAATTGACGGTCGCTGCAAACACAGCGTCGCCTGTTTCTTTATCAACCGGCAAACTTTCACCCGTTAGCATGGATTCATCAACGGCTGAATTGCCCGAAAGAACAGCAGCATCAACAGGAATCGATGCTCCTGGTTTAATCAATAGAATATCGCCTGTTTTAACTTCTGAGATGGGCAAGCTAACGAATTCGTCTCCGCGCTCGACCAATGCATGTTGAGGCTGAAGCTTCATCAGTTTTTTTATTGCATCTGAAGAACGCCCCTTGGCTCTTGCTTCAAATACTTTTCCTAAAATAATCAGCGTGATTAAGACCGCACTCGTTTCGAAGTATAACCCCATATTATGGCTCATATTCCAATTGGCAAGAACTAAATAGACGCTGTAAAAGTAAGCGGCCGATGTGCCGAGTGCGACCAAAACGTCCATATTAGCTGATTTGTTTTTCAAAGAAAAATAGGCACCTTTATAGAAAGAAGCGCCAATCCAAAATTGAACAGGTGTTGCGAGTCCCCACTGGACGAGTGGATTCATCAAAATATCAGGTACATACATCCAGGAAGTGAAAGAGAAGTGGCTAAACATAGTCCACAGTAAAGGGAAGGAAAATGCGGCTGATATCCAGAACAAACGAGTTTTCTTTTTGATTTCCTGTTGTTTGTAGTCGGTGGCTTCATCGCTTTCCTGATTAAGAATCGCATCATAACCGAGTGATTGAATCCGTTTGATAAAATCCTCAGGCTTGACAGCGTTGGGATTATACGAAATGTGCCCCGTTTCCATGGCTAGATTGACATTGGCTAATTGAACACCTTCCATTTTACCCAATACTTTTTCAATACGCGCCGAACAATTGGCACACGTCATCCCTTGGATAGAAAAGTCGATTTCTTCTTGTCGCACTCCGTATCCTAATTGTTCTATCTTATGTTGCATTGCCGATGCAGAGGCTTGCTCATCGTCATAGACGACCGAAGCTTTTTCGGTGGCAAAGTTGACTGTAGCTTGTGAAACGCCCGGCAATTTTTGAAGACCTTTTTCGACGCGATTCGCACACGCTGCACAGGTCATTCCAGTAATCGCCACTTCAGTTTTTTTTGTGCTCATAATTCTCCCACCCTTCCTGAAATTATATACCTATTGGGGGTATAATGTTTTGAAAAAAATAACTGCGTTTCCGCAGTTACTCACTTAAAGCTGCGACATCGTATCCTTGATCTTCAATGGCTTCCGCAATTTGAGCCACATCAATAGCTGAGGCGTCATAAGCTACATCAACAGAAGCGTTTTCTAAAGAGACCTCTACTTTGTCGACTCCTGGTAAAGCCATAACACTTTCTGTTACAGATTTCACACAATGTTGGCACGACATGCCGCCTACTTGTAAATTAATTTGTTCTTTCATCATAATTTCCTCCTTGTTATTTCCGCATCATTTTTTGGATGGTTATAAGTAGTTCATCTAATACTTCTTCTTCACCATTTTCGAGACGATCTTTAACGCACCCTTTTAAATGGCCTTCTAACAAAACTTTAGTAACGCTGTTTAGTGCAGACTGAGTAGCCGCAAGTTGTGTGATGATGTCATCGCAATAAACATCTTTCTCCACCATACCTTTTATACCCCGGACTTGTCCTTCCACGCGGTTCAGACGGTTGGTCAAATCCCTTTTAACGGAGAGGGGATGGTGGCTTTTTCGACAAGAGTTATCCAGTGCAAAGGGTTTTTCAATTAATTCGCTCATCTGAAGATTCTCCTCTCCTAAATCTGCTTATATTATACCTCTATGGGGTATATAAATCAAAGGATTTACATTTTCTTCGCAATTGTCATCAAAATGATAAGTTTAAAATTCTGAAATGATGGTATTATATACATAGACACAGAAAAGTCAACGATTTGCATCTTGCTTATGAAACGTAGCAAGTTTACATACGTCCTTATAGGTAACGAAAAATACAAAGAGGTGATCTGGATGGCGAAAAACGTAGACGTTCGCAACATTGTTTCAAATTTATCGAAACTAGGAATCCAAGCAAAAATCACAAAATCCCGAGTCGAGTTAATAAAAGCAATTGCCTTGCCGCAACCAATCCAAGCGCAATCTCAACAATAAAAACTCCGGCGCACTGCGCCGGAGTTTTTATTTTTTGTTTTTATCGAACATATAGTTCTTGTGATGAAATTTCATGCTAAAGACAATTCCGAGTGCTAGCATATTCCCGATCAACGAACTACCTCCGTAACTAATGAAGGGAAGCGGAATTCCGGTAATTGGCAAAAGTTGAATCGTCATGCCGATGTTCTGGAATACGTGAAATGTGATCATCGCAATAATTCCTGCGCATACATAAGTGCTGAACATATCTTTGAATTGCAGTGTTATCTTGGTCAAATGATAGATAAGCATGAAAAACAAGATGATAACAGTACTCGCTCCGACAAATCCGAAATCTTCTGAGATCACAGTAAAGATAAAATCTGTATGGTTTTCCGGCACGTAAACCTGTCGTCCTTGATAACCTTTGCCGAATACTTCTCCTGATCCGATAGCATTCAATGCCGCAATTAAATTATATCCGCCAGATTCTGCGTAGGAATACGGGTCAAGCCACGTATAAATACGCTCGAACATATATGGTTTTAATCCAAAAGCGCTAGACAGAAAATCTTGGGCATTAATAGTCATCCATAGCAAGACGCTGCCAACAACAGCGACACCACCAAAACTCGGCGCAATAATCTTCCAAGAAATTCCTGACACAACCACAACGGCTAAAGTGATAGCAATAAAAACAAGAGCAGTTCCTAAATCAGGTTGAAGCAGGATAAAGCCAAGAGGGATAGCCAGACAAAGACCAATTTTTCCAAGAAGAAAAAAATCGGATTTGATGGATTTTATCAAATTTTGTTCGTGGTGGGTAGAAATCATTTTTGCCAGCGCTAATATATAGAAAGTTTTCATAAACTCAGCGGGCTGAATGTTGACAAATGGTGTGTGAAACCAAGCTTTGGCACCGTTGACTGGCTCAGCTATCTGACCAACACCGTCAGGCGAAATCATAAGTAGAATCAGCAAGAAAATACCGAAACCATATAAGTAATAAGCCATCTTTTTGTATTGTTCAGGATCAAAATACATCAAAACCCCAATCATTACGACAGAAACAACATAAAATAAAGCTTGTCTTGGAACAAAGTTCGTTAAATACTGACCAGAAGTCTGAGCAGAAGAAATGGCCACTAGACTGATGATGAAGAACAGAAATAAGATGAAAGCTAGCGACCAGTCGATTCGATCGGTAAAGCTTTTGTTAGTTTGCATGGTATTTTCACCTGTACTTTTTATTATTGTGAGTCGAAAACTATTATAACGTATATAACTGCAATATGCGCATGATAAAAGTAATGACGCTTTCGAAGCAGGTATGTTTCATATTTCTTCTTTTTGGACGTATAATAAGAAACGGAATGGAGTGGAGGAAATGGAGAGAAAACCGTTGAACGCGGACGTCTACATACAGCATTTATATATATACTTGAACGAATCTGATCAATTTGCCTTATTCAGCGGACTGACTTTTGCCCATTTTTTGGATGCCATGAAATTGCCTAAAAATCTTCTGTTGTTAAAGCATCCCTATGAAGATGCATCTTTTAATATGCATACCCATATGGAGTTTGCTACACAAGAAGAGTTTGGTCAGTTGAGAAGAGCGCGTGCAAATAAGAAAAGTGAATTTTGTTGGATTGATTTTAGGAGTGAAAAGCAATTAAATTCTTTGACGCCTCAGGAACAAGCCGAATTGCTGTATATTGGCCACAAAAAAGAGCCGCTCAAGACACCGTTTTATTCAACTCTTCAAAATGAATTTGTCTATTTATCGAGTGAAGAAGAAGAAACCACAAAAATTTACTTCCGCAAATTAGAGCGCCTGAATGAGCTGGTCGGAAATTACTTTACGTATTTAATTCGGCGAGAAGAGAACGGGCAAAACTTTTGGCGACGTAAAGCAAAAGACTTAATCCCAGAGTTGCCTGCTGAAATTCTTCAATCCTTGAAAAAGAATTATCGTGAAGGCGTACTCATTTCATTGGCAGACCCCGAAAAAACGAAAAACACGATTGAATTGCACATTCGTCCAGTAGAAGAGATTTCATTTTTGGATGAATTTTGGTCCGACATTGAAGAATATACAAAACAAGGGGTTTCACGTAAGATTATCTACGATAGAAAACAAAAAACGTGGAAATGATACCTGGCAGCAGGTATCATTTTTTTGGATCGATGCTCTACTCCAACAGAGCAAGTGTGAAAAGAAAGAAGGGAATTACATGGCCTGGATTTATCTCATGATTGCGGGAATTACAGAAATTGTGTGGGCAATTGGCTTGAAGTTTGCTGAAGGCTTTACGAACTTAGTTCCTTCACTTATAACATTCGTTTTTATCGTCATCAGCTTTATGCTGTTTGCGATTGCGATGAAAACAATTCCAATCGGTACGGCTTATGCAGTATTTACTGGCATTGGTGCTGCAGGTACAGCTATTTTAGGTATCTTTTTATTTAATGAAAACGCTAGTTTAGAAAAATTGTTCTTTTTAAGTTTATTGCTAATTGGGATAATTGGGTTAAAAGTTTTAGATGGAAAAGAAACTTCGAGTAAGGGCGTGCAGTCATGATGGATTGGCTGATATTAATAATTGCGGGATTGTTTGAAGTGGCGTTTGTCACTACTATGAAACTATCCAATGGCTTTAAAATAAAACGGTACACAGCGCTAACGATTTTGTCCGGCGCGCTTAGCTTTTATTTGCTGTCACTGGCGTTAACAACAATTGCGCTTGGAACAGGCTATGCTGTATGGACAGGCATCGGTGCTGCAGGAAGCGTTCTAGTCGGTATGATATTTTTCAAAGAAAGCAAGCAACTGGCAAAAATATTTTTTCTATCCTGTATTTTAGCAGGAGTCATTGGCCTGAAAATTTTCGGTGGCTGACATGAAAAAAATATTAGTCACTGCAGGTTCGTGATAAACTAAGAAATATGGATAACGAAATGAGGTCTCTTGGATGAAAAAACGAGTCGGTTTATTATATGGAGGCAAATCGGCAGAGCATGAAGTTTCTCTGTCTACAGCCTTAGCAGTTACAAATGCAATAGATTTTGAAGCATATGAAATTTACCCAATTTATATCACGCAAGACGGCGAGTGGAGAAAATGGGATCGTCTTGAAGGTGCAGTAAAAACAATTGAACAGCTTCAATTGCCTGGAGAATCTTCGAAACCCAATGATATTTCTGGATTTCTTCCATCACAAAGTAGTGACGTGCTGGACGTTATTATTCCCTTGTTGCATGGACCAAATGGCGAAGATGGAACGGTTCAAGGTCTTCTTGAAGTGATGAATATCCCATATGTTGGGAATGGTGTACTGGCATCTTCTGCAGGTATGGACAAAGTCGTAATGAAGCAATTATTTGAGCAGGCAGGTTTAAAACAAACGCCTTATGTGTATTTTATAAGAAGAGACTGGGATCAGAACCAAAGTTTTTGGTTGGATAAAATAGAATCAGAACTTGTATGGCCGCTTTTTGTGAAACCTGCTAATTTAGGATCAAGTGTAGGAATCAGCAAGGCTGACAATCGCGAAGAACTAATTTTAGCCGTAAAAGAAGCATTGAAATTTGATCGCAAAATTGTCATTGAACAAGGAGTGGACGCTCGTGAAATCGAAGTTGGCGTTCTCGGAAATGACGAACCAGCTTGTTCAGTAGCAGGTGAAATTAAGCCGTTAAAAGCTTTTTATGATTACCAGGCGAAGTACAAAGACGGCAATACGGCCATGATTATTCCGGCTGAATTAGACGAATCGGTTTATGCAAGACTAGAAACAGATGCTAAGAAAGCCTTTAAAATACTGGACTGTTCTGGGCTTGTCCGAGCAGATTTTTTTGTCACAGCGGATAGTGAAATTCTGATTAACGAAGTGAATACATTACCAGGCTTTACACCTTACAGTATGTTCCCGTTACTGTGGGAACATACAGGTTTGCCTTATCCGGAGTTAATTGAACGCCTTATCGTTTTAGCAATCGAACGGCACGAAGAAAAACAATTACTGCAAGTTAAAATAGACTGAGTGGAGAAACCAAATGAAAAAAAAGATTGAACAAGTAGCCAAATGGCTAGACATCAAAACTAATTTAAAGGGCTTCGACGTTACAGGGGTCTCGATTAACACGAGAACGCTCGAGCCGGGTGATTTGTTCATCCCTTTTCGTGGAGAAAAAGTAAATGGACATAAGTACGTCCGTTCGGCTATCGAATTAGGTGCGGTAGCTTCTTTATGGCAGCGCGACGAGCCAGGAGCACCAGAAGATTTACCGTTGCTATTTGTGGACGATTGCGAAGTAGCTTTGCAAGAGATGGCTCGCACGTACCGCGATGAATTGTCAGCGATTGTGATTGGAATCACCGGTTCAAATGGTAAAACTTCGACAAAGGATCTGGTAGCAAGTGTCTTAAAGCCTTATTTTAAAGTGCAGAAAACGCCAGGTAACTTTAATAATCAGCTAGGTTTGCCTCTAACCATTTTGTCTCTAGAAGAAGACACGAAAGTTGCTGTCCTCGAAATGGGCATGAGCGGCAAAGGGCAAATTGAGTTTTTGTCAGAATTAGCGCGTCCCGATTATGCCATTATCACCAACATAGGCGAAGCACATTTGCAAGACCTTGGATCTCGTGAAGCTATCGCCGAAGCGAAATTCGAAATTACTGCAGGTCTACAACAGCATGGCAAGCTTTTCTATGATGGCGATGAGCCTCTATTGCAACCCTTTATGGAAACTTTTCCACAAGGTGTTTCTTTTGGGTTCGACGACAACAATGAGTTGACGGTGACAGATATTAAAGCTACTGAAGATGGCAGCAGCTTTATGGTTAGCGGGATTATAGACGCTGCATTCACTATTCCAGTTTTAGGGGAGCATCAAGTGAAAAATACGCTTGCCGCTATTTTGGTAGCGCTCGAAGCAGGCTTATCGGAAGAGCAAATCCGTAAATCTTTAAAAGATGCAGCACTGACCGATATGCGGATGCAGATGATTCAAGCAGATAACGGTGCGATGTTTATTAACGACGCTTACAATGCAGCTCCATCATCAATGACTGCAGCGCTAAATTTTATTCGTGAAACGACAATGAAAGATAAAAAGTGGGTAGTGCTAGGGGATATGCTTGAACTTGGAGACAATGAGCAAAACTATCACGAAGCACTTAGTAAGTACATTTCGGATAATTTAGCAGGCGTTTGTCTATATGGTCCTCGTATGAAGTGGCTTTACGATAAGTTGCAGCCGAGTTATGCAGGCAAGCTATTATGGAGCGAAACGGAATATGAACCGATTATCGAGCTGTTGCAAACTTATACAAATAAAGACTCCGTTATCTTGGTAAAAGGTTCTCGGGGGATGGCTTTAGAAAACATTATCGAACCTTTCGTCACAGCGTAGTTGTGGAAAAGTGCAATTGACGGTGATGTTTGAAATACCACGCTGTTAAGTGGTGAGAAGAGGCGAGTGGATTGAAAACCGGTGTTCTTTGTATACACGGCTTTACAGGAGGACCGTTTGAAGTTGAGCCTTTTGTTGATTTTTTAAACGAACAAACCGACTGGATTGTAGAAATACCGACACTGCCAGGGCACGGTGAAAAACTAGCGCTAAAGAGAATGTCGGCAGAAAGTTGGATGATGGAAGCTGAATTAGCCTTAAAAAGGCTGAAAAAATCAGCGGATCGCATCATTGTTGTCGGATTTTCGATGGGTGGTTTGATCGCTATGTATTTGGCCATGCGCTATAAGATCGACCGGCTTGTACTATTAAGTGCTGCTGCTAAATACATTAGCCCAGCACAGATTCTTAAAGAAGTGCAAGAAGCATTAAAAGATATAGTGTCTGGAAAAATAGCAGAAAATGCACCTTTGCATCTTTACCAATACAAACTGACGAATACACCTGTCAGCTCGGCTATTGAATTTTTGCGAGTAGTCAAAATGGTAGAACCTTATTATTCTAAGATTACAGTGCCTGTTTGTATTGTCCAAGGTAACAGGGATAGCATAGTGCCTGCTTCGGCCGCGGACTTTATCTATAACCATATTGGGGCAGTTGAAAAACAGATGATTCGTTCGGAGCTTGGCAAACATTTAATCTGCTATAGCGAAGATCGAGAAGAGTGGTTCGAGGACGTTTTTGAGTTTATGAACAGAGGATTAGAGTAAACTGATTATTGGAACCTTTGCGTATTGATTGCAAATAAAAAAAATACATGTTATTCTTTTGAAAGCAATGGATACATTTTTGAGAAACTCTTCCCCGTGAAGAGTATTTTTTTGAGCAAAACGGTTTGTTCTATAGATAGGGTATCAAACACCCGCCGATCAGACCGCTCGGCAAAGCCCGAGCTTTTCCTGTTCACACATCCCCTCTGACTTAAAACTACAGAGTATGATTTTCGACGTGAAACTTCCTCATAAAGGCTCGCCCTTGTCACGAATTCATCTAAAATGTACACCATTTGTAAATCAGATGAAGACAAAAGGAGATTGAAAAATTTGGTAAAATTTTCAGAGTTAAATATTAGCGAAACAACTTTAAAGTCCGTAAAACGTATGGGGTTTGAAGAAGCAACACCAATTCAAGAGGGAACAATCCGTCTTGGAATGGAAGGTAAAGACATTATTGGACAAGCGCAAACAGGTACTGGTAAAACAACGGCTTTCGGAATTCCTTTGATTGAAAAAATCGACACTAAAGACGGTAATGTTCAAGGATTAATCATCGCACCAACACGCGAATTGGCAATCCAGGTTTCTGAAGAACTTTACAGATTGGGACAAGATAAAAACGTACGTATTCTTTCGGTATACGGCGGCCAAGAAATTAGCCGACAAATCCGTGCACTTAAAAACCGTCCGCAAATTATCGTTGGTACTCCAGGACGTCTATTAGACCATATCAACCGTCGTACGCTTAAATTGGATAATGTCAACACATTAATCCTTGATGAAGCAGACGAAATGTTGAACATGGGCTTTATCGAAGACATTCAAACAATTATGGCAAGTGTTCCTGATACTCGTCAGACATTGTTGTTCTCAGCAACTATGCCGGATGCAATCCGTCGCATTGCAGAGAAATTCATGAAAACGCCAGAAATCGTTAAAATCAAATCAAAAGAAATGACTGTTGAAAACATTGAGCAGTTCTACGTGAAATCTGTAGAGCGCGAGAAATTTGATTTCCTTTCACGTCTTTTGAATGTTCAACAACCGGAACTTGCGATCGTTTTCGGACGCACAAAACGCCGTGTTGATGAATTAGCTAAAGCTTTGAATATCCGCGGCTACCTTGCTGAAGGAATTCATGGTGACTTGAGCCAAGCAAAACGTATGTCTGTTTTAAAACAGTTTAAAGCCGGCAAAATCGATATCTTGGTAGCAACAGATGTAGCAGCTCGCGGACTTGATATTTCAGGCGTGTCACACGTATACAACTTTGATATTCCACAAGATCCTGAAAGCTATGTTCACCGTATCGGCCGTACGGGTCGTGCAGGTAAAAAAGGAGTCGCAGTAACGTTTGTAACACCACGTGAAATGGGCTACTTGGGCATTGTTGAACGCACTACGAAGAAAAAAATGGAAGCTTTAATTCCTCCAACTGCGAACGAGGCTGTACTTGGTCAAAAACGCGTTGCGATGGAACAATTGTTTGAAATGACAGAGAAAAACAATCTTGGCGATTACCGTGAATTCGCGGCGCAAATGCTTGAAAAGCATGATGCGGTTGACTTGATTGCAGCAGCTCTTAAAACAATGACTAAAGAACCGGAAGATGTTCCAGTATCAATTTCCGAAGAACGTCCTTTGCCATCACGCGGAGGCGGCGGATATAAAGGTAAAGGCGGCGGCGGACGCAGTTCTGGAGGCGGCGGTTACAAAGGTAATCGTTCATCAGGTTCAGCTCGTCCATCATCAAGCCGTGGAGCAAGCTCAGGCGCAAGCCGTCGTCGTGAAGGCGGAAGTGCAACTGGCGGCGGACGTCCAGGACGTACGACTCGTCGTAGCGAATCTTAATACCGATTAATTCAAAGGACGTATGCCAAACAGGAAACTGTTTGGCGTACGTTCTTTTTTGCTGTCTACATATCATGTACAATGGAATGAAACGTCTGAATAAGTAACTCGTATACTGATAAAGAAGCGATTGGAGAGAAATAGATGGAAAATCAGCCCAAAAATCAAATTTCAAGAAAAGGCTTAACGGTTTGGCGCGTTTACGGCAGTATGGAAACTACGGTTATTGCACTGGTTGCTATTGGGGCAGGTGTGTTAACGTATTTCTTTGATTGGCCACAATGGTTATATGCTGTTTATGGCGCGGTTATTTTGCTGTTTGGCTTTTTGCTCATTTACTTATTTCCGAAGATTCGTTGGCAGCGCTGGCGTTATGAAGTGCGAGAACAGGAAATTGAATTACAGCATGGCTTGTTCATTGTGACCCGTACATTAGTACCAATGGTTCGTGTCCAGCACGTAGATACTGAGCAAGGACCAATTTTACGAAAATATGATTTGGCACAAATTTCGATTTCGACAGCGGCAACCACTCATACAATTCCGGCATTGATAACGGCGGAGGCTGATGAACTAAGAGCTAGAATTTCTGGTTTAGCAAGGGTGGCGGAAGATGATGTCTAAAGAACGCTATAAATTGCATCCTATTTCGGCTTTTTTAAATTTCATTAAAGGATTAAAGGAATTAATCCTACCGTTCATTATTATTTTTGGAGTCAATCTATTCAGAGACGGTGGAATTAGCTCGATGTTCAATCAAGGATGGCAGGGGTTAATTCCGGTATTAATAGGAAGCGTTGTGCTAATTTTTCTGTTAGTTGGTGGAATTATTAAGTGGAAGCGTTTTGTGTATTGGTTCGAGGATGGAGAATTACGAATTGAGTATGGCCTATTTGTAAAGAAAAAGAGGTATATTCCGTTCGAACGGATTCAAAGTCTAAATTATACAGAAGGAATTTTTCATCGACCATTTGGGTTAGTAAAAGTGAAAGTAGAAACAGCAGGCTCAGGAAAAGTGGGACAGGCCGAAGCTGAACTAACGGCAATTTCGCGTGAAGATGCAGATCGTATCGAAAATGAAATAGAAAAAGCTAAGCAACACCCTACAGAAGCAGTTTTTTCAGAAATGGGACCGATAGAATATGTGGAAGTTCCTGCTAAAAAAGTGACTACAGAACTTTATCGCATGTCTATGAAAGAATTAATGATTCTTGCAACGACTTCCGGCGGAATTGGCGTGGTCATTTCAGCAGTCGCAATTTTTCTTTCCCAATTTTCTGAGTTTATACCGTATGATGCCATTTATGAAGAAGTCATGCTATTTTTGCGTTTTGGTGTATTGATTGTTGCGTTAACACTCTTTTTTATCTTATTGATCGCATGGATTATTTCCGTAATTATGACAATTGTCGCAAATTACCAATTTAGCCTTCAACGCGATGAAGACCATATTTATATTACTAGAGGATTATTAGAGAAAAAGAAAATTTCAGTTCCGTTAAAGCGAGTTCAAGGAATTAAAGTGAGTCAGAATCCTTTGCGTGAGCTTTTTGGATATGCGACGGTCGTAGTTGAAAGTGCAGGTGGCTCAGTTGGCGATAAGGATGAAAAAATTCGTCTGTTTCCGTTAGTGAAAGTGAGTCGGATGCGACCTATACTAACAGAGCTGTTTCCGGAACTGCAATGGACACCGGAATTGGTTAAGGCGCCGAAACGCAGCATTCACTTTTTCTATCGCCTGAATTTAGTTTGGCTGTTTCCTGGGCTTGTCGCTTTAGGTTATTTTTTCTATCCATATGGATTGCTAACGTTGTTTGTTGTGCCGATTATTGTCATCTCTGGAGTTTGGCAGCACAGGACGGTCGGCTATTCGTTAGCTGAAAAGCAACTAACGATGCAATTTAGAGGGCTTAGTAAAAATCGCTATTATATTTTGAAAAAAAGGATTCAAGTTATTCAAGTGACGCAAAGCTATTTCCAGCGTCGTAAAGGAATTGCATCGATTCATGCAACGATTAAAGCGGGTATGGCAGGAGCTACTGCAACGATTGCCCATATGGAAAAAGAAGACGCAAGTCGGATTTTGTCTTGGTATGAACCATCCGGAACAAAAGAGGTTGAAGAGTAAAAAAGTCCAAAAAAACAGCCGGAATGTAGTATTCCGGCTGTTTTTATTTTTTAGCTCGCCAGCTAACAATTCGTTTAGGGTGGAAGTAGCTGAGTCCAATAAGGAACCCGGTAATCATTCCGGCGATGTGGGCTGTTACGTTAACGTTTGGCGTCAAGAAAGTCATGACTATACTAATGACGATAATAGGGAGTATAATTTGTTTGAGTTGCGGTAAAGCACGTCCTCCGTAATACACCAATGCGCCAAATGCACCAAAGACTCCAAAAATCGCACCACTCGCTCCGACATGTGCGTAATCGAGCGGCTGTAAAAAGTAAGTAGCCGCAGAAGCTAAAAATCCTGCCAACAGGTAGATCGTAATAAAACGAACTTTTCCAGTCAAACGTTCTAATTCAGGTCCGAACAAGAACAAGGAGAACATGTTAAACAGGAGATGCATCAATCCTCCATGTAAAAACATTGGTGTAATGAATCGCCACCACTGACCTTCAGCAATGTAAAAGTTGGATCCAACGCCATAAAAGTAAATCCAATCACCGAGTAAAGGCAATAAACCCAGTACATAGACCAATAAATTAAGCGCGATCAAAGTAGAAACGACCGGATATAGCCGCAAGTATTGCTTAAAGCTTTCTGTTCGAATAAACATTTTGTCACCTCTATTTCATACATTTAATTATACCTGTTACTGGTTTGTGATTGAAAGGAGAAACATTTATGATTACAGGAATCGGGATAGATATCGTTGAATTGTCGCGAATTCGACGAATAGATGCCAAGTCACCAAAATTTCGTGAACGTGTATTAACTGAATTTGAACAGGCTGAATACAGTCGATTAACAGAAACGAGAAAAGCAGAGTTTTTAGCAGGGCGCTTTGCGGCTAAAGAAGCATTTTCTAAAGCTAAAGGCACTGGAATTGGTGGTGCCTGTTCTTTTCAAGATATTGAAATTAGAAAAGACGCTAAAGGCAAGCCGTCTATTTATTTCAAGCATATGGAAACGGGTCTAGTATCGATTACTCATTCCAAAGAATTTGCAGCGGCACAAGTTCTTCTACAAACAATTTAACTGGGTGGTGTCAACATGACAGAACAGTATCGACCGACAAAAGCGGTCATTAGTCTAGAAGCAATCAAAAAAAATTTAACAGCGTTTCAAGAAAAAAGTGGAGATGCGAAAGTGATTGCGGTGGTAAAAGCAGATGCTTACGGACATGGGGTCTTAGCGGTGGCAAAGGCAGTCATCGAAACGGGTGTCGATATGCTAGCAGTTGCAACACCAGACGAAGCTCTTTTCCTGCGCGACCAAGGCATTGAAACGGAGTTACTGGTACTAGGTGCGACACCTGCCAAATTTATTCCGGTTGCGCAACAGCGCAATATTATTGTGACAGCTATTTCTCTTGATTGGTTATCGATGGCTGCGAGTCATTTGGAAGAGAATTTAGAGATGCTAAAAATTCACTTGAAAGTCGATACCGGGATGAGACGCATTGGTATTCAACTGGATGAAGTAGATCAGGCGCTAGGCATTATTGCGGATCACGACTTTAGTTTTAAGGGGATCTTTACGCATTTCGCAACTGCAGACGAAGAGAATTCTTCTCTATTTAACCAACAGGTTCACGCTATGAACAGTGTCATTAAACAATTGGAAGATCCGTCTGTGATGGTCCATGTATCCAATAGTGCAACCGCCATCATGCATCCAGAGTTGACGAGTGACGCGGTGCGCGTAGGAATTTCGTTGTACGGCATTGCGCCTTCTCCATACGTCGGTCAGGAAATGGAATTTCATTTGTATCCTGCACTGAGCCTAGAAACAGAAATTGTTCATGTGAAAAAAGTAAAAGCTGGAGAAGCGTTAAGTTACGGAGCGACTTACCGTGCGGCACGAGACGAGTGGGTTGGGACGATTCCAATTGGTTATGCAGATGGCATGTTGCGAGGACTACAAGGGCAGGATGTGTTAGTAAACGGGCAACGTACTCCGATTATTGGGCGGATTTGTATGGATCAATGTATGATTCGACTTTCTAAAAAGGTGCCTGTGGGTGAAAAAGTCCAGTTGATTGGACGTCAAGGAGAGCAGCAAATTTTTATTGATGAGTGGGCTGATAGACTGGAGACGATTCCATATGAAATTCCTTGTATCTTAACAAAACGAGTACCGCGTGTTTACTCGGAAAGCGCGGAGGTTTCCGATTTGTCTTTTCACAAGCTTGATAAAATGGTAAGATGAAGCAGACGAAGACAGAAGAACGGGATTTTCGGAGGTGTCGGCTGTGTACGAGAAGTCAAAGACAAAAGAAGTGGTTGTGAAAATGCCAAAGCAATTTATTTCAGAGTTGACAACTCATTCAAATGAGCATGTCCAAGAAAGTGGAGATTATATTTATGTTTCCACAAGCCGGGTGACAAAAAATCTGTATGACTCATATCATATTCGAGAAGCGATGATCAAAGGCTACGTGGAGATGTCTCAAATCAATCTATCGATTGCTTGTGAATGTTCTCACGCTGAGTATGAAGCGGAGCATATGACTGTCCGACTCGTAAGCGGAGGGTGACAACTTGATTGTAAAACGCGGAGATGTTTTTTTTGCGGAATTATCGCCAGTCGTCGGGTCTGAGCAGGGTGGGACCCGACCTGTACTGGTGATTCAAAACGATATAGGGAATCGTTTTAGTCCCACTGTTATTATTGCAGCAATCACGGCGCAAATTCAAAAAGCCAAATTACCGACTCATGTAGAAATCAACGCCAAGAAATACGGCTTTGAGCGCGATTCCGTTATTTTGCTAGAACAATTGCGAACCATTGATAAGTCGCGACTGACCGACAAAATTACGCAGCTTGACGACACTTTGATGGAAAAAGTAGACGAAGCATTAGAAATCAGCGTAGGTCTTGTTAAATTTTAAGCATACATATTCTTTTGAAGGCACCTCGAGAATCTTTCTCGAGGTGTTTTTTTAAAGAAGTAACCTTACTGACAAAAAAGATGTGAAAAAAACGAATTTCCGATACAATAAAGAGTAGCAGATAAAATTAGCGATACATAGTGTCACAGGGAGGGTTTTCAATCTATATGAATAAACAAATGGCTCAATATATACAGGGCAACTTAACCGAAATCGTTTCAAAATGGCAAGAAAAAATGAAAGATGAAAAAAATGAACGTTCTTTTCAGTTGATGCCTGAAGAACTAATGAATCAAACGAGCCAAGAATTCGCAGAACTAATGATTTCTAATTTGCTGGAAAGCCATCAAGCTTATGAAAGTCGTGTAAACGATTTTGCTGAGAAAGTTGTGCGTCTTGGTTGGTCTATCACATTTGTTACGAAGGCAATCAATCATTTTGCTGAAATTGTTTACGAAGACTTAACAAAAGAAGAAATCATCCATGAAGGTAATCTGGCTGCTTATATAGAAGAATTCTCTAAGTGGATATCACCAATTCGTGAAAGTACTATTCAAGCCTACTCTAAAACATGGGAACGTACGGTAAGCTTGCAAAAAATTGCGTTGCAAGAATTGTCGGCATCATTAATTCCGGTGTTCGATAAAGTGTCAGTCATGCCGCTAGTAGGCACAATAGATACAGAGCGAGCAAAGTTGATTATGGAGAACTTATTGGAAGGTGTCGTGAAGCATCGTGCAGAAGTTGTATTGCTCGATATTACTGGCGTTCCAGTAGTAGACACCATGGTCGCACATCATATTATTCAAGCAGCAGATGCTGTTCGTTTAGTAGGCGCGAAATGTATGCTCGTCGGAATTCGTCCTGAAATTGCCCAGACAATTGTTACACTCGGCATTAATTTGAACGACTTTACGACAACGAGTACTTTACAGCGAGGCGTAGAACAGGCGTTAGCTTGGACGAATCGAAAAATTGTGGAGGTTGAAGACTGATGAATTTTAGAATTCCGATTTTAAAGTTAAGAGATACATTAATTGTCTCGATTCAATGGGAACTTGATGACCAAACGGCTCTTCAATTTCAAGAAGACTTATTGGCGAAATTACATGAAACAAGTGCACGTGGTGTCGTCATCGATTTGACGTCGATTGATTTTATCGACTCATTTATTGCGAAAGTTCTGGGGGATGTCATCAGTATGTCGAGTTTGATGGGGGCCAGAGTAGTTATTACCGGTATCCAACCAGCAGTTGCTATCACTTTAATCGAGTTGGGAATTCGACTTGAAGATGTTATGACAGCGCTAGATTTAGAAAATGGTTTGGATAAACTTCAATTGGAATTGGAGGCTTAACAATGAACGGTGAGTCCTCAGTTGAAATTTTAACAGAATGGGATATTGTTGCTGCACGACAACTCGGACGCAATGTAGCGAAAGAGCTTGGCTTTGGCACGGTTGACCAGGCCCGTATTACGACGGCTATCAGCGAGCTTGCGCGCAATATTTATTTATATGCTGGAAAAGGCAGGATCGAAATTCAACAGTTAACCCAAAATGGCCTTAAAGGCATTTTGATTATTGCTGCAGACAATGGTCCAGGGATTCCGGATATCCGTCAAGTGATGGAAGATGGTTTTACAACTTCTGGCGGATTGGGAGCAGGACTTCCAGGCGTTAAGCGGTTAATGGATGATTTTAAAATCGAAACTAGTATAGGTGAAGGCACAGATATACGAGCTACTAAGTGGCTTCGTTAGGGGGAACACCCAATGGTTCAGGAAATCGAGAATCAATATAAAGAGATTTTAAATGAATACATGAAAAAACAAACAGAACAAAATTTGTATGTCGGCCAAAATTTTAGCCGACAGCTCATCTTGGAGAATATCGCTCCTGAAGAAGTGATCAGCATGCATAAAGTAGCAATTCAAGAGCTTTATGGTGAATTGCCAGATATAGTCTGGCATTCATTTGATTTTTTGATTGAAATGATGATCAATTACGGATTGGCACTTCAAGAACGACAAAGTCTTATCAAACAACAGGAAGAGCTAAAAGTAGAAATGGATTTGGCAGCAAATGTCCAAGAAACCTTGCTGAAAACTAAATTGCCTTTATTAGAAGGTTTGGATATCGGCCTTCTTTCTATCCCTGCGCGAAAAATGAATGGGGATTATATTTATTTTGTTAGTGACCAAGAAGGCTATGCTGGGGTGGCAGTTGCGGATGTAATCGGCAAAGGCCTTCCGGCTGCTCTTTGCATGTCTATGATTAAATTTGGTATGGATAGTTTGAACAGTGCACATGCGCTACCCAAAGACGTATTAAGTGTCATTAATCGAATTGTTGAAAAAAGTATTGATGACTCGATGTTCGTTTCTATGTTTTATGGGAACTACGATGCTAAACGAGCGCGTTTAACTTATGGCTCAGCAGGACATGAACCTGCTATTTTATATCGTGCAAAAGACAATAAATTTACGGAGTTATATGCAAAAGGTCTACTGTTAGGGGTATCCCCCGCCGCGGTCTACGAAGAACATACAGTCGATTTAGAAAATGGTGACTTGGTCATCATGATGACAGACGGAGTAACTGAAGGCCGAAATGAAGAAGGTTTTATCGAACGCGAAGTTATTTATGAGTTAATTGAGCATAAAAAAACAGAACCGGCACAAGCCATTGTGCAATATGTTTACGACGAGCTTGAACGAATGCAAAATGCGCAATTCCAAGACGATTTCACGCTAGTAATTTATAAAAAAGTTTAACGACAGGTTTAACTGCCAACTAATTGTGGTATTAATGCTTAGAATAGACTTTTTTTAGTGAAATTGAATTTTAAAAAAACGGGGTGTCAAATCACAATGAATATTCAAGTAGACTTAACTGAATCGGATAATGTTCTTGAAGGATTTATCGGCGGAGAAATTGATGCACACACTGCACCAGTTTTGCGTGGAAAATTAGAAACTTACCAGAATCACCAAGGATTAAAAGCAGAGTTGGATCTTTCCGACGTTAATTATATGGACAGTACAGGACTTGGAGTTTTTGTCGCTTTTTATAAATCAATTAATTCAAATGGTGGACATGTAAAGTTAAAAGGACTTTCAGCACGACTAAAACGACTGTTCGACATTACAGGTCTCGGTGACATTATGGATATCGAATCTGCAGAGAAGGGTGGGAACTAGCATGCGTCCTTTTGATTACGTAGAAATGCGCGTTCCTGCCAAATCACAGTATGTTGGAGTTGCACGACTTACCATTTCAGGTTTAGCCAGCCGTGTTGGTTTTTCTTTTGACGATATTGAAGATTTAAAAATCGCTTCAAGTGAAGCCGTAACAAATGCAGTTCAGCATGCTTATGCAGAAGATGAGCAAGGTGAAGTGGTTATCGGATGTGCACTGTATGAAGATAAAATTGAGATTATGGTAGCAGATCACGGCAAAAGCTTTAATTTTGAAGAAACAAAAGCAAAAGTCGGTCCGTATCACGACCAAGAAGAAGGTGCTTTTCTCCGTGAAGGAGGCCTCGGCTTGTATTTAATCGAAACATTAATGGATGAAGTTAAAGTTCATCATCAAGAAGGAGTTACAATCTTTATGACAAAGCATGTTGAAGGAGAGCAGGTGGAGAAGGATGTCGAAACAGTCTCATCCTAATCAACCTACTAAAGAGCAGGTGCTTGATTGGATTGAAGCTTACCAAAAGACAGAAGATGAAGAAGCCCAAACAAACTTGGTGCTAAATTATAAACGCCTTGTTGAATCCATTGCGCGAAAATACTCAAATGGGAAATCGTATCACGAAGATATTGCGCAAGTAGGTATGCTTGGACTTTTAGGGGCTATCAGACGGTACGATCCATCATTTGGTCGTAGCTTTGAGGCTTTTGCTGTGCCTACAATTATCGGAGAAATTAAACGATTTTTGCGTGATAAGACTTGGGCAATCCATGTTCCACGACGGATAAAAGAATTAGGGCCCCGTATTAAAGCGACGGTTGAAGTGTTAACAAGAGAGCTTCAACGTTCGCCACAAGTGTGGGAAATTGCCGAATACCTGGATGTTGAAGAAGATGACATTTTAGAAGCAATGGAAATGGGTAAAAGCTATCAAGCACTTTCGATGGACCACTCTTTAGAGGCGGATTCAGACGGTAGTACCGTCACATTATTTGATGTAGTAGGTCAGGAAGACGATGGTTACGAGAAAGTGGATCAGCGGATGCTTGTAGCTGAAGCGATGAACGTGCTTTCTGAGCGAGAAAAGCAAATCATCCAATTCACTTACATAGAGCAGCTGAGCCAAAAACAAGCCGGAGACAAGCTTGGTATTTCTCAAATGCACGTTTCCCGGTTACAGAGAAAAGCTATTAAAAAACTCCAAGAAGCTATTTTAGCAGCGGGCGGAGTTTTGTAGTGGAGAGCATTCAGCATAATCTTGTGAATGCTTTTATTTTCAACGAAGCAAAAAAAGGGAATTATGAATCTGGTGACAGTTACCATACGGTCTTAACAGATGATTATTTTATTTGCTCCGTAGCTGATGGATTAGGGAGTGGGCCAATTGCGCGGGAGTCGTCTCAGGTCATCCCTCAGATTTTAAGAGAGTTTCATCATGAAACGATCGATCAATTGATGTATCGTTTTAATGGATTAATGCTTCAAAAGCGTGGTGCTGCCGTTGCTATTTTTAAAGTTGATTTCAAGAAAAAAACGCTTGAATATAGCTGCGTCGGCAATATTCGGTTTTATGTATACCGCAAAGCAACAGATGAAATTATCTATCCATTGCCAGTGATGGGTTATCTGTCAGGACGTCCGCAAAAATTACGTACTCAACTGTATACGTATGTAGAGAACGATCTGTTCTTGATTCACTCTGATGGGGTGGATTTAAGAAACCCAAAAGCTATGATGCGAAAAGCTTCAGTTCCAGAGCAATTGTATCGTGATATTCTAGAATCCATCCAAACGGGTGATGATGCTACATTCATAACAGGAAGCCTACTCAAATGAGTTGGCTTCTTTTTTATATGGACAATCTTGAACAAGGAATAGGGACGTCGTGGGCTGCTCTTTTCTGAATGTGTTAAAATAAAAAAGAAATGAAGGGGAGTGTCTAGATGGAAGCGCAACAAATTCATACATTGATCGCAAAAGAAACGGGCGTGCGAAACAATCAAGTCGCGCAAGTTATCGCATTAATCGAAGATGGCAACACCGTACCTTTTATCGCACGTTACCGAAAAGAAGCAACCGGATCTTTGGATGAAGTCCAAATTAAAGCGATTGATGACCGTTATACATACATTCAGAATTTAGAGCAACGGAAAATAGAAGTGATTCGTTCGATATCAGAACAGGAAAAACTAACAGAAGAACTGGAAAAAGCGATTCACAATGCCACTGTGTTGCAGCGGCTAGAAGATTTATATCGACCATACAAACAAAAGCGTCGGACAAAAGCGATTATCGCAAAAGAAAAAGGGTTGCAGCCGTTAGCGGATTGGTTACTAGAGCCTGGCGATGAAACAGTGACTGAAAAGGCTAAGGAATTTGTCGATGTACAGGCAGATGTCGTTTCGACTGAAGATGCAATTCAAGGAGCACAGGATATTCTAGCGGAATTATTTGCGGACGACCCAGATGTTCGAGAGAAAATTCGTTATATGACTCGAAAAGATGGAACCATTGCCACCGTAGCCAAAAAAAATCACGAAGACGAAAAACAAGTCTTCCAAATGTATTACGAATACGAAGAAGCTATCCAAAAAATTGTTCCGCATCGAATTTTAGCGATTAATCGAGGAGAAAAAGAAGACGTTCTAAAAGTTTCCATTAATCCGCCTGTGGATCGCATCGTCACTTTGATGAAAAATAATTGGATAAAGCAAACGCATTCAACAACAGATGTGATAGCCGAAGCGATTGAAGACAGCTACAAACGATTGATCCAACCATCAGTGGAACGGGAAATTCGAACTGAACTAAGTGAAAAAGGAGAAACGCAAGCCATTCATATTTTTTCGGAAAATCTGCGGAATCTTTTACTGCAACCACCGATGAAAAACAAAATGGTTTTAGGAGTGGACCCAGCTTACCGGACAGGCTGCAAGCTTGCAGTCATTGATGAAACAGGCAAGCTGTTAGAAGTGGCAGTGATTTATCCGCATCCACCCAAATCAGATCTAGCCGGCTCGAAGAAAATTATGGAACGCTTAACAGCTAAATACCCAATTGAAATTATGGCAATTGGTAATGGTACTGCATCACGAGAAACAGAACAGTTTGTTGCGGACTTTTTGTCGGAAACTTCGGCAGATATCTCTTACGTGATTGTAAATGAAGCAGGAGCTAGTGTTTATTCGGCATCTGACATTGCGCGAGCAGAGTTTCCAGACTTAAAAGTGGAAGAGCGGAGTGCGGCTTCGATTGCACGCCGTCTACAAGATCCACTCTCGGAGTTGGTAAAGATTGATCCAAAAGCGGTGGGGGTTGGACAATACCAGCACGATGTTTCTCAAAAGAAATTAGCGGACCAGTTAACTTTTGTTGTTGAGACGGCGGTTAACCAAGTTGGGGTCAATGTCAATTCAGCATCTGCTTCGTTATTGCATTATGTGGCAGGGTTAAGTAAAACTGTAGCGGAAAATGTGATTAAAGTGCGTGATGAAAATGGCCGATTTACTACACGTGCGCAGTTGAAAAAAATTCCGCGTCTAGGAGCCAAGACTTATGAGCAGGCAATCGGATTTTTACGGATTCCTGAAGGCAAGAACCTATTAGACGCAACAGGGATTCATCCTGAGAGTTATGACATTGCAGAAAAACTGCTGAAACTAGTAGGCGAAGACAAAAAATCTGTTGGAAAAGCAGGGCTCTCTGAAAAACTTGAAGCACTCGAGCTAAGCGAGTTAAGTGCAGAGTGGGGTGTCGGAGAAATTACGTTGAAAGATATTGTGGATGCGTTGAAAAAACCATTCCGTGATCCGCGTGATGAATTCCCACAACCTTTATTGAAAAATGATATTTTGAAAATGGAAGATTTGTTGCCGGGGATGGAAGTGCAGGGGACGGTCCGGAACGTAGTCGACTTTGGAGCGTTTGTTGACATTGGTGTGAAGCAAGATGGGTTAGTGCACATCTCGAAACTGAAAAAAGGATTTGTTAAGCATCCGTTAGAAGTCGTAGCGGTCGGAGACATTGTCACTGCTTGGGTAGAAAAAGTAGAGAAAGACAAAGGGCGCATTGCTTTGACGATGCTACAGCCAAAAGAGCAAATCCTTTAATCTAGAACAATAGGGGAGTTAACATGACGAACGAAGAATTGACGAGATTGATTAAGGAAATCTCGCTGACTAGTTTTCATAAGCCTTTCCAACACGAAGGTGTTTTTAATTTTAGGCTTCGAACGACAGGGGGGAGATACCTACTGCGTTCTCATAATATCGAAATCAATCCAAGCTCTTATGAGAAATTTGGTTATGAGGAACTCGAAGGCATTATCAAACATGAACTATGTCATTATCACCTTCATATAGAAGGAAGAGGCTATAAGCATCGAGATCAGGACTTCAGGGAATTACTAAAGGAAACCGGTTCGCCGCGCTTTTGTTCTTTACTGGAAGATAAAAAAAAGAAGCCCGCAGCCAAGTTGTATGTGTACCAATGTGTTGCATGTAAAACGAATTACAGGCGGAAGATTCGTATGAATACGGAGCGTTACAGGTGTGGTCGTTGTTCTGGAAAACTAACAGCGCAATAATAAATTCTTAAGTAGAGAGAGCGATTCAGTTATGAATGGCTCTCTTTTTTGATGCAATTTGAACAAGTTTTTTAGCTAGGGAAAACAAATATTAAATTTAAATGAAAAAGGTATTGACGATTCTCTTAGACCTCTTTATAATAGAAAAAGTCGACAAGTACTTAAGTGTCATTCCGAAGTAGCTCAGTGGTAGAGCACCGCACTGTTAATGCGATGGTCGTAGGTTCGAGTCCTACCTTCGGAGCCATTCATGGCCCCTTGGTCAAGCGGTTAAGACACCGCCCTTTCACGGCGGTAACACGGGTTCGAATCCCGTAGGGGTCACCAACTCTTAAAAAACAATTAATCTGAAAAGTTATAGTTAGATAATAACTGTGTTACACTAATACAAGAGTTAACGAGGGATAAGATAAAAAATGTCTTTGAAAGATTTATCCTTTACGGTGTTAGTACAACGAAGATGTTGTTTTAAAATGACTACGAAAAAATAGTCTACATAGTATTGTCGCGGGGTGGAGCAGTTCGGTAGCTCGTTGGGCTCATAACCCAAAGGTCGCAGGTTCAAATCCTGCCCCCGCAACCAAATGGTCCCGTGGTGTAGCGGTTAACATGCCTGCCTGTCACGCAGGAGATCGCCGGTTCGATCCCGGTCGGGACCGCCATTTTTTAGTGGGGTATAGCCAAGCGGTAAGGCAACGGGTTTTGATCCCGTCATGCCCTGGTTCGAATCCAGGTACCCCAGCCATTAGTATTAAACCAAAACGACGATAAAGTAGAAATTTTATTTTCTCATTGACATCAAGGTGGCAATCAAGTACAATAGATTTTGTCACTAAAATGAAATTCAATGCGGTCGTGGCGGAATGGCAGACGCGCTAGGTTGAGGGCCTAGTGGGAGAAATCCCGTGGAAGTTCGACTCTTCTCGGCCGCACCATAAACTTTCGAAATGCGCCCGTAGCTCAATTGGATAGAGTACTTGACTACGAATCAAGCGGTTAGAGGTTCGAGTCCTCTCGGGCGCACCATATTTTCTTCCTTATAATAATGCGGGTGTAGTTTAGTGGTAAAACCTCAGCCTTCCAAGCTGATGATGGGGGTTCGATTCCCCCCACCCGCTCCAATTTTTTAAAACTGAACCTTGAAAACTGAACAGCAAAACGTCAACAAATAGCAACGGCCGCGCAAAACGGCCCGCGCAAAACTTACTGATCAGCATCACGCAGATCAAAGCGAATCGTGCGTCTTCGGACGGCGATACGCCAGCAGTATTGAGCAATCAACACTACTCTATAATGGAGAGTTTGATCCTGGCTCAGGACGAACGCTGGCGGCGTGCCTAATACATGCAAGTCGAGCGGAACTTTGGGAGCTTGCTCCCATTGTTTAGCGGCGGACGGGTGAGTAACACGTGGGCAACCTGCCCTGCAGATCGGGATAACTCCGGGAAACCGGTGCTAATACCGAATAGTTTGCGGCCTCTCCTGAGGCTGTACGGAAAGACGGTTTCGGCTGTCACTGCAGGATGGGCCCGCGGCGCATTAGCTAGTTGGTGGGGTAATGGCCTACCAAGGCGACGATGCGTAGCCGACCTGAGAGGGTGATCGGCCACACTGGGACTGAGACACGGCCCAGACTCCTACGGGAGGCAGCAGTAGGGAATCTTCCGCAATGGACGAAAGTCTGACGGAGCAACGCCGCGTGAGTGACGAAGGTTTTCGGATCGTAAAACTCTGTTGTGAGGGAAGAACAAGTACCAAGTAACTACTGGTACCTTGACGGTACCTCACCAGAAAGCCACGGCTAACTACGTGCCAGCAGCCGCGGTAATACGTAGGTGGCAAGCGTTGTCCGGAATTATTGGGCGTAAAGCGCGCGCAGGCGGTTCCTTAAGTCCGATGTGAAAGCCCACGGCTCAACCGTGGAGGGTCATTGGAAACTGGGGAACTTGAGTGCAGAAGAGGAAAGTGGAATTCCATGTGTAGCGGTGAAATGCGTAGAGATGTGGAGGAACAC
>NZ_VOBJ01000002.1:0-485027 GCF_008369335.1 Planococcus sp. ANT_H30 | reverse complement strand
AAGATGAGATTTCCCATTGCGCAAGCAAGTAAGATCCCTCAAAGACGATGAGGTAGATAGGTTCGAGGTGGAAGCGTAGCGATACGTGCAGCTGACGAATACTAATCGATCGAGGACTTAACCAACACATTGTATGCGAAAAACTTGCTTGTTTCACCTGTCGTTTATCCAGTTTTGAAAGAATAAGCCCAAGTTTTTGTAAAAAAAGCTTGAAAAACACCAGTACTACTGGTATAATAAATCTTGTCTTTCAAAACCAAATAGTCCAGTGATGATGGCAAAGAGGCCACACCCGTTCCCATCCCGAACACGGCAGTTAAGCTCTTTTGCGCTGATGGTAGTTGGGGGTTTCCCCCTGTGAGAGTAAGACGTCGCTGGGCAATATATCGGAGGATTAGCTCAGCTGGGAGAGCATCTGCCTTACAAGCAGAGGGTCGGCGGTTCGATCCCGTCATCCTCCACCATTTTTTCTTTTGCCGGAGTAGCTCAGTTGGTAGAGCAACTGACTTGTAATCAGTAGGTCGAGGGTTCGACTCCTTTCTCCGGCACCACTTTTTCGAGCCATTAGCTCAGCTGGTAGAGCATCTGACTTTTAATCAGAGGGTCGAAGGTTCGAATCCTTCATGGCTCACCATTTTAATTTTATATTGCCACGCGGGTGTGGCGGAACTGGCAGACGCACTAGACTTAGGATCTAGCGCCTTCGGGCGTGGGGGTTCGACTCCCTTCACCCGCACCATTTTTGCGGAAGTAGTTCAGTGGTAGAACGCCACCTTGCCAAGGTGGAGGTCGCGAGTTCGAACCTCGTCTTCCGCTCCATATTTATTTGCACGTGATACCGACCCTTAGCCGGGGTGGCGGAACTGGCAGACGCACAGGACTTAAAATCCTGCGGTAGGTGACTACCGTACCGGTTCGATTCCGGTCCTCGGCACCATCTTTTCACGAAATAGTGAATAGCATCATATGCGCCCGTAGCTCAATTGGATAGAGTACTTGACTACGAATCAAGCGGTTAGAGGTTCGAGTCCTCTCGGGCGCACCATATTTTTATACTCAGTAACTCAAGTTCGGGAAGTAGCTCAGCTTGGTAGAGCACTTGGTTTGGGACCAAGGGGTCGCAGGTTCGAATCCTGTCTTCCCGACCAAACAATGGGGCCTTAGCTCAGCTGGGAGAGCGCCTGCCTTGCACGCAGGAGGTCAGCGGTTCGATCCCGCTAGGCTCCACCAACTTTTTAAAGTAAAGATCCCGGCGGCGTAGCTCAGCTGGCTAGAGCGTACGGTTCATACCCGTGAGGTCGGGGGTTCGATCCCCTCTGCCGCCACTTTTTTAGGACCTTTAGCTCAGTTGGTTAGAGCAGACGGCTCATAACCGTCCGGTCGCAGGTTCGAGTCCTGCAAGGTCCACCATATGTATTTTATCTCGGAGGAATACCCAAGTTTGGCTGAAGGGATCGGTCTTGAAAACCGACAGGGGAGTCAAATCCCGCGGGGGTTCGAATCCCTCTTCCTCCTCCATATTTTTTAAAATGTGTGGACGAATTTCTTTTGAATTATAATATTGTCGCGGGGTGGAGCAGTTCGGTAGCTCGTTGGGCTCATAACCCAAAGGTCGCAGGTTCAAATCCTGCCCCCGCAACCAAATGGTCCCGTGGTGTAGCGGTTAACATGCCTGCCTGTCACGCAGGAGATCGCCGGTTCGATCCCGGTCGGGACCGCCATTTTCAATAAATAAAGTGGGTCAGTAGCTCAGTCGGTAGAGCATTAGATTGAAGCTCTAAGTGTCGGCGGTTCGATTCCGTCCTGACCCACCATTTTACGCGGGTGTAGTTTAGTGGTAAAACCTCAGCCTTCCAAGCTGATGATGGGGGTTCGATTCCCCCCACCCGCTCCATAATATTACATATGGGCCTATAGCTCAGCTGGTTAGAGCGCACGCCTGATAAGCGTGAGGTCGATGGTTCGAGTCCATTTAGGCCCACCATTCCGAAGTAGCTCAGTGGTAGAGCACCGCACTGTTAATGCGATGGTCGTAGGTTCGAGTCCTACCTTCGGAGCCATACTGGGGAAGTACTCAAGTGGCTGAAGAGGCGCCCCTGCTAAGGGTGTAGGTCGGGCAACCGGCGCGAGGGTTCAAATCCCTCCTTCTCCGCCAGTATTTGGCCCCTTGGTCAAGCGGTTAAGACACCGCCCTTTCACGGCGGTAACACGGGTTCGAATCCCGTAGGGGTCATTATAGAAAAGTGTTATGCATTTAATTGCATAACACTTTTTTTCGTTTTACTAGAATTAAGACTGTGAAGAATCATGCCAAGCATTACAATGAAAATTCCGATTATTGCTAAGCTTGAAGGTAAGACAATTGACAAGAAAAGTGCTTCTCCTGCTAACGCAAATAAAACTTCCATTGATTGTGTCGCTTCTACTGCTCCTAGTTTCTGCATATCGCCTCTAACTAGATCAGTCGCTTTAAAGAAGAGTACTGTTGCCATTACACCTGAACTGATTGCTACAATTAAAGTTTGTAAGCTTTGTGAAGCGCTAGGTCCACCTACAGTAACAAGCCCATATAATGATAGGATGAACCAAAAAGGTAGACTAGCTAGTGTCATGCCCAAAACCCTCTGATACGCATCCAACCTGCCTCCACATATATCCATCATTTTTCTATTTCCTAATGGGTATGCGAAAGCTGCGAGGATAACAGGGATAAAACCGAACCAAAGTGTTGAAGAAGAAACAACTGCTACATGTTCAAGTTGCATTAAACTGACTCCTGCTAATATGATAAAAGAAATCATCAAGCTTTTAACAGGAATCTTTCCTCTTAGTTGAGTAGTTTCTTTATTGCTATGTATGGTAATGAGAAATAAGGGAGCAAGTAATGTACCAGCGACTATGGTAATTTGCCATGTTCCTGCGATGAGCCAGCCAGGGGAATAGGCTGCAGCGAAACATAGTGGAGCATAGAATAAGCCAAATCCAACAAAACTCCATAAGGTCCAAGCTCTTTTGTTTTTGTTCATTTCTTGTAACAGTGGTTTTAAGTTCTTTCTTAAAACAACAATCAAAAGTAAAAAGGGAATCATGAAAAAGTATCGGAGAGACGCACTCCAGATCCAATTCCCGCCGTCAGCTTCCATCGTGGCGTTGAGTACGAAAGTAAATGCAAAGAAAAAAGCTGCAATAATGCCGATGATGATAGGTTTCACTATATATCCTCCTCATTCGAAAATTTAGAATTATTTATTTACTATAACTTATAATTAACTGTTCTTCAAAGTATTATTTTAGACAAACAAAAAAAGGATTTCTAGAGAAATCCTTTTTTGTTTGTCTATATTATAGAAGGTAATCAATCAGTAACCCAATTCCAAGTAAAAAAGCCACAAATGTATTTGTTTTTCCAGTATCTTTCATCGCCGGCATCACCTTTAGAGGTTCTGTAAAACGTTTAAAGATTTGAACGACTTTAATAGGTTTAATGACGCTTATGAAGACTAGTAAAGCCCACGGTGTCAATATTCCTACTAGGATAAGGATGACAATCCATACGTAGGCTAGAATGAAAAACCACATAAGAATATTGACAGCTGCCGGTCTTTTAACCAAAATAGCAAGTGTTTTGCGTCCACTTTCTTCGTCGCCCACAATATCGCGAATGTTATTAGCTAGCATAATAGCTGCTACTAATAATGTGCTCGGAATAGCAAGTAACGATGCTTCTAGGGTTACCATCCCCGTTTGAATATAGAAGGCAATGATTACAATCAAATAGCCCATGACTACGCCAGAGAAAAGTTCGCCAAAAGGTGTGTAGGCAATAGGATATGGCCCACCGGTATAAAAATAGCCAATCCCCATTGCAACGGCACCTACAACTAAAAGCCACCAACTAGTTAGTGAACAAATGTAGAGACCAATAACTGCAGCAATCCCGTAGAACAATAAAGCTAGAGTTAATACAGTTTTCGGTTTCACACCGTTCCGAACAATTGCACCCCCAATACCGACAGAGTTCTCATTGTCTAACCCTCTAGCAAAATCGTAATATTCATTGAACATATTAGTAGCTGCTTGAATCAATAAACTCGCAACGAGCATAGCTAGGAATAAAATCCAATCGATAGGGGAATACTGTAAAGCAATCATCGTTCCGAGGAATACGGGAGCGAAAGAAGCGGTTAAGGTATGCGGCCGAGTTAGTTGCCACCATACGCGCCATCCGCTGTCTGCTTGTAGTGAATGTGTCATATATCTCTCTCCTTTAATTCTTTCCACTCCTCATTGTACTTCAAAGTAACAGTGAATACAGCAAATGATGTGCTGATTTTAGCAGAAAAGAGTATGATAGAAGGTAGAGATTAAAAAGTAGAACGTTTGTGGAATAAACTAGACTGTTGTCTTAAAACGGAGGTAATCAGGTGAATTCAGAATCGTCTTCATCGACTCAACAATCTGCGGATAGCCAATACGAAGGCTACCGCTTTTATACGGAAACAATTGAAGTAACACGCATGTCAGCATTGGCATTTTTTGAAGCCGGCGGAAGTGACCACTCAGGAAAACGACTGTACTGGCAAAATCGGGAAAAGACCTTTACGTTGGTCGGAATCGGTCATGCCCATGTATTGTCTACAAACAAGGCAAATGGAAGATTTGAAGAAATAAAAAAAGATTGGCAGAACTTATGTCGCCAAATTGTCAATGAAGAGCATTCGGTTCAGCCGGTTCTATTTGGTGGATTTTCGTTTGATCCGTTAAACAATAAAGCGAGTGAATGGAAGAGATTTCCTCAGGCTTATTTCGCAGTGCCGACTTTTCAACTAGTGTTAAAAGGAGAACAGGCTTTTATTAGTATCCATTTAATCACTCAAAAGCAAGAGAGTTTTGCAGAATTTGAGGCGATGCGCAAAGAGCGGGATAAATTGATCCATGCAGCCCAAGTATCAGAAGTGGACAAATACGATAAACCGCAAACAACGGGTCGTATAGAACTGAAAAAACAAGCTTATTTGGATTCCATCAAACAAGTAACCGACATTATTAAAGCTAAAGAAGTTGAAAAAGTCGTTATTGCACGCACGATGAAACTGGAATTTGAAGATGTGTTTACACCGACTTCAGCATTGTATCAAGTATCTAATGAACAACCTGAAAGTTTTCTATTTGGTTTGGAGGCAGAAGACCAATTTTTCTTTGGTGCGACTCCTGAACGATTAGTAAAAGTGGAAAATCATAAAGCCCTTTCGACATGTTTAGCGGGTTCTACTCCGCGTGGAAAAACCATTGAGAAGGATACCGAACTTGGGGAAATTTTACTGAAAGATTCTAAAAATCGTGCTGAACATCAATATGTAGTAAACATGATTAGTGAAGTTTTTAGAGCGAATTGCAGTCGGACAATCGTACCCAAATTGCCGAAATTGATGAAAATTAGGGATATTCAGCATTTATATACACCGGTTGAAGGAGACTTGAATCCAGGTGCTACGCTATTTGATTTGGTGCAAGTTCTTCATCCTACGCCAGCACTCGGTGGAGAACCCAAATTACTAGCGTTGGAAATGATTCGGAACTACGAAGCAATGAATCGCGGTTATTATGCTGCGCCTGTTGGGTGGATTGATGCCAAAGGAGACGGCGAATTTGCGGTTGCTATTCGGTCGGCTTTACTAGATGGCAAAGAAGCTTATTTATATGCGGGAGGTGGAATTGTAGCAGATTCCACGCCAGAGTCAGAATATGACGAGACATGGGTTAAGTTTAGGCCGATGCTCCGGGCATTGGGAGGTCAATTGAGTGACGAGTCGTAAAGCATTAACAGAATATGTATCTGCATTCACCCATTCACTAGTTGAACTAGGCGTGGCAGCTGCAGTCATTAGTCCAGGATCTCGTTCAACACCATTAGCTTATGCTTGTATGAAACAAGAAGGCTTGACGGTATACCGTCAAATCGATGAACGTTCCGCAGCTTATTTCGCGCTGGGCATGGCGAAGGCGTCTGGTAAACCGGTGATGCTGTTATGCACATCTGGAACTGCAGCCGCTAATTATTTTCCAGCAGTCGTCGAAGCTTACTACGCACGTGTACCGTTAATCGTCGTAACGGCTGACCGACCGCACGAGTTGCGAGAAGTCGGGGCACCGCAAGCAATCAATCAAATCAATTTGTTTGGATCACATGTTAAATGGTCAACTGATTTGCCGATGCCGGAAACGGAAAATCAATTGGCGTTCTTAACGCGTCATTTGCACCGTTCTGTTCAAAATGCCAACAGTGAACCAAGAGGACCCGTGCATATCAATGTACCATTTCGTGAACCACTCGGTATTGATTTTGAACAAACTTATGAAAGTAGCGGAGACATTGCCCATTTTGGTGGAGAACTTTCCCTACCTGCCGAAAGTCGTGTGTTTTTGCAGAACGTGTTAAAAAAGGACCGGGGACTATTAATTGTTGGGGAAATGACCAAACCGATGCCACCTGAATTTTGGAAGTTTATTCAAAAGCTCAACTGGCCAGTACTTGCCGATCCACTATCGAATTTACGAGGCAATTGTCCATCAACTACAAGACATCTGATTGTTGATTCATACGATGCGTTGTTAAAAAATAAAGAGTTTAAAGAACAAGTAACCCCACAAGTCGTGTTTCGGATTGGGCCACAACCGGTTTCAAAACCACTGAGTTTGTTTTTGGCAGCAGCTAGACCTGAAACTTATGTGGTGTTTGATGAAAGTCCGATGTTGCGAGATGCGCAATCGGTAGCAACGCATCACATTCAGGCTTCTATAAATGGTTTGTGGCAATTGTCTTTAGAAATGAAACAAACGAATTCGTACCGTGAAAAATGGACCAAGGCATCCTCTTTATATTGGAAAGTTGTAGCTCTTCATAGTCAAGAAGAGTTGGATGAAGGCGTGTTAGCAAAAGTGTTTTTTGAGACATTGGAAAACTGCGATTTGATCATTGGTAGCAGTATGCCAATTCGCGACGTGGATACCTTCTTCCAATCAACAGAGCGGGATATCATGATGTATGCGAACCGTGGGACGAATGGCATTGATGGTGTGGTGTCAACGGCGTTTGGCGTACAAGCGGCAAAACAGCGACCTGCGTATTTATATATTGGCGACTTATCCTTTTTGCATGACATGAACGGCTTGATTGCGTCTAAAATGCAGGAAACCGATTTGACGATTGTTGTGATGAATAACGATGGTGGCGGCATTTTCTCTTATTTGCCTCAGTCTCAAGAAGAACGTCATTTTGAAGAACTGTTCGGTACGCCGACTGGATTAACGTTTAGCGATGCAGCGAACATGTACGATGCGCAATATGTATCTGCTGAAACGATTGCCCAATTTGCTGCCGCGTTAGATGAGCCGAAAACAAAATCAGTGAAGATTATTGAAGTGTTCACCAATCGTGAAAATAATGTGATGACACATCGTAAATTATGGAGCCGCTTTGATGAGGAGCTGGCTAAGCAATGAAACTAACAGTTAATGGAACTCACTACCATATAGAAGTAAGGAATCGAGAAAAACAAGAAACCGTAGTATTTCTGCATGGCTTTACGGGCACTACAAAAAGCTGGCACTCAGTTGCAACAGGTTGGACGGACCACAAACTTGTTTTCATTGATTTGATTGGTCACGGAAAGACGGAGAGTCCAAAATCAGTCGAATTTTATACAATGGAACGGCAACTCGCCAATTTAGATGCTTTGTTTGACCAGTTAGAGCTTGATCGCTTTTCTCTTATCGGCTATTCAATGGGCGGGCGTACAGCGCTTGCTTATGCTTGTGAATTTCCAGTGCGAGTTAGTGGATTGATTCTAGAAAGTGCTTCTCCTGGACTCCGAAGTGAAGAGGCCAGAAGAAAACGCCGAGCCAATGACGCACATCTTGTAGAGCGAATTGTTACGCAAGGTCTTGTAGGTTTTATCGATTCCTGGGAAAACATTGCATTGTTCGATAGTCAGAAATCTTTGCCAGAAAAGGTCAAGGACGCAATTCGCCAAGAACGCTTGGAGCAAAATCCAGTAGGGCTTGCGAATAGTTTACTCGGTATGGGAACCGGTTCTCAAGCTTCTTATTGGGGAGAGTTAATGTGTTTAAATATGCCGGTTTTATTGGTGACAGGGCAGTTGGACTTGAAGTTTGAGTTGATTGCTAAAGAGATGGCTAGTCTGATGCCAAAGGCCATTCATAAAACTATCGACGCAGGACATGCAATACATGTGGAAAAACCTGCTGAATTTGCTACAATAGTAAGAGAGTATTTAAGTTTGAACTATCAAGGAGGAAAATCATGACACGCGAGTGGATTACAGAACGTACATATGAAGACATTAAGTATGAAATTTTTAACGGTATTGCAAAAATTACGATTAACCGTCCGGAAGTGCGCAACGCATTCCGTCCGAAAACAGTTCATGAATTGATCGATGCGTTTTCACGTGCGCGCGATAACGCAGATGTAGGCGTTATTGTTTTAACTGGCGAAGGTGAAAAAGCTTTCTGTTCAGGTGGCGACCAATCTGTACGCGGACACGGTGGTTACGTTGGGGAAGATGAAATTCCACGTTTGAACGTATTGGATCTACAACGTTTAATCCGTGTTATTCCAAAACCAGTTGTCGCAATGGTTGCAGGTTATGCAATTGGCGGCGGACACGTCTTGCACGTTGTGTGTGACTTGACGATTGCAGCAGACAACGCACGATTTGGGCAAACAGGACCGCGCGTTGGTTCGTTTGACGCTGGCTACGGTTCTGGTTACTTGGCACGTATTATTGGTCACAAGAAAGCACGTGAAATTTGGTACTTATGCCGCCAATACGACGCACAAGAAGCACTGGACATGGGCTTAGTGAACACAGTTGTACCTCTTGAACAGTTAGAAGACGAAACGGTTCAATGGTGTCAGGAAATGCTTGAAATGAGCCCAACTGCACTTCGTTTTGTAAAAGCGGCGATGAATGCTGATACAGACGGTCTTGCTGGATTGCAGCAAATGGCTGGAGACGCAACGCTATTGTATTACACAACAGACGAAGCAAAAGAAGGACGCGATGCGTTTAAAGAAAAACGCAAACCGGACTTTGGTCAATTCCCACGTTTCCCATGATTATAGAATAATTGAAAGCTGTCCTCTTGGGGGACAGCTTTTTTTGAAGAAAGGATTTTTAACATGACCTATCCGAATTGGTTGAGTCAGCGAAGTTATTTGAGCGGGGACCGTATGGCCTTGTCGTTTGAGCAGCAGCAATGGACTTTTTCTGAAATCAATAAGATTGCACTCGATTATGCACGTAAACTTAGCGCGCTTGGCGTGAAAGAACATTCACGTGTTGCAGTATTAGCAAAATCTACTCCAGAATTTGTTTTTGTCTTGTATGGTTGTATGCATCTAGGCTGTGAAATGGTCATGCTCAATGAGCGTTTATCAAGCAATGAATTAACGTACCAAATAAACGATGCGGAAGTCGCGTTTATTTTCGTAGCTGATGTGCTAAAAGAAAAAATGGACGATTCACGCATGGTTTTATTTAGTGAAATCGAAAAAGCCAACGCCGATCAATTCGAACCGCAACAACAATGGGCAAAAGACCGGACTCTTTCGATTATGTATACGTCAGGTACTACCGGACATCCAAAAGGTGTTCGCCAAACAGCGGAAAATCATTTTTCAAGTGCTGTATCTTCTGCACTTAATATTGGCGTTGCACCGGAAGATGTTTGGCTATGTGCCGTGCCATTGTTCCATATTAGTGGATTTTCCATATTGATGAGATCGTTAATTTATGGCATGGGCGTCCGGTTATATGAGAAATTTGACGCAGAACGCAGCGCAGAAGAAATTTGTAACGGCAGCGTGACGCATATGTCGGTTGTGGGTGTGACGTTAGAACGCATATTAACGAGTGTCGAAAGAGGTTCCACGCAAGCTTCTGATCGTTTTAAAGCGGTTCTTGCTGGAGGTGGACCGATTCCCATTGCCTATATGAAACGTGCTGAAAACTGTGGGATACCGGTGTTGCAAACATACGGCATGACAGAAACATCATCGCAAACAACAACCTTACAAGTGGCGGACGCAGAGCGAAAAATTGGATCAGCGGGTAAGCCATTATTTTTATATGAAGTCAAAACGGAAAAATTGGGTGAAGTGGGAGAAATTCTGATTCGCGGTCCTCAAGTAACACCCGGCTATATCGGGAAATTTGCGGAGCGGAATGTGCAACAAGATGGCTGGCTTCATACGGGAGACATGGGTTATTTAGATGATGAAGGATTTTTGTTTGTGGTGGACCGCCGTTCGGATTTGATCGTCTCTGGTGGGGAAAATGTGTACCCAGCTGAAATTGAAAAAGTTTTATCGGGTCATCCAGCTATTCAAGAAGTTGGCGTTTGCGGGGCACCGAGTGAGAGGTGGGGAGAAGTTCCCGTGGCATTTGTGGTATTGCAACAAGACGTGACTGCAGAAGAATTGCTAGATTATTGCCGCGAGCAGTTGGCGTCTTACAAAGTGCCAAAACAATTGACGGTTGTTGAGTCGTTGCCGCGCAATGCTTCCAACAAGCTGCTGAGAAGAGAGCTGAGAGCATGGGTATAACCATTAAAGAGATTGGCTTTAAGAAAGTACGAAGACCGCTCAAAACCCCTTTTAAATCTGTTTTACAGCAAGTAGATCAGCGGGAAGTAATTGTTGTAAGTGTACGAGACGAGTCAGGAGACATTGGCTACGGAGAATGTGTAGCATTTGAAACTCCTTGGTATACAGAAGAAACCATTACCAGCTGTCGTTTTGTAATTGAGCACGTGTTACTGCCACTACTCACGGGTCAAAATTTTCAACATCCAAAAGAAGTTTGGGAACTGTTCAAAGCTGTGAAAGGCAATCGGATGGCAAAAGCAGCCGTAGAAATGGCTGTGTGGGATTTGTTTGCAAAACAGCAACAGCAGCCGCTTTGGCAATTTGTCGGTGGCACTTTGAAAGCAGTTCCTGCTGGCATCGTTGTAGCTGCAGATCCGTCTCAAATAGGAGACCGAGTAGCGCAAGCGAACAATGCGGGGTACAAGCGTATCAAAATCAAAATTCATCCAGATACAGATCCGTTTGTGTTGAAATCTGTTGTTACTAACTATCCCGAGCTATTATTTTTTGCGGATGCCAATGGTAGTTTCAACAAAGCCAATTTTGAACGGTTAAAAGAATTTGATGATGTTGGGTTCACGCTTATTGAACAGCCGTTTGGAGAGCGTGAGTGGGCGTTACATGCGCGAGCAAAAGCGCAACTCAACACTAAAATTTGTTTGGACGAGAGTATTTCTAGTGTAGATGATGTTCAGCAAATGATCGATATGAAAGCAGGAGACATTGTCGTGTTAAAAATGAGTCGTCTTGGAGGCTGGACAGAAACCTTGAAAGTGGTGGAATTGTGTCGTGAGCATTCTATAGGCATGTGGGTGGGGGGCATGATTGAATTTGGCGTATCAAAGGCTCATAATTTAGCGCTGGCGTCGTTACCAGGTATAGAATATCCAGGTGATTTTTCTGCTTCTACTCATTTTTGGGAAAAAGATATAATCGAGCCGGAAATTTTTGTCGACAATGGTGAGATCCAGTTAAGTCAGCTTACAGGAATCGGTTATAAAGTAGACACTGCTCATTTAAGCCCTAGCGAGGAGGCGAAGGAATGTTTTTGACTGGCATCCGTTTATTGAGAGACCAAGTAGAGGATTTTGAACAATACCCTTTTACAGTACCTGCGGTAAACAGTATGAAACAAGTCAAGCTGAGCAACCCCATTACCTTTTTTGTTGGAGAAAATGGGTCGGGCAAGTCAACATTACTCGAGGCCATCGCAGATAAATGCGAATTTAATACAGCGGGAGGTGGACGCAACAATAACTATGACGTACACGCTTCTGAATCGGTGTTGGGTGAGTACATTCGATTATCCTGGATGCCGAAAGTGACCAATGGATTTTTCATGCGCGCTGAATCATTTTATCATTTTGCGACACATTTAGAAGATGTGGATGAAGATGGATTTCAGTCATATGGAGGTCGTTCGTTGCACAAGCAATCTCACGGGGAATCGTTCTTGTCTTTATTTTTGAATCGCTTTAATGGGCGAGCACTGTATTTGCTTGATGAGCCAGAAGCCGCATTGTCCCCCCAACGACAATTGACATTTTTGAGGATTTTAAAAGACTTGACTACACAAGAGAATTGTCAATTTATCATTGCGACACATTCACCTATTCTTCTTGGATATCCAGATGCACAAATTTTAAGTTTTGACGGAGGAGCGATTGAAGAAATCGATTATGAAATGACCGACCATTACCGAATCACCAAATATTTTTTAGATCATCGCGAAAAGTTTTTAAATGAAATTTTAGAAAATTGATGGTCTGATGTATAATACAGAAAAGTAAATCAGAGTCGATTAGCTGACGGATCAAAAGGTGGGGGATGTATGAGAAGTTCAGAAAAAGCGGTCATCAAAAATTTTGCGATTGGTTTACCTGAGAAAATGACCTATGAAAACGGCAAGGAAATGGAAACCGCTATTCGTAAACAACAAGCGCAAACGGTGTTGTTAACTAAGGACGGTTTTCAAGGAGATGGTGTCGCAGATCTTAAGCATCACGGAGGTCCAGAACGTGCCGTGTGCATTTATTCGTATGAACATTATGCTTATTGGAAGGACCAATTTAAAGTTCAGTTACCCCCTGCTGCTTTTGGCGAAAATTTAACGGTGACAAATATGTTAGAGCGAGACGTCTGCATTGGGGACATTTTTCAAGTGGGAGAGGCTATTATTCAAGTGACGCAAGGAAGAGTTCCTTGTAATACCATTGACAGGCGACTGGACATGAAGCCTTTACTAAAAGAAATGGTGAAAACGGGCTTTACTGGTTATCTTTGCCGTGTACTAGAAGAAGGCATTGTGAGAGCCGATTCATCGATTCGTCTAGTAGCAAAAAGCCCACAACAAGTATCGGTTCTATATGCCAATGAAATCAATTTCCATAGACCAAGAGACATCGATGGGATCGTCAAAGTATTGGAAGTAGAAGAACTCGCAGCTGAATGGCGGCAATTTTTGACCAAACGACTAACTAAATTAACATCGGGTAGCTAATATGAAAAAAAGAAAGGCATAGCAGAGAAGGTCTCTCTGCTGTGCCTTTTTGCTATTTTAGAATGGTCTCAAGTACTTGAAGATTTTTTTCCATCAAGGTAAAATATGTTTCTTCATTGTCGATGTTTTCTTGTGTCAAAACGCCAAGATTGTGCATTTGGATTGCTTCAGCACCTACTTCTTTTCGAATAACCTCTGTCAGGTTAGACGAAACATTTTGTTCAAAGACGATATACTCTAAGTTTTTTTCTTTCGCTAAATCAACAATCTCTGTTAACTCTTTTTGCGAAGGCTCATCCTGGCTATTTAGCCCAGCGATTGCCATTTGTTCAAAACCGTAAGGCTCTGACAAGTAGCCAAAAGCCTCATGGGAAACGAAAAAGGTGTCTTTCGTGACGCGCTCAGATAGCGCAGCGAACGAACGGTCTAAGGTTTCGAGCTCAACAACTAATTCTGTGTAGTTGCTTTCGTAAGTTTCTGCGTTTTCTGGGTCGGCTGTTATCAAGGAATCTTTAATCGATTCTGCTAATTTCTCGCTTAGTACAGGAGACATCCAGACGTGCGGGTCAGTTGAACCGTGATCATGACCATCGTCGCTTGCAGATTCTTCAACATGGGCTTCTTCTGTATGGCCAAGTACCGCTTCAAAATCTTCCTCTGTCATTGTTTCGGCTGTCGCTACAAATTCAACATTTTCATTTTTCAATGTTTTTTGAGCTTTGTCGATAAACCCTTCAAGACCCAGACCAATCGAGAACATCAAATCTGCATCTGCGAGTTGAATCATTTCTTGTTGTGTGGGTTCAAAGGTGTGTTCATTGGAACCGGCAGGATAAATTGACTGAACATCAATCAAATCACCACCGATGCGCTCCGTAAAATAAGTTAGTGGATAAACCGTTGTGTAAATTTGTAGCTTCGAAGCATCAGTATCGATACTTTGCGCTTCATCACTTGTTTTTCCACAAGCTGCTAATAATAAAACAATAGAGATTAGTAATAGTATTTTTTTCATATTTTCCTCCAAAATGTAATGATTACGTTTTAATGACTAGTTGAATATTACAGTATACGCAATAAAAACACAAGAAAAACCACCAATTATTTTTTTGGTGGCCATTCTTCAGGGACGAAATCGATTCCCCCTTTATGGAAAGGATGGCAGCTTAAAATGCGTTTCGCGGCTAGATATCCGCCTTTTAACGCGCCATGCTTTTCGACAGCTTCAATGCCGTAATGCGAACATGTTGGATAAAATCGGCAGCTTGGGGGTGATAAAGGAGAGATGAATCGTTGATAAAAACGGAACATCCGTAGTAAAGTCGTCTTCATAAAATTTCAACTCTTTTCGCAGAATTACTTCATATGTTTATTGTAGGGGCATCAGTGGTATAAATAAAGTATATGAACTTATCAAAAAAATGGAGTGTGATCGGAAATGTCAAACGAATTAAACCAAGAACTAAACGTACAGGTGGCAACATGGTCTGTTGCTTATACAAAATTACATAATTTCCATTGGTATGTAAAAGGCCCTTCGTTTTTTACATTGCACGTAAAATTTGAGGAATTATACAATGAAGCGACATTGCATATGGATGAGATTGCAGAACGGTTATTAGCGCTTGGTGGAAAGCCGGTCGCTACAATGAAAGAACAGCTAGCGCTTTCTGTGATCGAAGAAGCGAATAGCAAGGAGTCGGCTGAGGAAATGGTAGATACTGTTGTGAGTGATTACGATAAAATTATGAAATCACTGAAAAAAGGAATGCATTTGGCAGCTGAAGATGGTGACGACATGACAGAAGACATGTTGAATGCCATTCATCAAAACCTTGAAAAACATTCTTGGATGTTATCAGCATTCTTGGGCGAAAAGAAGTAAGATAGAATTATACAAGCGTACACTGAAATTTAGTGTACGCTTTTCTTATGGCATTGAGGTGAAAAAATGCATTATCGAGACTTGAACGGCTACTTATGTGAACTATCATTTGAAAAAAATAGCTTTTCTATTGAAAGTAGACATGTATTGGTAATCTGTAGCGATAACGGAAAGTGGGTACTGACCAAGCATAATGAGCGAGGGTTAGAATTTCCAGGTGGCAAAGTAGAAGTGGGGGAAAGTTTACAGGAGGCTGCCAAGAGGGAAGTTTACGAAGAAACTGGGGCGCATATCAAAAACTTAGACTGGTTTGCTGAATACGTGGTGTATTCAGAGAAACCGTTTTGCAAAACGGTTTTTGTCGCAGAGGTAGAAGGAATAGACCGAATTTCCCTTCTTGAAACAGAGGGAATCGTCTTGTTAAAAGAATTAAAGACAACTAGCCACTTTAGTTTTTTAATGAAAGATGAAGGAATGAGTAAAATAATAGAAAAGGTGAAGCAGCTTGAAAAATGGAACGATTAGATCGAAGAGACCTTATCCATCGCCGAATCCACACGTTCGGTTATCAGAAATTGTTTACTGGTCAGAAGGATTACGCGTAAAAGGAATGCTAGCTGAACCGAAAAAAAGAGGAAGCAATAGTGGCATCTTGTATTTAAGAGGAGGCATTCAGTCGATTGGGATGGTACGTCCTGCACGAATCGCTCAATTTGCCGCACAAGGCTTTGTGGTGTTTGCTCCGTATTATCGAGGCAATCGAGGCGGTGAAGGCCGTGATGAATTTGCAGGAGAGGACAGGTGGGATGCCGTTCATGCTGTCGATGTTTTAAAAAAATTCAGTAATGGAAATGTCCACTTACTGGCATTTTCACGAGGCGGGATTATGGCATTATGGACAGCTATTTTGCGTCAAGATATTAGGTCGGTTGTTACATGGGCAGGTGTTACAGATACGGTATTAACGTATAAAGAACGTCCGGATATGCGTCGCATGATGAAGCGACTTTACGGAGGAACGCCGAACACCGCTTTAACTCAATTTGAAGAGCGCAACCCATTATTGCGGATTGAAGAAAATACTGCGCCCGTTTTGATCATTCACGGTTTACTAGATGACAATGTCTCACCCGGACAAGCATATTTGTTAGAAGAGGCATTAAAGTTAAAGGATCAGCCGCATGAAACATGGTATTTTCCAGATTACACGCACTTTTTTCCACCTGCAGCGAATTGGAAAACAGTCAAAGCAGTTTGTCTGTGGATGAGAGAAAAAGAAAAGTAAAAAAACCCGTTCGGAATAAAATCCGAACGGGTTTTTGCAAGATTATTTTTGAGTTGGTCCGCCTAGCACGCTGATTTCAGGTGCGACAGTGCCGAACTTTTTAAAGTTTTCTTGGAATTCTTGCGCCAATTCATTTGCTTTTTGGTCATAAGCTGCTTTGTCTGACCATGCATGGCGTGGGTTTAATACTTCACTTGGAACTCCAGGTACTTCAGTTGGAATTTCAAAACCGAAGACTGCTTCTTTTTCAGTTGGCACTGTGTTTAATTCGCCTTTGATCGCAGCGCGAACCATTGTGCGTGTGTAAGAAAGTTTCATACGGCTACCGACTCCGTATACGCCACCAGTCCATCCAGTGTTAACGAGGAAAACTTGAGCGCCGTGCTCGTCGATTTTCTTACCAAGCATTTCAGCGTAAACTGTTGCGTGCAACGGCAAGAAAGGTGAACCGAAGCATGTAGAGAATGTTGCTTCAGGTGAAGTGATTCCGCGCTCTGTTCCAGCAAGTTTCGATGTATAGCCGCTTAAAAAGTGGTACATTGCCTGTTCTTTTGTTAATTTACTGATTGGAGGCAATACGCCAAATGCGTCAGCAGTCAAAAAGACAATTGTTTTCGGATGTCCTGCAACAGAAGGGTCTACAATATTGTCGATTGCTTGCATTGGGTATGCTGCACGTGTGTTTTCAGTTAATGAACCGTCATTATAATTTGGAATGCGTGTTTCAGGGTCCACTACTACGTTTTCAAGTACTGAACCAAAACGGATTGCGTCGTAAATTTGTGGTTCATTTTCACGAGACAAATTAATCGTTTTAGCGTAGCAACCGCCTTCAATGTTAAATACGCCGTTATCTGACCAGCCGTGCTCATCATCACCGATTAGTTTGCGATCACCGTCAGCTGATAAAGTTGTTTTACCTGTTCCGGATAAACCGAAAAATAAAGTTACGTCGCCTTCTGGACCAACGTTTGCTGAACAATGCATAGGTAAAATTCCTTTTTCAGGAAGTAAGTAGTTCATGATAGAGAAAATTGATTTTTTCATTTCGCCAGCGTACTCAGTGCCGCCGATCAAAATAATGCCTTGCTCCATCGATACAATGATAAATGTTTCAGAAGCTGTACCATCAACTGCAGGGTCTGCTTGAAAAGTCGGAGCGTACACAACTGTGAATTCAGCTTCGTGTGTTTGCAATTCTTCAGCTGTAGGCCGGATGAACAATTGGTGAGCAAATAGATTATGCCATGCGTATTCATTGATTGTTTGGATGGGCACACGTGATTCATGGTCGGCTCCGGCAAATCCTTTGAATACATAAAGCGCATCTTTGTCTTTAAGGTGCTTAATCACTTTAGCGTAAAGCTTTTCAAATACTTCGCTTGAAATCGGACGGTTCACATTGCCCCAGTCGACTTTGTTTTTAGAACTTTCTTCTTCCACCATGTATTTGTCTTTCGGTGAGCGGCCAGTATATTTTCCTGTTTCCGCTGTTACAGCGCCTTCCCGAGTTAATACTGCTTCTTTGCGGGATGTTGCCGCTTCCACTAATTGTGGCACTGATAATTGAACATGCACATTTTGGCCAGTCAAAAGATCTTTTAAATCGTTTGCAAAGTTCACTGAAGTCATATATATGTACCTTCCTTTTCTGTTATTCCCATAATGGGGAGGATGTATATTCGTTCATTAGTATAACACATTAGCTTTATTAGTCTACACTAATCCACTGGGGAAATTAAAAAATATTAGAGGATAGCTCCGACAATACGTAGAATTATTTCTATAATTTCTAAATAGTACTGATGCCTTTTAAAGCGGTTTTCTACAGTGTACAATGGCTTTGTGTGAACAGAGATATTACTGAATAGTTTGGTTTTTTACTTGCGGGAATCTAAAGTTTAGTAGAATAGCATAATCAAAAAATCATTGTTTTTATTTGAAGAATGTAATTTTATTTTCGAAAATTGTTGACATCGCTTTGCTAATTCCGTATGATGAAAAATTGAACGGATACTCTTATTCCGAGCTGGTGGAGGGGGCAGGCCCTATGAAACCCGGCAACCTGCTGCTTTTGCAGTGATGGTGCCCAACCTGACACAAGGTGCACAGACCTTGGATGATAAGAGTGAAAGGTGCTAATGATGATTCTTCCTTTCCTCATGACGAATGAGTGAAGGGATTTTTTTGTGAAATGCCCTTAATCCTCGTGTGAAAGGCCACAAACGGCTTGAAGTTCAATCCAGATTGTCTGGAACGGACTTGACATGGGAAACGAGTACCGTATCAATTTCGAGAGCAATCTCGCAGGATATAAGGAGGAACATTTTTTGAAAAACCGTCGATTATTTACATCAGAATCAGTAACAGAAGGACATCCAGATAAAATTTGTGATCAAATCTCAGATGCTATTTTGGATGCCATTTTAACCGAGGATCCAAATGCACGCGTTGCGTGTGAAACGACCGTTACGACAGGACTCGTTCTAGTAGCCGGAGAAATTACCACTTCTACGTATGTGGATATTCCGAAAGTCGTTCGACAAACGGTAAGAGAAATTGGCTATACGCGAGCTAAATATGGTTTCGACTCAGAAACAAGTGCAGTTCTTACCGCAATCGATGAGCAATCACCGGACATCGCTGCTGGAGTAAACGTAGCGCTTGAATCACGCGAAGGCCAAATGACAGATAAAGAGTTAGACGATATCGGTGCAGGTGACCAAGGGTTAATGTTTGGATATGCGAACAACGAAACAGAAGAGTTAATGCCCTTGCCAATTTCATTGGCACATAAATTGGCACATCGTTTGGCTGAAGTACGCAAAGAAGAAATTCTTCCATACTTGCGTCCAGATGGCAAAACGCAAGTGACCGTTGAATATGACGAAAACAACAAACCGCTTCGTGTGGATACCATTGTTATCTCAACTCAACATCATCCAGAAGTAACGTTAGAACAAATTCAACGTAATATTAAGGAATACGTCATTAACGAAGTTGTTCCAGCAAAGTGGATCGATGAAGAAACAAAATATTTTATCAACCCAACTGGCCGTTTTGTTATCGGTGGACCTCAAGGAGATGCAGGTTTAACTGGACGTAAAATCATCGTAGATACATACGGTGGTTATGCTCGTCACGGTGGCGGCGCATTCTCAGGGAAAGACGCAACAAAAGTTGACCGTTCAGCGGCTTACGCGGCACGTTATGTTGCAAAAAACATTGTCGCAGCTGGCCTTGCAGATAAGTGCGAAGTGCAACTAGCTTATGCAATTGGTGTAGCACATCCTGTATCGATCGCATTTGATACGTTTGGAACTGGCATCGTTGATGAAGACACATTAGATGATTTGGTACGTGCAAACTTTGACTTGCGTCCTGCTGGCATCATTAAAATGTTGGATCTACGTCGCCCGATCTACAAGCAAACGGCAGCTTACGGACATTTTGGCCGTACGGATGTTGATTTGCCGTGGGAACGTACAGACAAAGCAGCGATCTTAAAAGAACAAGCTGGCGTATAAGTTAACAAAACGAAAAGGACGACTAGGCAGTGATGCCCGGTCGTCCTTTTTTATTGTTACTTTTTTTGGAGTGATTTATAATAAGCTGCTTTTTCTGCATACTCTCGAACAATACGTTCCATATCTTCTTTATCGTCTTCACGAAGTTCGCGGACGACTTTCGCGGGGCGTCCGAGTGCTAGCATGCCAGGAGGGATAACTTTTCCAGGCGGTACGAGACTACCCGCACCAATAAATGCGCCTTCTCCGATTTCAGCGCCGTCAAGAATAATCGAACCCATGCCGACGAGAGCACCTTTACGAACAATGCAACTGTGAAGTGTAACTTGATGGCCAATGGTCACGTCATCTTCAAGAAGCAAGGTTTTACCCGGGCTTTGATGAAGCATGCAGAGGTCTTGAATGTTGACTTTATCGCCAATAATCGTCGGAGAGACATCCCCGCGAATCACCGTATTAAACCACACAGAAGAGTCTGTGCCAATTGTCACATCACCAGAAATTGTGACGTAGTCTGCAATGAAAACAGATGGATCGATTTTAGGGAATTTGTCTTTAAATGGATAAATCATAGCAAAGCTCCTTTAAACAAGATAAGATATTCTTAATCGTAACAAATCAAATCAAAACGTCAAATTAACAGACAACATCAAGAATTGATTAGCAGGGAAAGGAAGTTGGATTATGTGGAAATGGCAGGCTGAAGGATCAGCAAAGGCAGTAGTTGTGTTCATACATAGTGCGTATGAACAACACCTGCGCTATGCATGGCAAATTGAAAAATGGCGATCGGCAGGATTTGACGTATATACAGGAGATTTACCGGGCCATGGCAAAAATGCGGGAGCGGACAAAGTTCACCGAGAATCGTTTGATGACTATGAACAGGCAGTAAATGAGTTGCTGAGACTGTCGTCAGAAAATGAGTTGCCAGTATTTGTCATTGCCCATGGACTGGGCGCAACCATTGCGATGAATGTCTTAGGGAACCGGAAATTCAATGTAGCCGGAGTTATTTTTACGTCGCCTTGGTTGCAGTTAAAAAAATTGCCACCGAAAGCGCCAAACGCATTTCCGGGAGTTGCGCAATTGACTGGCCGCAGAAAGATGGATCATGGCATCGAATTACGCCACCTGACACGCGATCGTTTTTCTTATAGTCAAGAAACCGAAAGCAAGCGGTATCAAACGGTTATTACTGCAAGTTGGTATAAAGAAGTGCAGAGTTATATGAAAGAAACGGCTGCAAGTATTGACAGGTATCCGCAGATTCCGACTTGTTTGTATACAGCAGAGCGAGATTTGATTGTTGAGAAAGAAGTAGCTCGTCAATGGTTACTAAAGCAACAACTAAACGAATTCAGCTACAAAGAATGGAAATTCTGCTATCACGATATTTTCCAAGAACCTGAAAAAGAAGAAGTCTTTCTAGCAGCGCAGGCGTTTATTCATACAGTTTTGCGCTCTGTCGGTTACTTGGTTGAAGAATAAGCTGTTTGTTTTTTTGTAAAGGAGAGAATTTTTATGGCATTAAAGTATAGCCTATTAGACCAATCACCAATTTCAGAAGGCAGCACACCGCAGGAGGCATTAAAGCATACCGCCATTCTTGCACAACAAGCTGAAAAGTGGGGTTATACACGCTTTTGGGTGTCTGAGCATCATGATGCAACAACGCTAGCCGGATCTTCTCCAGAAGTGCTGATTGCGCATCTAGGAGCTGTGACTCAAACAATACGGCTAGGTTCTGGTGGCGTCATGCTGCCACATTATGCTGCTTTTAAAATTGCGGAAAACTTCAAATTGCTGGAAGCCTTATATCCTGGAAGAATCGATGCAGGAATGGGACGAGCACCTGGTGGTATGCCACGTGCTTCTTATGCATTAAATGAAGGGAAAAAGCGAGACAGTAGTCTATTTCCTAAACAAATAGACGAGCTCTGTATGTACTTAAACGATGCTATTCCAGAAGACCATCCATACTTTGGCATGAAAGCAACGCCGGTTACGGTAAATACGCCACCCATCTGGATTTTAGGATCTAGTGAAAATTCAGCACGGCTAGCAGCTGAAAAAGGATTGCCTTATATGTTTGCTCACTTTATCAATGGAGAAGGCGGCCAAAACTTTACAAAAGAATACCGAAAACAGTTTAAGTCAATTGATGGCAGTAACCCTTATGTCGGTATTGCCATTTTTGTAGTCTGCCAAGAAACACCTGAACTAGTAGAGTGGATCGCCTCTTCTTTAGATTTATCATTATCCATGAGTGCGCAAGGGATGCCCTCAAACGGCACACCGCCACCTGAAAAAGCAAGTGCTTATCCATACTCGAAATTCGAAAAGCAATTAGTCGCTGAAAATCGTCGTCGCATGGTAGTGGGCACGTCGCAACACGTTGTAGACCAACTCGAAACAGTAGCTTCAGAATACGAAGCAGACGAAGTCATGCTAGTTTCAGCAACGTACGATTTTAAGGACAAACTCAAAACCTTTGAATTGATTGCTGAAGAAATGAAAAGACGTAGACAAACTGACATTTCTTTATTCACAGATCAATAATAAATACATTTTATATTCTAACCACTTCCACTAGAGGAAGTGGTTTTTTGATGCTAAGAAGAAAGTTATAGTGTTCAATATGACTAATAGACTGTTAATTTAAAATATACTGATTCCATTTGTTCATTTTAAAATCAATTAAAGGATTTCAATCAATAAAGAAGGAAGAACTTAGTGTGACGAAATACTTTGGAGCGGAGGCTACAGATGGAGCTGAATTGTTTTTCTTAAGACCGTTTCTAAAAAAATCATAGGGGTGGAAAATGGATGAAGAAAATGAATGTGACGAAAACAGCTAACAAGAAGATGATTCGCAAAAAAATGATGACATTAACAATTGCCGGAGCGATGGTTTTGAGCGCTTCTCCTTTTATGTCGCCTGTTGTCGGAGCAGTGGGGGATGGACCAGCTTATGGTGGCAACGAAACCATCAACACATCCATACTAACAACATATGATGAAATGGCGGATTTTTTACAAACACAAGAAGCCAAACAAAAAAATATGGAACTTGAAGTAATTGGACAAAGTATTAAAGGGCGTGATTTGTACTTAGTTAAGTATGTGACAAATCCTGAAAATCCAACCATTCTTTTTCTCACTCAACAACATGGCAACGAACAATTGACAACAGAAGGCGCGCTTGAATTTATCAAACACCTTGGAACAGGCAAGATGAAAGGGGTAATAGATGGCGTCAATATGTTAATCGTGCCGATGCTCAATCCAGATGGAGCAATGGGAGATGTGAATTTTTCATTAGATGATTACATAGCGAAAGGAGAGCGGAATCTCACACGCTATAACGCGGACGGCATTGATTTGAACCGTGATCACATTACCAAAATTCAACCTGAAACAAAAGCCTTCCACGAAAATGTGATGAGAAAATATGATATTGATTACATGATTGATTTGCATCATCAAGGTACTCAAAGTGAGCGAGATGGAGAACTGGTATCCGGTTCTATTTTGTACCCGACAACACCGAACGTTGACCCGGATGTACTTCTTAAATCCAAGCAGCTGGGAGCTGTAGTATTCGATGCTATCGATTCAAAAGGATGGGGCCATTTAGGCAAGTACAGAGGCGGAAATGCAGAAACCATTAGTCGAAATGGCATTGCAGTCGAGTATGGAATTTCTACCCTGTTATTCGAAATGCGCGGCATGTCGGATCATTCTTACGAGTCGTATGTTTTGGGACAAAAGAGCAATGGCTATCTAATTAAACAAACCATCACGACACTCGATGCAACAGTTCGTGCAATTGCGGATGATTCTATTGCAGATGCGGACATCTCATTCTGGGATACACTTTCTTATCAAGAAAACCGTACATCTGAGTGAGATGTGAATATGTAAGGAACGAATTACTATTTTAACTTTAGTGTTAACGGAATATAGACGCTAATAGGAATGGGACTAAGAAAAGCGTTCGTAAATGTATATGTAAAATATGAACGTTCGTAAAGTGTCTAGATACGTTTACGAACGTTCTTTTTTTAGTTTTTGTGCTGTTTTTAGAGTGTTCGTAAAAGTGTACTTTTGCGAACGTTTCTGTTTCCAAAATTATCTAGCTATTATTCAAAGCTCTGAGTATATTTAGTTAAACGAGGAAAGTAATCATACTCCTTTTTTAGAAGTGAAAAATAAGCTTCAAGAATTTATAAAAGGAACGATTTAAATAAAAAAAGTTCGGGGGAACAGAAATGAATGAAAAACAGAACCTTTCATCATACATTCAACTTAGACCTATAGCTATACATGATTATGAAAGGGTTTTAAAATGGAGCAAAGACGACTCCTTTTGTTTGGCTAATGGATGGGAGATAAACAGAAATCCTGAAGAATTGTATAGATGGTGGCTTCTTTGTGTTAACAATGTATCAAACGACTTTATTCGAATGGGAATAGAATATGACGGGAATTTAGTCGGATATGCAGATTTGGCTAATATTAAGGATTATACGGCGGAGTTAGGTATTGCAATAGGGAACAGTGAATTATGGGGAAAAGGAATTGGATATAACTCTTTCAAATGTATGATGAAGTTTGCAGCAGATCAATTAGGAATTATGATTTTTAAAGCAGAAACAAATGAAGCAAATTTGCGTTCACGAAAAATGCTTAAAAAGATTGGTTTTAAAGAAATCAGCAGAGTAGGAAGTGAAGAATACTTAGGAATGATTGGCTTGCTTATACAATATAGATTAGAAGTGTGAAGGGGGAATTTCGATTTGAATATTTCCTTTCTTACAGAAAAATAGCATTCTAAGACAAAGCTGTATAGCAAGTTTACATATCCCGAATTATCGGAAGTCTCCTAATTAAAGAGAAAGAAGATGCTATTGACTAAGCATCTTCCTTCTTTTCTTAATGGCTCTTATAATTTATAATTTGTAAAAAAAATCGAATAACAAATACGGAACTGCGATTTCGATCTATATCCTTTTTCTCGTCAAGTTTATTTAGAAAGTTGTTTAACTTTAGGAGCTCTTCCTATTTGGCTATTAGAATTACTGCTACTTCTGATAGCCTACCGCAGAAATTTTATTCAAAATACACCGATTACGATTAAATAGATACCGAATAATATGAAAAGCGAACCGCTTATGATCAAAAACAATTTTAACAGCCAGAAATTTACGATTGGTGGGAGGAATAGTGTATTTTGAAATCTGTTAAAATCATCTGTTTCAAGAAATCTTTTTTTCTTTAATCCGTTTGTCAATATAAGCTAGACAAGTCCACTCCATTCAGGTGACTCAAAAATGCTTCCAGAGGTGTGCGGTAATCCAGCGACTTACGAGGGATGTGATTCCGCTTGTCGCCCACTGAGGAAATGAACGGTTGATCCACCTGGTCGAAGTCCATTTCCTTTGGCAGCCTTTTCAAAGCAGCCCGTTGGAATGTTCATTCAAGGCGCTTAGAAGGCGTGCCGGGATCCGTAAAATAAATCGAGACGTCATGTTGGTTCCACAGCGCTTTTCAGTTGAAGAATTCCTTTCCAGAATCAAACGTGATGGACTTGAACAGATTTCTGGGAATCCCTCGAAACAACTGATGTAATGTGGTCTCACTATGGCACGCCTTATCCTGCAGGCTTCACGGCGATGATGACTTTTGTTAGCCTTTCAACGAGCGTGGTTACCGCACTTTTGTGTCGGGCGCCCACAATGGTATCTCTTCAATGTGCCCGAATTCTTTTTCGAAAATGTACCTTTTGAACGCCTGTTTTCCACGGCGTTCCTGGTGACTATGGGATTTCCGTTTCCCTTTTATCGGCAGAGTCGCTACATTAAAAATCCGATTTTTGAACATGTGATAGAGCGTGCGCATGAAACAGTGGATTGCTTTTTTTCACGACCGACAATGACATCTGTTGTTTAGACTTGCGTCATCTTGTCTTGAATATAAGCGATTTTTCCTTCGGTAAGCCCATTTTCAGTAAACGCAAGGTTTCTTGTTTCTTTCGTACTACTTGTGAAAGTCGAGGGCTTTATGCCCCGATTCCAGGAATTTTATGATATTATAAATTGGCTGTCTGGAACGATTCAGGCACTCAGCGATGATTGAAACGTGCATATTTGGTGGTGGTAGGATTCTATCATCACCGGTTCATTCGTGATCACTCTGAAGTTTTTCTTTGATTGGAAAACACATAGTGAGGTACCACGAATGACTTTTTCGGTTGTCTAGCTTAATTTCACAACCGGCGCATTTAAAAAATGTATACACAAAGCTTTACGAATATAAGGGAGTGGCATACTGGCAATTAGGTAGTTAAATACAACTAATAAAAAGATAGTTAGGAGATAAAGTGAATGACATATGCATTAGAAATAAACGACTTGAAAAAGGTCTATACTGGCGGCGTTGAGGCTTTGCGTGGCATCGATTTGAAAGTAGAAGAAGGAGACTTCTACGCTCTTTTAGGTCCTAACGGTGCTGGGAAATCTACGACCATCGGGATTGTGACATCCCTTGTCAATAAGACATCAGGAAATGTCAAAGTCTTCGGCTATGATATGGACACACAGTTAATGCAGGCGAAGCTGCAGATTGGTTTGGTCCCCCAGGAGTTTAACTTCAGTCCTTTTGAAACGGTTCAACAGATTGTCGTGAACCAGGCAGGTTATTACGGCGTATCAAGGAAGGAAGCATTAGAGCGCAGCGAAAAGTACTTGAAGCAGTCTGATTTATGGGAGAAAAAAAATGTTCAGGCACGGATGCTTTCCGGAGGGATGAAACGTCGATTGATGATTTCACGCGCCTTGATGCATGAACCGCGTCTACTTATTCTTGATGAGCCGACGGCGGGTGTGGACATTGAATTGAGACGAGAGATGTGGACGTTTCTGAAAGAGTTGAATGATAATGGTACGACGATAATTTTGACAACACATTATTTGGAAGAAGCGGAGATGTTATGCCGCAATATTGGTATTATTCAAAAGGGGCAGCTGATTGAAGATACAAGTATGAAATCATTGCTTGCTAAGCTTCAGTTTGAAACAATTATTTTAGATATTGAATCTTCAGGACAAATTCCGGTAATTAAAGGCTATAAGAGTGAACTTATGGATGAAGGATCCCTTTCTGTGGAAGTAGGGCGTGATCAAGGGATCAACGAACTGTTTAACCAATTGACCGAACAAGGGATTAAAGTGTTGTCGATGCGTAATAAGTCTAATCGATTAGAAGAGTTATTTTTAAAACTTACAAAAGAAACTGCGTAGTGGAGGATTCACATGTTTAAACTATATTTAGTAGCATTAAAAGGTTTGGCGGTCAAAGAAACGAACCGTTATCTTAGAATTTGGATCCAAACATTGGTTCCGCCTGTTATTACGACTTCCTTATACTTTATCATCTTTGGGAATTTGATTGGCAAAAGGATTGGCGAAATGGAAGGATTTTCGTACATGGAGTTTATTGTTCCTGGATTGATTATGATGTCAGTCATTACCAGTTCCTACTCGAATGTATCGTCATCATTTTTCTCACAAAAATTTCAAAAGAATATTGAAGAACTATTGGTCGCTCCCGTCCCGACCCATATTATTATTTGGGGATTTGTGATGGGAGGACTAGGAAGAAGTACTCTGGTAGGGGTACTGGTCACCATTATCTCGCTACTTTTTGTCCCGTTGCAAGTCCATTCTTGGAGTATTGTCATATTAACGTTTTTAATGACGTCTATTTTGTTCTCTTTGGCTGGTCTGTTGAACGGCATTTTTGCAAAATCGTTTGACGATGTGTCTATTGTTCCTACTTTTGTTCTTCAGCCATTAACTTACTTAGGTGGTGTATTTTTTGCCATCTCAATGTTGCCTCCATTTTGGCAGATTGTATCACAGTTTAACCCGATTGTTTATATGATTTCTGGATTTCGATTCGGGATCCTCGGTGTAATCGATGTACCGATTCTATTCTCTGTTCTCATTTCGATTATTTTTGTGGTTTTACTTTATGGACTCAATTGGTATCTGATCGAAAAAGGCCGTGGGCTGAGAAGTTAATATCTATAGGCTTGGTTCATATATGTATGTAGATCAGAATCAGTTTACAAGAAGAAAATCAACTTTATAAAGATAGTCTAGTTTACGTATCATCAGATTATCAGAAGTTGTAGTCATCAAAATAGAGAATAATTTGGTTCAACAAAATAAGAGTCCGGCAAAGCGAGCACTTCTAAAGTGTTCGCTTTGTCGGACTCTTTTTAGTTGGGAAAACCTGTTCTTCATTTCAATTAGCTTAATCACTCTTCAGCCATTTTATAATTTTTTCTTTATCGCGTTTTCCAATAGCTACAATCTGAATTATTTGGATGGTCGCCTCGGCTTCTCTGAAAATAATCCGCAGGCCCATCTTCTTGTTTTTCAGCTTGTTGCATTGCGCCAAGTTGCCGTGAAGGGATTGGCCCGCTTCCATCCCTCTCAATTTGATTCGGTCCAGCGCTTTATTGACGAAAATCTTTTGGCTGCCATCAAGTTGTTCATAATCTTCCTTGAATACTGTGTCCATTCAAGCTGATACAACGTTTATTCCCACCCGTCTTCTTCATCGATAACAGGGGATTCAGTAGCACTCGCACCGCGAACTTCCACGACTGAAAAAGTAGAGACATTTTCCGTCAGTAGCCGTTTTTCAGCCATCAAATCAGCCAGCTGATCGTAAAGTTCTTCTATTAAAAACTTATACTGTTCGCCATAGTAAGACTCTGCCTTTATAAGCAATCAAGCTGACGATGCTCAATAAAATTCCAGACAAAATGAATACCCCGCGAATGCCAAATGCGTCTGCCAGAACACCCATCAAAAGGGAAGCAATGCCAAAGGTTCCGGTACCAATTGCGCCGAGTGTAGTAAATACGGTTGGCAATTGTGCTTTGGGAACACTTGTCTGAACTACCGTCTGTTGCGGAATATTTTTAATCTGACCAAAAACACCAACCAAAAAGGAAAAAAGCAGCGCAAGCATCGGAAGGTTCGTCAAGCCAAAGAAGATGGTGACCAAGCTGCTGGAGATTGCACCCAGGAAAATAAACTGGCTGAGCTTTTGTTCGATCCAATCTGAAAACCGCAGACAGAACAAGCTGCCAGCGATCAATCCTAAAAAAAATGCGCCATTGATGAACCCCCACCATTTTTCATCTGCCAATAAGGCATCACTGACAAAAACATAGAGAATCGCCGCAATCCACACCGTCCCAGCTATCGTCTCCAGGACATCCATCCAGACAATTCGCTTGAGTACAGGCGAAGTGGAGACCGTTTGCCAGCCTTGGCTGATTTGTTTCCACTTTTCTTGCTCCTTCGATGGCGTAAAGTCGATCGTCTCCAAAAAGCTCAATAGCAGACTCGAGACCAAAAACAAGCCAGCTGTCAACCAGACCAATTCATTTGCAGAGAGCCAAATCAACAAGGAGCTACCGACAAACCACATGGCGGTTTGGATTAGTTGGGTAACAGTTTCCATAAGGCCATTTGTTTTTAGCAACTGTTCGCTTTTCACGTAATTCGGAATGAGCGATTGGGTTACGGGATTGGCACAGCCGTCCAGTAAGGCGACTAGGCTGATAAGCAAAAACAGTCCGTAAAAATTGGCCAGCGAGAGTTGCGGCAGAAAGAATGCCAGTCCGATTAGCAACACCGTTTTGCCCATCTGCAAACCTGCCAACAGCCATTTCAGGTTGAAGCGTTGCATCAACAAAGGTGTTAAGGTGTTCGAGATGAACATTGAACTGGTGATGGTAAACGGCACAAAAGCAGCCGCAGTGGCTGATCCGGTCAATTCGAAAATCATGTAAATGATGCTGACAATGTACAAGACATCGCCGATGTTGGCAAGCGATTGCCCGGTCAGCAATAAGTTGAAATTTCGATTCAGTTTCATGAATAAGTTCCCCCAAGAGTTCATTTCTTAAATGATTTCTATTGAAGGGAGATCAAATTGGACTAATTATCATATCAGCAGTTCCTTTCCGATTGAAGATAAATCTTGGGGGATTTCGATTTATCGAGAAATTTGATTATTCCTATTATACGTGAAATTAACAGAAAATAAATGGCGTTAAAAGAAAATTTTGGATATAGTAGATAGAAACTACGCCATTTTTTCAAGAGGCCTTAGCATGTTCTTTTCGTTGCGGGTAAGGTGTATGAAAGGATTTAGACATGCTAGCCTATCCGGTTTCAACGACGAGAAAAGAAAAGTTAGAAATGATACACACGATAAAAGAGAGACTGCTCGATGCACACGGGGATGCCATATTGGCTATCGGTGCTTATGGATCTATCGCTTTAAAAACGGATGGACCGTTTTCAGACATCGAATTGCATGTCACTACAAAAGATGCCAATCAGTTAAAGAGCCTTGAATTTATCTGCGACAAATTCAAAATCGAACTCAGTACAAAAGACCATCGTACATTTATCGAACAAGCAAAAGAAGTGGACGATTCATGGGCGATTAAGGCCGGTGTGTTTATTCATATTCTTTCGATTCATGATCCAACTCATTTATTCGAGCAAGTCAAAGACCTTCCTTTTGAAGCATTGGATGCTAATAGGCGAGATATTATGCAAGAGTTCATGGTCTGGGAGCCTTATGAAACCATTGCGAAAATAAGAAATAATTACAGCAATGGCAACTTAAATTATCTAGATATAGGTGCCAGAGATTTGCTCTGGCAAAGTGCGAAACTGATTGGGCTTGCAAATAAGACGTTTTACACTACAAGAGCCAGAACATTTAAAGAATCGGTGGAACTGGAATCCATTCCTTCAGGATACAAAAAACTCTTGGATTTCATCACGGAAGGGCAGCTGCAAGACAAAGAAAAATTTTATTCCCTTTGTGAAGATTTATGGACCGGCCTAAATGAGTGGTATAACAATATGGGACTGGACTATCGGTTAAAGGAGCTTCCCATTTGATTTTTCAGCAATAAGAAGCCGGAAATGACAGCAGAAGTCGGTTAAGTGGTTTACAAATTGTGGATTATCAGAAGGGGATTAAATATGGAGGAAGACGCTTATGACCAAGGAAGACATGTTAGTTTTGTAGAAAATAGGTTTCCGGATTTACCACTAAATAAAGTGCAAACAAATAGCACGGGTTGGGATAATGATATTTTAATAGTAAATGAAGAAATCGTCTTCAAGTTCCCCAAGTCAGATAGACTAATGTCTAGAATCGAGGACGAAGGAAAAACAGTAGAGATTCTAAAAACCAAAAAGCCATTATTGCTTCTTGCTGCTTATGAGTATTTGTCTGAAATTAATGCAATAAAGGGAGTTAAATATAACTTCTTAAATAGAAAGTAAACAGTTCAATTCTATTTGAAAGGGCTAACAAAATGGACATATGATTACAGGAAGAGAGGCTGAACCATAACTATGATAAAGATAATTGGAAGAAAAGTTGAATTAATAGGAAATAGGGAAGCAAACTTGGATGATTTGTATTTTTGGAGATTTGAAGAAAAGGAACAAGAAGCGAAAAAATGGAATGGACCTTACATACCCGAAAAGCGAATAACAAAGGAAGAACATCGCAAACACTGGCTAAATGAAGAAGAGATTGCAACAGGAGTTCCAGCTTCTCTTGTGATAAGAGCTGAGGGAAAAGTGATTGGCTATGTGGGTGCCTACTGGATAGATAAGAATACAAACTGGCTCGAGACCGGAATTGTGATTTACGATAAAGACTATTGGAATGGTGGCTATGGTTCGGAAGCTTACAAACTCTGGATTGATTTTCTTTTTGAATCAACAGAATTACATAGATTGGGAATGTCAACCTGGTCCGGAAACGAACGAATGATAATAGTGGCCGAACGAATGGGGATGATTATAGAAGCGCGTATTAGAAATGCCCGAACAGTAGAAGGACAGTATTTTGATGCCATCAAAATGGGTATATTGAGAGAAGAATGGGAGAAACTAAGCGCTATTATATAATTTAACCTGTTTCATTGAGTTTACATATGATCCATTAACAGAATCATTTTTTTCGCTTATGTTATTGGAACAATCGAAGTTATATTAAAAACTACTAGGAGGTACAACATGGAAGTGTTATATATTGCGGGTGGATGTTTATGGGGAGTAGAAGCTTTTATTAAAACTTTGCCTGGTGTCATATTTACAGAAGCGGGGAGGGCTAACGGAACAAGTCCTACACGTGAAGGAGATTACGATGGCTACGCCGAATGTGTGAAGACAGCATTTGATCCAGCCATTGTGACATGCCAAGAATTAATGGGCTATTTATTTGAAATTATCGATCCATACAGTTTAAACAAACAAGGGCAGGACATTGGTGAGAAATACAGAACGGGTGTATACAGTGAAAAGCCTCAGCACTTAGAAGAAGCAGAGGCATTTCTTCGCGAGAGAAGCGATTACGACCTTATCGTAGTTGAGGTACGGGCGCTTACAAACTACGTAAAAAGTGCAGAAGAACATCAAGATCGGTTGACCAGATGCCCAGATGATTACTGTCATATTCCTGAAGAACTTTTGAGCAAATATAAGTAAGAAACTATCGCTTATTACGGAACAAGAAGAAGCTCTAATCAGAGCTTCTTTTCTTATTAGTTCATGTTAATAGTACGGTAAAGAAACTTTGAAATTCTTTTTTTCTCGAACAACTAGTGTAAAACAATAAGTAGTTTTAAGTAGGTGTAAAATTCTGATTATTATAATTCCTAATATATTACAAAAATATTTCATTATTAGAAGAAAAAGAAATATTGCTGTAACAGTATAGAGGTTCCTAGCTGGTATACTGAGCGAGTCGCAATTTTCGAAGAAACCTATACGATTTACACTTATATACATAAGACATACAGAGATTAAAACATTAGAAAGATTCGAGAGGGGATTAGACACGTGATTTCAAAATGGATGGTAACTAGTTTATCCTCTGTATTAGCCTTATCAATATTGATACCAACAGCTAACGCAGATACACTAAGTGAATTAGAGCAAAAACAGCAAGAAACACAACAACAGCAAAGTGAATTGAATGCAGGTATTAATGAAAAAGCAGGGCAAATCACTCAAAATGTATCAAAGCTAGAGCAGCTTGCATCAAAAATTGCAGATTTGAATACGCAAATCAATGATACAGAAGCAAACATTAACAATGTTCAAGCAGAAATTGATCAAACGAAAATAGAAATTGATGAGCTAAAAAAATCAATTGTAGAGCTGGAACGAAAAATTGAGGAACGCACACAGTTATTGAAAGAACGAGCGCGTGCAATTCAATTGAGTGGCGGCTCTGTAGATTACATGGACGTTCTACTTGGCGCAAACAGTTTCGTAGATTTTATTGATCGATTTTCTGCAGTCAATACATTGATCGAAGCAGACCGAGAAATCATGCGCGAACAAGCAGCAGATAAAGAACTGCTAGCGGAACAAAAAGAACAAGTAGAATCCAAGCTAGCTGAACAAGAATTACGCCGTTCGGAATTAGTTGGGTTAAAAGCATCTTTAGGTAGTAAAAAAACAGAGCAAGCAGGTTTTGTTCGGAACTTAGAAACTGAACAGCAACGATTAGCAACAGAAAAAGGCGGTTTAGAAAATAAACGTACAGAAGCTATCGAAATTAGCGCTGATTTAGAAAAGCAAATCATGAACGAACAAGCACGTTTAGCTGAAATTGCCAGAAAAGCAGAAGAAGAACGTCAACGAAAAATAGCTGCTGAGAAAGCTGCAGCAGAAGCAAGAGCACAAGCACAAGCACAAGCAGATGCTACTGCAAAAGAAGAAGCCCGTGCACAAGCAGCGCGTGAAGCACAAGCTAAAACTAGCGCCAAAGCTGAAACAGCGAGTAAGCCGAAAGTATCAAGCCCGGTTGTGAGCGCGCCTGAAAAAGTGGAAACTGCACCTGCACCTTCATCTAGCGCGATGTTTATTAGACCCGTTTCTGGACGATACTCGTCAGGCTTTGGTGGACGGGATATTGGCGACGGTGCTGAATCGCATCTCGGACAGGACATTGCCAATGTAACGGGCACACCAATTTCTGCCGCGGCATCCGGTTATGTTTCCTTTGCAGGTAATATGGGCGGCTACGGTAACGTTGTAATTTTGACCCATTCAATCAATGGTCAATCGTATGCAACTGTATACGGTCATATGAGCGCTATTAACGTTTCAGCTGGTCAAGCAGTCTCACAAGGCCAAAATGTAGGATTAGTCGGTAGCACAGGACGTTCTACCGGACCTCACCTTCATTTTGAAGTCCATATTGGCTCTTGGAATGGGGCTCGCTCAAATGCTGTGGATCCGATGAATTATTTCTAAACTAATTTTAATAAATGAGAGATTAAGCCCGATTGTTGGCACTTTTAAAAGTGTGCCCGTTCGGGTTTTTATTTTACATTTAGATTAATTTGTTGATTTCCGATTAATCCGACTGCCTTTGGGTATAAAGAGAAGAGACTGTATTGTAGGTCAACCAATTGTACATACGTATAGTCGATGTTTGCAGAATCATCAAAAGGAGGATGGAGAGTGGACAGTTCAATCAAAGCCTTCGTGTTCGATGTATACGGAACCTTGTTCGATGTTACGGCAATAAAAAGAGAATGCGAGGAATTATATCCAGGTTACGGCGAGAAGATCAGTCAAACATGGAGATCTAAGCAAGTGGAATATTTTATGTTGCGCCAGCTTATGGGTAATTATGCCACGCTCTATGCCATTACACATGATGCATTAAAATATGCACTGAACGAAAATGATTTGCAGCCAAGTAAAGAAAACGAGCAAAAATTATTAGCTGCATATCTGCATTTACCGCTTTACTCAGAATCTAAAGAAATTCTTACGCAGTTAAAAGATAAAAACTTAGTGGTTTTTTCAAATGGCTCTCACGATATGCTGGATCCATTAGTTAAAAATGCAGGTTTAGAAGAGTTGTTTGATCAAGTATTGAGTATTGATGACGTGAAAGAATTTAAACCAACACCGGCATCTTATCAATATGCATTAGAACAACTTGGAATCGAAAGTCATGAAGTTCTTTTCATGTCGTCTAATGGCTGGGATGTATCAGGGGCGAAAAGTTTTGGATTCCAAACAGCTTGGATCAACCGAAAAGGGATGCCAGTTGAAGAACTCGATCTCGAGCCGGATTATGTATTTGATGATTTAACTGGATTGTTAAAGTGGAAATAACGTTCACTTGATTGCGTTTTAAAAATAAGGAGGAAACTACCTATGACAACATTACAACTCGGTGACAAAGCACCACAATTTGAATTACCATTAGCAGAAGGCGGTACGTATTCTTTGGAACAAGATTTGACGGATCGTCCAGGTTGGAGATTTTTGGTCTTTTTCAGAGGATCATGGTGCCCAGTATGTAACCAAGATTTAAAAGAAATTGAAGAAAGCCTTTCTTATTTTGAAGGAAAAGGCGTTTATTTTACGGCTCTATCAACAGATAGCCAAGAAAATTCGTTAGGGATGAAAAATGAGCATAGCTTAAGTTTTCCACTCCTGTGTGACCTTACAACAGATTTATTAAAGCAGTACGGAGCTTATTACCACGGAGAAGATGCACCATATGAAGATCATGGAATCCACGGGGAAGCTGCTCATTATTTGCTTGATGAAAAAGGGAATATTCTTTATCAACAGCAGCAAACGAGCCCTTATGGACGTCCGAGCGCAACAGAACTTCGCAAAGTTGTGCAGTATATTAAAAAGAATTTAAAGTGATACAAATCACTTAAAAAGACCTTGCCTATTAATGGGGCAAGGTCTCTTTTGTGTGTTAGCCATAAAGAGGTAAGACGTGCAAATTACTCAGTGTTAATTGTAAAATAATAGAACGGATAAAAAGAGCTCAAAGGGGCTCTTTTTCTTTGGAGGAGGGTTGTTGTGAAGAAAACAAAAGGAAAAAGGATTAATGGAAATGGTGTTATCCAGACACCATTTTATTACGGCTGGGTTATTGTCATTCTCGCAGGATTGTCTCACTTTTTTTCTGGACCTGGACAAACTTATTCAAATGCCATTTTTATTGATTATTACATAGAAGAATTTGGCTGGAGCCGCTCAACCGTGTCCGGTATTTATTCGTCAGCGACACTTCTTGCAGGGTTTTTATTGTTTATTATCGGTCGAATGATTGATAAAGTCGGTGCGCGAAAAATGGCAATTGCGGTATCCTTAATTTTAGCAGCAGCCAGTATATTTAATAGCTTTGTAGTCAATTGGGTGATGTTATTTATGGGGTTTTTCGCTATACGGTTGTTTGGTCAAGGATCAATGACGCTCGTACCAAATGCGTTGGTACCACAATGGTTTATACAAAAACGAGGTCGTGCACTTGGTTTAGCTGCATTGGGTGGGATGATTGGATCGGCTGCATTTCCATTGATCAATGTTTGGTTAATTGAAGCATATGGCTGGCGGACGACTTGGCAAATTCTTGGCGCATCCATTGTCCTGATTTTTACACCTTTAGCATTTTTCTTTATCCGAAATCGACCAGAAGATATTGGCTTGCTTCCAGATAATGGACCTCTAGTAAGAGATGAGGATCAACAAAAGCCGTTATCCTCAGATAGTAGTTGGACAGTAAAAGAAGCGAAAAAGACCCGCTCTTTTTGGCTCTTGTTGTTTTGTGTAGTGGTTCCTGCTTTGGTTAATACGGGAATGACTTTCCATTTGGTGTCTATTTTTTCAATTCAATCGTTAGCACCTGAAACAGCTGCGACTGTCTTGAGTTTAATGGCGATTATCGGTTTTCCGGTAACGTTTCTAGCAGGTTATTTGCTTGATAAAATACGTGTGCAGTGGATGTTAGCTTTTGTATTCGTTGGGGAAATCGCCTCAATTTTTTTATTAAAAGAAGCGGACCTGTTTTCAGGCGCGATTCTATTTGCGGTTGTTTGGGGCTTTATGTTGGGAATTGAACGGGTAACTCTCAGTGTTGTATGGCCGAATTATTTCGGTCGGCAATACCTTGGTAGCATAACCGGTATTTCGATGGCCTTTATGGTCGTTGGTTCTGCTCTTGGGCCGTTGCCGTTCGGCTTGTTTTACGATTTCTTTGGCGGCTATAAGGAAGTGTTATGGGTTATTATGATTTTCCCGCTTCTTGGAATTGTGGCAGCATTACTAGCAAATCCGCCGGAAAAAGAAGGAATAGAAAACTAAGCTAAAAAAACAGAAAAGAGCAAGTGCTCTTTTCTGCTTTTTTAATTGCTTGCATGTTTTTTTTCAATGGCTAATAAAAAAGGGGGGGAATGTTGCTGGTTGATAAATTCGTATTTTAGCACATCAAACGTTTTTTGCGGGAGCGAGGAAACGAATTCCATAACAGCATCCCGTTCCTCACTGCCACCTTCGTGTCCACTGTATACAACAACTAGCAATACGCCATTTATTTTCAACAGCTCTAAACATTGTTGGAGAGCAGAAAGTGTACTTTGTGCTTTCGTAATAATGCTGTGATCGCCTTTTGGCAAATAGCCAAGATTGAAAACAGCAGCTGCAATGGGCTCTGACACATAGTCTTTTATTTTGGCATGGCTGTCATGAATAAGTTCGACGTGGTCAACGTCTTGCACTCGAATTCGTGTCGCGTCAATCGCTTCTGCTTGAATATCAAAAGCGAAAACTTTTCCGGTTGCTCCAGTTAAACTCGCAAGAAAGTGTGTATCATGTCCGTTGCCAGCAGTGCCGTCAATGACTACGTCTCCAGAAGAGACCGCTTGTTCAAGTAATGATTTTGTAAAAGGCAATACACGTTGTACCGTCATGAAGTCACACTCCCTGTAGCCCGTTTACCTTGCCAACTTTCACGGCGTGCGAGTTCTGCATCGATGCCGTTTAAGACTTCCCATTTGTTTGCGCTCCACATCGGACCAATCATTAAGTCTATCGGGCCATCTCCTGTAATGCGTTGCACGACCATGTCAGGTGGCAACACTTCAAGTTGGTCGGCGACTAAGTGAATGTATTCTTGCTTTTCAAGAAACTCGACCATGCCTTTTTCATATTGCTTGACCATCGGTGTGCCTTTTAATAAATGCAATAAGTGAATTTTAATGCCTTGAACATCAAGTTTTGCCACTTCACGCGCAGTTTCCATCATCATGTCACGGTCTTCAAGTGGTAAGCCGTTGATGATATGTGTACATACCCGGATGCCGCGCGTGCGTAATTTCGTTACGCCCTCGACATAAGCTTCAAAATCATGTGCACGGTTGACCAAAAGGGCCGTTCGCTCATGAACCGTTTGCAAGCCAAGTTCGACCCATAAATATGTTCGTTCGTTTAATTCGGCTAAATAATCTACGACATCGTCTGGCAAACAGTCCGGACGCGTTGCGATGCTTAACCCGATAACATTTTCTTGCTCAAGTGCCGCTTCAAACTTTTCTTTAATCACCGGTAACGGCGCATGTGTATTGGTATAGGCTTGGAAGTACGCCATGTATTTGGCATCTTTCCATTTGCGATGCATTTTTTCTTTAATTTGATCAAACTGCTTGGGAATCGAGTCCACACGGTCTCCAGCAAAATCACCAGAACCTGCTACGCTGCAAAATGTACAGCCCCCGTGTGCGACTGTGCCGTCCCGGTTCGGACAATCAAATCCGGCATCTAACGCGATTTTCATGACCTTAAAACCAAAATGATCGCGCAAATGGCGATTCCATGTATAATAACGTTTTCCATCAGATGAAAAAGGAAATTCTGTATTCACTCGTAACAACTCCTTAAACAACATTGTAGCATGCCGTGGAAACGATCAACAATGCTAGTGAAATGTAGTGCCGATATTTATGAATATTGCGTTTAGTGCGATAGTTTGTTTAAATTGGTTATGGAAGCGTTTTACTAATTACTTTTTAGTTGATGAGTCAGAGGAGGCATAATGGAATGAAACCGATTTACAGTTCTGCAAAAGAGGCAGTTGAACAAATTCAAGACGGTGCCACAATTATGGTGGGCGGTTTTGGGTTAGTAGGCATACCTGAACAACTTATTTTAGCACTAGTTGATAAAGGGGTAACCAATCTGACCGTCATTTCTAATAACTGCGGTGTAGACGAATGGGGCCTGGGACTGCTACTTAAAAACAAACAAATAAAAAAAATGATTGGTTCTTATGTGGGTGAAAACAAAGAATTCGAACGTCAAGTATTGTCGGGCGAAATCGAAGTGGAATTGACACCGCAAGGAACACTTGCTGAAAAAATGCGCGCAGGTGGAGCTGGAATTCCAGCATTTTTTACACCAGCTGGGGTTGGTACAACTGTTGCAGAAGGCAAAGAAATTCGCGAATTTGACGGCAAAGAACACGTACTAGAACACGCATTAAGAGCTGACTTTGCTTTGGTGAGAGCACATAAAGCTGATAAGATGGGGAACTTGGTTTACAACAAAACGGCACAAAACTTCAATCCGCTTGCTGCAGCAGCTGGAAAAATTACCATTGCGGAAGTGGAAGAAATCGTGGAAATCGGTGACATCAATCCGAATCACGTTCAAACGCCAAGCATTTATGTACAAGGCTTGCTTCAAGCAGATCAGGAAAAACGGATCGAACGTCTTACAACACGCACTGTTTAAGAAAGGGTGGAGAAATATTGGATAAACAATTGGTCAGAGAACGCATTGCAAAACGCGCTGAAAAAGAAATCAACGATGGCGATTACGTTAACTTAGGAATCGGTATGCCGACTTTGGTAGCGAATTTCATTTCCGATAACAAAAGTGTTGTGCTTCAATCAGAAAATGGACTTTTAGGAATCGGCCCTTATCCGACAGAAGACAATGTAGATCCGGATTTGATCAATGCTGGAAAAGAAACCGTAACGACAATCCCAGGATCGTCTTTCTTTACCAGTGCGGAATCTTTTGCGATGATTCGCGGCGGACATATTGATGTCGCCATTCTTGGTGGAATGGAAGTAGCTGAAAACGGCGACTTAGCCAACTGGATGATTCCTGGCAAAATGATTAAAGGCATGGGCGGAGCGATGGATTTAGTGCATGGTGCCAAAAAAGTCATTGTCATTATGGATCATGTGTCAAAAGACGGGTCTGCTAAAATCAAAAAACAATGTGATTTGCCGTTAACTGGCAAAGGCGTGGTCAACAAAATCATCACAGAGCGTGCAGTGATTGAAGTAACAAAAGAGGGTTTAGTGTTGTCAGAGGTATTTGAAGGCTTTACTGTTCAAGATATCATCGATTCTACAGACGCACCGTTGAATACGAAAAACGTCAAAGTTTCTTAAGCTATTGCGAAAAAACAGCGCTTCGTCTAAAATAGAGACAATAACCAATGACAGTGAAGAGGACTAGTAGTTTGTGTGTTTTTGACAGAGAGCCGGCGGTAGGTGCAAGCTGGTAAAATGCGCAAGTGAACTCGCCTTGGAGTCCGTGTATGTGAAACTAAGTAAGATACACCGTTTTCCGCGTTAAGGAATCAAGTTGAGCGAGCAATCGCTAATTTGGGTGGTACCGCGGGAAAATCCCGTCCCTTATTTTTAAGGGACGGGATTTTTTTATTTTGAGGAGGAATCGGAAATGACATTCAATCACAAACTAGTTGAGAAAAAATGGCAAAAATATTGGCAAGATAATAAGACGTTTAAAATGGTGGATGACCCATCAAAACCAAAGTTTTACGCACTAGATATGTTCCCGTATCCATCAGGTGCTGGACTTCACGTAGGACATCCAGAAGGCTATACGGCGACGGACATTTTAAGTCGTGTCAAACGCATGCAAGGGTACAACGTTCTTCACCCAATGGGCTGGGACGCATTTGGTCTGCCGGCAGAGCAATATGCACTGGATACTGGAAATGACCCAGCTGAATTTACAGCTAAAAACATTGAAACCTTTAAACGTCAAATTCAAGAACTTGGATTTTCATATGACTGGGACCGTGAGATTAGCACGACAGATCCGTCTTATTACAAATGGACACAATGGATTTTTATTCAATTGTATAATAAAGGACTGGCGTATGTTGACGAAGTAGCGGTTAACTGGTGCCCAGCACTCGGTACGGTTCTTGCAAATGAAGAAGTCATTGATGGCAAATCAGAACGTGGAGGTCATCCGGTTGAGCGTCGTCCAATGCGCCAATGGGTGTTGCGTATTACAAATTATGCAGATCGTCTTCTTGAAGATTTGGAAGACTTGGATTGGCCAGAAAGCTTGAAAGATATGCAACGCAACTGGATTGGTAAATCAGAAGGCGCAGAACTGGAATTTCAAGTAGCAGACACGGAACATTCTTTCCGCGCATTTACGACACGCCCGGATACGATTTTTGGTGCGACTTATGCGGTACTAGCCCCTGAACATAAATTAGTAGCTGCGATTACAACAGTAGAACAAAAACAGGCTGTTGAAAAATACATTGATGACGTGAAAACGAAAAGTGATTTGGAACGTACTGATTTGGCAAAAGACAAATCTGGTGTTTTCACAGGCGCTTATGCAACAAATCCAGCAAGTGGTGAGAAAATGCCGATTTGGATTGCCGATTATGTATTGGCAACTTATGGAACAGGTGCCATCATGGCGGTTCCTGCTCACGACGAGCGCGATTATGAATTTGCTCAGCAATTCGATTTGCCAATTGTGGAAGTTGTATCAGGTGGCAATATCAAAGAAGAGGCCTATGCTGGCGATGGTGAATTGATCAATTCTGATTTCCTTAATGGATTGAACAAAAAAGAAGCAATCGAAAAAGCCATTGCATGGCTAGTTGACAAGAAAGTCGGCGACAAGAAAATTACGTACCGCTTGCGTGACTGGTTGTTTAGCCGTCAACGTTACTGGGGCGAGCCGATTCCAATTATCCACTGGGAAGACGGCACGATGACACCCGTTGAAGAACAAGATTTGCCATTGATGTTGCCGGTAACGACGGATATTAAGCCAAGTGGAACTGGTGAATCACCGCTTGCTAATATTACGGACTGGGTCAATATTGTTCATCCAGAAACAGGCATGAAAGGGCGCCGCGAAACCAACACGATGCCACAATGGGCAGGAAGCTGCTGGTATTACTTGCGCTTTATCGATCCAACGAATGACGAAATGTTGGCAGACCCAGAACTATTGAAACGCTGGTTGCCGGTCGATGTTTATATCGGCGGTGCAGAGCATGCAGTGCTTCATTTGCTGTATGCCCGTTTCTGGCATAAAGTGCTTTACGATATCGGTGTAGTTTCAACAAAAGAACCTTTCCAGAAATTGTTTAACCAAGGTATGATTCTGGGCGAAGGAAACGAGAAAATGTCGAAATCAAAAGGCAATGTCGTCAACCCCGACCAAATTATCGAAAGCCACGGTGCAGATACATTACGTATGTACGAAATGTTTATGGGGCCACTTGAAGCATCAATTGCTTGGTCGACAAACGGACTAGATGGCTCTCGTCGATTCCTAGACCGCGTTTGGCGCTTATTGATGGATGAAGATCAATTGAGTGCGAAAGTCACGGACACCAACGATGGCAAAATGGAAAAAGTTTATCATCAAACCGTAAAAAAAGTCACGGACGATTTTGAAGGACTCCGTTTTAACACGGCTATTTCACAAATGATGATGTTCATCAATGAAGGCTACAAAGTCGATTCGATTCCGAAAGAATACGTAGAAGGCTTTGTGAAATTACTGTCGCCAATCGCACCTCACGTAGCAGAAGAACTGTGGCAGAAATTGGGTCATGAAGGATCTGTTTCTTACGAAAATTGGCCACAATTCGATGAATCGAAAATGGTCGACGATGAAGTCGAAGTTGTAGTTCAAGTAAACGGCAAAGTAAAAACTAAGCTGACAATCGCTAAAGACAGCTCAAAAGAACAACTAGAAACAGCTGCACTTGCAGACGAACAAGTCCAGAAAGCGACAGAAGGTAAACAAGTACGTAAAGTCATCGTCATTCCAGGGAAATTAGTTAACATCGTAGTAGGCTAACAAAGAAAAGCGGAGTCTTCCGGTAGCTCCGACAAGCTTAAGGCAGACTGGCGAAGTGGCGTTTTGCCACACAGCTGGGCTGACTTAAGACTCGAGGAGCTGGAAGACGAAGTCTGGACAAAGAAAAGCGGAGTCTTCCGGTAGCTCCGACAAGCTTAAGACAGACTGGCGAAGTGGCGTTTTGCCACACAGCTGGGCTGACTTAAGACTCGAGGAGCTGGAAGACAAAGTCTGGACAAAGAAAAGCGGAGTCTTCCGGTAGCATTTATTAAAACGAATAACAAAAGAGGCAGATCGGAGAAATTCCGGTCTGCCTCTTTTGTGTTGTTACCAGTAGCTTGTTTGTCTTTATGAACTGCTTTGGCCAATTTTGATAGGACATAAGCTTTAGTGTGATTTAATGGTACAAAAAATAGACTAAAGGCTTTTAAGAGAACGAGTGAAAAGCAATCACTTAGAGCAGATTATTCAAAATAGACACTTCTTATTTGTTTGAAAACTAACTCTTTTTCTTTTTACCAAAAGCACGCCCAATTAACAAGGCGCCGAAAATGATGAGCAGTGGAAGGGAGTAGACTAGCAACAGAACATACTCGGTTACATCACCCATAGCGTTTAACCTCCGCCTTCTCTTTAACTTTCTTTGGCAAATTGTGCTGCGCTTTGTCCGGCTACGTTGCCTGTGACTAATGCAGACGTGATGTTGTAGCCACCCGTGTAGCCGTGAATGTCTAAAATTTCACCACAGAAATACAATCCAGGTTTCTTTTTAGAAGCCATCGTTTTGGGTTCGATTTCTTTGATCGATACACCGCCACCCGTAACAAACGCTTTTTCAATCGATTGTGTACCGTTAACGAACATTGTAAAAGCGGTTAGCTGTTGAGCCATTGCGCGTACTTTGTCACTTGGCAATTCGGCACCAGTCAGTAATGGATCAATTTCTGCACGGCCCATAAGGAACAGCAACCAACGCTCTTGCGCTAAACTTTTCCAAACATTTTTCAATGATTTTTTGGGTTCGTCTTTCATCATATTGTTTAACAGCTGAAAGGCAGATTCTGCATTTTCATCTGGCAAGGTATTGATACGCATTTCAACTGGGTGACCACCATTTTTTTTCATTTCTTTGACAACGTATTGGCTACAGCGCAAAACTGCAGGACCGCTCAATCCAAAATGCGTAAACAGCATGTCCATTTGATGCGTGACAAGCACCTTGCCTTTTTTGTTTAATACGGTTACAGCGGCATCACGTAAAGCCAAACCTTGAAGCTCGCGACTGACGATAAACGGTTCTTTTGATAAAAGTGGTACTTCAGTTGGATAAAGCTCTGTCACCAAATGACCTGCTTTTTCTGCCCACGGGTAGCCGTCTCCAGTAGAGCCAGTTTGTGGCACGGCTTTGCCTCCAACCGCTACAACCACTGCTTTCGCCGTATATTCTTCACCAGTGTGCAGACGGACACCGGTTACTTTTTCATCGGTCATTAATAATTTTTTCACGGGTGAATCCAATAAAATGGTGACGTTGAGTCGTTCCATTTCTTTAAACATGGCATCTGCTACGTCCTGTGCCCGATTAGAAACGGGAAACATGCGGCCATGGTCTTCTTCTTTTAGGGCAACACCAAGTCCTTCAAAGAAGGAAATAATATCTTCGTTATCGAATACAGAAAAGGGGCTATGAAGAAAACGTCCATTCCCTGGAATGTGTTTAACAATTTCATCGAGTGGCAATCGATTGGTGACGTTGCAACGTCCACCGCCAGATATAATTAATTTTTTTCCTAACTTTTTACCTTTTTCGATCAGCAATACTTTTTGGTTAATCGAAGCTGCGGCAATAGATGCCATTAAGCCGGAGGAACCTCCGCCTATGATTATAACGTCATACATAGAATAAGAACTCGCTTTCGTTTTTCTCTCAAGTATACACGATGCAGCGAAACACGTTGAGTAATTTCTTCTATAGGTGTAAACTATCGTGTAGATTGTTTTTATCACGAACAAGTCAGGAAGTGTAAAATGTCATCATTAATTAAAGGTACAGCCATCTTAACCTTGGGTCTATTTTTATCGAAAATCCTTGGCGTTCTTTATATCATCCCGTTTTATAGCATGGTAGGAAAAGACAATATCGGACTTTATCAATATGCGTATATCCCGTATAACTTGATGCTGGCACTGGCTATTTCCGGTGCACCGATTGCGTTCTCGAAATTTACCGCGAAATACAATTCTCTCGGTGATTATGAAACCGGTAGGCGATTATTAAAGTCAGGTCTTTTGACAATGATGATTACTGGTTTTGTGTCGTTTCTTTTACTTTATATCTTCGCAGAACCACTAGCGCGCATCACCATTTCTGAAGATGAGCTTATTTATTCAGTAGGCGACATTACTGAAGCCATTCGCTGGGTCAGCTTTGCATTAATTGTCGTGCCGTTTATGAGTTTGTGGAGAGGGTTTTTCCAAGGCTATAATTACATGATGCCGACCGCTGTTTCACAGTTAGTGGAGCAAATCGTTCGTATTATTTTCCTATTAGGCGGATCTTATGCAGTAATTTATATCTTCGGAGGTACACCAAAAACGGCGATTCAATTTGCTGTGTTGTCAGCTGCAGTTGGGGCACTTGGTGGTGTTGTGACACTAGCTTATTTCTGGAAAAAGAAAAAGCCTGAATATAATCGTCTGTTAGCGAACTCCGTTGAATCGTACGATGTAAAGTTACGTGATATGTACAAGGAGATTTTGATTTACGCGGTTCCAGTTATTTTCCTAGGAATTGCCAATCCATTATTCCAATTTGTTGATTTGATGACATTTAACCGAGCGATGAGCTCGGGTGGGAATGTCTCTGAAATCGATCTTCTTGGAATTCTAAATTTGACTGCTCATAAGCTAGTCATGATTCCTGTGATGCTCGCAACTGGATTTTCAATGGCATTGATTCCATTGATCACCAAACATTTTACGCGTCGTGAATATCTTCAAGTATCGCGAACACTCGATCAATCAATACAGTTACTACTATTCTTGACATTACCGGCTGTTATCGGTATGACGATGCTGTCTGATGAGTTATACCATGTCTTTTACGAAGTCAGTGATGTTGGATCTGAAATCCTGGCACATTATTTACCAGTAGCAATTTTATTTTCAGCTTTTCCAGTCACTGCTTCTATTTTACAAGGGATTAACAAACAAAAATGGATTATTATCAACTTGTCGATAGGTTTATTATTAAAAGCAGTATTAAATACACCGTTGATCGAACGCTTTGAAACAGACGGTGCTATTGCTGCAACGATTATTGGCTATTTAGTAGCGATTGGTATGAACATGGTGGTCATCGCTAAAACCATGAATTACCGTTCGCAAATGGTTGGAAGACGTGTTATTTTAATCGTCATCTTAAACGTGATTATGGCGGGAGCGGTTTTCTTAGCGATGTCGGGATTAGATCTATTTATAGGCATGGACAATAAATTATTATCAATGTTGCGCTTGCTTTTAGTTGGTGGTGTGGGAATAGTTGTTTATGGTTATCTTGGACTGAAAACAGGACTAGCACAAAAGTTAATGGGGTCAAAAATAACGAAAATTTCTCGGAAATTAGGCTTTTAGGAGTGACACAATGCGCATAGATAAATTCCTTTCGAATATGGGTTTTGGCTCTAGAAAAGAAGTTAAAATCCTACTGAAATCAACTGCAGTGGAAGTGAACGGGGAAATTGTCCGTGATCCAAAAATACATGTAGATGAACAGACAGATCAAGTAGCAGTAGAAGGCGAGGCGGTTGTTTATACTGAGTTTATCTACTTGCTGATGAACAAGCCGCAAGACGTCATCTCTGCAACCGAAGATAAATACGACCAAACGGTAATCGATTTATTGGGAGAACAAGAACAGCATTTCGAGCCGTTTCCAGTTGGGCGACTGGACAAAGATACTGAAGGTTTTTTGTTGCTGACGAATGACGGCAAGTTAGCCCATGAATTATTATCACCCAAAAAGCATGTAGACAAAACTTACTATGCAGTAATTGAAGGACAAGTCACAGAAGAGGATGCAGAAGCATTCAAAAAAGGTGTAGCGCTTGACGATGGTTACGTGACGAAGCCAGCTAGTTTAAATATAATTGAGAGTGGTGCCGAATCTAAAATCGAATTGACGATTACTGAAGGCAAATTCCATCAAGTTAAACGGATGTTCGAAAGTGTCGGCAAGCGGGTAGTTTATTTGAAACGTTTGTCGATGGGGCCTCTGAGTCTTGATCCAGAGCTTGGTCTTGGAGAATACCGTCATTTGACGGAAGAAGAAGTAACTAGTTTAAAACAAAGAAAATGACCGCATAGCTGCGGTCATTTTCTTTGTTTAGGAAATTGTTTAAGACGTCATTTTCACTTTCCGTTGCGTCGTTGTCCATTTGCCTCGAGTTGGGCTGGTCACCAAGTCGTTAAAGGCTAACACATTCAAATCTCTTTGAATGGTGCGAGGAGTGATGCCGAATTCATCGACAAGATCTTGCGTCGTTACAGTCCCGTTGTCGAGAATGTACTTATACATATCTTTAATTCGAATGAGCATGCGATCGGTTGTGGGTTTCATAATAATAGAACCACTCCTTCATCTTTTTTCCCATTGGCAAAGACTAGCGGACGATAGGCTGAGATTTATACAGCTGGTTTATGATTGATGCCAAAGACAGCCCCTTTTCCTAAAATAGTGTGTCAATTTGACTAGTCTGACAATTCCAGTATACCGGAAAAACATCTCGAATTCTAGGATTTCCCTCTATCTTTACACAAAAATAACAATAGAAAGACAGAATTTTTTATGCAAATTGTCACAAATTCTTTAATTTGATGGAAAAAGGTGTACAATAGCCATAACAAAAAGGAGTGTGAACCATGGATTGGCTGCTAGAAGCTAACAAACGCAAAGAGACCATGCTGAGAGAATTACAGGAATTAGTGGCGATTCCCAGCGTGTTAAGTGACGACACAACACCAACGGCTCCTTTTGGAAAAGAAGTTAAACAGGCATTGGATTGGTTTTTAAAAAAAGGGAAAACTCAGGGCTATTCAGTAAAAAATGTAGGGGACATTGCAGGGCATCTTGAGATTGGGCAAGGTGAAGAATTGCTCGGTATTTTAGGACACGTTGACGTTGTGCCAGTGGGAAGTGGATGGACAAAAGCTCCATTTGGTGGAGAAATTGAAAATGGTCGACTTTATGGCAGAGGCACGATCGACGACAAAGGTCCGACAATTGCCGCATGGACGGCTTTGAACATGGTAAAAGAAGCAGGCGTAGAATTTACAAAACGCGTGCGGTTGATTATTGGAACCGATGAAGAAAGTGAGTTCCGCTGCATGGATCGTTATTTTAAAACAGAAGAAATGCCCTCTATTGCCTTTACACCAGATGCGGATTTCCCAATCATCAATGCTGAAAAGGGGATCGCAACCTTGGTGTTTTCAACATTTTCCATGCATGAAGATGCGATTTTAGAATCTTTTATTGCAGGTCATCGAACCAATATGGTGCCTGACCAAGCAACCGCTATTTTAAATGGCCAACTAGCAGAATGGCAGGAAGATTTTAAAGCGTTTTGCAAAGAACACAATGTTACAGGAGTCGTCGAACAGCATAACGGCTCGACCGAGTTGACGTTAAATGGAAAGTCAGCCCATGCCATGGAGCCTGAAGACGGTGTCAATGCAGGGGTTTTACTGGCATTATTTTTGAAAGATCGCTTAGAAGGCGATGGCCAGAAATTTGTGGCATTTGTCGCGGATACGTTTTATCAAGATTCGCGTGGTCGCAAACTGGGACTGGAGTTTATGGATGAACAATCAGGAAATACGACATTTAACGCGGGAATTATTCGCTTTGAGAAAAAGAAAACAGCGATGATTACAGTCAGCATGCGGTATTCCATCAGTTATCCATTTGAAGAAAAGATCGCGGCTTATCGACTCAAGGATTTTGTTCTGGACATAGCGTCCAATTCTCCTCCTCATTACGTGGATGGAAACGATCCATTTATCAAGACGCTACAAAATGCCTATGAAAAACAAACAGGTGACAAAGCAGACCTTCTTGCTATTGGTGGGGGCACATATGCGCGCGTACTTGATAAAGGTGTAGCATTTGGTATGCTGTTTCCAGGTGAGCCGGACGTTGCGCACCAAGCAGATGAATTTGTCGATATCGACAATTTAGTTAAAGCAACTGCAATTTACGCAGAAGCAATTTATCAATTGGCTTGTAAAAAATAAGGGAAGAGGGATTAGATATGGATTTGATATTGCATAATGGTGAGTTTATTCGTGAAGAGGATTTGGTGATTTCGAAAGAAGATCGTGGCTATCAGTTTGGAGACGGTATTTACGAGGTCATTCGTGTTTATGACGGCAACTTATTTACAGCAAAAGAACATATTGACCGTTTCTATGAAAGTGCTGATAAAATCAAAATTGTTATTCCCTATACAAAAGATGTTTTTCATAAAATGATGTATGATTTTGTGGAATTGAACATGATTGATAACGGTCAGGTATACGTTCAAGTTACGCGCGGCGCTGCAGAACGACAGCATCAATTCCCAACACAAGCAAATCCTGTGATTACCGGCAATACGAAATCAGTAGAGCGTCCAGTTGGGAGTTTAGAGTCTGGAGTAACGGCGAAGTTTATCGAAGATATTCGTTGGTTGCGTTGTGACATTAAAAGCTTGAACCTGCTCGGCAATGTACTAGCGAAACAAGAAGCTTATGAAGAAGGATATTTTGAAGCGATTTTGCACCGTGGTGAAACCGTGACAGAAGGCTGTTCATCGAATATGTATGGCATTAAAAACGGCATCCTTTATACCCATCCTGCTAACAACCTTATTTTAAATGGCATTACGAGACGTGTAATTCTTGAATTATGCGAAGAGTTGGAAATTCCAGTAGAAGAAACACCTTTCACAAAAGCTCAAGCACTTGAAATGGACGAATTTATCATGTCTTCAACGACCACTGAAGTAATGCCAGTTGTCGCAATTGGTGATAAAAAAATCGGTCAAGGTGTTCCTGGAGAATTGACGCGTAAATTACAGGCGGCTTTTGAAGCGCGCATTGGAGTCGGCGTAAAATCGTAATCCATCATTTATCAGAAGAAAAGTGATTGGCTCAAGCCAATCACTATTTTTTTGTACCCGTGCACATGGTAAACTGAAGCGAGGTGACGTTAAATGAAACCACATTACTTTATTGGCATAAAAATTCCACAGAACATTGCAGAGAACTTAGTTGCAGAACGAGACAGTTGGAAGTTGAAAAGTCATAAAAGGCAAACCCCAGCTCAAGATATGCATATTACCTTACTGTTTATTGGCGAAGATGTGAATGGCGAAATAGGTCAAATTGAAAAACTACTAGCCAGAACCAATCAGCAGCCATTTAAACTAACAGTGAATGGCATTAAGACTTTCGGTAACCCGGTAACTCCACGTATAATTTATGCCTCTCTTGAAAGTTGTGAAGAATTAAATGTGCTTCAGCGACAAATTGTCCATGCTTTGGATTCACTACAGGTGAGTCCAAACCTGAAAGAATTCGTGCCGCATATCACATTGGCTAGTAAATGGGCAGGAGGCGTGCCTGCAGAACCACAATTTTCAATTGATCAGATGCAATTTGAAGTGACGGAGTTTTCACTGTTCCGAATTGCAATGAAAGAAATACCACGTTATCAAAAGATCTTCGATTATCCGCTTTAAAGACCCATCTAATACATCCGAAGGCGAGTGTTTATGAAAATAGTATTTATTATTAATCCTGCAGCTGGGAATGGTCGAGCCTTGAAAAGATGGCGCCGCTTTGAGAAAACAATTCAGTTTCCATTCGAACAAGTCGTCACTACATATTCTGGACACGCCTTAGCTATTGCTGCAAACTACCGGGAAAGTAAACAAGTTGCTCTCTTAATCGGCTTTGGTGGAGATGGTACGCTGCGTGAAATTATTGCAGGTGCAGCAGGATCTGAAAAATTGATTGTTGGTTCAATAGCAGCAGGATCAGGCAATGATTTTGGACGTGCTTACGGCACTTTTACAGATGCGCAGGCAATTGAACAATTTCTTCACAAGCCGTTACCCAAACGGCAAGACCTTGGTGAATTCACTAACGGCAAAGCTTTTCAGTTTGTTAGCAGTTCAGGTATCGGCTTTGATGCAGAAATATCCATTTCGGTTAACCGGTCACCTCTTAAGAAAAAACTAAACCAACTGGGTCTAGGGAAATTAGTTTACGTTGTCTATGTCATCCGGACTTTATTGAAATTCGAGAAGTTTACGTTGTCTGTAAAATGCGACGGTAATCTAGTTACTTACAAAGACGTTTGGTTAGCGACTGTCAACAACCAACCTTATTTTGGTGGGGGCATGAAAATCTCGCCTTCCTCAAAAACGGACGATGGTTTACTTGAATTGACGGTCGTTCACAAAATTTCCCGTTTGAAACTATTGCTGGTTTTTGGTACGGTATTCAGCGGAGCACATACACGTTTCAAAGAAGTTACTCAAATGAGCAGCACAGAATTTTGGCTCTCGACCGAAAAGCCAGTATGCCGTCATGTAGATGGAGATGATGCTGGCATGAGCCCAGCAAACGATTTAGTCAGCTACACAGTAAGTCAAACCGATTGGCAATCAATAAAATTAACCGACTATATAAGTTGAATTAAAAGGAGTTTTAAGTCAATAACAGTTGCCGATGACAAAGTACGCTTCGTGATGCAGGTACTGGTTTGCGACAGGTTAGAATTACTAGCTCAGCTTATATAAATAGAAAGAGGATGAAACATGAGATCACGTTTTAAACCATGGGCAGCAGATTTGCTCGATAATCACCCGGAGATTGTTATACCAGATCCAGAACAACAAAAAGGCAAGTGGAACGAAGTTTTTGGCAATAATCAGCCGCTTCATATCGAAGCAGGGACCGGTAAAGGCCGCTTTATTATTGGAATGGCAAAAGCAAATCCAGACATCAACTACATCGGCATCGAACTGTTTGATAGTGTCATCGTCACAGCTCTTGAGACAGTTCTTGAACAAGAAAACGGCGTTCCAAACTTACGGCTTTTAAAAGTTAATGCAAAAAAAATTGCTGATTATTTCGAAAAAGGTGAAGTGGACAGACTCTACTTAAATTTTTCGGATCCGTGGCCAAAAACACGTCACGCAAAACGCCGGTTGACACATGAATCATTTCTTAAATTATATGAAGCCGTATTACCTAAAAAAGGCGAAATTCACTTTAAGACTGACAATAGAAACCTGTTCGAATATTCACTCACGAGTATTTCTGAATATGGTATGTTATTAAAAGAGGTGTCATTGGATCTTCATGACAATGAGCCTGAATGGAACATCATGACCGAGTACGAAGAAAAATTCTCGAAAAAAGGCCAACCAATTTACCGAATGGAAGCACAGTTTTCAGGTAGTTGATCATAATAGGGGGGATAAGGGAATGCAGACATTTCAATTTCACGAGATGAACTTAACTTGGCTTGATGGGGGCACGACTTTTTTGGACGGCGGTACGATGTTTGGGGTAGTACCAAAAGTCATTTGGTCAAAACGTTATCCAACCAATGAAAAAAATCAAATTGAATTACCAACACATCCTATACTTGTCCAGTTTGAAGGTCATAATATACTAATCGACAGCGGTCTTGGTGATGGCAAATTGACAGAGCGTCAGTTGCGGAACCTAGGTGTTTCTGAGCAGTCGCGAGTAGAAGAAGATTTGGCGGAGCTTGGGCTAGCACCTGAAGATATTGATACCGTCTTAATGACTCATCTTCACGGCGATCATGCAGCGGGGTTAACGAAATGGCAAGGCGAAGAGCTGGTGTCTACTTTTCCAAATGCTAAAATCCATGTATCAGCAGTAGAATGGAATGAAATGCAACATCCGAATATCCGCTCACGAAACACTTACTGGAAAGAAAATTGGCAACCTATTGTCGATCAAGTCGAAACTTTTGAAGGTGAAAAAACCTTGTTTGATGCTATCACGCTCATTCATACCGGAGGTCATTCAGATGGCCATAGTGTCATCAAAATGACTAGTGGCCATGAAACAATTTTGCATATGGCCGACATCATGCCAACTCACGCGCATCAAAATCCATTATGGGTGTTAGCTTTTGATGATTACCCGATGGATTCAATTTACGCAAAAGAAAAGCTGATGAAAGAAGCATTGGAAAACGGCTATTATTTTAGTTTTTATCACGATGCGTATTACCGCATTCTGAAGTGGAGTACAGACGGCAAAGAAATTGTCGAAGCACTAGAGCGGAAAGAAAAAAATCTATAAAAAAAGGAGCCTATGGGCTCCTTTTTTTATACTTGTTTTACTTCGATCACTGCACCGGTAAAAGCATCAGCTAAAAATTCGAATTGTTGAAGTTCATCTTCTTTATGGCGAGTAATACCGCCTTTATAGACTTCGGTTGTTAATGCATGCTGCTTATAAGGCTCGGTTTTCATAAAAATCCAAGAACCATCAATAGGGCCTTCTTCTTTAAATGCAGATTTAACTTCTTTTAATACGTCATCTGCTGGATATAGCTTTTCTGTACGATTATAGACTTCTTTTGCTAAATACGAAGCTGCGATGCCTGTAGCAAATCCAATAAGTAAATCACGATTTTTCACTAAAATCCCTCCTCTGCTTAGTGGATAAATTGTACCATAAATATTTTGAAGGACGAAATGAAAGCTTGAAAGTCTAGTTATTTTAAAAAAGAGAGTATAAAACTGGAAATTATCTGATAAAAGCACTAAACTTGATAAAGGTAAATGAATTAGGGGGAATTTTAATATGCATACTGAAACTCTTGAAATGTTTAAAATCTTAACCGAACTACCAGGAGCACCAGGAAATGAACACGCTGTCCGTAAATTTATGCGACAGGAGCTGGGGAAATACGCTGACCGCTTGCTTCAAGACAATTTAGGAAGCGTTTTCGGCGTTAAAGATGGTCAAGAAGACGGCCCGCGTATTATGGTTGCTGGCCATATGGATGAAGTGGGATTCATGGTCACCCAAATTACCGATAATGGCATGATTCGTTTTCAGCCTTTAGGTGGCTGGTGGAACCAAGTGATGCTAGCTACGCGTGTAGACATTATGGCAGGCGACACGGTAATTCCAGGTGTGATCGGCTCTATTCCTCCACACTTATTAAGCGAAGAACTTCGCAGTAAGCCAATGGACATTAAGAACATGTTGATTGATATTGGTGCCGATGATAAACAAGATGCACTGGCACTTGGCATCCAACCTGGGCAACAAATTGTGCCATTCAGCCCATTTACTCCAATGGCTAATGATAAGAAAATTATGGCGAAAGCATGGGATAATCGTTATGGCTGTGGCTTAGCGATTGAACTTTTAAAAGAACTAAAAGATGAAAAACTACCGAACCAATTGTTCTCAGGCGCTACAGTGATGGAAGAAGTTGGTTTGCGAGGAGCACAGACAGCAGCAACGATGATCAAACCAGATTTATTTTTTGCACTAGATGCCAGTCCGGCCAATGATGCAACAGGCGATAAAAATGAGTTTGGCCAGCTTGGTCAAGGAACATTATTACGTATTCTAGACAAGAGCATGGTCACTCATCGTGGTATGCGTGAATTTATATTGGATACAGCCGAAACACATAATATTCCGTATCAATATTTTGTTTCACAAGGTGGAACAGATGCAGGACGAGTACATACAGCCAATGAAGGAATTCCAAGCTCAGTAATTGGAATTTGCTCTCGCTACATTCATACTTCAGCGTCAATCATTCACACAGACGATTATGCAGCAGCTAAAGAGTTATTAGTGAAGCTTATAAAAGCGACAGATCGAACAACGCTTGAAACCATCCAAAAAAATGTCTAAAAAGTGCCTGCAGGGCTCTTTTTTTGAAGGGAATACTATTGATGAGAAAAAATCGTGTAGCAATTGCATCAAAAAATCCTGCGAAAATTACGGCAGTGTCAAATGTATTTAAAAACCTAGAATGGGCTGTTGATTTATCCGCTGTAGATGCTGAATCGGAAGTTTCAGCACAGCCTTTTTCTCAGCAAGAAACGCGTCAAGGAGCAGTTAACAGAGCCAAAAATGCATTAGGAGATCAAGATTTCGCTATCGGGCTAGAAGGCGGAGTATATGAAGTTGAAGAGATTTTATACTTATGCAATTGGGGGGCGTTAGCAACTCAAGACGGACGTTTGTTTACAGCAGCGGGTGCTCAAATTCCACTACCAGAGGAAATTGCAGCAGGTCTTCGTTCGGGTACTGAACTTGGTACAATCATGGATGACTACGCCAACGAAAGTGGAATCCGTCATCATAAAGGAGCCATTGGTATTTTAACGGATGGTCTTGTTAATCGAGGAGAAATGTTCGGTCACGTTGTTAAATTATTAATTGGGCAGTATCAGAGAGACGGCGATTAAGTTGCATGTCTTTGAAAACACCTTTAAAATAAATAGCAGTAATGTCAGGGGGAATGTGCGTGCCTCGATATAGACGGGTTTTTATGCTGGCTGTGCTGCTAGGCCTATTGTCTGGCTGTGCGGTAGCGCCGGAAGAACAGGTTTTACAGGGAGTATCGAACGCACGTGATGCGTTTCAGGCAAAGCCGGAAAATCCCAATGAAATGGTTGGGCAAGTCGATTTGTTTGTGCCAAATGATTACGTTATTGAAGAAACAGCGGATGAATTCAATCGCTTAATCACAAATGGCAAAAACTCTTTTGCTTTAGTCATTAATCCGAACGAAAAAGCTACAAGTACTTTCTTCTATGATTTGCAAAAAGTTGATTCGGATCAGCAATGGCTGGTAGATGAGACGTTTCAGCAAAACGGTCGTTTCGGATTTACAACAGTTAAAGAAGTTGCGGAAAATCAGTTAGAACTAGTTGTTAGTGCGGGTGGAGTGAGCTTGACGACGACTACAAACGAAAACGAACTTCCAAAAAATATGGACTGGATGATGAAAACTGTACGCTCAATCGCGAAGAATGAATAGGGGATTACTCAAATGAGAAGCTTGCAATCTACGGATGAATTTCACGAATTAACGAAGCAAAAAAAGGTTGTTTTTATGTTCACTGCAGCATGGTGTCCAGATTGCCGTGTAATTGATCCAATCATGCCTGATATCGAAAAGAAGTTTTCAGCTTATACGTTTATATCAGTGGATCGCGACCAGTTTATCGATTTGTGTATTGAGCAAGATATTTATGGCATTCCTAGTTTTCTTGGTTTTGCAAATGGACAGGAAACGGGACGCTTTGTTAGCAAAGACCGTAAAACACAGGCAGAAATCGAAGAGTTTGTTTCGAATTTGTCGCAATAACAACAAAAACGGTTCGCCTATACTTGGCTGAACCGTTTATTTATGAAAGTGAGGCCAACCAACGATGAAATCTACTGAACTTTTTAATATATTAAGAGAGCGTATGCCAAGCCGCCAACTAGAATGGCGCTTTGACCGCGAACAAGATGTTGTCAACATTCAACACAAAGAACTCGGTAAAGGCATGAGTATTTCCTTGCCGCAAGTAATCAACCGATTCGAAGCAAAAGGTGATGCCGCGATTCAAGAAATCGTTTATACCATTACGGAAACTTTTGAAGCGATGGAAAAAGAAGCGAAAGGAGAAATGAAATCGACCGAACATATTTTTCCGGTTATTCGCTCAACTTCTTTCCCAACTGAATCTAACGAGGGCCATAAATTTATCACAGCTGAACATACTGCAGAAACACGCGTTTATTTTGCTTTAGATGCTGGTACTACCTATCGCTTAATTGATGAAAATGTGGTAAATTCATTAAGTCTCACAGAAGAGCAAATTAAGGAAATTGCGAAATTTCAAGTGAAGAAACTAAAAACTGCTGTGAAAGAAGACCATGTTGCTGGCAATATCTTTTATTTTCTTAACGAAAACGATGGTTATGACGCTTCAAGAATTTTGAACGAATCGTTTTTAAAAGAAATGAAAGCTAAAATTACAGGGGATATGACCGTATCTGTACCTCATCAAGATGTATTGATTATAGGCGATATCCGAAATGAAACGGGATACGACGTGCTCGCGCAAATGGCTATGCATTTCTTTACGAATGGCAAAGTGCCGATCACTTCCTTATCGTTCATTTATGAAAATGACGAATTAGAGCCGATTTTCATTATGGCAAAAAATAGACCAAACGAGGAGAACGATAAAAAATGAATGTATTTTATAACAACGAAGGAATTGGCGATGTGTTGCTCATTCAACTGCAAACAGAAACTCCAGAAAAAATTAACCCAGAACAATTTGGGGATATCACATTGATCAAAGATGCAACGGGAACGATTGCTGGATTTAATGTATTCAACGCTTCAAGCTATGCAGAATTAGCTGAAGGCCAACAAGTAGAAGTGTCTGAAAAGCTTGTAACATCTTTGCAAAATGCACTAGCTAAAAACGGTATTGATTTTACGCTTGAAGTCGATTTTTCACCAAAATTTGTTGTTGGATTTGTAGAAGCTAAAGAAAAGCACCCGAATGCTGACAAATTGAATGTTTGCCAAGTAGTTGTTGGAGACGAGCAATTACAGATTGTCTGTGGTGCTCCAAACGTTGAGCAAGGACAAAAAGTTGTTGTGGCAAAAGTAGGAGCTGTAATGCCTTCAGGAATGATCATTCGTGATGCAGAACTTCGGGGAGTGGCATCGTCTGGAATGATTTGTTCGGCAAAAGAGCTAGCTTTACCAGATGCACCAGAGGAAAAAGGAATTCTTGTCTTGTCTGATGATGCAGAAATCGGTTCAGCTTTCAAAGTAAAGGCGTGATGCAGAATGAGCTGGATTAAAAATGTATGGAATCGCATGTTCACAGATGACGCCGAGGAGTTCGAAGAAGAAGAAATTATCTCTGAAACGCCCCCGACTGTAAAAAAAGAAAAAGCACCTTTTCGCTTTCCACTTATTCCAGATGAAGAAAAAGAGGGTTTTATTCACGATGTAAAACGCGCAGCACCGCGTCAAGAAAAGCCGTTTTTCAATGGACGTGAAAGGGAAACCCCTCGAAAAGAGCCCGTATTTCCTATAGAAAAAAAAGTGATGGGGCCAAAAGAGGCACCAATCCGTCAATCGACAATTGCCAATCGAAAAAATGCCGAATTGCCGGTCAATAAGACGCACCGGTTTGAACCAACTCGTATCGCTTCACCGATTCACGGCTTTAACACGGCTCGACCTGCACCTACTCAAAAGTTAGGAGAGGACAGAGAAGAAAAGATAAACCGTCAGTTGCTAGATGAAGCTATAGAAGAAAAGGCTAGAAGCGGATGGCATAAACCGAAAGCGCCAATCGAACACGAGATTGCTCCAATTTTTGAAAAAAAGGAAGAACCGATAATAGCGGTTGCCAAAGCTGTTGAAACTACAGAATCAATCGAAGAGTCTGTAGTAATCAATGTTTCCGAAGAAGAGCCAGCTGAAGTTTCTATTGTAGAAGAGAAGCAAGATGAACGGATAGTACCGCCCTTTTCACCGATAAAAACGGCACCAGTAGCAGCTGCTACGGAGGAAAACAATGAATTAGAAACAATATCAGAGCCTACGATCGAGTTGTGCGCAGTAACAGAGCTGAAAATTGACGAAGAGCAGTCCGAATCAGCAATGGCTAGAGAGTTACCGGCACAGGAACAACAGCCAGCAACTGAAGCAATGTCAACACCTGCGCCAAAACGCGAAAAAACCGTGCCATTTAATGTGCTAATGCTTAAATCAGACAAAGAACTGTTAAAAAACAAAACTAAACCATTGCCAGATGTTCCACCGCATGATGAGCAACTAGTAACAACGCCACTATCGGAAAAAAAAACGATAAATTTAGTTGATCAGCCTTCACATGCCTTCAATTCAGTATCAGAAGCTGAATCTCAAGCTTATCAGCTGCCACTCTTAGAATATTTGATGGCTCCTGAAAACGATCGTAAAGATGATGTTTGGATGGATGAGCAAGGCATAAGGTTAATCGAAGCATTGTCTCATTTTCAGATTAAAGCTGAAATTTTAAGTATCGTCCAAGGTCCAGCTGTAACGCAGTTCGAGTTGAAAGTTGCACAAGGCATAAAAGTTAGCAAAATTCGCAATTTAGCGGATGATTTAAAATTGGCGTTAGCAGCTAGAGATATTCGAATTCAAGCGCCAATTCCTGGGAAAAGTTCCATTGGAATTGAAATTCCGAATCGCACAAGTCGTGCTGTACGGATTTCTGAAATTATCGGTAGTACTATTTTTGAAGAGTCGGATTCTCCACTCGAAGCGGCTCTTGGGCTGGACTTGACTGGCAAGCCGGTCACGCTTGATTTACGTAAAATGCCTCATGGCTTAATTGCGGGTGCTACAGGTTCTGGGAAATCGGTGTGCATCAATTCGTTGCTGGTCAGCTTGTTATATAAATCATCACCAAGAGACTTGAAGCTGTTGCTAATCGATCCGAAAATGGTCGAGCTGGCACCGTATAATCATATACCGCATCTAGTCAGTCCCGTTATTACGGATGTCAAAGCGGCAACTGCATCATTAAAATGGGCAGTTGAAGAAATGGAACGACGCTATCAATTGTTCGCACATAGTGGTGTGCGTGATATTAGTCGCTACAATAAATTAGTGAAAGAAAAAGGAGATTACGTGCAGCATTTGCCGTATATCTTAATTGTGATTGATGAATTAGCCGATTTAATGATGATGTCTCCTTCAGATGTCGAAGATTCTATTTGTCGGATTGCACAAAAAGCTCGCGCTTGCGGTATCCATTTAGTGATTGCGACTCAACGTCCGTCTGTAGATGTGATTACAGGATTGATCAAATCCAATATTCCGACACGTATTGCGTTTTCGGTTTCATCGCAAGTAGATAGTCGCACGATACTGGATTCTCAAGGTGCAGAGCGTCTTCTTGGACGAGGAGACATGTTGTATCTTGGAAACGGAATGTCGGCTCCAAATCGTTTACAAGGGACGTTTGTTACCGATGACGAAATTGAAAAAGTCATTGAGCATGTCAGATTGCAAGGCAAGCCTGAATACTTTTTTAGAGAAGAAGAATTGATTAAGCGAAGTGAGTCTCCTGCTGAACAGGATGACCTGTTTGAAGAGGCTTGTCGATTCATCATGACACAAGGAAGTGCATCCACATCGCTGTTGCAGAGGAAGTTCCATATTGGCTATAATCGAGCTGCGCGGTTAATGGATTTAATCGAAAAACATGGTTTTATTTCAGAGCAGAATGGGAGCAAAGCTCGGTCAGTGTTAATTACAGAAAACGATATTGAAGAAGTATTTCGGTAAAAGCTAGTCGTCTGTGGATTTTCTACAGACGACTTCAGTTTTCCTTTAATACGAGAAAGAAACGCTAAGTAGAAAAATCTACAAGCTAGCCACATAAAAAAGAATGCAGTAAATAATGAGGCATTTTAAAGAAAGACAAATTTATGATATAATACTGTACTTGTGCTTATCTTTATCAGCTATAAAATTCGCTTAGCGACTTATATAGACTAATTTTCAACTCCCACAGGAGGTTCATTTATGACAGTTTTACATTTTACCGGAATCAAAGGTTCTGGTATGAGTCCACTTGCCCAAATCATGCATGATATGGGAGAACACGTACAAGGCTCGGATATTGAGCAACATTTTTTTACAGAAGATCGATTACGCGAAAGAGGCATTACCATTTTGCCGTTTGATGCAAACAATATAGAAAAAGAGATGACCATTATTGCAGGAAATGCATTTGGTGATGATCATCCTGAGTTGGTTCAAGCACGTGAATTAGGTGCTACGATTATTCGGTATCATCAGTTCCTAGGGGATTTGATGCGCCAATACGTATCAGTTGCCATTACAGGCGCGCATGGTAAAACATCGACGACAGGCTTAATGGCGCATGTCTTAGCTGGCTATAAACCTGTGTCGTATTTAATAGGAGACGGAACAGGCGTCGGACAAGGAGATTCTCATTTCTTCGTCGCAGAAGCTTGCGAATACCGTCGACATTTTTTGGCTTATCACCCAGATTACGCAATTATGACCAATATCGATTTCGATCATCCCGATTATTTTACGGGAATTGATGATGTCTTTAAGGCATTTGAAGAAATGGCGCAGCAAGTGAAGAAATGCATCATTGCTTGTGGTGATGATGAATACTTGCAACGGATTCAAGCACCAATCCCTGTCGTTTACTACGGCTTTGGGGAAGAAAATGACTTCCAAGCGAGAAATGTTACGAAAACCGTTGAGGGTACTACTTTTGATGTCGTGATTCGTAATGAGTTTTTTCATACATTTACGCTACCGATGTTTGGAGATCATGCGATCTTAAATGCGTTAGCAGTTATTTCGCTTTGCCATTATGAAAACATTCCTGCAGATATCATTCAGCAGCAATTTGAAGATTTTGAAGGAGTAAAGCGCAGATTCACACAATCAGCAATTGGTGATCGAATTTTAATCGATGACTATGCGCATCATCCGACAGAAATCCGGGCAACTTTACAATCCGCTCGCCAAAAATATCCGGAGCGTGAACTTATCGCTATTTTCCAGCCACATACATTTACGCGGACACAAACTTTCTTACAAGAGTTCGCTGATTGCCTGGCTGAAGCAGATCAGGTTTATCTTTGTGACATCTTTGGTTCTGCACGCGAAAAAGTAGGGACGCTTAAAATTCAAGATTTAGCTGAGAAAATCGAAGGCAGTCATTTGCTACAGTTAGAAGAGGTAGACTTACTAGCCAAGCATGGTAACGCAGTTTATTTGTTCATGGGTGCGGGAGACGTCACTAAATTCCAAGAAGCATTCGAAAATGGATTGAATACAGGAAAAACAGTTTAACTTTCGAGTTAAACTGTTTTTTCATGCAGGAACGAAACTATTTTTGTCGAATAATAATAAAGACGGTGTTTAATCCAAACTCTTCAAGGGTAGAAAAGGATATAACATAATTCGTTTAAAAGGAGGAAATAGAATGGATTGGCAAATTTTGCTTTACATTGCCGCGATCGTGGCCGCTATTGGATTCTTAGTTCTATGCATAGCGTTGGCAATGACATTAAATTCGTTGAAAAACACATTAAAAGAAGTTTCAGGTACCGTAGCCGGTCTTGAAAATCAATTGCAGGGGGTAACGTTGGAAACAACAAACCTATTGCATAAAACAAATGAACTAGCTGAAGACATTCAAGTGAAATCAGAAAAATTAAACGGTGTCGTAGATGCAGTAAAAGGTGTCGGCAACTCAGTTACTGATTTAAACTCTACTGTCCGTCGCATTACGTCAAGCGTTGGAGTGCATGTAGAACAAAATGAAGATAAGATTGCTCAAGTTGTTCAATGGGGCAACGTGGCTATGGGAATCCGTGATAAGTGGAACGAGCGTAAAATCTACGAAGCTCGTGCGAATGCTGCTTCGGTACCTGTACCTGGACAAAAAAAATTACCTCATAACGAACAATACTAAAATTGCTTTTATCATAAATTAAATGGAGGGAATATCAATGAGTAAAAACAAAAACTTTTATAATCAATCTGATGCGAACGATTCACAGTATAATAAGGATTACTATACGCAAGGTGGCCAGTACAGCCAAAATAGTGGCAGAAGCTATCAGCAGAGCGACTATGTACCTCAGTCATACGGAGCTTCAAACCGTTACGACGATCTTTACGACTATGAAGAATCAGATGGAGGTTCAAGTTTCTTGGTTGGTATTTTGGTTGGGGGAGTTATCGGAGCTGCAGCTGCGTTATTTCTTGCGCCTAAATCAGGAAAAGAATTCCAAGCTGATCTTAAAACTCAAGCAACTACATTAAAAGAAAAAGCCTCTCAGCAGACAGACTTTAATGACGATGGTTCAGGTGGATTCGCAAAACAGCTAAAAGAACAATCAACAAAAGTAGTTGATAAAGTAAAAAATATGAAGGCTGGTAATTCACCGATGGACGATGGAACCGCTTCATCAGAAGGCGAAGAGTCGATTGACATTCATTCGACAATTCAAAATTCATCTGCCGACTTTGATGCGTTCACTTCCACAGCCAACGCTTTAAAAGAAGCGGTTGAAGAAGTAAAAGAAGAAAAAAAATCAAGCTCGTCAAATGCTGCCAACACAGGCAGCAACATGAACAGCAACACAGCAAGTGCGAGCAAGGGTCCAAATACGACCAGCAGCAACAACAACAGCAATAAATCATCAAATCCAACGACTAATTACGATAAAAAGAATTAATCTAGGAGCGATTTAGATGGAAAACTTAGTGCATGTAGACGATTTAGACAGTCTAAAACAAGCAGTAGGGCATAATCAGCATTACTGGCTCTTCAAACACAGTAGTACGTGCCCAGTGTCTGCTAAAGCGTGGAATGAGTATAATGAGTACAGCTCGTTGCACCCGAATCAACTCTTTTTGTATTTAGTCGTTCAGGAAAATCGTGAACTTTCTAAAGCTATCGAAGAGATTACGGGAGTTACGCATGAGTCGCCACAATTGTTTCATTTTACAAGTCAAAAAATGGACTGGCACGCTTCACACGATAAAATTAAAAGTGATTCCATGAAAGAATTTATTTTTTAAAACAAAGCCGAAGCCTAGTCGCTTCGGCTTTATTGCGTGAAAATACTTTAGCGCGTTGAATCGCTAAAACATTTTCCGTGACTTTATTGAATAGTTTGCTTATAATAGTCCTATCATGTTAATATGAGTCACCTGATAAAGGTTATTCGCGAAAGGGGAAGTTATAGAATGAGTAATTTAGATTTAGAGCAACTAAGAGAAAAAGTGGACGCAGTCAACCTGCAGATTCTATCTCTGATTAATGAGAGAGCTTCCGTAATTCAGGAAATCGGTAAACTAAAAGAGAAACAAGGAGTTAACCGTTACGATCCGTTGCGTGAACGTCATATGTTGAATCTGTTAAAAGAAAATAATGCTGGACCATTAGATCAGAAAACAGTTGATCATATCTTTAAAGAAATTTTCAAATCAGCACTGGATATGCAAGAAGAAGATATCCGCAAAGCTTTACTTGTTTCACGTAAGAAAAAAGCTGAAGATACGATTATCAACATTAACGGCGAACTAGTAGGCTCTGGAGATCCATCATTCATCTTTGGCCCATGTGCAGTTGAATCTCAAGACCAAGTGATGAAAGTTGCTGAAGCTATCGGAGCGAAAGGCTTGAAAATGATTCGTGGTGGAGCTTACAAACCACGTACATCACCTTATGATTTCCAAGGACTTGGCTTAGAAGGATTGAAAATGTTGAAAAAAGCAGCTGATCAGCATAATTTGGCTGTGGTTTCAGAAATCGTAACACCTGGACATTTAGAATCGGCTCTTGACTATGTAGACGTTGTTCAAGTAGGCGCTCGTAATATGCAAAACTTCGAATTATTAAAAGCGGTAGGCCAGATCAACAAACCTGTTCTTTTAAAGCGCGGCATGTCAGCAACTGTGGATGAATTTATCCATGCAGCTGAATACATTATTGCTTCAGGAAATGAAAACATCATTTTATGTGAACGTGGAATTCGCACATACGAAAAAGCGACACGTAACACATTAGATATCTCGGCTGTGCCCATCTTAAAACAAGAAACGCATCTTCCGGTATTTGTAGACGTAACTCACTCAACAGGTCGTCGTGACTTATTGCTTCCAGCTGCTAAAGCGGCTATCGCAATTGGAGCGGATGGCGTAATGGCTGAAGTTCATCCAGATCCAGCAGTAGCATTATCTGATGCTCAACAGCAAATGGATTTAGGTCAATTTGATGAATACTACGATGCATTAATGAAATTCATGAAACAGTACGAAATGAAAGTATAAACATGAAAAGCCGGAGTTTCTTCGGCTTTTCTTTTTTTTAGTTGATATTGTTGAAGTTTTTGTCGTATGATTATAGAAAGACTGGAAAAGGAGGGTGCACAATGACCGTTACGATATATGATGTGGCAAGAGAGGCGAACGTTTCTATGGCTACTGTGTCACGTGTAGTAAATGCTAATCAAAACGTCAAACCTGCCACAAGGAAGAAAGTATTAAAAGTGATAGAAGAATTAGGCTATCGTCCAAATGCTGTGGCTCGTGGACTTGCAAGTAAAAAAACAACGACGGTCGGCGTCATTATACCCGATATTTCCAATAGCATGTACGCTGAACTAGCCCGTGGAATTGAAGATATCGCGACAATGTACCGTTACAATATTATTTTATCCAACTCAGATCAGAACGAAAATAAGGAACTTCAGCTATTGGAAACAATGCTCGGAAAACAAGTAGATGGAATTGTTTTCATGAGTGATGTCATCTCACCTGAACTTCTCAAAGAAATGGAGCGTTCTCCAACTCCAATCGTCCTGGCTGGTTCAATTGATGAATCAGCAGCAATTGCTTCGGTTAATATTGATTATTATGGTGCTGCCTACGAAGTTGTTAAGAAGTTCATTGATAATGGTCATAAGAAAATTGCGCTTATTTCAGGGCCAATGACTTCGATGATTAACAAGGAATATAAGTTAAAAGCTTATAAAGAAGCATTAGCAGATGCAGGGATTGCTTACGATGAAAAACTGGTCGTTGAATGCAACAACTCTTATGATGAGGGCATTGAGGCTGTCAAAATTTTAGCGACTGCCGAGCCGACTGCCTATTTTGTAGGGAACGACGAAATGTCAATCGGGGTCATTCATGGATTAGAAGAGCAAGGCCGAAAGATTCCAAGGGATGCAGAAGTTATTAGCTACGAAAATTCCAAACTGTCACGTATGGCACGTCCAACGTTAACAGCAGTCGCTTTCCCGCTTTACGACATTGGAGCGGTATCAATGCGTTTGTTAACAAAATATATGAACAACGAAGAAATCGAAGAACAGCAAGTTATTCTCCCATACCGAATTGAAGAAAGACAATCGACTAAAAACGATTAAGTTTTTAAAACTTCATTGCTATAAACAAACAAAACCCTTGTGCGGATCAAATGATCTGCACAAGGGTTTTGTTGTTCAGTAGGGGAAACGAATACCTCATCATTTGTTACGAATCATATACAAAGCCTTATTCAACATCTGCAGATTCTTGTCGGTAATCTCTGCTTTACGTGGTATGGCTTTGTACAAGTTCGGTGGATCTTCCCACGTATCGATCAACTTAACTGGCGACTCTGGCTGCCATTTCGCGGTCCACGACTCGGGTAATTTCCCAGAAGGTATAGGAAAATTATTCATTTCCATCCAAACTAACGACCAAGCACGTGGAACTACACGCCAAATATCATAGCCGCCACCACCAACAGCTATCCAGCGGCCTTCACAATACTCATGAGCGAGTTCGTGAGCAATCCGGGGTATTTCCTTGTAAATATTCATCGTGCCGTATAAGTGGGTCAGAGGGTCCAAATAATGGGCATCTGCCCCATTCTGTGTCAAGATGACATCCGGTTTAAAAAAATCAATGATTTCTTTCATGGACGTCCGGTAAACTTCGAGAAAAGACTCGTCTTCAGTAAAAGCATCGATTGGAAAATTGAAAGAAGTACCATAACCTTGACCACTGCCGCGTTCATTAATATTACCTGTTCCTGGAAACAGGTAACGTCCTGTTTCATGAATAGAGACTGTACAGACATCAGGGTCGTCGTAAAAACTCCATTGCACACCGTCGCCATGGTGAGCATCGGTATCAATGTAGAGCACCCGTGCATTGTATTTACTTTTTAGGTAATTGATAGCAACCGAGCTGTCATTGTAAATGCAAAACCCGGATGCTTTACCTCGAAAACCGTGATGCAAACCGCCGCCTAGATTTAATGCATGCTGTGCTTTTCCTTCCATGACATAATCCACAGCGGTTAGCGTCCCACCTACTAGACGTGCACTCGCTTCATGCATATTTTCAAAAATGGGCGTATCGTCTGTGCCGATGCCATAACTTTCACCGGCTTCTGGTGTGATTTCACCGCGACTCGCTTTTTTGACAATATCAATATAACGTTCATCATGTGCTAGTAATAATTCTTCATCGGTTGCAATGCGAGCTGGGACAATTAAATCTTTTGGAAGCGCGTTCATTTCTCTTAATAAATCAATCGTTAAGACGAGTCTTTTCTGGTTGAATGGATGTGTTTCAGAAAATTTATACCCCAATTGATCTTCTGAAAAGACGAATACAGCGTGTTTCATTCGTTCACTTGTGGCATACTTGGCCACAAAACGTCAAATCCGTTTTTTCGTAAATTATTGATAATTGCAAGTGGATTCATCGTCTGGACTCGGAAAACCAGAATTTTGTTGGCATTATTTTCTCTATCGGGGTAAACGAGGACGCTGAGCACATTGACATTCTGTTGATGAAATACTTTTGAAACTTCGTATAGAATTCCTGATCGGTTCTCTACGCGCACTTCGATTTGTGAACCAGGCTGGTGTGCGCCGGTTAGTTCAATAAAGGTGTACAAAAGATCTGTTTCGGTCAGAAAGCCGACAAGTTTCTGGTTGCTGACTACTGGGATACAACCAATTTTTTGCTCATAGAAAATCATGGCTACTTCTTCTGCGAAGTCGAGCGGATGTGCTGTAACCGGATTAGGTGTCATAATTTCTGTTACTTTTTTTTTGTAAGGTTCACCTTTTGGTGAGACGGTAAATCGAGAAGGAACTGCATCTTTTAAGTCACGATCGGTTACAATGCCGACTACTTTCCCGTCATCAACAATAGGTGCATGGCGAATTCGCTTGTCTTTGAATAAGTCCATAACATCTTGCACAGTTTGGTTGGACGTGAGCGTATGAACGTCCGTTTTCATAATTTCTTCCACTAACATATGAGCACCCCCTTTGTGTTAAATCAATACATATAACGGTTCATAAAACGTAACTGATCGAATTTCTGGATTGACTCGTTATCGACCCGGCTACCGATTTTGGCCATTAGGCAGTTCGCTGGGTGAGAGCTAATCTCAGGGTCATCGGTAGCATAATATTCTAGTCCACCAGCTTGCATCATTTTCTCCATAACTTTTCGGTATTCCCAAACATTCAAGCCTGTCCCTTTTAAATCCCAATGCCAATAATATTCTGTTGTAATGACAATGAAATCTTCGAAAGCATCATCCATCATTGACACTCTCAATAAGGCTTTTCCAACACCGCTACCTCTGTATTTTGGAATTACTTCAATTGCCCCAAGTTCAATCAAGTTATCCATTTTTCCTTCTGACCAACGTTCTAAAGGATCCGGATAAAGAAATGTAACATAACCGACAATCATGTTATCATCTCGAACAATAAGAATACGTCCTTCTGGCAAATCGGCAATTTCGGTAATGGCTTTGTGTTGCTGAGCGGGTGGTCTGAAGGCGACCAAGTCTTCGTGGAACTCAAGTTTGCTTATTTCTTTTCCAGGTATAGGACCTTCAATGACCAGAAGACCGTGTTCAGTTTCTAATTCCATCGAGTTGTACATTTTTTTATGTTCCATCATTTCACCGCCTGTCAGATACAATTGGTTCCATTATACATGAACGTAAGTAGATTTGGAAAAAAGCCACTGGAATATGCAGTGTTTTCTAAAGAGTTTAAATAGTTCGCAATAATTTGTGGCAATGTTGTAGAATATAAGTAATCAACTTGAAAGGGTGAACAGTATGAATGTGAAAATCTTACCAGCAAAACCAGGAATTCATCAATTACATAATTACGAAGAAATAGCTGCCAATTTTGATTGGGCTGACGTTGAAAAAGAATTTAGTTGGTATGAGACTGGTCGAGTTAACATGGCGCACGAAGCCATTGATCGTCACGCAGATTCCGACCGGAAAAACAAAGTAGCTCTTTACTACAAAGATCAAAATCGTAATGAGTCATACACGTTTTATGAAATGAAGCGTATGACAAATCGTGCAGCTAATTTGTTAAAAGAAAATTCAACATTAGCAAAAGGAGATCGCCTCTTCATTTTTATGCCTCGTTCTCCGGAGCTCTATTTCATGATGTTCGGAGCGTTAAAAATGGGGCTAATTGTCGGCCCGCTGTTTGAAGCATTTATGGAAGGCGCTATTTACGATCGACTTGACGACAGTAGAGCCAAATCAATTGTTACAACGCCAGAACTATTAGAGCGGATTCCTTATGATCGTTTGCCGGAGCTTGAAACGATTTTTCTAGTAGGGGAGAACGTTAAAGCGCAAGACGGACACGTCGATGTGTTGAAACAGTTACCGGTCAGCTCAGATACATTTGATATTGAGTGGTTAGACAAAGAAGATGGTTTGGTTCTTCACTACACATCTGGTTCTACAGGTAAACCAAAAGGTGTCTTGCATGCCCAGTATGCGATGGTCCAGCAGTACCAGACAGGGAAATGGGTGTTGGACTTTAATGAAACGGATATCTATTGGTGTACAGCGGATCCAGGCTGGGTGACAGGAACAGCTTATGGCGTGTTTTCGCCTTGGTTGAATGGCGTGACGACCGTCATTTTAGGTGGACGCTTTTCTCCAGATGGCTGGTACAAAGCCATTGAAGATTTTGGCGTAACAGTTTGGTATAGTGCACCGACAGCTTTCCGTATGTTGATGGGCGCAGGAGATGCACTAGTAAAAGAATATGATTTATCGACGCTGCGTCATGTGTTGTCTGTAGGGGAACCGTTAAACCCTGAAGTGGTCAGATGGGGAGCGGAAGTATTCGACAAACGTATTCATGATACGTGGTGGATGACTGAAACGGGAGCACAAACTATCTGTAATTATCCATCTGTCGACATTAAGCCAGGTTCAATGGGGAAACCGGTGCCGGGCATCAATGTTGCCATTGTCGATGACCAAGGCAATGTATTGCCACCTAATCAGATGGGGAACTTAGCGATTGAAAAAGGATGGCCAGCAATGATGCGTCAAATTTGGAATAATCCAGCGAAATACGATTCTTATTTCTTAAAAGATAAATGGTATGTTTCAGGGGACTCAGCTTATATGGACGAGGAAGGGTATTTCTGGTTCCAAGGTCGCGTGGATGACGTCATTATGACTTCTGGTGAGCGAGTTGGACCATTTGAAGTAGAAAGCAAATTACTGGAACATCCAGCAGTTGCTGAAGCCGGGGTGATTGGTAAGCCAGATCCGGTACGTGGCGAAATTATTAAAGCGTTTGTGGCATTAAACGATGGCTATGAGCCTTCAGAAGAATTGGTTCAAGATATTCAGCAATTTGTTAAGAAAGGGTTAGCTGCCCATTCGGCACCACGTGAAATTGAGTTTAAAGACAAACTTCCGAAAACACGAAGTGGTAAAATTATGCGCCGAGTGCTAAAGGCTTGGGAACTTAATTTGCCAACAGGTGACTTGTCTTCCATGGAAGATTAATAGCAAAAATCCCGATTCGCTAAACGAGCGAATCGGGATTTTTTAGTTACGCTGCGTCATCTTCAGCAGGCTTTTCAGGATCCGGTTTTTCAGGTTCTTCTGGTTTCTCAGGTTTTTCAGGATCCGGTTTTTCTTCAACTGGCTTTTCCGGTTTTTCTTCAGGAGGAGTTTCCTCTTCTTCAGGAGGAGTCACAACTTCTTCTTCAACCGGTGGTGTTTCTTCTTTTTCTGGTTCTTTATCTTCAGGTGGTGGAGTTGGTTTTGGTTCAGGCTTTGGCTTTGGTGCAGCAATGCTGACACTATTTGAAGCACCTGATTGTTTGCCTGTGATGTCTACAGCAACGACTGTATAACTTCCAGCCCCACTCGCGCTATATGAATTGCTTCTCGATTCCGAAATAGAAGCAACGCGTGAGCCGCCTTTGTAAACTCGGTATCCAACAACATCAGTTGAACCAGAATTGGTCCACGTAATGGTTTGGCCGCTAATTGCTGCTTGAACAGCTCCAGGAGCAGCGCCATCTGCTTTGAAAGTTGCCCCTGCAACTACTGAAGAGAATTTTGAATTACCAGGGAACAATTTACCAGCATCTCCGCCGAACGGAGCCATCATGCGATCAATGTATTTTTGCGATACACCAATGCCTCCACCAGAGACGAATTCGCTGGGTGTAGTTGATAAAGCTGTATAACGTTTACCATTAATTGTTGTAAAGGAACTACTTGTTAAACTATCATCTTGTCCTTTTGGAAGCATAACGTTGGCATTAAACAAATCTGAACGTACAAGGCCAGCACTTTGACAAGCTCCTCCTGGTGCCAAGCCAGAAATTCCACAAAACGACTTGGTAACGACACCTTCAGGTTGTTTGAAAGTCGACTTTGCTCCAACTAGCTCTGGAACTGTTTGATAAGTGGTGTTCATTAAGCTTGCCCACAGTTGGTTGACACGAACAGAAGGCTGTAAATTCGAATTCGGGAAATTATCAAGTGAATATTTTTCGCTATCGTATCCAAGCCATAGACCCATCGTAATGTTTGGGTTATAGCCAACTAGCCAAACATCTTTTGTGTTCTGAGTAGTTCCTGTCTTCCCGGCGAAGTCGCCACTAAAATTTAGTAAACTATTCGCTCGGTTCGCGGTACCGCGATCTGTAGTAAACACATCTCTTAACATATCGGTCAAAATATAAGCAGTTTGCGGTGTATAAATTTCTTTTTCGGCAACTTTGTGTTCAAAAATGACATTGCCATCTGCATCTTCAATGCGTTGAATCATATACGGCTCAACTTTTTTACCGCCATTTGCGACAGTGGCATAACCACTCGTTAACTCTTCTACAGATCCTTCGACACCACCACCTAAAGCAGTAGCAGGATAATAGTTTGATTCCTCTTTGACTTTGGAGAAGCCGGCATTGATCAAGTAATTGATCGGCATTTGCTCTCTAATTTGACCAAACAAGCGAAGAGCTGGCAAGTTTTGAGATTGTGCTAGCGCATCACGTGCTGACATGATGCCTTGTTCGCTAGAAGGGATGAAGTTTGCAGGCGAGTAACCGTCAGCTAATTTGAATTTCACATCAACAACGGGACTTCCTGCACCAATCGTACCAAGGTCAAGAGCTGGTCCGTATACGAGTAAAGGTTTTACTGTAGAACCAATCGAACGATATGCTTGAGTTGCGTGATTCAATTCTTCAATTTCAAAATCACGTCCACCGACAAAACTTAAAATACGTCCTGTTTTGTTTTCCATCATCATGCTTCCAACTTGAACAGGAAGGTCTTTCATTTTGTCTCCGCCGTCTTCACTTGGTACGGACAATGTTGTGCCGTAACGTGCATAAGCGTCTTTTGCCTTTTCGTGAGCCAAGTACAGCTCTTTGTTAATGGTTGAGTGAATTCGGTAACCATTTGAACGAACTGCCCGGTCAGCTAAAATTGCATATTCCTCGTACAGCTTATTGTTTTCTTCAAGTGATTTCGGATCTATACCGTCTTTTTCAGCAAGCACATCCATAATAATACGTGCTGCTCGTTTTTCGAGCTCATCTGTAATATACGGTTCGCTATCTCGTGAACGTGATTCGTTTTCACGAAAATCTTTAACGATGTCATAAGCAATGGCAGCATCGTATTCTTCTTGTGTGATGTACTCAGTTTCTTTCATTCGGAATAAAACGGTTTTCATCCGATCGATTCCTGGTGCTAATCCATCCGCGTCTTTCAACTGGCCAACTGAATTATAAGGTGTGTAGCGGAAAGGGGCTTTTGGTATTCCAGCGATAAAAGCAGATTGAGGCAAGCTTAATTCACTTGCTGACTTGTTAAACAGTCCATTAGCTGCAGTTTCAATTCCGGCAATGTTAGCACCTGATGAGTTTCTGCCGTACGGTATAATATTGAGATAAGCTTCCATGATTTCATCTTTTGTCATAAACTTTTCAAGACGCATAGCAAGGAGAATTTCTTTTGCTTTTCGCTCGTAAGAAACTTCGTTTGTCAAAATTTGGTTTTTAATGAGCTGTTGTGTCAGCGTCGATCCACCTGTTTGACTATCGGAGTTTGCAACATCTTGAAGTAGGCCGCGGAAGATGGCTTTTGGAACAATGCCTTCATGTTCCATAAAGTATTCATCTTCCGTTGCAAATACAGCGTCGATGGCGGTCTGTGAAATTTTATCAAGTGTTGTTTCTTTTCGTTCCAAGTCAGTCTGAATTTTTCCGATATAGACATCGTTATCAAAAAACATTTCTGACGTTTCCACATAGCTGTAAATTTCGTTTCGCATTTCATCTTCAGAACGAAGCTTTTCTTCATCAACGAGCGAAGCAAAATATCCTGCTCCAACCGATGCAGCAAAAACTCCTCCTGTCACTAAGACAATGGCCAGAATCAAGGCTAAATTCCACAGGACTCCTGATGTTATACTCATTCGCTTGAACCACTTACTTGAAGTCCATCTATCAGTTGTTTCTTCGGCTTTATGAATCCAATTTTTTATTTTATCGCGCACATGATCACCCTCCTAAAATCTTTTATAGTATATCATAAAGTTATAATTGCATCGAAGCATATTGACAATATTGAAAAATAACGTAAACTACTACTATAATTCATATTTAAAACGATGAAGGTCCCGAAGTAGAGTGTGCAATTTTGTTTAGAGAGCTGGTGGGTGGTGCAAACCGGTCAAAATGCATAGATCGAATTACAGGTCTGGAGTTTACGGAAGTGTCCCGTATGGCACATGATGAGAGGGAGACTGTGTTCTCCAAGCTGGGTGGTACCGCGCTAATTGCGTCCCTGCATGAATTTTTCATGCAGGGGCTTTTTTATGTGGTTTTTTATGGCGCTCATCTTTTTAAAAGTTAAAGGAGGAATTGGAATGGCTAACGAATTAATTCAAGATTTACAATGGCGCGGTTTGTTATACCAACAAACAGATGAAGAAGGTATGGAGAAGTTACTAAATGAACAAAAAATTTCATTATACTGCGGAGTCGATCCAACAGCAGACAGTATGCATATTGGGCATATTGTGCCGCTCCTTACATTACGCCGTTTTCAAATGCATGGCCACCAACCGATTTTATTAGTCGGTGGAGCTACAGGCATGATTGGGGATCCTTCAGGTCGCAACGAAGAGCGTCAATTGCAAACGACCGAACAAATTGACCGCAACGTCGAAGGCATCAAAGTTCAAATGGAACAAATTTTTGATTTTCAGTCTGAAAACGGAGCCAAAATGGTTAATAATCGCGATTGGATCGGTGCGATGAACGTGATCGAATTCTTACGCGATTACGGCAAACTGATTTCAGTTAACTACATGCTCGCAAAAGATTCAGTTGCGTCACGCTTAGAGACAGGAATTTCGTTTACAGAATTTGCTTACACGCTTATTCAAGCGATCGACTTTAACCATCTGTACAATGAACACAATTGTCGCATTCAAATCGGTGGTTCGGACCAATGGGGGAATATTACCTCAGGTCTTGAAATGATTCGCAAAACACATGATGAAGAATCTAAAGCATTTGGTATTACCATTCCACTGGTCACAAAAGCGGACGGTACGAAGTTTGGGAAATCAGCCGGTGGTGCAGTTTGGTTAGATCCAAAAAAGACAACACCTTACGAGTTTTACCAGTTTTGGATCAATGCCGCTGATGCAGATGTAATCAAATACTTGAAGATTTTTACATTCATTAGCCGTGAAAACATTGAGGCGTTAGAAAAAACGGTTGAAACTGAAGCACATCTACGCCAAGCGCAAAAAACGCTGGCAGAAGAAATGACAAAACTGATTCACGGGGAAGCTGCACTTGCAGATGCTCAGCGTATTACCAAAGCGTTGTTCAGTGGAGACTTGAAAGCTTTGTCTTCTTCAGAGATGAAAGCCGCATTTAAAGACGTTCCTTCTGTGGAAATGTCAAAAGAAGACAAGACAATTGTGGACTTGATTGTAGAAGCCGGTATTTCTTCGTCAAAAAGACAAGCGCGTGAAGACGTTACAAATGGTGCAATTTCAGTAAATGGTGAAAAAGTAACTGACGTAGCATACATTGTTGATGGAAAAGACCGTTTGGAAGATGCTTTTGCCATTATCCGCCGCGGCAAAAAGAAATACCATATGGTGCAATTTCAATAAAAATGAAGAAAGGACAGCCGGATTTTGGCTGTCCTTTCAACATAGCAGATTAAATTTGCTTTTCTTTAATGAAGCGAGGCAGTGCCATATCATTGAATTCATTCGGATGAATGAGTTTTCCTAAGCGGATAGCGCCTTCAATCAAGCGAGGAGAAGGTCGGCAATACAATTCTTCTTCCATTACATGAATGTGGTTGATAGCGGTCATGTCATCCCAGCCGGGGCGTTTTTTAACGAGTTCCGGTTTTACTTTTGCCGTTAAAATACCGACCCAGGCAAGTAAAATATAATCAGGTTGGCGCTCGAGTACATCGGCCCAATCTGTTTGGATATTAGCAGAATCAGTGTCATCGAACAAATTTCTAGCGCCGGTAATGGCACTGATTTCTGTTAGCCAGTTGATGTTACCTGGTGTGAAAACAGGCTTTGGCCACCATTCCCAGTACAACGATGGACGAGTTGCAGCAAGTTGCCCACGTGTTTTGATGTCTTCAATGACGGCTAGGTATTCGTTATGAACAGTCGTGGCATCGAGTCCACAAGCATGCGCGACCTTTAACAGGTCTTGTCCGATTTCTTCTAATGACTGAGGATCCAAAATAAGGTGAGGGATTTTTCTCCGCACCAACTCGTCTATGTTCCTTTCCATTCCAGGAACACTCAATGACGCCAATACCAAGTCAGGTTGTAACGCTTCTAGTTCATCCATTCGAATCGACAAGTCAGGTCCTAGACGAGGCAATGTTGTAATTTCTTTAGGCCAGTCAGAATAATCATCAACCCCGACGAGTAGATGTTCGGCATCTAAAAATGCTAGTAATTCTGTATTGCTCGGGCAAATTGAAATAATTCGCATTTAGCTCCACCTCCATTTTTTCAGTCTACCATGTCTATTGATTAAATTCTTTCAATTCGGTGAAATTGATAAAACAAAAGCGTGTAAGGGGATTGGGGAATTTGCGTAGTACTTTTTTAAAAAGAGAAAGAGCAAGTCTCAACGTTTAACTTTCAAAAAAATGGGTATTCATAGTTGAGTAGAAAAACTAAACTGCTAAACAACAATGAAATTATTAGTGAGAGCGGGGTGAGGCTATTGCCAAATGAGACGAGAAATTTTCGAACTTGTATTATGCGAGTACCTAATAGTCGATTTGCCGCAATAGCTATTAAATGTTGAAAGACCAAGATTTATATGAACACTTGAGCGCAAGAACTTGGAAAATGACTGAAGACTGGTACCATTCACTGGACAAAAGTAAAGCCGGTGTTTATGGTTCGACCGATCCGGATAAAATCGCTCTATTAAAAAAACAAAATCATGAATTTCATCTTTTGTTTTGTACGATGTTTAAAGAGGGGAAGCTTAATTTTAAATCAGACTTTCAGCATTGGATAGATCTGGTTGCCACGGACGAAGCGCATCTCGACACACCTATTGTAGAAGTTATTGGTGAATTTTTCCGGACTCAACAGCAATACTTGGATGAAATTGAACGTTTTGCTTTGAATCATAAAGAGCAGGTAAGTCTTGAAAAGCTGATGGAATGGACAAAAACAATCGTCAAAGTAATTAGTGAGGTAAGTCTTAAATTCACAGATAAAAATTCCATGGCTGCAGAAAGACGGATGAACTCACAGCAACAAATGATTGTGGAAATGAGTGCGCCAGTCATTCTGTTGGCTAACAAGATTGGAATGCTACCATTGGTCGGCGAAATCACGCCACATCGTGCAGACATTATTTTTGAAAAAACATTGGCACAAAGTTCGAAACACGATTTAGAAAAACTATTTATCGATTTATCAGGCGTACCGATGATTGATACGATGGTTGCGCAACAAGTGTTCCAGCTAATCAAAGGTTTAGAAATCATTGGTGTAAAAGTGGCTTTATCTGGCATTAGTCCAGTCATCGCTCAAACTGCTGTGCAGTTAGGCATTAAATTTATTGACATTGAAGTGTACAACACGCTTGCTCAAGCATTAAAACAAAATAAAGTTGATTCATTGTAATAGAAATCCCTAGAACCAATAAAGGTTCTAGGGATTTTTTGTGATTTATTATAGTGAAATCTGGTTTTATTTGCGGTGACTGTGTGGTTGTTTGCGGGATCGCTCACTTTGTTTGCGCGAAAGACCGGATTGTTTGCAGGGAGGGAGTTTATTTGCGGGAAAAAGGGGGTTGTTTGCGGATTAAGCTAGTTTGTTTGCAGCGGAGGAGAAGTTGTTTGCGTGATAACCAAGTTTGTTTGCGCTTTCCAAAACCCAAAGAAAAAACCTCCCAAACCTTAAAAAGGTTTGAGAGGTTTTCGAAATCAAGTTGGAATTAACGTGAGTAGTACTCAACGATCAACTGTTCGTTGATTTCAGCAGACAATTCGCTACGCTCTGGAAGGCGTACGAATGTTCCTGTTTTGCTATCAGTATCGATAGTTACGTATTCAGGAACAAAGTTGTTTACTTCGATTGCTTCGTTTACTACATCAAGGTTGTTTGATTTTTCACGGAAAGCAATTGTTTGTCCTGGTTTCACGCTGAATGACGGGATGTCAACGCGTTTGCCATCAACAAGGATGTGGCCGTGGTTTACGATTTGACGAGCTTGGCGACGAGTGCGCGCAAGACCTAAACGATAAACAACGTTATCAAGGCGAGCTTCAAGAAGGATCATGAAGTTTTCACCGTGTTTGCCGTCCATTTTACCAGCTTTGTTGAACAAAGTTTTGAACTGACGTTCGTTCACTCCGTACATAAAGCGTAGTTTTTGTTTTTCTTGTAATTGCAAACCATATTCAGAAACTTTTCTGCGCTGGTTAGCACCGTGTTGACCTGGTGCGTAAGGGCGTTTTTCTAATTCTTTACCTGTGCCTGTAAGGGAAATTCCTAAGCGGCGTGACAGTTTCCATGCTGGACCTGTATAACGAGACATATAAGTCTCCTCCTCTATTTTTGGTTTTTAGAGTAAAATAAAAACCAGATGCATTCATGCTGCAAGCCATTTTATATTCTTGTACCTTCGCTCAGCAGCCAAAGAGTTACACGATACACCTGCTATGAGGAATAAAATGGGCAAACACGCACATACAACTGCTGCGATTATTTTACACAAAGCATAGTATAACTGAATTTAGAACTGTAAGTCAACAGTAACCCCTATAAAATAGTTAGGCAACCTAACTTTCTTTTTTTGATAGGACAAGGTAGAATGGAAATGAGTATGTATGTAAGCGCTTTCTATAATTAGGTAAGGGGTGTATGTGTAATGAGAGATAAAGAAATGAACATTGAGACGGCGGTTATCCATAAAGGGTACGACAGCACTAAACATCATGATAGTTTGGTGACACCGCTTTATCAAACTTCAACGTATTCGTTTGCAAATGCCGAGCAAGGGGAAGATCGTTTTGCAGGGAATTGCGAAGGAAATATTTACTCGCGTCTCGGAAATCCAACAGTTCGCGTACTCGAAGAACGAATGGCAGAAATCGAAGGCGGTCAAGGTGCATTAGCTTTTGGGTCGGGGATGGCCTCGGTTAGTGCAATTTTGATTTACTTAACAAAAGCGGGAGATCACGTTCTTTGTTCACGGGGGATTTACGGCTGCACGTTCGGTTTGTTGGAGATTATGGAAGAGAAATATGGCATTACGCATAGCTTGGTGTCGATGACTACTGAAGAAGAGGTAGAAAATGCGATTCGCCCAGAAACGGTCTGCATATACGTAGAAACACCTATCAATCCGACTATGGAACTCGTGAATCTTGAAGCAGTCATGGCGGTAGCGAAAAAACACAACATTCGAGTCGTTGTAGATAATACCTTCTGTTCACCTTACTTACAAAATCCATTGCGAATGGGCGCAGACTTTGTTTTGCATAGTGCGACGAAATACTTGAATGGCCACGGAGATGTAGTTGGTGGCGTTTTGGTCGGAAGTGATGCAGAAGAAATGCAACATATTCGAATGACGGTACAAAAAGACGTCGGTGGTATTATGTCGCCATTTGATGCATGGCTATTGCTTAGAGGATTAAAGACACTTCATGTCAGAATGGATCGACATGTTAGCAATACAAAAGTAGTTTTAGAATTTTTAAAACAACAAGAAATCGTTAAAAATATATATTACCCGTTTGATGACAGTCATCCGCAAGTTGAAATTGCGAAACGCCAAATGCGTGAAGGTGGCGGTTTGATTTCATTTGAAATTGAGGGTGGTAAAAAAGAAGCGCAAGCCTTTTTAAATGCGTTATCACTGATCAAAATTGCTGTTAGTTTAGGAGATGCAGAAACATTGATTCAGCATCCAGCTACGATGACGCATGCGGTCGTGCCACCTGAAAGTAGACAAGCAATGGGCATCAGTGATTCCTTACTGCGTTTATCAGTTGGACTTGAGCATACAGACGACTTAATCGAAGACTTAAACAAAGCATTCGAACAAGTGAAACCAAAACTTCAAGAAATCTAAAAAAACCCGAAACTCATCAATTGAGTTTCGGGTTTTCATTCGATTATAAATGCTTCATCAACACTTTGGCGAATAGTTCTAAGCCTTGCTGATCTTCTTCTGTGAAACGACTTAACTCAGGGCTATCAATATCAAGAACCCCAATCACTTGATCTTCTTTCATCAATGGCACGACAATTTCAGAACGTGACGCTGCATCACATGCAATGTGACCAGGAAATGCTTGAACGTCTTCTACTAACATGGTTTTTTTGTCAGCAACGGCTGTACCGCAAACGCCTTTTCCGACTGAAATTCGTACGCATGCCGGCAAACCTTGGAAAGGCCCAAGAACAAGTTCGCCTTCTTCCATCAAATAAAATCCAACCCAGTTGATGCGTTCAAGAAATTGATTGAGTAAAGCAGAGGCATTACTTAAATTAGCAATGCTGTTTTTCTCACCGTCTAATAAAGCATCTAATTGTTTTGAAAGCATCGTGTATTGTTCAATGCTACTGCCACTGTAATCTGTTTGTGTAAACATAAAGAATTCCCTCGTTTCGGTGTATTGTATGTTGAAAATCAAATCCGCTTAACTTAAGTAAGTATAAATTTTGTCGTAATGCTTATGCAAGCCATTGACACTATGGGCGTCTGAGCCGAATACTAACGGAACGCCAAGTGATTGGGCGAATTCGATATAAGGGAGCGGAGGATAGGCTTCCAAACAATCTGATTTCGAGTACCCCGCCCCGTTTACATCCAGTTCTAAGCCGGTGTTCTTTATTAGCTCGAGAATGTGTCGGATTTGTTTGTCATCATTGATGTTCTCGCCATGTGCTTTTTGGAATTTGTGAATTAATGTGGGATGACCAATTCGTCTGGGTTTGAATTGGCCAAGATCTGCGTAAATCGATTTTTCAAGCGTGTCATAGTAAAGCTGATAGGCAGCTTCTACAGATCCGCAAGCCGTTGCGAGTTCTGTAAATACTTCTTTACTAAAGTCAGCGCAAACATAGTGGTCATTTACGTGCAGGAAATGAACCGATAAAATAGAATCATCTAATTCCGGACCAATTTCATCCAAAAAAAGGGCTGTTTCTTTTTCAAAGCCTTCAATGTAATCAACTTCCAACCCTAATCGAATGCGAATATCTTTTTCATAAACATGCTTAAGATGGGTAATTTCATTTATATAGGCAGTTAGCTGAGTTGTGCTCATGCCGCTGTCTTGATCAGGAGTAGGATCTGAAAAGTTAGCTGGAAGTGGAGCGTGTTCAGTAAAAGAGATATCCGTAAATCCGGACTTTATTGCTTTTTCAATATATAATTTTGTTGAGTCTTTTGTCCCGTGTGGACAAAAGGGGGTGTGAATGTGACCGTCTCGCTTCATAAAGGCATCCTCTTTTCTGTCTATTAAAAAATATAATCGCTTTTCTTCTAATTTGGCAAACAAAAGAGTAGAATACATGTTAAAATAAAAGAATCATGAATACATTTACGTATAACTGGTAATGTGATTTGGAACAGGGGGCTATGTGACTTATGATGGAGTATATCATCATTGCGGTCATCATTCTATTAGCGGTAACAATCATTGGTTTTATGTTTCGTAAAAAACATTTAGCTGAAATTGAGCGCTTGGAACAGTTAAAACTGCAAATACAAAATAAACCGATACTTGAAGAATTGACTAAAGTGAAACAGTTGAACATGAATGGCCAGACAGAAGAAATGTTCGAACGCTGGCGCAACGTGTGGACTGAAATTATGGATGTGCATATTCCGAAAATTGATGCTGCTTTATATGATGCAGAAGAAGCAATTAATCGTTTCAGATTCAACAAGGCGACAAAGCTAGAACAAGATACAGAAGTTAAAATTGATCTTGTGGATCAGCAGATGAACGGCATTTTGGTAGAACTAAAAGAGTTGATTGGTAGCGAGGAAAAAAATCGCAGTGAAATTGATCTCCTTCAAGAAAAATACCGTCGTGCACGCAAAAACTTATTGGCTCATCAGCATTCTTACGGGATGGCTGCTGTACCGTTAGAGAAAAAACTTGAGTCTTTTATTCCGTTATTTGATGAATATGAACAACTGACCAATGAAGGGAATTACCTGAAAGCACGTGAAACCGTCATTAGTTTATCGTCAGAAGGCGAAGAGGCGTTTTTACTAGTTGATGACATTCCACCGTTATTGTCGGATGTCCAAACTAAAATTCCTTCTTACGTTGCTGAATTGCGTCAAGGCAAAGAAGAAATGGAAGAGCAGTCTTATTACTTAGGACATTTAGAATTGACTCTTCAACTGGACGAAATAGAAGAAGAACTAGAAGTATTAAAAGAAAATATAACGCTTCTGGAAATTCCACAAACGAAAATTGCCGTCGAAAAAATAAAAGATCGCATCGATTCATTTTATGAACTTTTGGAAAAAGAAGTGGAAGCGAAACAATATGTAGACGAATTCCGCATCGATACAGAGCGTCATTTAGAAGTTGTGGCACGAGATACGAAAGAAATGGAAGAAGAGTGTAGATACGTTCAGCATAGCTATAAAATTAGCGAAAGCGAAGCGGCCATTCCAAAGTCATGTATGGATAAAATGGAGCAATTAGCGAAACGCTATAGTTTGCTGGCATCACGTCTCGAAGAAGATCAATCGGCATATTCAAGTCTTCAAGAAGAATTGGTTCATATTCGTGAGGATTTATCGATTGTTGACTCGACACAAATTGATTTTATGACGGCACTTAAGAGCTTGCGCATCGAAGAAAACAATGCGCGCGCGAAAGTAGAACAGTTGAAACGCAAATTGCAAGAAACCGATCGTGTTTTGCATAAAGCCAATATACCGGGTATTCCAGAAGACATGGATGTGCGTCTAGAAGAAGCCGAAGAACACCTTTTCGTGACAATACAGACTTTGCGTGAAGTACCATTAAACATCAAGCTTGTGGATAATTATTTAGAACAAGCTGAAAAAAGTATTGAAGACGGTCATACTAAAGCAGTTGAAATGGTTGAAAATGTACTTTTGATTGAGCGCATCATTCAATATGGCAACCGTTACCGCAAATCCAATCTTCAGTTAGATGCCAAACTTGAAGAAGCTGAAGAATCATTTAGACAGCTTCGTTATACAAAAGCATTAGAAGAAGCGGCAACTGCAGTCGAAAACTTTGAACCAGGTTCGATGAAACGGATTGAAGTGCTGGTTAAAGAAGACGCATGGCGCATTTAAAACAACATGTAAAACCACCAGCTAATCTGCTGGTGGTTTTCTTTTCGGAGGTGAACAGATGATTTACTTGGATAATAGCGCAACCACAAAACCAAAAAAAGAAGTGCTCGATGCGTACATGAAAGTGAATGAGCAATTTTATGCAAATCCGTCTTCATTGCATGTGCTCGGAAACCAAGCAGAAGATTTGCTAGAAACCGCACGAACTCAATTAAAAAATCTGTTGCATATGGAGAATGTTGTCTTTACTTCTGGTGGTACAGAAGCAAACAACTTAGCATTGATTGGTACAGCTCAGAGTTATCAGCATAGAGGCAAGCACATCATCACTGCTGAAACAGAGCACCCTTCTGTCTTAAATAGCCTTGTTGCGCTAGAACGACAAGGCTTTAACATCACGCGTTTACCGGTCGATTCTTCCGGGGGTATTCATGTTGATGAATTGAAAAAATCGTTGCAGAACGATACAATTTTAGTTTCATTAATGCATGTCAATAATGAAATAGGCACCATTCATCCAATTGCAGATATTGCTCGTCTGTTAAGAAAAAGACGTATTTTCTTTCATGTGGATGCAGTGCAAAGTATTGGGAAACTGACATTTGATCCAACCGCTTTGCCCGACTTGATCACACTATCGGCACATAAAATTCACGGACTAAAAGGCAGTGGGCTTCTAGCATATTCTGGAGTTGAATTAGAAACGATTCAATATGGAGGAGGACAGGAATCGGGGATACGCAGTGGTACCGTTTCTGTACCAAATGCAGTCGCTTTAGCAAAAGCATTAAGGTTAGTAGAACCAAATCCACTACACAAACAATGGAATCAAGAGTTACGCCAATTTTTCTCAGGGTTTAACGGCGTAAAAATAGTTAGCCCAAAACAAGCTGCTCCTCACATTCTAGCAGTAGCTGTAAAAGGCATTAAAGGTGAGATTTTGGTATCGGGTTTGCAAAAAGAATCGGTCATTGTTTCCACTTCAAGTGCCTGCTCTTCGAAAACGCGTCATACGAGTCGAGTAATTCAAGCAATCGGTTTGCCGCGTGAATTTAAAGATGGTGTGATCCGTATCAGTTTTGGAGAATTTACAACAGAGCAGGATATTATTGCACTTAAAAAAGCATTTCAGCGGGTATACCGCATGATTAAAGGAGTTTAACGATAAATGAAAATCAATCAAGTTCTCGTACGTTACGGCGAATTATCAACCAAAGGCAAAAATCGCAGTTCATTTATTGGACGGCTGCGAGATAATGTCAGACAGACTTTTTCTGACTTGAAAGGAATCCAAATCAAAGCAGAGCGTGACCGGATGTTTATTACATCAGACAGTGAGCAACAATTGGCACAAGTGATTGAGCGCTTGCCACATGTATTCGGTATCCAATCGTTTAGTCCAGTAACAGCATGTGAATTAGACATGGAAGCAATGAAAAAAACAGCAGAAGCAGTTATCGCTAAAATTGAAGATACCGATAAAAGTTTTAAAGTATCGGTAAAACGACCATTCAAAGAATTTCCTCACGAAAAACCGGAAATCATGAAAGAACTCAGCTCACATGTATTAAGAGTCTTTCCAAATCTAAAAGTTCAAATGAAAGACCCTGAAATTGATTTGAAAATAGAAGTTCGAAAAGAAGCTGTTTATATGATGGCAGAAGTGATTCAAGGAGCAGGTGGTTTGCCAGTGGGAGCGGGCGGTAAAGCATTGCTCATGCTATCGGGTGGTTTAGACAGTCCGGTTGCAGGCTATCATATGCTCAAACGTGGCGTTAGACTAGAACTGATTCATTTCTTTAGTCCACCGTTTACTAATGAACGTGCCAAGGAAAAGGTATTTGATTTAGCTGAAAAGCTATCGCAGTTTGGTTCATCCGTCAATTTGCACATCATTCCGTTTACACAGCTTCAGCAAGAGGTACACAAGCAAGTGCCGGATAACATCACGATGACTTCGACGCGGCGCATGATGATGCGCGTAGCTGATTTGGTGATGGCTGAGACAAATTGCCGAGCAATCATTACAGGAGAAAGTCTAGGACAAGTAGCAAGCCAAACGTTAGAAAGTTTACAAGCGATTAACGCGGTCACAAACACGCCCATTTTGCGGCCGCTAATTGCGACGGATAAGTTGGAGATTATTGATACAGCTCAAAAAATAGGCACATACGATATTTCTATCCGTCCGTTTGAAGATTGCTGCACGATTTTTACACCAGCAAATCCCAAAATCAAGCCAAAACTTGAAAAAGTCGAGTACTACGAGAACTTTGTTTCGTTCGATGAAATGATCGGTGAAGCAGTATCTCAAAGAGAAGTTATTAAGTTTCCACGCATTAAAGAGAATCAGTTTGAAGATCTTTTATAATAGCTAAGCTGCCTTTTACAGGCAGCTTTTTTTGTGATGCATAACTTTAGTTCGCGAGTTAAATCTGGACTAAACGTACACAATCAGCAACAGAAAATAAGAGTTCTTTTTAAAAATTTAACTAGATGAAATTATATGAATAATTAAAAATTTAATGTATAATGATATGGATATAACAATTAGCTCTAGTCAGAGGAGGGAAACAGCATGAAAAGAGAAGAATTACTAGCGCCGGATTCGTATAATTTGGTGGAGGAAATTGAGCGATACGCAACAGGTGACGGCAAACTTGCGATTCTATGGGAAAACGATCAAGGGGAAAAACACCAACTTACATATGATGAATTAATAGAGCGTGCAAATCGTGCAGCGAATAGTTTTGAAACAGCAGGTCTTGTTAAAGGTGACGTCGTGCTCGTAATGGTGCCACGTTTGATCGAAGCATATGTTGCGTATATCGGAGCACTAAAGGCGGGCTTAGCGGTCATTCCCAGCTCTGAAATGCTTCGGGCAAAAGATATTGCGTACCGCTTAAATCACAGTGATGCAAAAGCGGTAATCGCCTATGAGCCGTTCATGGATCAATTCGAAGGTGTGAAGGAAATGGACAATGTCGTGAAGTTTGTCATTGGAAAATCAGGAAATTCATGGATTTCTTTAGTTGATGAAATGGCTGCTGCTTCTCCTGAATACATAGCAGCGCCTACTAAAAAAGACGATATGGCGTTCTTATCTTATACTTCAGGAACTACCGGCAATCCCAAAGGAGCCGTACATAGCCATGGCTGGGCATATGCACATCTTCGAACGTCAGCGGAGCACTGGCTCGGTGCAAAAGAAGGGGATGTTGTTTGGGCAACCGCAAGTCCAGGTTGGCAAAAATGGATTTGGAGTCCGTTCTTAGCGACACTAGGTAGCGGAGCTACCGGTTTTGTTTATAATGGTAAATTTGATCCGACTATTTATTTAGAACTCATGGAAACACGCAAAGTCAATGTGTTGTGCTGTACGCCGACAGAATACCGGTTGATGGCAAAACAAAAAGATTTAGCCAACTATCATTTGTCCGCTTTGCACAGCGCAGTGTCTGCGGGGGAACCACTTAACGCAGAAGTCATCAATGTTTTTAAAAATCATTTTGACATAGAAGTCCGCGATGGTTATGGCCAGACGGAAAATACGTTGCTGGTCGGAGTTATGAAAGGCATGGAGTCTCGCATTGGTTCTATGGGCAAACCGACGCCTGGCAACCATGTCGAAATCATTGATGAGTTCGGTAACCCGTGTCCAGTTGGTGAAGTGGGGGATATTGCTGTTCATGTTGAGACACCTGCTTTGTTTAAGGAATATTTTAAAGATCCCGAACGAACCAAGATGCAATTCCGCGGAGATTATTATGTAACGGGTGATAAAGCATCAAAAGATGAAGATGGTTATTTTTGGTTTGAAGGTCGAGGAGACGATATCATTATTTCTTCGGGCTATACAATCGGACCTTTTGAAGTAGAAGATGCACTGGTTAAACATCCGGCTGTTCAAGAATGTGCTGTTATTGGTGCACCCGACGAAATACGCGGCACGATTGTCAAAGCTTTTGTCGTATTAGTAGAAGGTCATACGGCTTCAGATAGTTTGGTAAAAGAATTACAAAATCACGTAAAAGAATTAACCGCACCTTATAAATACCCTCGGGCAATCGACTTTTTAGCAGAGTTGCCAAAAACGGCATCTGGTAAAATTCGACGTGTGGAATTACGCCAGCAAGAACACGCAAAAAAATAAATGCAACCCCAAAAACGGCACTTCTCTTATTAAAAAAGAGTTGCCGTTTTTTGATTTGAACTTGAGCAAGAATGGGTAACGAATGTTTCTATAATTGAACGAATCATTATTTACTTTCTGCTCCCATCAAGCCTATAATGAGACTATTATTTCGGAATATAAAATTTAATAAAGAATGGTGAGCGATGTAGAATGACAGATTCAAAAAAAGGCGTTTTGGTCATTATTTTGACTTATACATTATGGGGATTTATGCCGATTTTCTGGAAACAAATTAGTCACGTTCCAGCGGACGAAATCCTAGCAGGAAGAATTATATGGTCTTTCGTATTAACTTTTGGTTTTATTCTTTTAACTAAAGGAGGTCGCCAATTGTGGCTTGATCTAAAAAAGCTGTGGATATCAAAGAAGAAATTTTTCTTGTTGATGTTGGCGTCGTTCCTCATCTCTGCTAACTGGTTTTTTTATGTCTATGCGGTTTCGCATGACCGGATTGTTGAAACAAGTCTCGGCTATTACATAAATCCGTTAATTTCTATGCTGTTAGGAGCTATTTTTTTAAAGGAGAAATTGTCTCCAGCGGTAAAAATTGCTTTTCTTTTAGCGGCAACTGGTGTTTTGATTTTAACTTTCTCTTTTGGTTCTTTGCCGTGGCTTGCGCTCGGTATGGCTTTCAGTTTTGCTTTTTACGGTTTGATCAAAAAAACCATTCAATTAGATGCTTTGCGCGGACTGGCAATTGAAACACTTTTTGTTTTTCCGATTGCAATCGCCTATTATATCTATTTGATGTCAGTCGATCGCGTTTCTTTTTTAGAGACAGGACTAACAACAGACGTGTTGTTAATCGCTAGTGGATTGGTTACTGCTTTCCCATTGTTATTGTTTGCAATCGGTGCTCCATTGATTCCGATGTACATGATTGGGTTTTTGCAATACATTGCTCCGTCGCTAATGCTGCTAATTGGGGTTTTCATTTACGGTGAAGCTTTTACAACAGTCGATATTATTTCTTTCTCGTTGATTTGGAGCGCTTTAATTTTGTTTACTTCTTCAAAAATTTTGGAGGCACGGGGAATTCGAAAGGCAAGCAGGAAAGTTTCGGTTTAGTGTTTCTTTTTTGATGAAACATTTGCGAGTGTTTCACGTATAGTAAGAGTAGAACTAAGGAGGGAATGGTATAAATGAATACAAAAAGATGGATTGCTCTAGTTGTAGCGGCAGCTGTACTCGGAATTTCATTGGTTATCAACTCAGCATTTGCTTTTCTTCAGGGTGGTTTTACTGAAGGTGTTGACGAACTCGTAGCGAGTACGCAATCAAGTTTTTCGGAAGTTGTGGTAGAAGATGGAGATTTTGATAACCGTGTAGCTGTTTTAAATGTAGATGGTGTGATTCAAGACACGGGAGATGCAGCTTCACTATTTGGAACGACTGGTTATAACCACTCTTTCTTTATGGAACAATTAGAAAATGTTAAAGAAGATCCTACGGTTAAAGCCGTTGTACTTACCGTAAATTCACCGGGTGGTGGCGTTGTGGAGTCGGCGGAAATATACGATAAGATTATTGAAATTCAAGAAGAAACAAAAAAACCATTTTACGTATCAATGGGAGCAGTAGCTGCATCAGGTGGCTATTATATTGCAGCACCAGCAGAAAAGATTTTTGTTAACAAGGAAACCTTAACTGGCTCTATCGGTGTCATTATGCAGAGTGTCAATTATGGTGAACTAGCAGACAAACTGGGTGTGGATTTTGTGACGATCAAGTCGGGTCCATATAAAGATATTATGAGCCCAACCCGTGACATGACAGAAGAGGAACGCGTAATTCTTCAAGAAATGCTAGATGATTCATACGAGTCGTTTGTCGATGTAATTGAAGAAGGCCGTGACATGACAGAAAAAGAAGTAAAAGCTGTGGCAGACGGACGTATCATGAATGGGCGTCAAGCAGTAGAGGCGAATTTAGCGGATGATTTCGGATTCGAGGAAGACGTAATCGCACAAGTAAAAACTGATTTCGATTTAGGTAATGCACAAGTATTCCAATACGGAGCTTCGCAAGGCTGGGGTTCGCTTTTATCCATGAAAATGAATTCGTTTTTCGGTAACGATCTCGAAACACAAATGATTACAAAAATGCTAACTGAATACAGTTCTCCGCGTATGATGTATTTATACGGTGAAAAATAAGGAGGGACCACAATGACAGACCACGAAACGAATGAAACCACAGTGGAAGTGCCCGTCACGAAACAGCGTCCTGAAACCGGAGGATTTGAAGAAGTTCTTTTTTACGAACGGAAACCGGCTGGATTTTGGGTGCGATTTTGGGCTTATCTAATCGATTTACTGGTTATTGCGGGCCTTACTGCTATTCTAGTCAAACCTATATTTGCTTTAACAGGAATAGAAACAACCAGTATTCCTTGGTATGCGCCGTATGCAATTGTATCGGCCATCCTCTTTTACGGCTATTTTGTGTTAATGACAAAATTCTTTTGTCAAACTGTCGGAAAGATGGTTATGGGGATCCGTGTAGTGTCTTTGAAGTCCGATAGCATCTCTTGGATGACGCTCCTGTTCCGCGAGTGGATTGGTCGCTTTCTTTCCGTGACCATTTTGCCGCTCTACTGGATTGTTGGCTTTACACCGTTAAAACAAGGCGTCCACGACTATATTGCTGACACGACAGTTGTTCATGAAGAGTCTTTTAGAAAAAATAGATTGATGAAGAAAAAGCACATAGAGGGGTCTGGGTTGCATGACACCCAAGCATTTTAGTATGATAAAGAGACTAATGAAAGGGAGGCGTATTGATTGGTACAAATTACATTCAAGAATAATCCGATGACTATACCGAACACCGAAGTGAGAGTAGGAGATCAAGCTCCTGAGTTTTCAGTTTTAGCGAATGACTTATCACCGGTGACATTGCAAGACACAACAGGTAAGATTCGATTGGTTAGCGTAGTTCCATCACTGGATACGGGTGTTTGTTCAGACCAAACAAAACGTTTCAGCGAAGAAGCTACTTCTTTAGGGGACAATGTTGAAGTATTGACCATTTCAGCTGATTTACCATTTGCTCAAAAACGTTGGACAGACATCAACAAAGTAGATGACATTACCACTTTATCGGATCACCGTGATTTGTCATTCGGTGAAGCTTACGGATTGACGATGCAAGAGCTTCGACTTCTAGCTCGTTCAGTTTTCGTACTTGATGAAAACGACAAAGTTACTTATGTAGAGTATGTAGCTGAAGGAACAGATCATCCCGATTACGAAAAGGCTTTAGATGCAGTTAAAGAATTAACAAAATAATACAAGAAACCCACTCGAGAGAGTGGGTTTCCTTATTGAGGACGGCGAATTATGAATTCAGCAATGGAAAAAACGTTTAATTTTATTGATAATCACACAACAGAAATTCAGAAAGAACAAGAAAACGTGTACCTGGAAAGTTTATTGACGACTACTGAAAATTGGTTGGATGGACTTATCAAGTTAGAAGCGGATGCCAGCAAAGAAGAAGTTCGTAAAGCACTTCAGCTAGCTGTGTTAAAGGGCATGAAAGAGCACATTCAACCACATCATCAAATGACGCCTGACGCACTTGGGTTATTGGTTGGTTATTTGGTTGAGTTGTTTGTCAAAAAAGATCAAGCAGTCATTTTAGACCCGGCAGTTGGAACAGGTAATCTATTGTTAACAGTCATGAATTACTTGGACGGCCGCTTGACAGGAGCAGGCGTAGAACTAGACGATCTTCTCGTGCGTCTTGCTTCAAATGCAGGGAATTTAGTAGAACAACCCATTACGTTCTATCTACAAGATGCACTTCAGCCTTTATTGATCGATCCAGTAGACGTTGTCGTTTCAGATTTACCGGTCGGTTATTATCCCGACGACGAAACCGCAGCCACTTATGAACTAAAAGCAGATGAGGGCATGACATATGCACATCATTTGTTTATCGAACAATCGTTAAAACATACGGCTGATGGTGGTTATTTGTTTTTCATCGTCCCGAAAGCGTTATTTGAATCCGAGCATGCCAGTCAATTGCATAGTTTTTTGAAAAAACATGCGCATATTCAATCCGTTATGGAATTGCCAGATAGCTTGTTTAAAAACTCAGCGCATGCTAAAGGGATTCTCGTCTTACAGAAAAAGAAAGAAGGCATTAAAGCGCCGAAAGAAGTTTTGTTGGCGCGTGTTCCGAATATGTCTAAGCCCGAATCCATGTCTCAATTCTTTTCTCAAGTTACTAGTTGGTTTAAAGAAAACAAAGAATAGAGCAAGGAAGTTATGCTATACTAAAGGTATAAAAACATCCATATGTACCATTTTTAACGAAAAGAGGGATGCGCAATGACTGAGTCAAACGAAGAACCAAAAAAAGTGAGTCTTCAAGAAGCTGTGAAACGCCAACTTGAAGCTAAGAAAAACCAAGCTTCAGACAAATTATCTGGTGGTAACGGTTCACTATCGACTAAAAAGATGAAGAGCCAGCAATCAAAGAAAGTTAGTAATAACCGCCGTAAAATGGGTACGTGATCGATCACGTTACTTGATGTTAAGATTGGGTTAAAAGAGACAAGGATTATTCCTTGTCTCTTTTTTTAGAATTAGCCGTTAAACCTTTATTTTCAACTAGGTCGTGAATAGTGACTGAGGGTGGAGGTCTTTGATGTATGCGGGATTGTGGCTTCGTTTAAAAGCGTTTGCACTTGATTATGTGTTGATTTTTTCCGATATGGGAGTATTGTTTATTGTATCCGTGATTTTCATTCCTTCCATACAACAGGGGTTTCAAGCTTCACGAATTATTGCTCAACTAACGGGCTTCATATTGCTTACGCTACCTGTTTCTCTCTGTTTTATCGTTGCAGACTCAAAAATGGGTAAGCAATCGTTTGGGAAATATAAAATGGGTATTGTCGTAACAGATTAAGAACCAAAAGCCTTTGTTGATAGGTCGAGCAATGAGTCGGACGTTTTTGAAGTTTTTACCATGAGAGCTTTCTCACTTTATGGTGTATCGAATGATTCAGTTAAGAGCTGAGGAATTAGAATTACTAGACTATCTAGTTTGGGGATGGATTTATGGATGGGTTTTTCTTTCTATTTTGATGGTTATTTTTACAAAAAATAAACAGACGCTTTATGATTGGTTAACGAAAACCTATGTCTTCAAATAAAACTTAACTCAAAGTATTGACTTGTCAGAGAAGACTGGTAAAATTTATTTCAATATACTTTTAAAAATGACTAGTCGAGTCGTTCGAAAAAATTTTCTTATGTCGTTGCTCTAGATTAGTATGAACTTTACTGGATTTAAAGTGGTAAGCCGTATTTTTTCATTACGTAAGTGTTTAAATAAGTCGATCGATGGTTTAGTAGGCAATTTGTGTGCAGCAGCAAGAGACTGAATGGTAGGTGTAAATTCAGGCAGCAAATGGGATGAAATACGTCATCAGTTTTGATCGATTCGCAAAGAGTGGATGTTTGGTAAGCTAGAACATCAAATTGGGTGGTAACGCGGAGAAAACCTTCGTCCCTTTATTGGGACGGGCGTTTTCTCTTTTTTTTTTATAAAAAAGGAGAGTTTGTCATGCATAATATCAAATCAGTCATCACGCCAAGAGTTTCAGAAGCTATTTTAATAACAACTGCTATCTTTCTATTAATCAGTGTCAGTATTATTCGATTTAAATCAGTTCCACATCTTCCTATCTTATTTTCGGTTTTGTTGCTATTCGGTTATGGATTGTTAAAGAAAGTGTCCTACCGAACACTGGAAAAAGGATTAGTTGATGGTGCAGGTGCGGGAATGAGCGCAGTTTTTCTGTTTTTCTTTATCGGTATGCTCATTAGTAGCTGGATGATTAGCGGTACCATTCCAACGTTGATATACGCAGGCTTTACCTTGATTTCTATGACGTTTTTTTATGCTATTGTCTTTATCGTCACATCATTAATTGGATTGTCTATTGGTAGCTCACTCACGACGGTTGCAACGATTGGTGTGGCTTTTATCGGGATGGCGACGGCAATGGATTTGTCATTAGCCATAACAGCTGGTGCAATTGTTTCAGGCGCATTTTTTGGGGATAAAATGTCTCCATTGTCAGACACAACAAATTTATCTTCGACCATTGTCGGTGTAGATTTGTTCGACCACATTCGCAATATGGGATGGACGACAATTCCCGCTTTTGTCATAACTCTAGGGTTGTTTGTATGGCTTTCTCCGGAGGCGACGGGAGCTAGTGTGCAGAACATCTCGATCTTTAAAGAAGGACTGTTAGCTACAGGCATGATTCACGGGTATACGCTTGTTCCATTAGTCGTGCTTATTGTTTTAACCTTGGCGAAAACACCTGCTTTAATGACGCTGGCATTAAGTTCAATATCAGCCATTGCGATTTCTTATCTGCATCAAACGTCTACAGCTTCCGAGATTTTTAAGGTGCTATTTAGCGGATATGTGTCTTCTACTGGTATCACAGAGATTGATAGTTTGTTGTCACGTGGTGGAATGGAGAGCATGATGTTCACGGTAGCCTTAGTACTGCTCGCGCTTAGTATGGGTGGATTGCTATTTACTTTAGGGATTGTTCAATGTTTGTTAGCTAAAGTAGAGAGCGTACTGAGAAAAGTTTCGTCGGTTATTGCGGCTTCGGCATTAACCGCAATCGGTATCAATATTCTGATCGGTGAACAATACTTGTCCATTTTATTGACGGGACAGGCATTTAAAGAGCCTTACGACAAAGTAGGACTCGCAGGGAAAAACTTGAGTCGCGTGATGGAAGATGCTGGAACAGTCGTCAACCCACTTGTTCCTTGGAGCGTATGTGGAATTTTCATTACGGGTGTTATTGGCGTTCCGACACTGGAGTATTTACCATTCGCATTCTTTTGTTTGCTATCGCCTGTTCTAACGATTTTATTTGGATTCACCGGAAAAACGCTAACATACAAGTAAATAACGACTATAAAGAGAAAACAGCTGACGTTTATCGTCATCTGTTTTTCTAGAGAAGCAGGGAATTTCAATAGAAAGTCGAATAGTGTCAGTAGAGGGTACTTATTGCAAAGTCACGGAAACTAGTTTAAAGGGGTGGAGAAATGTATCAATCAATTTTAGTCGCTATAGACGGTTCTGAAAATGCTGAACGAGCTGGAAAGCAAGCTGCCCAACTCGCAACGTTAGTGAAAGGGACAGAAGTGACAATCGTATACGTTTCTGATTTTGATGAAGACAGCAATGAAAAGGTTCACGATGGTGGTCAGCTCGAGTTTGAATTGTCGCGAAAGAAAAAAATTCAACCGATCAAAGAAGCTTTAGAACGTGGAGAAGTCTTTTACAAAATTGAAATGATGCACGGTCGTCCAGCACCCGTGATTATTGAAATGGCCAATGAAGGGGAATTTGATTTGGTTGTGATTGGCAGCAGGGGATTAAAGCCAGTATCGGCGCTAGTACTTGGCAGTGTCAGTCAGAAAGTTGTCAATCACGTGCATTGTCCCGTACTAGTCGTAAAATAACTCAGACGGACGAGTGGATAGTTCTGGTATACTGGTAAAAAGATTGTTGGTATTACTGATTAACTGACTAAAAGATCAGCTGGAGGAGAAAATGACTACATTACCGAATTGTCCTAATTGTAATTCTGAATATACGTATGAAGACGGCAATCTGTTTGTCTGTCCTGAATGTGCACATGAATGGAATTTAGCGATTGAAGCTGAACAGGATGAAAAAGAAAAAATCGTCAAAGATGCAAACGGAACGGTATTAAAAGATGGGGATGCTGTAACAGTCATTAAAGACTTGAAAGTCAAAGGCAGTTCGTCAACTTTGAAAATTGGAACAAAAGTAAAAAGTATCCGTTTGGTTGATGGTGATCACGACATTGATTGTAAGATCGATGGTTTTGGTCCGATGAAACTAAAATCGGAATTTGTTAAAAAAGCATAACACGAAAAAAACTCCGTCGACCTTTTGAGGTCGACGGAGTTTTTTCGTGTTTATCTGTTTAAACGCCGCGTTTATTGCCCCATACTAAAGTATGCAATTGCGGCAACACTTTGGCATCATTCATAATAGGGGACTGAATATGGTAATCAATTAATTGTTCGTATCTATGAAGTAAGGTAGTCACTAACTGCAAATCATCTGTCGTTGCAGTGTCTTCGTTACCTGTTTGTAAGAAAAATGGAACTGCCGGGTAACGCTGGTGAAGTTTTTCTGCATAAGCAAAGTCAATTTCGTCAAAAATAACAACTTTCAGGCTGACATTGGCATTTTGCAGTTTTTCTATAAATACATCTAGTTTCGTTACATCTGTTTTCATACCAGAACTAGGTGGTTTTGGTGACAAGGTAATATCATCGATTTCTATCATCCACTCTTGCCAAAGAGATGCCTGCGTTTCTACAGCCACTTTCCAGCCTTGCAAATGGCACAAATCAACGAGTTCACCGATACCTTTATGGAGAGCGGGATTGCCACCGGATATGGTGACATGCGAAAAGGCCTTGCCACCGGTTTGGATGAGTTCCTCAACGATTTCAGTAGGTTGTTTGGAGACGCTTGTGCCTGTGCCATCCCAAGTGAATTTAGAATCACACCAAGAACAGGAATAATCGCATCCTGCTGTGCGCACAAACATGGTTTTTTGTCCCATTACCATGCCCTCACCTTGAATGGTTGGACCGAAAATTTCCATCACTGGAATTCTCATAACAAGTCCTCTTGTTTCGGACGGAATACAACATAACTGGTTGGTGTTTCACGAACGATAACTTGCAGACAGTTGGGACGGTTGCTGGTCGCTTGCAGCATCGTTTGAATCGACTGCCACACTTGCTTAGCAAGAAGCTCGGTGGTCGGAAATTTAGTGGCAAATTCCGGATGATCGTTCAAGACACTGTGGTCGTATTTTTTATGAATCAGTTCTTTTAATAATTTAAAGTCAATTAGAAAACCAATGGCGTCAAGTTCGTTACCTGCGATTGTAATGTTGAGGTGATACGTATGGCCGTGCATGACTTGGCATTTCCCTGCTTCTTCACTTGGAATAAAATGCGCTGCTGAAAAATGAAAGTCCTTATTGAGCTCAAATTGGAAATCGTGTGGAATTGTCGGATAAAATTGCTGCATCATGCTCTAACACCAGCCATTTTTTTATCCTGATAGCGAGCAAGTCCATCATTTCGCAATTTGCAGGCAGGACATTCGCCACAACCAGTGCTCGGGATGCCGTTATAGCAAGTTAAGGTCTTGTCTTGAATAAATTCAAAAGCACCAAGTGTATCAGAAAGTTCCCAAACCTCGGTTTTGTCGAGCCACATTAACGGCGTATGGATGATAAACTGCTTGTCCATTGCTAAATTTAATGTGACATTTAGTGAACGAATAAACGTATCACGACAATCGGGATAACCGCTGAAGTCGGTTTGACTTACTCCAGTAATTAAATGTTGGCAACCGATAGCGTCTGCATAAACTGCTGCAAAAGATAAAAATAAGTGATTTCTGCCTGGTACAAAAGTAGATGGCAATTCACCATCTTCTGCGGTCACGTCGATATCATCACGTGTTAACGCATTTGCTGAGAGTTGATTGATCAAAGTCATATCCAATACCTTAAATGATACACCTAGTTCTTCAGCGATTTTTCTGGCACACTCAATTTCAGCCGAATGACGCTGGCCGTAATCAAAAGTGACGGTTGCTACTTCTTTGAAATTCTTGATTGCCCAAAATAGGCAAGTGGTACTGTCTTGGCCACCGCTGAAAACGACGACTGCTTTTTCTTTTTTCATCTGTAACACTCCTTAGTTTTTTAGAGAGGGAGTTTGCGAACCTCTTTTAGCGAACAGTGTTAATAATAACATAATGTACCAGAAAAGAAGACTATAAATGCAAGTCTCCGGAAGGTGTACTATTTCTGAAATAGGGTATATTTATAGAATAAGGAAAGGGGATGTTTGACATGAGAGCAATTATTATCGACAGTTATGGTGGTACAGAACAACTGAAAGAAAGAGAAGTAGAAAAACCAACTATCAACGAAAATCAGGTGCTAGTTGAAGTTCATGCCACTTCTATAAATCCAATTGACTGGAAATTACGTGAAGGCTATTTAAAAGAAATGTTACCTTGGGAATTCCCGATTATTTTAGGTTGGGATGCAGCGGGTGTGGTTGCTGAAATTGGCACAAACGTTAAGCATTTCAAAGTAGGCGATCGTGTCTTTACGAGACCTGCGACAACACGTCAAGGGACTTATGCAGAATTTGTGCCAGTAGAAGAACAGCTATTAGCTCATATGCCAGAAAGCATGACTTTTGAAGAAGGCGCGGCAATTCCATTAGCTGGGCTAACTGCTTATCAATGCCTTGTCGACTTTGCCGAAGTTAAAAAAGGAGATAAAGTATTGATTCATGCGGGAGCCGGTGGAGTGGGAAGTATGGCCATTCAAATTGCTAACAGCATCGGAGCGTATGTAGCGACGACTGCAAGTGACAAAAACGATGAACTGGTCAAATCACTAGGTGCAAACCGTGTCATTAATTACAGTGAAGAAGATTTTAGTGAGTTACTGGAAAACTTTGATGCAGTATTAGACACAATGGGTGGAGAAGTACTAGATAAAAGTTTCAAAGTCTTGAAAAAAGGCGGGAAACTGATTTCGATTGCAGGTCAGCCTTCTGCAGAGAAAGCGCAAGAGCACGAAGTAAAAGCAAGCAGCTTTTGGTTAGAGCCGAGCGGTGAGCAATTACATCAGCTGGCTAATTTGTTTGTATCAGGAGAATTTAAACCTGCGATTGGTCACGTGTTTGAGTTTAGTGAGCAAGGGTTAAAAGATGCACACGAACTTAGCGAAACTCATCATGCTCGCGGAAAAATTATTATCAAAGTGAAATCTTAATAAAACGAAAAAATCCTTTCACATGAGTGAAAGGATTTTTTCGTTTTACGTATTAACCTGTTGGTGCATCGTCTTGAGCTTCTTCAGTACGTACAACCAATACATCACATTTTGCTGAACGAACAATGTGTTCTGAAACGCTACCGATTAGGAAACGTTCAACCGCATTTAATCCGGTAGCACCACAGATAATTAAATCCGCTTCAACTTTTTGTGCCAAATCTCTTGAAATCATTGTTTTAGGAGAACCATAATCGACAACAATGTTCACTTTTTCAACACCACCGGCTAACGCTTCTTTTTTATACTCTTCTAATAAATCTTCAGCAAACTTTTGAGCACGGTCAGCAATCGAGCGATCGTACGCTTCAATTGCAGCGAACGAACGGGTATCGATTACGTTTACCAAATTTAATGTAGCGTTATTCCGTCCAGCAATACCAACTGATTTTTTAAATGCCCACTCAGCTTCTTTCGAACCATCGACTGCTACAAGAATTTGACTGTATTTTAATGTCATCCTACATTCCTCCTTTATCTCTCTTTGTAAACATTCGCTAAAACTATCTAAGTTCCTGCTAAATTGGATGTAATTTCGTGAATTTTTTGTCTAATTAAAGGCGTCTTTTGACATGGTAATTAGATGAATAGAAATAAATAGCTAGCAGTAAAGTGATGGTTTAAACCAATCGTTCAATTTACGGTAAATGAAAAGCGACATCAGAATTTTTCTGGTGTCGCTGTGTCTATTAATTATGGATAATTTGAAGTTCTTTCGGGAATTTTGTCAGTACTTCGTAACCATCTGCAGTTACAGCGACGTCATCTTCAATACGAACGCCGATTTTACCAGGAATATAAATACCAGGCTCTAATGTAAAGACCATTCCTTTTTCCATTTTTATCGAATTCTCTCCATGAATAGAAGGGAATTCATGAACATCGATGCCTAAACCATGTCCTAAACGGTGTGTGAAATACTCACCGTATCCTGCATCTGTAATTACTTTACGTGAAATTTGATCAAGTTCAGCAGCTGTAACGCCAGGTTTGACCGCTTCAAGAGCAGCTGTTTCAGAACGATAGACAATATCATATACAGCCTTTTGCTCTTCACTAGGTTCTCCAAGCGCTAATGTACGGGTAATATCTGAGCAATAGCCTTTATGAACAACGCCAAGGTCAAACAATACCAAGTCGCCATTTTTCAATTTACGATCGCCAGTTTTACCGTGTGGTGAAGCCGCTTTGTCTCCAGCCAATACAGTTGTATCGAACGACATATGCGTAACGCCACGTTTTTTTAACGCTAATTCAATTTCTGTCATGACTTCAATTTCAGTAATGCCTTCTTTAATTGTTTTTGCAGCTACTTCAATCGCGTAATCAGCTAATGCCGCTGCTTCACGTAATATTCGAAGTTCTGCGTCATCTTTTATTACACGCATAGCATTTAACTGATCGTCTAGTTGTACAATTGTACGCGGCTCAAAGAATGAGAGAATCGCTTCGGAGCGATCTACTGTCATATGCGCTTTTTCAATTGCCATTGTTTTTAATTCAATGCCACGCGATTTTGCTGTTTTATATAAAATTTCCATGGAATTTTGTGTGTCTTCGTGACCGACGATTTCGCCTGTCCACCCAGCATTCTTTGCATCTGGAATTTCCATTTTAGGACAAATTAAAAAGGGTTCAGCTTCTGCGAATATCATGACACCTAGTAGACGTTCATGTGGATTACTTTTGAAACCACTAACGTAAAAAACGTTGTAGGGATCTGTAATAAATGCCGCATCAATTGAATGTTGTTTCAGGTAATCTTGTAGTTGGTTAATTTTTATCATATGTATTCCTCCTCTATATGTGTAGCATATCAAAAAACAGGGTATAAATCAGCTATATGACTTGAATTCACTATATTCAAACATCAATTGGAGGGATTTTATGCACGTCTCATATCATGGTCATTCTATTGTGAAAATCAAAACAGGTGAATATACTATTTTAATTGATCCATTTATTAACGGCAATGAGTTCACTGATTTAACGGTCGAAAAAGAAAGGCCAGATGTGATCCTCTTAACACATGCCCATAACGACCATGTTGGCGATACCGTCGAACTAGCGAAAAAAAGTAATGCGCAAGTTATAGCTGTATTTGAACTAGCTAATTATTTAGACAGTCTCGGTGTAAACGCAGTAGGTATGGGGTTAGGCGGCGCACACGAATTCGAGTTTGGTGTGGTAAAGTTCACAAAAGCATTTCACAGTTCTTCTTTCACAACAGCAGAAGGTGAAGTCGTTTATGGTGGCATGCCAGCTGGAATTTTATTTACAGCAGAAGGCAAAACAATTTACCATGCAGGTGATACAGAAGTGTTTGGTGACATGAAGATGTTAGGTGAGCGAAATGATATTGATGTGGCGTTTGTACCAATTGGCGATCATTTTACAATGGGGCCAGAAGATGCAGCTTATGCGGTCGAATTATTACAACCGAAAGTGGTTGTTCCGATCCATTACAATACATTCCCGCCCATTAAGCAAGATCCTGAGTACTTTAAGTCGTTAGTAAAAGATGCACAAGTAAACATTTTACAGTCAGGCGAAAGCATTAAACTGTAGCACATAAAACAACCCGAAGAGTAAAAACTTTTCGGGTTGTTTTATGCCGTTTATGCCTGTCGGACCAAAACGCCCGTCTCCACTTTTCGATTTGTCTAGTTGCGCCGGGCTGCTCCTCGGGACATAAGCCACAGTGTCAGTGCGGCTGAAGAAATGCCGCTCGGCCACTGCGTCTTATGCCTGTCGAACCAAAACGCCCGTCTCCACTTTTCGATTTGTCTAGTTGCGCCGGGCTGCTCCTCGGGACATAAGCCACAGTGTCAGTGCGGCTGAAGAAATGCCGCTCGGCCACTGCGTCTTATGCCTGTCGAACCAAAACGCCCGTCTCCACTTTTCGTGTACTTATGCTACACTGTAAGGTAAAGGAACGTAGAAAGAATGGGTGAAATCATGGCGACTAAGCATGAACAAATACTGGATCATATTGAGACTTTAGCTGTGGGGGAGAAAATCTCGGTACGGCGTATTGCGAAGGATTTGCAGGTCAGTGAAGGAACTGCTTACCGCGCGATTAAAGAAGCAGAAACAAACCGATTGGTGTCGACCATTGAACGTGTGGGGACAATTCGTATTGAACGTAAAAAGAAAGAAAATATTGAACGATTGACCTATGCTGAAATTGTCAATATTGTTGATGGGCAAGTGCTGGGTGGTAGAGCTGGGCTGCACAAATCCCTCAACAAATTTGTTATTGGGGCCATGCAGCTAGAAGATATGATGCGTTACACAGAAGCAGGCAATTTACTAATTGTTGGGAATCGTTATAAAGCACATGAATATGCACTTCGTGCAGGTGCGGCAGTACTTGTGACCGGTGGATTTGAAGCATCGGATGGCGTAAAAAAATTAGCGGATGAATTCGAGCTTCCGATTATTTCGACTAGCTACGATACGTTTACGGTTGCCACAATGATTAATCGAGCCATTTACGATCAATTAATTAAAAAGGAAATTTTGTTAATTGAAGATATTTTAATTCCGCTAGAAGAAACCGATCATTTAAATCTTAAAGAACCCATTCGTCGTTATCACGAATTAAATGAAGAAACGACACATGGTGGCTTCCCAGTAGTGGACCAATCCAATCGATTGGTCGGCATTATTACTTCGCGTGATGTGATTGGGCATCCGCCTACGGAATTAATAGAAAAAGTCATGACTAAAGATCCCATTACCGTCTCAATGCAGACCAGTGTTGCGGCGGCAGGACATCGTATGATTTGGGAAGGCATTGATTTACTGCCTGTTGCGGATGACTCTGGCAAATTGAAAGGCGTTATTAGTAGGCAAGATGTGTTAAAAGCGATTCAAACGGCTCAACGCCAGCCACAACAAGGCGAAACAATTGATGATATCATCAAAAGTCAACTTCACCAACAAACTAGCGACAAACTATTGCTCGAGTTTCGCGTGACACCTCAAATGACGAATGCTTATGGTTCGATTTCTCATGGTGCGTATACCATGATTTTAACCGAAGCGGCATCGGCAATATTAAAAACGAAAAACCGAAAAGATAGTGTATTAGAAAACTTAACCATTTATTTTTTGAAGCCGGTTCAGTTGGATGTGCTGGTGTACGTCAAACCAACCATTTTGGACATTAGTCGAAAATCTGCCAAAGTTGAAGTTGAAGTATCTTTGGAAAACGAAATCGTCGGAAAAGCCATGTTGACTTTCCAATTACTAGATCGTTAAAGCAAAAAGACCTCTAAAAGGCAGCAGGCACACTCAGTAAACGAGTGTGCCTGCTGCCTAATTAGTCTGTCGGACAAATGAAATCACTTATGGATTCAAATCTGCTTCTTCTTCCAGAAATACATGATAATGACGCGCCGCTTTGTAGTTGTAATAAACCAAAGCTAGACCAAGAACAATGAAAATAGTTGAAATGATGTACGTAATCACGGTTTGAAAAACGAATAGTTGATTGACACCAAAAAAGGCGACAAAACTTCCCAACGCCATCGATGCACGTGCAGCATACCATTTTTTTCGAATGGGCAAAACGGTGCGTGTGCGGAATTGCTTTGTTTTGTTATAAAAATAAATGACAAATGATACAATAATTAAAACGACAAAAATGAACATAAGGACCTCCTGAATTCCAAAACTCATTATCATTGTACTGAGAACTGAGTAAAATTGCGAATGGATTTCCTTATAAATGGAGGAACTCGGAAATGAACAGTCAAATCATCGACACAATTAAGCAATACAGCACCATTATTATTCATCGTCATGTCCGCCCCGACCCGGATGCGTATGGTTCACAACTTGGTTTAAAGTACTTGCTGGAACAAAACTACCCAGACAAGCGTATTTTAGCTGCCGGTTCACACGATTACACGATGGATTTTTTAGATTTTCCTGACACTGTCGAAGATCAAGATTTCGAAGGGGCTTTAGTAATTGTCACAGATACTGCCAATACAGAACGTGTGGATGACCAACGCTATAAGACAGGCGACAAACTCATCAAAATTGATCACCATCCAAATGACGATGCCTATGGAGACATCGTGTCTGTGGATACAACGGCTAGTTCAGCATCTGAATTGATTTATGACCTTTATACATATGGTCGTGAACATGAAGACTGGAACATGTCAGCAAAAGCAGCTCGTTTATTGTATGCAGGAATTATTGGTGACACTGGACGATTCTTATTTCCAAGTACCACACAAAAAACTTTTTCAGTTGCCGGTGAGTTGATCAAATACGATTTTGATCGCAATGCGCTGCATAACGGCATGTACGAAATGGATCGTAAATTATTGCATTTGCAAGGATATATGTACCAGAACTTCAAAATGGATGAAAATGGTGCGGCGTATGTTAAAATCACCAAAGACATTTTAACAGAATTTGATGTTACAGCAACAGATACTTCTTTATTGGTTGGTTCGCTTGGAAATGTAAAAAATATAAAAGCGTGGGTTATTTTGATTGAAGAAGACCGTGAAATTCGAGTTCGATTGCGTTCGAAAGGACCAGTTATTAACGAGTTGGCTAAAGAATTTGGTGGCGGAGGTCACCCGCTGGCTTCTGGGGCAACTGCGTATTCATGGCAAGAGGCTGACCGTGTAATTGATCGGCTAAAAGAAATTTGTGCAACTGCAAATTAAGGAGGGAGTTTATTGTCAATGGTTTATCCGCATATAAGCACATCAGCCGATTTGCTGAAAAGCACGGTGCGCCTTGACGAACTTTTCCCTTATTTAAAGGAACAAGGAGCCACATCAGTCGCAATCGTTAATACAAAATTGTATGGCATTTTACCGTTTTGGGAAGAATGTCGTCGTGCAGATATTCACGGAGTAATTGGTTTATCAGTTTTTATCGAATACGAAGAGCAGCATTATCCAATCATTTTGTATGCCCAGACCAATAAAGGTTATGGCAACTTACTGAAAATCTCCAGTGCTCTTTCGACGAGAGACAAAGAGGCAATACCTGAACAATGGTTAAAAGCTTATAAAGAAGGCTTGATTTGTGTCATTCCAAACAAAGCAGAGTGGCTATTAGCTGATCGGAGTCAGGTTTTCCAATTTGTAAAAGACTTGTTTGGTGCATGCGCTTTTGGAAGTCTTGAACGTCCAGGTGGTGTTAAGTCTCAATACGAGTCGATGTTTATTGAATTGTGCGACACCATCCAATTGCCCATTATCGCAACACACGAAAGTCGTTATTTGCGTGAGCAAGATGCATTTGCTTATGAAGTGGCATCTGCGATCGGTCAAGGTCTAAAGATGAACGATCCGCAAAGGCATGAACCGGAGCACACGAGTGCCTATATTCCAAGCCCTAAAGAATTGGAATCTTGGTTTGTAGATCATCCGGAATGGCTCTTGCGTACAACAGAACTGATGGCAAGTTGTCACGTAACAATTCCAATGAATCAGCAATTGCTGCCGGTTTTTCCTGTGGATGATAAAGTTGACAAAGCGACTTTTATTGCGGAACTATGCAAATTAGGGTTAGCTGAACGGAAAGTCGGATTTTCAGAAATTTATCAGCAGCGTTTAGACTACGAATTATCGGTCATCGCTAAGATGGGCTTTATCGATTATTTCTTGATTGTTGCAGATTTTATGAAATATGCCAGAGATCAAGATATTTTAACAGGTCCTGGACGTGGTTCTTCGGCAAGTTCACTTGTTGCGTATTCGCTGAAAATTACCGATGTTGATCCGATTGAACATGGGTTGTTATTTGAACGTTTCTTGAATCCAGAGCGAATTACGCTGCCAGACATTGATATCGATTTTGCTGATCACAGGCGCCACGAAGTGGTCGACTATGTAGCGAAAAAATATGGTGCAATTCGCACGGCGCAGATTATTACATTCGGCACCTTATCAGCGAAAGCCGTTGCACGTGATACTGCCCGTGTATTTGGTTTTGAAGCAGAAGAACTCGAAGCCATTTCAAAAATGATTCCAAATCGTCCAGGAACGACATTGCGCTCAGCTCTTAAAGAGTCTACTGCATTTAACGATTGGATTATTGAAAAAGAAGAACGCAAATCTTGGTTTAAAACCGCGTTAAAATTAGAAGGCCTGCCACGCCATGCTTCGACACATGCAGCAGGTGTGATTTTAAGCCCGACGCCGCTAGTGGACCACGTGCCGATTGAAAAAGGTCATGAAGGAATCTATTTGACGCAATGGCCAATGCAAGAACTCGAAGCCATCGGTTTGTTGAAAATGGATTTTCTTGGTTTGCGTAATTTAACCATATTAGAACAAATCCGTAACTTGGTTTATTGGGATACCAAAAAGCGAATCGATTATAGAAGCCTTCCACTAGAAGACGCTAAAACCTATCAACTGCTGGCCAAGGGCGATACGACTGGCATTTTCCAATTAGAGTCTGACGGCATGCGGCGTGCGCTACAACAAATCAAACCAACGGCTTTTGGTGATATTGTTGCTGTCAATGCCTTGTTCCGACCAGGTCCAATGGAATTTATCCCTCTGTATGCGAGACGGAAACACGGACAGGAATCTGTTAAATACGTTCATCCGATTCTTGAACCAATTTTGAGCGAAACATACGGCGTCATCGTCTACCAAGAACAGATTATGCACATTGCCGCGAAAATGGCTGGATTTTCTCTTGGACAAGCCGATCTATTACGTCGCGCTGTCAGTAAGAAAAAAAGAGAAATTCTAGATGAACAGCGTGCACACTTTGTCCGAGGGGCAAAAGCCAAAAATTTTACAGAAGCAGAAGCGGCAGAAGTTTATGATTTGATTGTTCGTTTTGCCGATTACGGTTTTCCAAAAAGTCATGCGGTTGCTTATAGCATAATTTCTTATCAACTAAGCTATATGAAAACCCATTATCCAGTCTATTTCTATACCGGAATGTTGACCAACAGTGCGGGTAATGTCGATAAAACAAAACAATTAATGCAAGAAATCAAAGAAAAGAACATCCCGTTGTTGTCACCATCTATTCAAAAAAGTCGTCATTCGTTTTCTGTAGAAGCTGGCGAAATACGAATCGGTTTGAATGTAGTAAAAGGAGTTCCAGGTACGACTATTAAAGCGTTACTGGCTGCTAGAGAAAGTGGACCGTTTAGTAGTTTGTTTAATATTGCCGAACGTATTTCGGCTTTGCATTTTAACCGTAAATCATTTGAGCCACTCATTAAAGCAGGTGCTCTGGATGAATTTGGTTATGACCGTGGAGTGTTACTGGCGTCGCTTGATAGTGCCATTAAGCATGCTGAACTCGTTAAGCCAACAGAAGATCCTGGCTTGTTTGATGATATGGGCTCTAGCTTCATGAAACCGAAATACACGAAGGCTACAGATATGCCTGAAACGCTAAAGCTTGACTATGAAAAAGAAGTTCTTGGTTTTTACTTGTCGAAGCATCCGATTGAACGTGAGAAAGAAAATCGTCAAAAAACCTATCAAGATCTGAAATCGCTGAAAAACAAACGGGATAGGGAATCGGTAACGGTTTTAGGTATGGTAGAAGATGTCAAACGGATTCGTACAAAAAAAGGAGATGCTATGGCATTTGTCACTTTAATGGACGATACGGGTCCAGCTTCCGTTACGTTGTTTCCAGTGGAATACGCTAAATACACTCCTCTTTTGGAACTCCATGCTGTACTCGAAATCCAAGGTATAGTCGAAAATCGTAATCAGAAAACGGCTATTATCTGTAAAACAATAGAAACTTGACTGCTTTTCTCAAAGAAAAGCAGTTTTTTCTTTACGTAACAGTATTTTTTTTGTAAGGTAAAGGATATGAGTGGCCAGACCACTTTCAAAAAAATGGGAACTGAGGAACCATCATGAATCAATCGAAACGTTATTTAGATATAGTACGGGACATTCGTGATATGATTCGACAGGAAAAAATCAAGCCTGGAGAGCGCATTCCATCTGAAAGAGAATTGGCTGAAACGATGCAAGTGGGCCGTTCAACATTGCGAGAAGCGCTTCGTAGTCTTGAACTGTTGGGGTTGATTGAGACTCGTAGAGGAGAAGGTACCTTTTTGTCTGATCACAGAAACCATAAATTGGTTGAAGTTCTATCAACTTTTGTTTTACAGGATAATCGGTCACATGAAGATGTCTGGGAAACTCGGTTGCTTCATGAAATCGCTGCTATTCATATAATTTGTCGAAATGAAACCATTAGCCAAATGAAAGTTTGGGACAGTTTTCGGTTGCGCTTAAAAGATGAAAGTTTTCAGCGTCAAGACTTTGTTAGAGAACTAATGGTCTTGTCTGGCAATCGTTTGTCGTTAAAAATTTGGTTTTTGCTTACGCAATATAGTGGCAACCCATATGATGGAACCATTTCTTTTGATGAAATTGATTTTATGAACAGTATACTAGCAGCAATCGAGCAACAAGACGCAGATACAGCTATTCGAGAGTTTCGAACTTGGAGTGACTGGCTAAAAAAGGAGAGAACACACAATGGCAATCATTCGTGATATTTTTAAACGCAATAAAGATAGCAAAGAAGCAACCATGCCGTCAAAATCTGCAAAAGATGTACCAGAAGGTTTGATGACGAAATGTCCTTCTTGCAAGGAAATTACCTTAACAAAAGATTTAGAAAAAAATAAAAAAGTTTGCCCGAAATGCGATCATCATTTTAAAATGACCGCTTACGAACGGATAAATAGTTTATTGGATGGAGACAGCTTCGAGTCAATGGACGACCATTTGAAATCACAAAATCCGCTTGGCTTTCCAGGATATACGGAAAAAGTTCAAGCAGACAGCGAAAAAACTGGTTTGAACGAAGCCGTGTTAACGGGTTCTGGTAAACTGCAAGGACAAGATATTGTGTTAGCTGTAATGGATTCGCATTTCCGTATGGGTTCAATGGGCTCGGTTGTCGGTGAAAAAATTACGCGCGCCATTGAAGCGGCTACAGAACGCAAATTGCCATTTATCATTTTCACAGCGAGTGGCGGTGCGCGTATGCAAGAAGGGGTTTTATCTCTAATGCAAATGGCGAAAACCAGTGTAGCATTAAAGCGTCACAGCAATGAAGGTTTACTTTTTGTGTCAGTCTTGACGCATCCAACAACAGGTGGTGTATCAGCAAGTTTTGCATCAGTAGGAGACATCAATATTGCCGAACCAAAAGCACTGATCGGTTTTGCAGGTCGTCGCGTTATTGAGCAAACCGTCCGCGAAAAATTGCCGGAAGATTTTCAGACTGCTGAGTTTTTATTGGCGCATGGTCAATTAGATGCAGTTGTCCACCGTGCTTCGATGCAACATACACTGGCGACCATCGTGCGCCTTCACACGAAAGGAGCTGTCACAAATGGTTAAAAAGAACGGTAAAAAAACATTGCCTTTTGAAGAACCACTTATTCAGCTGCGTGCAAAAATCTCTGAGCTAAAAGATTACACAGCAAACGCTGAAGTAGACTTGAGTTCAGAAATCAAGTCTTTAGAAGAGCGTTTCTCTAAACTAGAAGAAGAAATTTACGAAAACATGAAACCTTGGGACCGTGTTCAAGTGGCTCGTCATCCTGAACGACCAACAACGCTCGATTACATACCGATGATTTTTAACGATTTCATTGAATTGCATGGAGATCGCTTGTACGGAGATGACGCTGCCATCGTTAGTGGAATCGCTTCTTTCCACGGTCAGCCGGTTACTATTATCGGCCATCAGCGTGGCAAGGACACAAAAGAAAATGTTCGTCGTAATTTTGGTATGCCTCATCCTGAAGGCTATCGAAAAGCCTTACGGCTAATGAAGCAAGCTGAAAAATTCAAGCGTCCTATCATTTGCTTGATTGACACAAAAGGCGCCTATCCTGGAAAAGCTGCAGAAGAACGCGGACAAAGTGAGGCCATTGCACGTAATTTAGTCGAAATGGCTGGACTTGAAGTGCCGGTTTTGTCAATTGTCATCGGTGAAGGTGGAAGTGGTGGTGCACTAGCACTTGGTGTCGGAAATCAAATTTTAATGCTAGAGAATTCGACATTCTCTGTTATCTCTCCTGAAGGAGCAGCATCCATTTTGTGGAAAGATTCTGCGTTAGCACAAACAGCTGCTGAAGCGATGAAAATTACAGCGCCTGACCTTTTGGAAATGAAAATAATTGAACATATGATTCCTGAAGTGCGTGGGGGTGCGCATCACAATCCTCAAAAGCAAGCAGCCATCATTTCAGAAGCAATCAGACGTTCATTGGAAGAGTTGAACGGGATGTCTGGAGAAGAGCTGATTGAACAGCGTTATAACAAATTCAAATCAATTGGTGTATTCAGCGAATGATGAAAAACCGCCTCGGCGGTTTTTTTAATTTCCGCAATACAAACAATAATATTTTTTCTGGAGGATAAATCAGACTACCTTCATAAACACTTAACATGTCTCACGACTTTTCAGGACTGACAGTAAGGCCATGTCGTGGTAAGGTAAAAAGAGTAAATGGACTGCAGGAGGGCTACTATGAAGAAAATTGGAGTTTTGACAAGCGGGGGAGATTCACCTGGCATGAACGCTGCTATTCGAGCAGTTGTTCGAAAAGGAATTTTTCATGGCATTGAAGTGGCTGGCGTTTATTCCGGATACCAGGGATTAATCGAGGGCACTATTAAAACGCTAGAAGCAGGGGACGTCGGTGACATCATCCAGCGTGGAGGAACGAAGTTATTCTCAGCACGTTGCGAAGAATTCCGTACAGAAGCTGGCCAATTAAAAGCAATTGAACAAATGAAAAAAGCCGGTCTTGAAGGACTGGTTGTTATCGGTGGAGACGGTTCGTACCAAGGAGCGATGGCTTTGACCGAAAGAGGTTTTCCGTGTGTCGGTGTTCCAGGAACTATTGATAACGATATTCCAGGAACCGACTACACAATCGGTTTTGATACGGCGTTGAATACAGTTATCGAAGCAATCGATAAAATTCGTGACACTGCAACGAGCCATGAACGAACGTTTATTGTCGAAGTGATGGGCCGTGATGCAGGTGACTTGGCATTATGGGCCGGGCTTGCGGGTGGAGCAGAAACTATTCTGATTCCTGAAGAAAGCTACAATATCGATGACATGATCGACCGTTTACAAAAAGGCCGTAATCGTGGCAAGCGTCACAGTATTATTATTGTGGCCGAAGGGGTTATGAATGGTAACGAACTAAAAGCTCTTATTAAAGAAAAAGCAGATATTGAAACACGGGTTTCAGTACTGGGTCATATTCAACGTGGTGGATCACCAACTGCGCGAGATCGTGTTTTAGGAAGTTTGTTCGGTGCACGGGCAGTGGAAGTTCTTCTTGAAGGCGTCGGAGGCAGGGCTATTGGCATGAAGAATCACCAAGTGGTAGACTATGATATGACAGAAGCATTTACTGCAGAGCATAATGCTGATATGAGTTTGTATACATTATCTAAAGAATTAGCAATTTAAAATAGTAAATGGAGTGAGTTTATTGAGAAAAACGAAAATTGTATGTACGATCGGTCCTGCAAGTGAATCACCTGAACTACTAGAACGCTTAATCGAAGCGGGAATGAACGTAGCTCGTTTAAACTTTTCGCACGGTAATCACGAAGAACACGCTTTACGTATTAAACGAATTCGAGAAGCAGCTGATAAAGCTGGTAAAATTGTTGGGATTTTGTTGGACACAAAAGGTCCTGAGATTCGTACACATCAGATGGAGAACGATTCGATTGAACTAATAACAGGTCAGAAAATCGAAGTTTCCATGACTGAAGTGTTGGGGACTGCTGAGCGATTTTCAATTACTTACGACCAATTAATCGAAGATGTTAAGGCAGGATCAATCATTCTTTTGGATGATGGCTTGATCGAATTGCGTGTTGAAAGTCTCGATATGGAAAACGGCATTATCCATACATCAGTTCAAAATGCGGGAACATTAAAAAGTAAAAAAGGTGTTAACGTTCCAGGCGTTTCAGTTCAATTGCCTGGTATTACTGAAAAAGATGCACAAGATATCTTATTTGGCATTGAACAAAACGTTGATTTTGTTGCGGCTTCATTTGTTAGAAGAAGTTCAGATGTGATGGAAATCCGTGGCTTGCTTGAAAAAAACAACGGCTCGCATATACAAATTATTCCGAAAATCGAAAACCAAGAAGGTGTCGACAATATTGATGAAATCATTATGGTTTCCGATGGCTTGATGGTGGCACGTGGAGATTTAGGTGTAGAAATTCCAGCAGAAGAAGTTCCGCTAGTTCAAAAATCATTGATCGAAAAATGCAATAGTGCAGGTAAACCAGTTATTACCGCTACGCAAATGTTAGATTCTATGCAGCGTAATCCGCGCCCGACACGCGCAGAAGCAAGTGACGTTGCTAACGCAATTTTTGATGGCACAGACGCTATTATGTTGTCAGGTGAAACGGCCGCGGGTATTTATCCTGTCGAATCAGTCGAAACGATGCATCGCATTGCCGAAACGACAGAATCTGCGTTAAATTATAAGCAAATTGTTTCAAATAGAAGAAAAGAAAAAGAGTCGAATATGACAGAAGCGATTGGTCAAGCTGTAGCTTATACGGCTTTGAACTTAAAGGTTCGTGCCATTATTGCACCAACTGAAAGTGGCACAACGGCGAAAATGATTTCTAAATATCGCCCGGGAGCACCAATCATCGCAGTAACATCTTCAGAACGTCCAGCGCGCAAACTATCTTTAGTATGGGGCGTACAACCAATTATTGGTGCGTCAGTCCATTCGACAGATGAATTGCTCGAAAATGCAGTTGACGAAAGCTTGAAGCATGGCTATGTGAAACACGGCGACCTTGTCGTTATCACAGCAGGTGTCCCTGTAGGACAAGCGGGTACAACTAACTTAATGAAAGTTCATGTTATTGGCGATATCCTGGCTAAAGGTCAAGGAATTGGCAAGACAGTTGCTTTTGCAGAAACTGTCGTTGTTAGAAATGCAGAAGAAGCACTAGCAATCGATACAGAAGGTAAAATCATCGTAACAATCGGAACAGATCGTGACATGATGCCAGCCATCAACAAATGTGCAGGGATTATCACCGAAGAAGGCGGATTAACGAGTCATGCAGCAGTAGTTGGTTTGAGTCTTGGAATTCCGGTTATCGTGGGTGTTAGAGAAGCAACTACTCTAATTAAAACAAATTACGATATTACAATGGACGCAGAATCAGGCATCGTCTATCACGGCCATGCAAGTGTTCTGTAAAATTCCACAAGGAGGCTGGTCAAAATGATGAAATGGATTTTCTTGGCCTTAATTATTGTACCGTCTCTTGAATTGGCTTTGTTAATTTGGGCAGGAGGCAAGCTTGGCTTTTTCGTTACGCTGGCAATTATTGTGGCAACGGGCTTGTTAGGCGCTTTCCTGGCTAAAAAACAAGGTTTAAAAGCATTAAAAGATATTCAAGCAGGAATGAATAGTTTCGAGGCTCCTGGTGATCAATTGTTGAATGCGGCATTCATTTTAGTTGGCGGAGTTTTGCTGCTGACGCCTGGGTTTATCTCTGATGCAGTGGGATTTACACTGCTTTTTAGCCCTACTCAAAAAATGTATAAGCCATTCATTTACCGAATGATTCACAAAAAGATGAAAAACACCCGGGTTATCGTAAGATAATGCCGGGTATTTCCATCGTTTCAGAGAGGAAATTTAATTTCTATAAGCGTTTCCATTCACAAATTCTACAAAGTTGATTATAATAGCTTAGTAAGGTCAAAAAACAGAAGTTCATAAACGCAGATGAGACATCATTCTGCATTTTTTTTTGGGAATGGTGAATTAGATTAGAGAAGGAGCGATTTAAATGACATCGTCAAAAGGTTTAGAAGGTGTAGTAGCAACACAATCGGCCATTAGCTCGATTATTGATGACACACTTACATACGTCGGCTACGATATCGATGATTTAGCCGTTAACGCAAGTTTTGAAGAAGTGATTTACTTGTTGTGGCACCAGCGCCTGCCAAAAGCAAACGAATTGGCGGAACTCAAGCAACAATTAGCGGACAACATGGCCGTTCCACAAGCCGTGTTGGATCATTTTAAAACCTACGACATCAAACACGTTCACCCGATGGCTGCACTACGTACGGCAGTTTCGATGCTTGGTTTGTTCGATGAAGAAGCAGAAGTGATGGAGCCTGAAGCCAACTACCGCAAAGCCATTAAAATCCAAGCAAAAATTTCAACGTTGGTAACAGCTTTCGGTCGCATCCGCAATGGTCGAGAACCTGTTGCACCGAAAACAGACTTGAGTTTTGCGGCAAACTTCTTGTACATGTTGTCTGGTGAATTGCCAGAAGCGATTGAAGAAGAAGCGTTTAACAAAGCATTAGTTTTGCATGCAGATCACGAATTGAACGCTTCGACGTTTACGGCACGCGTGGCAGTCGCAACCTTGTCGGATGTGTATTCCGGTGTCACTGCGGCAATTGGTGCGTTAAAAGGCCCTCTTCACGGTGGTGCGAACGAGCAAGTGATGAAGATGTTAACGGAAATCGGCTCGGTCGATAACGTGGAAACAGTCATCAACGAAAAACTAGCCAACAAAGAAAAAATTATGGGCTTTGGTCACCGGGTTTACCGCAAAGGCGATCCACGTGCAAAGCACTTACGCGACATGTCACAGAAATTGACCAAAATTCGCGGCGAAGAAAAATGGTACGACATGTCGGTGAAAATCGATGAAATCGTTGCCGGTCAGAAAAACTTGCCACCGAACGTTGATTTTTACTCGGCATCGGTTTACCATAGCTTGAACATCGAACACGATTTGTTCACACCGATTTTTGCCGTGTCACGTACATCGGGTTGGTTGGCACACATTTTGGAGCAATACTCAAACAACCGCTTGATCCGCCCACGTGCAGAATACATTGGACCGGGCATGCAAACGTATGTGCCAGTTGAAGAACGATAAGAAATTTTTATCTATATTGTAAGATAAAAAAATACAACTTATAGGGCTAGCACTCTGTGCAGCCCTATGACTTTGACTACAGGAGGAAATTTAACATGACTAACGGCGAAAAAATCTCAGTAGAAAACGGTGTTTTGAACGTACCTAACAATGCGGTAATTCCTTATATTATTGGTGATGGAACAGGACCAGACATCTGGCATGCAGCATCGCGTGTTTTAGAACAAGCAGTTACAAAAGCATATAACGGCGAAAAATCAATTGTTTGGAAAGAAGTTCTTGCTGGACAAAAAGCATTTGACCAAACAGGCGAATGGCTTCCAGAAGAAACTCTTGACGTAATCCGCGAATACCTAATCGCAATCAAAGGACCTTTGACTACGCCAATCGGTGGCGGTATCCGTTCATTGAACGTGGCACTTCGCCAAGAATTGGATCTTTACACATGCCTACGTCCAGTTCGTTATTTCGAAGGTGTACCTTCACCGGTTAAACGCCCAGAAGATACTGACATGGTTATTTTCCGTGAAAACACTGAAGATATCTATGCTGGTATTGAATATGCTAACGGTTCGGATGAAGTGAAAAAATTGATTGCATTCCTACAAGACGAAATGGGCGTTAAAAACATCCGTTTCCCGGAATCTTCAGGTATTGGTATTAAACCAATCTCAGAAGAAGGAACAAAACGTTTAGTTCGTGCTGCAATCAACTACGCAATTACTGAAGGCCGCGAATCATTGACACTTGTTCATAAAGGGAACATCATGAAGTTCACTGAAGGAGCTTTCAAAAACTGGGGCTATGAAGTGGCTGAGCAAGAATTCGGCGACAAAGTATTTACATGGAACGAATACGATGCAATTAAAGACGAAAAAGGGACAGACGCTGCGAACAAAGCACAAGAAGAAGCACTTGCTTCAGGTAAAATTCTTGTTAAAGATTCAATCGCTGACATCTTCTTGCAACAAATCCTTACACGTCCAAGCGAGTTCGATGTTGTTGCAACAATGAACTTAAACGGAGATTACGTTTCTGATGCTTTGGCTGCTCAAGTAGGCGGAATTGGTATTGCTCCTGGAGCGAACATCAACTACGATACTGGACATGCGATTTTTGAAGCAACTCACGGAACAGCTCCTAAATATGCTGGTCTTGATAAGGTAAACCCTTCATCTGTTATCCTTTCAGGCGTATTAATGCTTGAGCATTTAGGATGGACTGAAGCTGCTAAAATGATCACAAACTCTATGGAGAAAACAATTGCTTCTAAAGTTGTAACTTACGACTTTGCACGTCTAATGGACGGCGCTACAGAAGTGAAATGCTCTGAGTTTGCTGATGAATTAATCAAAAACTTATAAGCCTAAAATCAAAAGAGAGGGAATCCCTCTCTTTTTTTTATGCCCATTATTATTAGGTTTTGATGGGATGTGTTATGTTAGAACTGAAGTGTCCCGGCAATGTAGGCGACAAAAGAGAAGAGTGAATTTTAGGGGTACTCAAGGAGAGACAACAAGAAAACTAATTTTGTAAAAGGAGAGATATTTCATGACATTCAAGCGCACAAAAATTTCAGTAATTGGTTCTGGATTTACCGGAGCTACTGCAGCGTTCTTACTAGCCCAAAAGGAATTAGGCGATGTGGTGTTAGTTGATATTCCACCAATGGAAGACCCAGCAAAAGGCAAGGCTTTGGATATGGCTGAAGCAGGTCCTGTTCTTGGTTTTGACGCGCGCATCAAAGGTACCTCTAATTACGAAGACACAAAAGACTCTGATTTAGTCATTATCACGGCAGGAATTGCACGTAAGCCTGGGATGAGCCGCGATGATTTGGTTCAAACCAATCAAAAAGTAATGAAAGCTGTAACAGCAGATATTGTGAAATACTCTCCGGAAACGACAATTATTGTTTTAACTAATCCAGTTGATGCCATGACTTACACGGTTTTTCAGGCATCTGGTTTACCAAAAGAACGCGTGATTGGACAATCAGGGGTATTAGACTCAGCTCGTTTTAGAACGTTTGTTGCTGAGGAACTCGATGTGTCGGTTAAAGATATTACAGGATTTGTGCTAGGTGGACACGGCGATGACATGGTGCCACTGGTTCGCTATTCTTATGCAGGCGGTATCCCATTAGAAACGTTAATTTCTAAAGAGCGCTTGGATGAAATTGTTGCACGTACACGTAAAGGTGGAGCAGAAATTGTCAATCTCTTGGGAAATGGCTCAGCTTATTATGCCCCTGCAGCTTCACTAGTAGAGATGGCTGAAGCGATTATTAAAGACCAGCGTCGAATTCTACCGACCATTGCTTATTTAGAAGGTGAGTACGGAATGGATGGAATTTATCTAGGGGTGCCGACCATTTTAGGTGCAGCAGGTATTGAGAAAATCATCGAAATCGATTTAAATGAAGAAGAAAAAGCTTTGTTAAATCAATCAGCAGATTCAGTGAAAGCTGTTATGAAGGTATTAACATGACGTAATAGATGATGGGTAGGGAGAATTCCCTGCTCATTTATTATTTTCTTGAACAAGCTATTCATAAACGTTACTCTTCCTGTCTCTTTCGTCGCTTGCGCTTTCATTGACTAAATTGATACTATAGAGATATTAAGAAAATGGAGGGATGTTGTTTGTTGCTTGGGAAAAAGCGGAAATTAGGCCGGCGAGTAGAAGATATCAAGATTGGTGAGAACTTAAAGCTGACAGAGAAAATTGAAGACAAAGATCTTCTCTTGTATTTGGGTTTGACAAATGACAGCAACCCGCTATATATCCAACATGATTTCGCTTTACAGACTAGTTTTGAAAAACCTGTCGTGCCGAATATTATGTTGACGGGTATTCTTACTTCTGCGGTATCAAAATACATACCGGGTCCTGGCTCTTATATTGTCAGTCAACAGTTGGAATTCTTAAAACCTGTTCATCATTACGCAACGATCGATTTTAACTTGGAAGTTGTCGAAGTGGATATCGAGCATAATAAGGTAGTTGTTCGGGTTGAAGGAATCAATGAAGACGGTGAAATTGTAGTGGCAGGACAACTTGCTGCTAACCCGCCGCGAATAGTGGAATAACTGACGGCTCATGCAACGAATTATGTTTAATGCGGTTTGAGATGGGGGTTTCAAACTGAGTGTGGAGGATGTAAAATGATGAAAAAAATATTAATCATTGAAGACGAACATTCAATTGCGACATTGCTTTCTTATAATTTGGTTCAAGCGGGTTTTGAGACGATTATTGCCAATGATGGCAAACAAGGATTTGACTTGGCACTTAGCGAAAGTCCATCATTAATTGTGTTGGATTTGATGTTGCCATCAATGGACGGTGTCGAAGTGTGTAAATCCTTGCGTCAACAAAAAATTAATACACCGATAATTATGTTGACGGCTAAAGGCGATGAGTTTGACAAAGTTCTTGGCCTGGAGCTAGGGGCGGATGATTATATGACCAAACCGTTTAGCCCAAGAGAAGTTGTAGCGCGCATTAAGGCAGTACTGAGAAGAGCCAGTAACGTTCCCACTGCACAGCAAGATTCTTCGGTACCTATTTCACTCGGTGAATTAGCTGTTTATCCTGATCGTTTTGAAGTTTTTCTTAGTGAAAAACAATTGGAATTTACTCCAAAAGAGTTTGAACTGCTTGTGTATTTGATGGAAAACAAAAATCGGGTTTTAACACGTGATCAGTTGCTTAGCGCTGTATGGAAATATGATTTCGCAGGAGATACACGTATTGTGGATGTTCATATTAGCCATTTGCGCGATAAAATAGAAGAAAACAGTAGAAAACCTACGTTTATTAAAACAATTCGGGGACTGGGCTATAAGTTCGAGGAGCCGAAAAACATATGAAATCGTTTCGTCGTCGTCTACTAGGCACTTTGCTCGTATGGATCGGAATGATGTTGGCTGGTTTGTTTATTGTCGTACTCCAACTACTGCCGATTTATGAAGGTGCTGAGAACAAGTCCGATATTTGGCTGATTTTGTTTTTGACATTTTTGAGCGCGTTGCTACTGTCAGCCATAGTTGGTAACCGCGTGATTAATGTAAACATTAAACCGGTTGAAAATGCGACTGAGACTGCTTTGGAATTAGCCAAAGGCAATTATCTTGCGCGCGCAACGGAATCCAATGCCCAAGAAAGTGTCGAATTGAGTAGGACGATTAATGTTCTGGCCCGCAATCTTCAAGAAATTACAGCTGTGCGCGTCATGGAACAAGAACGACTAAAAACGTTAATTGAGAACATGGGAAGCGCACTGATCATGATTGATAGACAAGGTGCCGTTTCGCTTGTCAATAAGCCTTTTTTAGATGAATTCAACTTAAAACCTGAGGCGATATTGGGGAAGTTTTATAAGGAAATACAAGTCCCTAATGTGGTGGAAAATTTTATCGAAAATGTGTTTATGACGGAAACACATTCACGTGCTCAGATTGAATTTGTATTGAGGTCAAAACAGAGGAATTTAAACGTTTATGGAGCACCGGTTATTGGGGAGCACGAACGTTGGTTAGGAATTGTTATCGTATTCCAAGATATTACGGAGTTGAAAAGATTGGAGCAGATTCGTAAAGACTTTGTTGCCAACGTTTCTCATGAACTTCGTACGCCTGTCACATCTATTAAAGGATTCTCAGAAACACTGCTGGACGGGGCCTACAAAGACACAGATACTTTATTGTCATTTTTAGACATTGTTCATACTGAGAGCAACCGATTGGAAATGCTGATTAATGATCTGCTTGATTTGTCGAACGTAGAACAAAGTGGATTTGAAGTAAATGCGCAACCTACTGATATGAAAGCTGTCATTAAAAGAGCGATAGAAATGATTCAGCCTAAAATTAATGAAAAATCCATTCAATTACAATTAGAAATTCAGCCAGTAATAGTACTAGGTGATCCAAATCGCTTAATCCAAGTGATGATGAACCTTTTAATTAATGCTGTTACATACTCTAGTAATTATACTGAAATAACCATTCGGCTTTTTACGAAAGAAGATCAAGCCGTTATTCAAGTGGCAGACCAAGGAATCGGAATCGAGAGTTCTGAAATCAGTCGATTGTTTGAGCGTTTTTATCGCGTCGATCGAGCACGCAGTCGAAATTCAGGAGGTACCGGACTCGGGCTGTCTATTGTTAAACATTTAATCGAGGCACATCATGGGCAAGTGGAAGTTGATAGCACAGTAGGTGTCGGAACTACATTTACCATTTGCCTGCCAATAGCTAGCTAATTTAGGAGGAACGTATGGAAACTAAACACCCATTTTTACCGATTATTATCGGTACAGACATGAACGCTTATAATATGGCTATCTCATTTCACGAGGCATATGGCATTAAGCCCATTTTAGTCGGTAAAGAACATTTATCGTTTACTTCACTAAGTTCGATTACGGAAACGATTGAAATACGTTCAGGTTTAGCGGATGATTCTCAGTTTGCTAACATTCTGATCGAAGTTGCACGTAAGTATAGAGCACCTGGTAAAACACTTTTGCTCATTGGTACTAACGATCTTTATGTGCGCTTGATTATTGAAAATGCTAAAATTTTGCGAGAGCATTATGTTTTCAATTACATCAACGAAGATTTGATGAACCAACTGCAAGTGAAAGCTAATTTCTATGAGCTTTGCAAAGTGCATGGTATTGACACACCGACAACGTTCTTTTATAGCTGCAATTCGAACAAGCTGTTTGAAGAAGAAATGATGTTCCCAGTTATTATTAAACCAAGCAACGGCATCGAATACAGCAGAAACAAGTTTGAAGGCCAGCAGAAAGTGTATAAAGTTGAAAGCCCAAAAGAAATGCACAACGTCATCCAGCAAATTAAAACAGGTGGTTACCGCGACGAATTGATCATCCAGGACTATATTCCAGGAGACGATACATTTATGTGGGATTCGGTTATTTACGCTAATTCGAAAGGCAAAACACAACTCGTTACTTTTGCGCAAGTAGTGTTACAAGAACATACTGTTACGGCAATTGGAAACTACACCGCATTGATTACACGCTTTGATAAAGACGTGATGGTCAAACTGCAAAATTTTCTTGAAGCAGTCGGCTATAACGGGTTTGCAAATTTCGATTTAAAATACGATTCGCGCGATAATACATTTAAAGTATTTGAGGTGAACATTCGTCAAGGACGTTCTAGCTATTACGTCACAGCACTTGGGCATAATATGGCTGAGTATTTTGTGGATGATTTGATCTATCATACTGAAAAGCCTATAACGTATTTAAATGAAGATTTCCTGTTCACAGTCGTACCAAAAGCAGTCTTGCGCAATTTTGTCGCGAATAAAGCAGTGCTAAAAGACATTAAGCGCTTGATTAAAAAAGGCCAATACGGTAATCCGTTATTTTACAAACAAGATAAGCATCTAAAACGAAAAATTTATTTATTGGCACGCCAAGTGAATTACTATAAAAAGTATAAAAACAATCAATGGTAAATTTACAGAAGCTTAACACTGGCTTCATACTTGGATGGTAAGGTTTACTAGAACCCCCTTCAACCGCATAATTTGAAAAAGAGTCCTTCCCCCGGACTCTTTTTCTATTTTTCTGAAACTATTTCACTATTATTCCGTATAGTCAGTAACAAGAAAAAAGGAGGGGCCATCATGACAACTAAAAAACTACTAGCGGTGATTGGTTTATCAATTACGGGAATTCTTCTGCTGATTGCGATTTTTACTTCTTGGTACACGGTAGATGAATCCGAACAAGCAATCATTATTACATTCGGTGTAGCCAATGAAACGAATACTGAAGCTGGCTTACATTTTAAAATGCCGTGGCCAATTCAAAAAGCAGAAATTCTTTCAAAAGAAACTTACAGCTTGAAATTCGGCTACAACCAAAACGACGAAGGTGAAATTGTGGCATTCGACAAAGAAACTAAGATGATTACAGGAGATGAAAACATCGTTCTTACGGACTTAATTGTTCAGTGGAAAATCACGGATCCTAAGAAATATCTATTTAATGCAGAAGCTCCTCAAGATATTTTGCATGATGCAACATCTGCATCTATCCGTTCAATTATCGGCAACTCGCTGATTGATGACGCACTAACATCCGGAAAAGCGGAAATTGAATCGGACACACGCGATCTGCTTGCTTCTTTAATTGAGAAGTACGATATCGGCATAACTGTGTTAGCTGTCAAACTCCAAGATGTAGAACTACCGAACGAAGAAGTGCGCGCGGCATTTACGAATGTAACAGATGCTAGAGAAACGATGAACACGAAAATCAACGAAGCCAAAAAATACGAAAACCAAAAACGTAACGAAGCCTTAGGAGAAAAAGCTGCGATTAATTCACGTGCAGAAGGTCAAAAAGTAACGCGTATTCAACAAGCAACAGGAGACGTTGCATTATTTGATAAATTGTATAAAGAATACGAAAACAATCCAGAAGTTACAAAGCAACGGATTATTATGGAAACCTTAGAAACAGTCTTGCCAAACGCCAAATTGTATATTATGAACGATGAAGGTGGAACGATGAAATACTTGCCACTTGAAGGATTGCAGACAACTATCCCACCGGTTGCGGAAACTGAAGAAGGGAGTGGCGACTAATGGAACCAAACAAACCTTTAGGAGAAGTGAAAAAATTCAACCCTTATGATAGGCCAAAAAAGAAAAAAGAACCGAGAGATCCGGTTGACTTCAAGAAATACTGGAAATTGATTGTCGGTTTAGTTGTAGCATTTGTTCTCTTGTTAATAGTCTTAACGAATGTGTATATTGTAAAAGAAAATGAATACCGAGTTGTTCGTCAATTTGGTGAAGTGGTGAAAATTCAAGAAGAGCCAGGCATCCGCATGAAAATACCCTTTATTCAAAGCGTTACGACTTTGCCGAACTATCAAATGACTTACGATGTTTCAGAAGCGGAAATTAATACGAAAGACAAAAAACGAATCATCATCGATAATTATGCAGTTTGGCATGTTGTCAATCCACTTGACTTGATTTCAAATGCTGGGACAATCGTCAACGCTGAATCCCGAATGGAAGAATTTATTTACTCGGTAGTTCGTACAGAACTGGGCCAGTTAGATTACGATGAAATCATTAATGATGAGAACTCTTCTAGGGGCAGTGTGAACGATGCTGTCACGGCGAAAGTGAATGAATTGCTAAACAAAGATCAATACGGTATTCAAGTGATGGATGTTCGGATAAAACGAACAGATTTACCTGAAGAAAATGAGCAGTCTGTTTATACGCGGATGATTTCAGAACGTGAATCCACGGCTCAAGAATACTTATCTCAGGGAGATGCGAAAAAGCGTGAAATGGAAGCACAAGCTGATCGACAGGCACAAGAAGTAATTGCTACAGCGCGTAAAGAAGCCGCATTAATCCAAGCAGAAGGCGAATCCGCAGCTGCTAAAATTTATAACGAATCGTTCTCAAAAGATCCGGAATTCTATGAGCTTTATCGCTCACTAGAATCTTATAAGAAAACAATTGGTGATGATACCGTCATCGTTTTACCATCTGATTCACCTTACGCAGAAATCTTATCCGGTAATTTCGAATAAGGCTAGAGCCGTCATTTCTCTTCTATTTGCCCGCGTGGTAAAATAGAGGGAATGATGGCTTTTTTTATGGAGAGGGGTAATTTTGTGGCAAAGAAAATACTTTTATTAGATGGCAATAGCTTGGCATATCGTGCGTTTTTCGCCTTGCCGCTATTGACCAATGAAAATGGCATTCACACGAATGCTGTCTATGGATTTACGATGATGCTTCAAAAAATAATCGAAGAAGAAAAACCAACGCATATGATTGTGGCGTTTGATGCAGGCAAAACGACTTTCCGTCACAAGACATTTAGTGAGTATAAAGGCGGGAGACAAAAAACGCCGCCTGAGTTGTCGGAACAATTTCCTTATCTGAGAAAAGTGATTGATGCTTACGGCATTAAACGCTATGAATTGGACAATTACGAAGCGGACGATATTATCGGAACTTTGAGTCTTGAAGCAGAACAAGCGGGTGATGAAGTTGTGATTATTTCTGGAGATAAGGATATGACGCAATTGGCATCATCAACGACGACCGTCTTTATCACGCGAAAAGGGATCACGGATATCGAAAAGTACACAGTCGAGCATATTAAAGAAAAATACGGCCTGACACCCAATCAGATTATTGATATGAAAGGTCTGATGGGCGACGCATCGGATAATATTCCGGGTGTGCCAGGTGTCGGCGAAAAAACAGCGCTAAAATTATTAGCAGCACACGGTTCAGTTGAAGGTGTCTATGAAGCAATTGACTTGCAAAAAGGCAAGATGAAAGAAAAACTAGTCGCCAATGAAGATCTTGCTTATATCAGCAAGCAACTGGCGACCATAGAACGACATGCCCCCATTGAAATTAGCATTGAAGAATTGAGTTATGCTGGACCAAATCAAGACGAATTGGTAAAAGTATGGACGGAATTGGCATTTAAATCTTTACTAGAAAAAATGGAATATACAGCAGAAGAAACAGTTAAAGAGGAATTGCACTTCGAGGTACTGACTGCCATTGACCCAGCTATATTAAAAGACGAGATGGCTGTTCACCTAGAGTTATACGATGAACATTACCATAGCTGTGATTTACTTGGTGTTTCTTTAGCGACGGAGACAGAAACCTATGTAATTCCAATGACAGTTGTTGAGCAATCAGAAGAATTCAACAAGTGGTTTAAAGATCCATCGAAAAAGAAATTTATGGCAGACTCAAAAGCAGCAACTGCCGCATTTTTACGTATGGGCATTGAATTAAAAGGTGTCGATTTTGACTTGATGCTAGGTGCTTATATTGTGAATCCGTCGTTAACTTATACGGATATGGCGAGTATTGTCCAAGAGTACGGTTATAGAGACGTATCAACAAACGAACAAATCTACGGCAAAGGTGCTAAAAAGAAAGTGCCGGAAGAAACGATTCTAAACGAGCATATTGCTAGAAAAGCACGCACTATCTGGAAAGTCCGGCCATTAGTTATGGAAAAACTCGAAGAAAACGAGCAATTTGATTTATACGACAAATTAGAATTGCCACTGGCGACAGTTTTAGGTCAAATGGAGTCACTAGGCGTCAAAGTCGATCGCGATCAATTGTCCGAAATGGGCAAGGAATTGTCTCATAAACTCGAAAAAATTGAATCGGATATACATGGGCTGGCCGGACAAGAATTTAATATCAATTCCCCTAAGCAATTAGGTGTCATCCTGTTTGAAAAACTTGGATTACCAGCTTTAAAGAAAACCAAAACCGGTTACTCAACAGCAGCAGATGTTCTAGAAAAACTAGAGGGGCAGCACGAGATCATCTCGCATATTCTCATGTATCGTCAATTGGGCAAACTATTATCCACTTATATAGAAGGATTGCTAAAAGAAGTACACGAAGACGGCAAAGTCCACACCCGGTTCCAACAGGCTCTTACAACAACTGGTCGACTTAGTTCAACTAATCCGAACTTGCAAAATATCCCGGTGCGCCTTGAAGAAGGACGGAAAATCAGGAAAGCCTTTATTCCTTCAGAGCCGGACTGGGTAATGGTCGCAGCGGATTATTCACAAATTGAATTGCGTGTCTTGGCAGATATGTCGGAAGATGAGCGTCTCGTGCAAGCTTTTAAAGATGACCGAGATATTCATACAACAACGGCTAGCGATGTTTTTCATGTTCCTGTAGAACAAGTGACAGGCGATATGCGAAGAGCTGCTAAAGCCGTTAACTTCGGAATTGTTTATGGCATTAGTGATTATGGTTTGTCTCAAAACTTAAGCATTCCACGGAAAGAAGCAGCAGACTTTATTGAACGTTATTTCACAAGTTTTCCTGGCGTCAAAAGTTATATGACAACGATTGTGGCAGACGCAAAGCGTGATGGATTTGTCACGACATTGATGAACCGGAGACGCTATTTACCGGATATTACGAGTTCTAACTTTAATTTGCGCAGCTTTGCAGAGCGTACAGCGATGAATACGCCGATTCAAGGGAGTGCAGCAGATATTATTAAAAAAGCGATGATTGATATGGATGCAGCACTCGAGCGTGAAGGGATGCAAACGCGTATGCTGTTGCAAGTACACGATGAATTAATCTTTGAAGCACCACCTGAAGAATTGGAGAAACTGATGAAATTAGTACCTGAAGTAATGGAACATGCAGTGAAACTAATTGTGCCGTTAAAAGTAGACATCGCCAATGGTGCAACTTGGTACGATACTAAATGATCGGAGGGTAACGATATGCCTGAACTTCCAGAAGTAGAAGGTGTCGTTCGGCAGATCCGCCCTGTTTCTATTGGTAAAAAAATTGAGGCAGTAACGGTATCGGACATTATTCGCTTATCGAAAGCGAATGGCAAAGAAGCAATCATTAAGCGGATGGAAGCCGACCGTTTTGTTGATAGCTTAACAGGAGCGCAAATTGTCCGTGTCGAGCGACGCAGCAAATATATTTACTTTACATTGCGAAAAGACCATGAATTTTTATTAGTTAATCATTTGGGAATGTCAGGAGCTTGGTTTTACGTCGACCAGCTTCAGTCTATTCCGGAAGATAAATTCCGGAGACACGTTCATGTTATTTTGACGTTGAGCGATGGCAACTTACTAGCGTTTTCGGATATTCGTCGTTTTGGGGAAATGAGGGTATTGCAAGAAGAGGCAGAATTCCCTCCTTTACTGCTGATGGCACCGGAGCCTTTTGAGCCAGGTGCACGAGAACATTTTTTGGCGATGGCTGAGAGTGCTAAATACCAAAACAAAGCAATCAAAGAACTTATTATGGACGGCCAAATTATTTCGGGCTGCGGTAACATTTATGCAACAGAAGCCCTTTTCAAAACGAAAATACATCCCAAACGAGCGGCTAGGCGCATTAGTCGGAGACGAAAAGTAGAACTATTTGAGTCAATTGTTGCTATTTTGCTAGAAAGCATAGAAGCAGGCGGAAGTACGATTTCGGATTACCGCAACATCAATGGTGAATCAGGCAGCATGCAAGATCGTTTTGGTATGTATGGAAAAAAACAGTGTATGGTTTGTGGCACGATGACGAAGACGCTGAAAATCGGAGGTCGGGCATCTGTATATTGCCCAACTTGCCAGAAATGAGGATGAATAATGATCATTGGATTGACAGGTAGCATTGCCAGTGGAAAAAGTACCGTATCCGAAATGTTAAAAAATTTAGGCTATCCGATTATTGATGCGGATCTTGTCGCGCGGTTAGTAGTAGAACCAGGTTCTGACACCTTAGGACAAATCGCTTTAGCATTTGGCGATGAGATACTGCGCGAAGACGGAACGATGGACCGTGCAAAACTAGGCGAAATCATTTTTAACGATCCGGCAAGTCGCAAAATATTGAACGATATTATTCATCCGGCAATTCGTCAGGAAATGCTCCGACAGCGGCAGGATTTTTTGGCGCAAGGATTCAAGACCATCATCATGGATATTCCGTTATTATTTGAGAGCCGCCTACAGCACTTGGTCGATAAAATTTTAGTCGTCAGTGTTACCGAAAAAAATCAATTTACTCGGCTAGTGGAACGCAACAACTTTACTGAAAAAGAGGCGCGAGCACGTATTAGTTCACAACTGCCAATGTCTGTAAAAGAAGATGGAGCGGATGCGGTTATCTACAATAACGGTACATTGAACGAGACGGAAAGCCAATTAAATCGAATTTTAGCAAATTGGCAAACCAGCCTTGAAAAAGAATAAAAGATATGTAATTTTAAAGGTTCTCTAAATAGGTGATTGTGTTATACTATATAAGAAATTAAAAATATGAGTATAACTTAATTACAAACGGAGGATTCCTACATGACAGTTTCTATTGCAATTAACGGATTTGGCCGTATTGGCCGTATGGTTTTCAGACAGGCGATATTGATGGATGATGTTAAAATAACAGCAATCAACGCTTCGTATCCAGCTGAGACCCTGGCGCATTTGATTAAGTATGACACAAATCACGGTACCTTTACGGGTGACGTATCTTCAGAAGAAGATGCTTTAATTGTTAATGGAAAACGGGTTCAATTGGTAAGTGAGCGCGATCCACTGAATTTGCCATGGAAAGAAATGGGCATTGATATCGTTATCGAAGCAACTGGGAAATTCAATTCACGTGAAAAAGCAGCGCTGCATTTAGAAGCAGGAGCTAAAAAAGTGATTTTGACAGCGCCTGGAAAAAAAGAAGATATCACAATCGTTATGGGAGTTAATGATGACAAACTAGACATTGATAAGCATGATATCATTTCCAACGCTAGCTGTACGACCAATTGTCTAGCGCCTGTTGTAAAAGTGCTGAATGATACATTTGGAATTGAAAATGGCTTGATGACGACCATCCATTCTTACACAAACGACCAGCAGAACTTAGATAACCCGCACAAAGATCTTCGGCGCGCGCGTGCTTGTGCACAATCCATTATTCCAACTTCTACGGGTGCTGCGAAAGCGCTATCATTGGTGTTGCCTGAGATGGAAGGGAAACTTCATGGTATGGCATTACGAGTGCCAACTCCAAATGTATCCTTAGTCGATTTAGTTGTTGACTTGAACACAGCAGTGACAATTGAAGAAGTTAATAGAGCTTTCAAGGAAGCTTCTGAAAATAGCTTAGAAGGAATTTTGAGCTTGACGATGGAACCATTGGTTTCTGTTGATTTTAATAGCAATTCAGATTCGGCAATTGTTGATGGATTATCGACGATGGTTATTGGCGATCGCAAAGTAAAAGTTTTGGCATGGTACGATAACGAGTGGGGCTATTCAGCACGTGTAATCGACTTGACTAAAAAAGTTGCCAATGCGATGGTTCTTGTTTCTAAATAAGCCTGAATGCCCTGTTCTCTAGTTTTTTTAAAAGAGAAACAGGGTTTTTCTCTGCCTATGTGATCGTAAAAATTCTGAATCAATAAGATATTATTATTGCATTTGCGATAAATACGTTTTATACTATGAATCGTAGTTGAAAAATGGCTACCACTTCTGAATTTCCATCATGTAACTCGGAATTAGGAGCGTAAGATTTTTATTCACATGACTGCTTAAAGGGTTAGGACCTCTTTGGACTAACTTTCCCCCGTGGTAGTCAACTTTGAATATTTTGCGCAAAAACCAAAATGATATCAAAGGGGGAAAACGAACCATGGAAACGATGGGACGTCACGTAATTGCAGAACTTTGGCAGTGTGATTTTGACAAATTAAACGATATGGATTTTATCGAACAAACTTTTGTTGATGCAGCACTCAAATCTGGAGCTGAAGTAAGAGAGGTAGCTTTTCATAAATTCGCACCACAAGGTGTTAGCGGAGTTGTGATTATCTCAGAATCTCACTTAACTATTCACAGTTTTCCAGAACACGGCTATGCGAGTGTAGATGTTTACACTTGCGGCGATTTAGATCCGACTATTGCAGCGGAATATATCGCAGACGCACTAGGTTCAACATCACGCGAACTTGTAGAAATACCACGCGGTATGGGACCAGTAAGTGTTGAGAAATCCAAAGTTTCAGTAACAGCATAATCCATTTAACCAAAAACACGTAAGCAGGGGATGAAATCCTCTGCTTTTTCTATTTTTTCAATGATTTTTTGTTATACTAGATACACGAGATAGAGAAGTTAGGGAGATGTAAAAATGAAATGTCCAGCTTGCCAACATAACGGCACACGTGTTGTCGATTCGCGGCCAATAGACGAAATGAAATCCATCAGAAGGCGAAGAGAATGTGAGTCTTGCGGTTATCGCTTTACGACATTTGAAAAAGTGGAAGAAATGCCACTGATTGTTGTCAAAAAAGATGGCTCGCGTGAAGAGTTCAGCCGTGAAAAAGTTTTGCGTGGCGTTATTCGCGCATGTGAAAAACGGCCGGTATCTCTAGAAGTGTTAGAAGAAGTCGTCTTTACGATTGAGAAAGACCTTCGCCGTGCGGGTAACCCAGAAGTGAAATCTGAAGAAGTCGGAGAATTGGTCATGAATCGACTAGCAACAATCGACGAAGTAGCATATGTTCGCTTTGCTTCAGTGTATCGCCAATTTAAAGACATCACTGTTTTTATTGATGAACTCAAGGATTTGCTAAATAAAACTCCGGAAGACAAGAAAATCGATTAAGGCGGTGACTTATGACTGCATATTATAAAGAGTTGCAGCCTGCTGATCCATTTCGAATTCGCTTACCTTATCCGTTTTCAAATTACGATCGGCAACTTCTAACATTGCTCTATCAACCTATGATTGGTGCGGAAGCCATTGCATTGTATTTAACTTTATGGGCTGAAGGAGAAGCGACTAGTGAAGAGTCGAGTCATTATACATTGATGAATATGTTGGGGAATTCTATTTCGAAAATATTTGACGCTAGAATCCAGTTAGAAGCAATTGGATTGCTTAGAACGTATAAAAATCAAAGCAGTGAGCGTTCTTTCATCTATGAACTGTGTCCGCCACTCGATCCAAAAACGTTTTTTATGGATCCGTTATTGTCTATGTTTTTATTTAGTAAAATTGGTGAAACGTCTTACCGAAAAGTTCGTAAACGTTTTGCCATCGAAACGGAGATTCCGACTGATTACGAAGAAGTGTCAAGAACCTTTACCGATATTTTTCAACCAGTTCATGCCAAAGCAGGCTATCCCGCTAAGAAAAAAGATTTACAAGAACGAAAAAATGGGGGATACAGCACGGAATCAGATTTTGACTTTGGTTTATTGCAACAAGGGCTTTCCGAGCAATTAGTTCCCAAACGTGTATTAACGGGCAGCATAAAAGCCTATATTGCCAAATTGGCTTTTTTGTATAGTTGGGACCCGCTTGAAATGCAAACAGTTGTCTTAATGGCGATTGATGACAATTACAAATTGACGACTGATCTTTTAAAAAAAGCAGCAACCGAGCATTACAAAATGAAAGTGTCCACTACAGCGCCGCAACTGGTTCCTGTACATAAAGCAACAGAACCTGTTGAAGCAACAGACGAAACGTCAAAAACAAAAGAAGATGAGTTATTGGTTTATTTAGAGACTGCAGCTCCTATCCAAGTACTGAGAGATATTGCGGATGGTCACGAACCGTTGCCGTCAGATGTGGAACTAGCAAACCAATTAGTCACTTTCCACAAGATGGAGACAGCGGTTGTAAATGTATTGCTTCACTATGTGTTGCTACGAACCGATATGAAGCTAACCAAAGCATATGTGGAGAAAATCGCTTCGCACTGGCTACGCAAGAATATTACAACCGCAAAAGATGCAATGGAAATTGCCCGTGTCGAGCACACGCAGTATATGAAGTGGAAGTCTGAAGGCTCGCTAACGACTATCGCCAAACCATTCACAGGCAATCAAAAGCCGCTGCGTGAAGAACGATTGCCGGAATGGTTCCATAAAAAAGACGATGTACCTGTTGCTAAAGCAGAGCCAAGAAACGAAAGCTTAGAAGTAGAAAAACAAAAACTTCTTGCGAAACTTGCGCTGAAGAAAGGAAAAGGTGGTTAAATGGAACCGATTAGCGAAACCTTAAAACGTGTAGTCAATGCCCCTGCTTTTTCTGAGCGTTATGGTGAAATGCGTAAAGAAGTATTGGCGCATGCAGGAGTTCAAAAATTCTTGGAAAATCATGCAGATGAAATTGACGCACCTACTATTGATAGAGGGCTTCACAAGTTATACGAATACATCGACCAATCCCATGATTGCAACAAATGCCCTAGCTTGGATGGCTGTATTAATCATTTAAAAGGTTTTGAGCCGAATCTTGTATTAGAACGTGGAACTATCGGGATTTCGTATACAAAATGTCGCTCAAAGGATATTCACGACAACAAACGCCATGCATCTTCTTTAATCCATAGCATGTATATGCCAAAAGAAGTGATGCAAGCGACACTGGACGGCTTTGAATTAGATGACAGTCGCATGGAAGCGTTTCGAGCGGTTGGTGATTTCCTCGATCAAGCAACGGGTCCTGACAATTTACCTGAGAAAGGATTGTATCTTTATGGACAATTCGGTATTGGGAAATCGTACTTATTGAGCGCAGTGGCCAATGAACTGGCTGAGATCAATGTGAAATCTGTGTTGGTGTTCGTTCCAGAATTTATGCGAGAAATGAAACAGGCGATTGGTGATCAAACATTGCAGGAAAAAGTGGATTATGTGAAAAAAGCAGACGTCTTGATGCTAGATGACATTGGAGCTGAAGCAATGTCAAGCTGGACACGAGACGAGGTACTTGGAACAATTCTCCATTACCGGATGTCTGAAAAACTGCCAACATTTATGTCGTCAAACTTTAGCTATACCGAGCTGGAGTACCATTTAACCTATTCGCAGCGCGGAGAAAAAGAAGATTTAAAAGCGGCGCGCATTATGGAACGAATTCGTGCATTAACGAGTCCAGTTAAACTTGATGGACGCAATCGAAGAAATTAAGTGCGAGAACTATTGCCTTTTGGAACAATTCGGTTTATAGTAATAACAATCGAACCAAGATTTTACATGCCTTGACAAGGACATGAGCGGAATTTACGACTTTCAGAGAGAGAAGCATAGGCTGTGAGCTTCTTAAGTATCGTTTTTTCGCTTACCCCCTTTGAGCAGCAGCTGTGAACAGTTTTTTAGTAGCAGCTGACGGTACCGGCCCGTTAGCCGATGCAGAGCTTCATTTTGAATGGTTTCAGCTGTTCAAAATAGAAGAAGGGTGGAACCGCGAGCTAAAGCTTCGTCCCTTTTGGGATGGGGCTTTTTTCTGTGGAAAAAAAGAAAAGCGGAGATGGCCGTTTTGCTCTGACGGGCATAAGGTGGACTTCCGAAGCGGCGCTTTTGCCGCACAGGAAGGACAGTTTATGACCCGAGGAGCAGGCCATTGCAGCTAGACAAGAATAAAGAAATGTCTACCAGACCCTGTGGTTTAGACATTTCGACCAGAGTTAACTAAAAGGAGAGATTGACATGGCAAACATGATTCAACTGAAATTCCCAGACGGAGCAGTAAAAGAGTTTGAACAAGGCGTAACTACTGAGGAAATTGCTCAATCAATTAGCCCAGGATTACGGAAAAAAGCATTGGCTGGTAAAATGGGCGATAAATTAGTCGATTTACGTGCACCTTTAAAAGAAGATGGGGATATTGCAATCATCACACCAGAATCTGATGAAGGTCTAGAAGTATTGCGCCACAGCACAGCACATTTATTGGCACAAGCGATCAAGCGGATGTACCCAGATGCGAAGCTCGGTGTGGGACCGGTTATTGAAAACGGTTTTTATTATGATATCGATACAGAGTCAGCAATTACTTCAGAGGATTTGCCATTGATTGAAAAAGAAATGAAGCAAATCATCAATGAAAATGTTGAAATTATTCGTCATGACGTGACTCGTGCAAAAGCACAAGAACGATTTGCAGCGATTGAAGATCCGTACAAATTAGAACTTCTTGAAGCCATTCCTGAAGATGATCAAGTATCTATCTATGAGCAAGGTGATTTTTTCGATCTTTGCCGAGGTGTTCATGTACCATCAACAGGTAAATTAAAAGAGTTTAAGTTATTAAGTGTGGCCGGAGCATATTGGAGAGGGAACAGCGACAACAAAATGCTTCAGCGTATTTACGGAACTGCCTTTTTCAAAAAAGAAGATTTAAAAGCGCATCTTGAAATGCTAGAAGAAGCAAAAGAACGTGATCACCGTAAAATCGGGAAAGAATTGAATTTGTTCATGAACTCTCAAAAGGTCGGTCAAGGCTTGCCGATGTGGTTGCCAAAAGGCGCAACAATCCGCCGCATTATCGAGCGTTACATTGTCGATAAAGAAGAGCGCTTAGGCTACGATCACGTGTATACGCCTGTAATGGGTAGCGTGGAGTTATACAAAACAAGCGGACATTGGGATCATTACCAAGACGATATGTTCCCAGTGATGAAAATGGACAATGAGGAATTGGTATTGCGTCCAATGAATTGCCCGCATCATATGATGATTTTCAAACAAGGTATTCACTCGTATCGTCAGTTGCCAATTCGTATTGCTGAACTTGGGTTGATGCACCGCTACGAAATGTCAGGTGCATTGTCGGGTCTTCAACGCGTTCGCGGAATGACGTTGAATGATGCGCATCTTTTCGTACGCCCAGACCAAATCAAAGAAGAGTTCAAACAAGTCGTCAACTTGATTGTTGAAGTTTACAAAGATTTTGATATCAAAGATTATTCATTCCGTTTGTCTTATCGCGACCCAGCAGATAAAGAAAAATACTTTGATGATGATGCCATGTGGAATCGTGCACAAGCGATGTTAAAAGAAGCAATGGATGAAATGGAGATTGACTATGAGGAAGTAGAAGGCGAAGCGGCATTTTACGGACCGAAAGTAGACGTTCAAGTGAAGACAGCTCTTGGTAAACAAGAAACTTTGTCAACTGTCCAACTAGATTTCCTTTTGCCAGAACGCTTTGACTTGTCTTATGTCGGAGAAGATGGCAAACAGCATCGTCCGGTCGTTATTCACCGCGGAGTCGTGTCAACAATGGAACGTTTTGTTGCATTCTTAATCGAAGAATACAAAGGAGCTTTCCCAACGTGGCTGGCACCTGTCCAAGTGGAAATGATTCCAGTATCGCTTGACGCTCATAGTACTTATACAAAAGAACTTCAAGAAAAACTGCAGTCGCATAAAATTCGTGTAGATATCGATGAGCGCGATGAAAAATTAGGCTACAAGATTCGTGAAGCACAAATGCAAAAAGTACCGTATATGCTTGTGATCGGAGATAAAGAACTAGAAGATGGCTCGGTGAATGTTCGTAAATACGGCGAACAAAAATCTGAAAGTATGCCGTTTGAAGATTTTGTTAAACTGGTTCAAAGTGAAATTCGTTAAACAACTTGACTTCTTTTACAACGCGTGATATTATGAATAAGGTTATAGAATACTTATATGTGCAAGCAGGAGCACCCGCTTCTCACCTGATCGACCGATTGTTGGCAGGTATACACGATTGACTTTTACACGCAGAAAGACGCGTGTTGTCATATTTGCGGGTGGACCTCATTGGTCCATCCGCTTTTGTTTTGATCGGAACCCTGTAAACCGGTTCGGCCGGTTCACACATTTAAGCTATTCGCGACACTATCCGGAGGTGGATTACTATTAGCAAAGACATTAATGTAAATGACGGTATTCGTGCACGTGAGTTGCGAGTTATTGATCAAAACGGTGAACAACTTGGCATCAAAACACGTATCGAAGCACTTGAAATTGCAGCTCGTGTCAACTTGGATCTTGTTCTTGTGGCTCCTCAAGCTAAGCCGCCGGTTGCTCGGATCATGGATCATGGTAAATTCAAGTTTGAGCAGCAGAAGAAAGATCGTGAAATCCGTAAAAATCAGAAAGTGATTATCGTTAAAGAAGTGCGCTTAAGCCCTTCAATTGACGATCACGATTTCAACACGAAACTTCGCAACGCTATCAAGTTCCTTGAAAAAGGCGACAAAGTGAAAGCTTCTATTCGTTTTAAAGGCCGTGCAATTACGCACAAAGAAATTGGACAACGTGTACTTGAACGTTTCGCAGAAGCGTGCAAAGAAGTTGCAACAGTTGAGCAGCGCCCGAAAATGGATGGCCGCAGCATGTTCTTGATGCTTGCACCAGTCAACGAAAAAGAATAAGAGATCATTGTTTAGGAGGAATTCGAAATGCCGAAAATGAAAAGCCACAGCGGTGCATCAAAACGTTTCAAAAAAACGGGTACTGGTAAAGTAAGACGCCACAGCTCACACACTAGCCACTTATTCGCAAACAAATCTACAAAGCAAAAGCGTAAACTTCGTAAAGGGAAACTTGTTTCTTCAGGCGACTTAAAACGTATCAAATCATTAATCTATAACATGAAATAATAAAAGCTAAAGCGCCAGTATAGATTCGACGGGCATAAGGCGAAGAGGTGAAGCAGCGTTTTTTGCCGCACAGCCACTTTGACTTATGACCCCGAGAATCTGGGTGCTTGAGTCTAGACATGTAACAAAAAATCGAATTTTTTATATTCAGCAGGAGGTAATGTGATATGCCACGCGTAAAAGGTGGAACAGTGACGCGTCAGCGTCGTAAAAAGGTCATTAAATTAGCAAAAGGTTATTATGGTGCAAAGCACATCCTTTTCAAAGTAGCAAACCAACAGGTAATGAAGTCAGGTAACTATGCTTACCGTGACCGTCGCAACAAAAAACGTGATTTCCGTAGACTTTGGATCACGCGTATCAACGCAGCAGCACGTATGAACGAAATTTCATACAGCCGTCTTATGCACGGATTAAAAGTTGCTGGTATCGACATCAACCGCAAAATGCTAGCTGAAATCGCTGTATCTGATGCAGCTGCTTTCACATCATTGGTTGACCAAGCAAAAAAAGCAGTAACTAAGTAATTAAAAGCGAAAGTGCCTGTTAAGACCCGACAGGCTTAAGACAGACCACCAAAGCGGCGTTTTTTGTCGCACAGGTGGGCTGACTTAAGTCCCGAGGGTCTAGGCACTGCAGCTAGATAATAAAAGCGGAAATGACCGTTTTGCTCCGATAGGCATAAGATGAACTTCCCTAGTGGCTTTAGCCGCGTAGGAAGGGCAGCTTATGACCCGAGGAGCAGGTCATTGCAGCTAGATAATAAAAGCGAAAGTGCCTGTTCATTGCAGTTCATAGACATCACACAACTAGAAAGCTGCAATGCACTAGCATTTAACGCTATAATAAAAAGACTGACGAATTTTCGTCAGTCTTTTCTTATGGAGGAAAATCCGATGTTTTTGATTATTGTTGGTTATTTTGCAATTGTAACAGCGATGGCTTTCGTTATGATGAAAGTCGATAAATCTCAAGCGCAGCGTCACGGTCAGCGAATTCCTGAAAAAAACTTGTGGACCGTCGCTATTTTTGGTGGCGGCATTGGGGCTTATTTGGGCATGATGGCATTTCGTCACAAAACGAAGCATACTAATTTTCGTGTTGGTTTTCTGATTTTGGCTCTACTTGATATTCTTATTTTGATGTGGAGTTATCAAACTTTTGTTAACGGATGAGTCTCATGCTCATCCATTTTGCTTCATTAACTGTTCTATTGGGTTTTTCCAACTTATACAAGCTTCTGGATAATTCATCAAAATTTCTTTTTCTAGAAAATGAAAATCTGCTTTTGTGAATCCCTGTAATTGATCAGGTTTTTCGACCCATACAAAAATAGAGACGACTTCAAAAGAGTGTTCAGTTGTGCCTAAGTATTTTTCGCCTTCAAACAACACGCCACGAAGTGCGATAAAAAAGTTTTTTTGCACATTTTTCACATCGTCTAAAAAATAATAAGCACCCGATTCAAGTGCGTTATCGAGTTTTCTTTTAGGATCTACAACATAACGGATCAGTCGGTAAAATAAGTAGATAATTAATGCCAATACAATAAAGCGTATGAGAAAAGCCAAATGAATTACCCCCTGATTTACATAATCCTACTCATTACTATACGATTAGGAAGTAGTTTGGTTTCAAGAATGAATGAAATAAGGAGAGGTTTTATGAAACTACATGAATTGTTTAAAATGCAGGAAGAACTAGATCGCTTTATTCAATCCAATCAAAAAATTAACGAAGATGTTTTTCGTAAAAAAGGCTTAGCTTTACTAGTAGAGTTAGCGGAACTGGCAAATGAAACGCGCTGCTTTAAATTTTGGAGCACAAAAGGTCCATCAAGTCGGGCTGTTATTTTAGAGGAATACGTCGATTCTATCCATTTCTTGCTGTCACTTGGTATTGAAAAGCATTTAAACACACTCGAAAATTGGCCAGATCCCATTAGTGAAACAGACTTGACCGAGTTGTTTTTGCGAACTCAAAAAGCCATTCAAGAATTCCTTAGAAATTATTCAATGTCTAATTTTATGGAAATTTGGAGCTGTTATGGTGGAATAGCGGTGGCATTAGAGTTTAGCTATGAGGAAGTGCTGGAAGCCTATATTCAGAAGAACCAAACCAACTACGACCGCCAAAACAACGGCTATTGATAGAACGAATGTTTTGATAATTGGTGGAGATTCCTTTACAATAAGTGAGCAATGAATTATTTAGGAGGTCGAAGGAATGACTAATTTGGATGAAACACAATTAATGCTAAAAGAGTTGACAGATGCGAACGCTATTCCAGGAAATGAGCGTCAATCGCGTGAAGTCATGAGAAAATACATAACACCATTCGCTGACTCGATTGAAACAGACGGTCTTGGCAGTTTGATTGCTAGAAAAGAAGGATTAGCTGACGGACCTAAAATTATGGTAGCAGGTCATTTGGATGAAGTTGGATTTATGATTTCGCAAATTGATGATAAAGGATTTTTAAAATTTCAAACAGTAGGTGGCTGGTGGTCACAAGTTATGCTAGCGCAGCGCGTGACAATTACAACACGAAGCGGTAAAGAAATCACAGGCGTAATTGGTTCAAAACCACCGCATATTCTTTCACTAGAAGCGCGTAAGAAGCCTGTTGAAATCAAAGATATGTTTATTGATATTGGTGCCTCTTCCCGTGAAGAAGCAAAAGAGTGGGGAGTCACACCAGGAGATATGGTCACTCCGTATTTTGAATTCACGGTGATGAACAACGAAAAATTATTAATGGCAAAAGCTTGGGATAATCGGATTGGTTGTGCGATTGCGATTGATGTTTTAAAAGGATTAAAAGGTGTCAATCACCCGAACGTCGTTTACGGTGTTGGAACAGTGCAAGAAGAAATCGGCTTGCGCGGAGCAAAAACGGCGACTGCGAAGATTCAACCAGATATCGGATTTGCAGTAGATGTGGGCATTGCAGGAGACACACCAGGCATTACGAGCAAAGAGTCGAACAGTAAAATGGGAGATGGCCCACAACTATTGCTTTTCGATGCTTCAATGGTATCTCACCGCGGCTTGCGCGAACTTGTGGTCGATACGGCTGAAGAAGCGGGCATTCCGTACCAATTTGAAACGATCGCAGGCGGCGGAACTGACGCTGGGTCCATTCACTTAACAGCAAACGGCGTTCCTGCACTTGCAATCGGCGTAGCTACTCGCTATATTCACTCGCACGCTGGAATCTTGCATCGCGATGATTACGAAAATGCAGTGAAATTAATCATCGAAGTGATCAAAAAGCTAGATAAAGATACCGTCGCGCGTATTACATTCGAATAAAATCCGGAAACCCTTCGCTTTGGCGAGGGGTTTCTTTGTTGTGCAAACAAAGTGATCTTTTGCGCAAATAAAGACTTTCTTGCCGCAAACAAACAGTGAGATAGCGCAAAGAACTACGTGTATCTCGCAAACAACTAAAGGTTTTTCGCTTTTCGTTTACGAAAAGCATCCATTTAGAGATTTTCAGGTTTTAAAAAGAATGCTATACTCTATTTATTCTGATAGGAGGTGCTCTATGCACAAAAAAGAACTCGTTTTATTATCTCAAACAACAGCGCTCGAAAGGTTATTATACCGGTTGCCAGAGCAGCATCCACAACGCCAATTTCTTCAAGTCGAATTGTACCGAAGCGCTGCTGGAGAACGAGGAGAAGCTAGACTGGTACGAAAGCTGGTTGAATTCAGCCCTGAAGAAAACTACCGCTTTTTGCAGAATGTTTGCTTATCACTTGGTGAGTGGAAAATCCAAATGGACGGATTGCTGCTAACAGAACGTGGTGTGATTATTATTGAGTCGAAAAACATTAGTGGACGGCTACATTTCGATAATCAAACAGGCGAATTTGCTCGAACAGATGTAGAAGGCGTGCGGACCGTGATGGAAGATCCCGCGATTCAATTAAATAAACACATTCGCTTTTTAACGAAATTTTTCAAACTGCATAAAATCCAGTTGCCGGTCAAAGGAATTGTTGTATTCACATCCAAACAATGTGAATTTATTACGAAACCGCAAACCACCGATGTTTGTAAAACTTATCAACTAATCGATTATTTACTCAACATACTCTCCTCTTTCCCCGACTCGAATATCCGACCGAATTTAGTGAAAATCGATAAACTTCTTCAAAAACATCAAACTCCTTATAAGCGACTTCCTTTATGTCAGCTGTATGCTATAAATCCTGGCGAACTACAGACCGGTATTTTTTGAGATTCATGCAAAAGCCTGCGAATGGTTCGAAAAAAACGATGTGGCTGGATATGCGAATTGTGCCAATCGATAGATATAAATGCATTTGAAACGACGATTCGGGAATATTTTTCGCTCGTTCATAATCAGCTGAGTAATAAGATGTTGAGGCAGTATTGTAATATCGAATCGCCTTTTGTAGCGTCTCGCTTATTGTCGACTTTCGAATTTGACACAGCTGGTGCATTGCGCAATCGAACCTATCAGTTAAAGAAAAAAGACTAGCTTTTCACTTAAGTGAGAAGCTTTTTTTGATTTTGCAAACAACGTATCGACTTGCGCAAACAAAGCGCGAGATAATGTAAAGAACCGAGTGTATCCCGCAAACAAAGTCGCTCAATCCGCAAATAAAGAGTAGACGAATAGTCGCGCTCTTGTGTAAAGCTTCTGGAGCACTATTAATTTTAAGGTTCGCTTTTCACTCAAGTGAGAAGCTTTTTTTGGTTTTGCAAACAACGTCTCGTCTTGCGCAAACAAAGCGCGAGATAATGTAAACAACCGATTTTATCGCGCAAACAAAGTCATTCAATCCGCAAATAAAGCGTCTCTAGCTTCGAAAATGTACATAATAATTGACATAATGTTAAGTATAATATACATTATGTAATATAAACCGAACATAAAAGGGTGGATGAAGAAGATGCTTAAGAACCGAGTAAAAGAACTAAGAGCTCGTTACGGCTTTACCCAAAGCGATCTCGGCAAGCAAGTGGATGTCACGCGACAAACCATTGCTTTTATTGAAAAAGGGGAGTTTTCCCCTTCAATTATCTTAGCGTTAAAACTCGCAAAAGCTCTTCAGACGAACATCAACGACTTATTTTGGTTAGAGGAGGACGGAGGACATGAAAAATGATTTTCGTATGCAGTATCCATTGTGGATGATGGGATTTATCATGGTGTTAGGAATTTTCTTGTTCGGAGTCAATTCACCCGAAACGACTGAAATTGTCAATACAGAAATAGAACAAAGCATATTAGTTGAGTATGGCGTCATTCAAGGATTTGTTATTGTAGGGTCAATCATTTTATACCTGATCATGTTGTTCATTTTTTACATGAAAATAAGACGCCATAACAAGCTGTATCCAACACAAAAAATTCCGTCTTTTGCAATTCGTCCACCTGAATATTTAGAACAAGATGAAGGCATGACACATATTACGCGCATTGCTTCTCAAAAAGTCTATACCTTTATGACTTGGAGTTTGCCTGCACTCGCAGTATTTGCAATGTTTTCGCCGCTGCCACGGATTTATACCGTGCTTGCCATTTTGGTAGTCGCGTTACTTCAATACGTCATTTACTACAGAGAAATTCGCGCGCATTTAAAGGAGGAAGATGAATGATCTATGAATATTTTCTCGTTTTTTTAGGAGCGGCCATTCCGTGGTTTGAAATTGCGTTGGTTATTCCGCTTGGCGTTGTTTGGGGGTTATCCCCGTTATGGGTGATGGTACTTGCATTTGTTGGAAATATGGTCACCGTCCTGGCATTAATTATTGGCTTTGACCGCTTCCAACTTTGGTACACAAAACGACAACAAGCAAAAGGTAAAGCCACTTCGAAAAAAAGTGAACGGGCCAAACGAATTTGGAACAAGTACGGTCTGCCGGGACTAGCGATGCTTGGACCTATTTTAATTGGTACACATATTGCAGCTTTTATCGGGATGACACTTGGTGCTACTAAAAAGAACACGACGGTTTGGCTGACGATTAGCATTGCTGCTTGGACATTAGCATTCGGTATTTTGACAGCGCTTGGATTTGATTTTTTTACGGCTTGAATAAATGAAGGTAAAGTTGCTTAGATCTCATTAATACGTGGCGAAAAATGTTGGTTCGTCAAAATATCTTGCATAAGTAAAGTGGCAATAGCTCGACATCGACTTCTAGGTGATTGCGCTTTTGGGTATGTTATACTGGTGTTATTCTGAAATAAAGGCGTGAAGCTATAATGAAAAGAATTGAATCTAACCAAAACTCGCTCGTCAAGCATTGGAAAAAGCTTGGAACGACACGAAAAGAACGCGATAAATTTGCAGAATTCCTAGTCGAAGGCTTTCATTTGACAGAAGAAGCCTTGCGTAAAAAAGATCTTGTCAAATCATTGATTGTCCGCGAAGGCGTAGATATCCCAGCAGACTGGGATATTGAAGGCGTTCCTCATTATTCGGTCACGGCAGGAGTAGCGAAGGAAATTTCGGAAACTGAGCACACGCAGGGAATTTTCGCGCATTGTGCACAACCCGAATTTACAGAAGATGAGCAAAAAACATGGTCTAAGCTATTGATGATTGATGCTGTTCAAGATCCTGGCAATATCGGGACGATGATTCGGACAGCTTCAGCAAGCGGCATGGACGCAGTCATTCTTGGAAAAGGCTGTGCAGACCCTTACAACCCGAAAACGGTTCGATCTGCTCAAGGTTCACATTTTCAGATTCCTGTTGTTAAAGGCGAGCTGATTGAATGGACAGCGCAAGCTAAAGCAAATGATATCCAAATCTTTGGAACAGCGCTTCATAACTCGACACCGGTTCACGAAGTTGAGACATGTGAAAAGTTTGCTTTACTTGTTGGCAATGAAGGCAGTGGCGTTGACGCTGTACTTTTGCAGCAAACCAATCAGAATTTGATGGTCCCGCTATACGGTAGCGCAGAATCACTGAATGTTGCAGTGGCGACAGGGATTCTTTTGTATAGCTTGGTTCCTAAAAACTAAGTTTGATAAAAGTCTAGAACTTTCGTATAATGAGAAAGTAAATAAGTAAAAGCGAAGAACGGGAAAAGTATGTTGCGCCCTTACATCACAGAGATTCTGCACCTTGACTGGAAGTGTGGATATGTAAACGCCTCAGAAGTTCACCCCGCGAGCTGCCTAACGGGACCAGTAGACATACTGTAAAGATGGGCCGGTGAAGAGCCGTTATGTAAATGAGTGATTGCGATTTGCAATAACTAGGGTGGTACCGCGAATAATGCCTCGTCCCTTTTCTGGGACGGGGCTTTTTACTGTCTAAGGAGGAGAAAAAATGGAAGCACAATTGCAGGAATTGAAAACACAAGCACTCGAAAAAATTGCCACAGCGTCGACTGTTAAAGAACTGAATGATGTTCGTGTCGCGTATTTAGGGAAAAAAGGACCGATTACGGATTTATTAAAAGGCATGGGGAAACTCCCGGCTGAAGAGCGTCCGAAAATGGGAGCTTTGGTTAATGTGGTACGCGAGGAAGTTACAACGCAACTCGAAGAACGCATGGCCATCTTAGAAGAACAAGCGATCTATGAGAAGTTGCAAAGCGAAACAATTGATATTACATTACCAGGACGTCCCGTTAAAACAGGTAATGCACATCCACTGACGCGTGTAGTAGAAGAAATTGAAGACTTGTTTATTTCAATGGGTTACGAAGTAGCAGAAGGCCCGGAAGTAGAAAAAGATTACTACAATTTTGAAGCGTTGAATTTACCTAAAGGTCATCCAGCTCGTGATATGCAAGATTCTTTCTATATAACAGAAGATATTTTACTACGCACACATACATCACCAGTTCAAGCGCGGACAATGGAAGCAAAAGGCGGAGAGCCGATCAAAATCATTTGCCCGGGCAAAGTGTATCGCCGTGATAGTGATGACGCGACGCATTCACATCAATTCACACAAATTGAAGGATTGGTTATCGGCGAAGACATTCGCATGAGTGATTTAAAAGGAACGCTTTCAGTATTTGCTAAGAAAATGTTCGGCGATGATCGCGAAATTCGCCTTCGTCCAAGTTTTTTCCCGTTTACAGAGCCTTCTGTTGAAATGGATATTTCATGCTTTAAATGTGGCGGCAGTGGCTGTAACGTGTGTAAGAAAACAGGCTGGATTGAAATTCTAGGCGCTGGAATGGTGCATCCGAATGTACTTGAAATGGCTGGTTATGACTCCAAACGCCTAACTGGATTCGCTTTCGGTATGGGTCCAGAACGGATTGCGATGCTGAAATACGGCGTTGAAGATATTCGTCATTTCTACACAAACGATGTTCGCTTTTTATCTCAGTTCCAATGTACAGAACTTTAAGGAGGAAATAAAACATGCTCGTATCCATTAACTGGTTAAAAGACTATGTAAACACACAACAATTACCACCCGCTGAATTAGGTGAAAAAATAACGCGTTCAGGTATTGAAGTAGACGCAGTGATCGACCGGTCACACGGTATGACAAATGTCGTAGTGGGCTATGTTGAATCTTGTGTTAAACATCCTGAAGCTGATAAACTATCGATTTGTCAAGTAGATGTTGGCGGAGAAATGGCACAAATCATTTGCGGTGCACCGAACATTGCAGCTGGCCAAAAAGTAATCGTGGCACGTCCTGGAGCGAAACTTCCAGGTGACATCAACATCAAAAAAGCGAAACTTCGAGGAGAAGAATCGCATGGCATGATTTGTTCGTTGCAAGAACTCGGAATTGAAAGCAAGCTTGTGCCAAAAGCCTACGCTGAAGGCATTTATGTGCTGCCAGAAGATGCAAAAACCGGTTCTGATGTCATTGCAAATTTCGGTTTAGATGACACTGTATTAGAACTAGGACTGACACCAAACCGCGCAGACGCGATGAGCATGCTGGGCGTTGCTTATGAGGTAGGAGCTATTTTATCAGAAGAAATCAACCTGCCTGAGATTAGCTATACAGAAGCATCTGACACAGCAGCTTCGATGCTATCCTTGTCAATCGATGCGCCTGAAGCCAACCCTTTGTATGTCGCAAAAGTCGTTCGCAACATTAAAGTTCAAGAGTCACCTATGTGGCTGCAACAACGCTTAATGGCAGCTGGTGTCCGTCCGCATAATAACGTAGTTGATATTACAAACTATGTATTAATGGAATATGGTCAGCCGCTTCACGCATTTGACTATGATTTATTGGAAACAGGGAACATTACGGTTCGCCATGCTAAAGAAGACGAAATGATTACCACTTTAGATGACGCGGAGCGAAAATTATCTAGCCGTCAATTAGTGATTACCAATGGAGAAAAACCGGTGGCGATTGCAGGGGTTATGGGCGGCGCTAACTCGGAAGTAAGCGAAACAACGACGACTGTTGTCATCGAATCTGCTTATTTTGAATCGGGTTCTATTCGTCAAACTTCTAAAGATCATGGCCTACGCAGTGATGCTAGTTCACGTTTTGAAAAAGGCGTCGATCCAAATCGTGTCATTCCAGCCGCAGAACGTGCAGCACAGTTGTTGTCCCAACTTGCGGGTGGCGAAGTATTAGCTGGCTCTGTCATATTCGATGAATTAAACAAAGAAGAGAAAATTGTTAAAGTGTCTCCAGATTTCATTAATAGCCGTCTGGGTATGAAGATTTCCTTTGAAGACATGTGGGATATTTTAAACCGCTTGAAATTTAACACAGAAGCAACGAATGGCCAACTGGTCATTTCTGTGCCAACACGTCGACAAGACATTCAAATTCCTGAAGACGTAGTCGAAGAAATTGCTCGTCTATACGGCTACGATGAAATTCCAGCAACATTACCAGAAGCTGAAACGACACCAGGTGGCTTGACTCCCTATCAGGCAAAACGCCGCATTGTTCGTTCGCTTATGGAAGGTGCTGGATTATTACAAGCGACGACGTATTCGTTAACTTCTGCAAAATCAGTAAAACAATTTGCTTTAGAAGAAACGGAAACAACGCGTCTTTTAATGCCGATGAGCGAAGAGCGTAGTTTGTTGCGTCAAAGCTTGTTGCCGCATTTGTTGGAATCTGTTACGTATAACACAGCAAGAAGAATGGATTCGGTCGCTTTGTATGAAACCGGTTCTGTTTTCCTTAAAGGTCAAGATGAGTTACTAAACGAGCAGGAACATTTAGCGGTCGCTATTACAGGTCTTTGGCTCGATCATAGCTGGCAAGGTGAGAAAAAGCCCGTCGACTTTTTCGTCTTGAAAGGTATTGTGGAGGGGCTTAGCGATAAACTTGGTGTTGAATTGACTTTTGAACGTGGCCAAATGGATGATTTGCATCCCGGAAGAACGGCCTTTATCATGCATAGCGGTCAGCGTATTGGTGTGATCGGTGAGTTGCATCCGTCTGAACAAAAAGCGCGCGACTTGAAAACTACGGTTGTCATGGAGTTGAACTTGGCTGTGTTGTTAAGTAAAGCAACAGATGCACTTGTTTACATGCCAGTACCACGTTACCCGTCCATGTCACGTGACGTGGCATTAGTTCTTTCTAAAGTGGTAGAAGCGGCAACGATTGAAACCATCATCCGCAATGCAGGAGGCAAACTATTGAAAGACGTCCGCGTGTTCGACCTTTATGAAGGCGATAAGATGGAAGCAGGCAAAAAATCAGTCGCCTTCTCGTTAACTTACTTTGATCCAGAAAAAACATTAACAGATGAAGATGTTATCCGTGCACATGAAAAAGTATTAGCAGCTTTGACAGAAGCTGGAGCAGAGTTGAGAAGTTAACGGAATTTAATTGCAAGGTTAAAAAGGGGCTGTCCCAAAGGTCATGAACAATGACTTTTGGGTACAGCTCCTTTTCCGAGTTAAAGAACAGAATGATATCCATTGTGACGGATGTTTTCCGCGGGCATAGCTTCAACCGATTCGTCTTCAGTACCATCATCCATTTTGAAGCTAAAACAAAAGATTATTTCCGTAAAATGAAAGTAAAGACTAAAGCAGCACTTGAGGATGAATCTGTAACCCAACTTTACAGCAGACGCAAAATAGATGTAGAAAGTGTGTTCGCTCCTATTAAGCGCAATTGGTTGTTCAAAAGATTTCACCTCTAGGACTTCAAAAAGTAAACGTCGAGTTCGAGATTATGGGATAGCACTTTTTTAAGAACTTTTAAATTGGATATCTACTTTATAAAAATAATAAGCTTCATTAAATGTTAAGTGTAAATTTACTTGCGCCTCTTATCAGCTATTGCAACAGCTTTCCCCGTATTCGCAAAATGCACCTTCGTCAACCCTTTCAAATACGCCTCACCATGCTTCAACAAAATCTTCGCCGCTGCTTCATCCACGATTTTTCCAGCGCCTTTTGGCAAAGTCATACCCGCGTCTTGACTCATTCGGTCCATCTCTTCAAGAAATGCAACGCGAGCGATAATCGACGCACAGGCAACTGAAACGTGAAGACCTTCTGCTTTTGTGGAAAACAAGACGTTCTCATGAATGATTTCTGGTTCTTCTTTAATGTGCTTATAATAGATGCCGCGTTCTGCAAATTGATCGATTAAGATAAAGTTTGGTTTTTCGGGTGCAATCTCGTTTAGAACATATCTGAGTGCTTGGTTATGCAACAAGGCTTTGATTTTTCCTTGTGACCAGCCTTGGCTTTGGACTTTGTTGTATTTATCATTTTTTAAAGTTAGCACTTTATGCGCAAATGTTGCTCTAAGGTCGGGGGCAACTTGGCGCATCCAGGCATCGGTCAGTTGTTTCGAATCTTTCACACCGAGTTCGCGTGCAAGTTCAACTTTGTCGGCCGGTACGTAACACGCCGCGACGGTAATTGGTCCGAAAAAATCACCGGTGCCCGTTTCGTCAGATCCGAGAACCGAAAGTTGGGCAAAACCGTCAGGAAGTTTGTCTCCTTTGGTTGAGACGATTTTGTCAGCTGCAGGGGCAATTCCCCATTTTGCTGCTTCTCGTGCAGCTCCATTTCCTTGGAACATGACTTTTCCAGAGGTGTAAACAGTCACGACGGTATCGGAGATTTTAGCGCTAAAGCGAGCATATGGATTTTTGGAAATGATCTTGTTTTTCTCGTAATGAGCAATCACTTTGAGAAGACTGTCTTCTGTAAGTTTTAGAACGACGTTTGACATGAGTAGGTCACCTTTCTTTGATTCACAATCAGCTTGTGTTCATGGTATGATGGGTAAAGAATTCCAAAGGGGGATATTGCATTGTCAGAGCAACATAAAATTCACACGGTCGTTGACATCTATGGCAACACCTATAAAATGGTTGGTACTGAAACGTCCGGTCATATGCGCTTAGTTGCATCGATTGTCGATAGCCGCATGCGAGAAATCAATGCGTTGAATCCATCATTGGATCAAGCAAAGCTTGCCGTCTTAACTGCATCAAATGCGGTACATGACTATCTTAAACTGAAAGAGCAAGTTGAACAATTAGAAAATGAATTGAAAAAACTGAAGGGTTGACGTGAATGCTTGATATACTATTAGTCATCTTACTGGTCGGTGGTATCATCGTGGGCGCAAAAAGAGGGTTTATTGTCCAGTTGATTCATATGATTGGGTTTGTTGTTGCACTAGTCGCGGCTTATAAATACTATAAACCACTGTCCGAATACTTTGTGTTGTGGATTCCCTATCCAGCGATAAATGAAAACTCTCAGTTCACGCTAGTAGTGGATCAATTAGACTTGGATCAAACTTTTTATCAATTATTAGCCTTTGCGCTTATTTTCTTTGTTGTGAAGTTCGCATTGCAACTGGTTGCATCGATGTTTGATTTTTTAAAGTTCTTACCAGTACTTGGATTTTTCAGCAAAATTCTTGGTGCGATTTTAGGGTTTATCGAAGCTTACATACTGTTGTTTATTTTCATCTATGTGTTCGCGCTGCTTCCGCTTGATGTGGTGCAGAACCAATTGGAGAATTCAGGAATTGCTCAATCCATGATTGAGAATACGCCTTATTTTTCTGAGAAAGTAAAAGAATGGTGGTATATTTATCTATAGTAGGAACTTCTCTCTTACGAGGGAAGTTTTTTTAATCGAAACGAGGAGGGCTTTTGGTGAATAAGAAAATTATCATCAGAACACTTGAAAAAATTGCGTTATACATGGAACTTAAAGGGGAAAACCCATTTAAAGTATCGGCATTCCGAAAAGCCGCTCAAGCGCTGGAACTCGATCAGCGCAGTTTGGACGAAATCGAAGATGTCACCAAATTAAAAGGTATTGGAAAAGGAACCGGAGACGTTATACTCGAACTAATAAATGACAATAAGTCAACCGTTCTCGAAGAGCTTCAAGAAGAAGTGCCAAAAGGGCTGATTCCAATGATGAAACTTCAAGGATTAGGTGGTAAGAAAATTGCCAAACTTTACAAAGAATTGGGCATTGATTCGATGGAAACCTTGAAGGTAGCTTGCTTGAATGAAGAAATCCAGAAACTTCCAGGATTTGGTCCGAAATCAGAAGAAAAGATACTCAAAGAGATCAATGACTTTGAAACCAAGCCGGATCGTCAGCCAATTTGGAAAACGGAAGAAACCGTGGCGTTTATTCAAGATGTTTTAACATCAATTGCCGAAGTTACTGAGTTTTCAGTAGCCGGAAGTTTTCGCCGGACGAAAGAAACAAGTAAAGATATCGACTTTATTATCGCAACCGCTGAACCTGCGCTCGTGAAAGAGCAATTACTTGCGGCTTTACCTATAAAGGAAACGATTGCATCAGGAGATACGAAAGTTTCAGTAACTGTGGAAGTGTTAGAACCGATTGATGTAGATTTTCGTTTAGTCGCGCCTGAAGAATTTGTTACAGCGCTGCACCACTTTACCGGATCGAAAGACCATAACGTGAAAATGCGTCAACTGGCCAAGTCGCAAAACAAGAAGATTAGTGAATACGGTGTCGAGCAGGAAGACGGAACGGTCACTACGTTTGCATCTGAAACAGAATTTTTTGCCCATTTTGGTTTGCCGTTTATACCGCCATCGGTGCGTGAAGATGGCCGTGAACTCGATCGTTTAGATGAATTGCCAGAATTAGTAACGATTGAAGACATTAAAGGCGATTTGCACATGCATACCACTTGGTCAGATGGTGCCAACTCCTTAACAGAAATGATTGATGCGTGTGTCGCGAAATCCTATCAATTTATGGTTATTACCGATCATTCCCAGTACTTGAAAGTGGCGAATGGCCTAACCCCTGAACGACTAACAGAGCAACACGCCTTAATTCGTGAAACGAATAAAAAACACCCGGAAATCGAAGTGTTTTCTGGAACAGAAATGGATATCTTGCCAGACGCTAGCTTGGATTTTGATGATGACATGCTGAGCCAATTAGACTTTGTCATTGCCAGCATCCATTCAAGTTTCCAGCAACCACAAGAACAAATCATGGAACGGATTTTAACGGCTATGAAAAACCCAAATGTTCACATGATTGCACATCCGACTGGTAGAATTGTCGGCCAGCGTGATGGCTATAATCCGAATGTTGAACAAATCCTTGATTGGGCAAAAGAATACGGCAAAATTGTTGAATTGAATGCCAGTCCGTACCGTTTAGATCTTGCTGTTCCTTATCTTGTACTGGCTCAAGAAAAAGGAGTTCCTGTCGCAATCAACACAGATGCTCATGCCATTGAAGGATTGGAAGTCATGGAAACCGGCGTTAAGCATGCCCAAAAAGCCTGGCTGAAAAAAGACACGGTCGTCAATACGTGGTCCCTTGAAAAATTCAAAGAATTTATCAACAAATCAAAATAACAAATGATCCAGACACTTGCAGAAGAACGATATAGAACCATTTATTTTATAGCCAAAGTTAGGAGGTTCTTACATGATCGCAGAACGCGCATTAAGAACACTTGAATTTTACAAAATCCGCGATGAAGTGGCACGTTACTGTACGTCTTCACTTGGAAAAGCCCATGTGGATAATCTGTTGCCATCCACAGATATCAATGAAGTTAATCGCTTACTTGAACAAATGGACGAAGGTGCACAAGTACTGCGTGTTAAAAACAATGTGCCGATGGGGGGGATTTTTGACATTCGCCTTCACGCACGAAGAGCACAAATTGGTGGCAGTCTAAGTCCAATGGAACTAATGGAAGTGTCATCGACTGTTCGTGCGAGCCGCATCTTGCGTCAGTTTTTCGAAACCATTCAAGAAGAAGCAGTAGTGCAGATTCCGCATTTCCTAGAGAAAAAAGAATCCATGCCCATCCTGACAGCTCTTGAACACGCCATTAATATTTGTATTGATGACAATGGTGGGGTATTGGATAGTGCGAGCACAGAGCTACGGACTATTCGACAGCAATTGCGTACACAAGAAAGTCGTGTTCGTGAGCGTTTAGAAAGTTTGGTGCGTGGCAAAAATGCTTCGAAAATGCTGTCGGATTCGATTGTGACGATACGCAATGACCGTTTTGTCATTCCGGTCAAGCAAGAATACCGCAGCCATTATGGAGGCATTGTACATGACCAATCTTCATCAGGACAGACCTTATTTATCGAACCAGATGCAGTCGTCCAAGCAAATAATGAAGTGCGTCGTCTGAAGATGAAAGAAAAAGAAGAAATCGATCGTATTTTGCTGATGTTGTCAGCACAGGTCCAAGAAGTGGCGCATGAACTCTTCTTATTAGTTGATGTACTCGGTGAAATCGATTTAATTTTAGCAAAAGCAAAATACGGCTCAGCTCATCGAGGTACCAAGCCGACGATGAACACAGAAGGCTATATTAATTTGCGAAAAGCGCGACATCCGTTAATTCCAAAAGACGAAGTCGTACCAAACGATATCGAATTTGGTAGAGATATAACAGCGATCGTCATCACTGGCCCCAATACAGGCGGTAAAACAGTGACGTTAAAGACGGTTGGGTTATCGACGTTGATGGCACAATCTGGTTTGCCGGTACCGGCTCTTGATGGTTCAGAACTTGCGGTATTCGATCAAATTTTTGCCGATATCGGCGACGAACAATCAATCGAGCAAAGCTTGAGTACGTTTTCTTCGCATATGGTGAATATTGTTGATATTTTGACCAAGTTCGATGAAAATTCACTGGTGATTTTTGATGAACTGGGAGCGGGTACAGATCCTCAAGAAGGAGCGGCGCTAGCAATATCACTATTAGACGAGGTCCATGGCAGAGGCGCGCGTGTTATTGCGACAACGCATTACCCGGAACTAAAAGCTTATGGTTATAATCGTCCCGGTGTAGCGAATGCCAGTGTAGAGTTTGACGTGGAGACATTGAGTCCGACTTACCGGTTATTAATTGGAGTACCAGGTCGGAGTAATGCCTTTGAAATTTCAAAACGTCTTGGATTGCCAGATCACATCATTAGCCATGCGAAGAGCTTTACAGGAACAGATAGCAAAGCAGTTGACTCGATGATTGCATCTCTTGAGAAGAGTCGTCGACAAGCAGAACAAGACGCAGAACAAACGCAAGAAGTCTTACTAGAATCTGAGCAATTGAAAAAAGAATTAGCCAAGCAATTAGCAGAATACGAGCAACAAAAAGAACGGCTAGAAGAAAAAGCCAAAGAAAAAGCGCGGAAAATTGTTGACCAAGCAAGAGCAGAAGCGGAAGCTGTCATAACGGACTTGCGCAAAATGCAGCTTAATCAAGGTTCGTCGGTAAAAGAGCACGAACTGATCCATGCGAAAAAGCGGCTTGAAGAAGCGATGCCTCAAAACCGAATCTTGAAAAAAGCAGCAAAAGACAATGCAGAAAAACCGTTAAAACCAAATGATGAAGTTAAAGTCATTTCCTTCGGTCAAAAAGGAACCTTAGTTGAAAAAGTATCGAAAAATGAATGGATTGTTCAAATCGGTATTTTGAAAATGAAATTGCCTGAGTCAGACCTGTCTTATACAAAACCCGAAAAGCAAAAAGAAACCCGAACGATGGCAACCTTAAAAGACCGTGACAGTCACATCAAAATGGAGCTAGACTTACGTGGTGAACGTTATGAGGATGCACTTGCACGTGTTGAAAAATACTTGGACGATGCGTTATTATCAAATTACCACCAAGTATCAATTATTCACGGAAAAGGAACAGGTGCGCTGCGCCAAGGAGTCCAGCAATACTTGAAAAAACATTCACGTGTAAAAAGCTATCGTTTTGGCGAAGCGGGAGAAGGCGGCTCTGGTGTGACCGTCGCCGAATTAAAGTAAGTTTCTAAAAAGGGGAATAACAAATGACAGAGACAGGGTTTTGGACACACCCGCTAGTCGAATCAGCTGGCTATTTTAGTGTGGTGGTATTGTGCTTGATCGTCGCAATGGTAATTTTCGAAATGGTGACCAAGTACAATAATTGGGAACAAATCAAAAAAGGTAACCTAGCAGTGGCAATGGCTACAGGTGGCAAGATTTTTGGGGTCACCAATATCTTCCGCTTTTCCATCGAACAGCATAACTCGTTAGTTGAAATGGTGGGCTGGGGTCTGTTTGGTTTTACCTTGTTGATCTTTGCTTATATTTTGTTTGAGTTTTTGACACCTAAATTTAAAGTAGATGATGAAATTGAACGGGATAATCGCTCTGTCGGCTTTATTTCAATGACCATTTCGGTTGGCTTATCGTTTGTCATCGGAGCTAGTATTCAATAGGAGTTGGATGTTGTGGAAAATCTTATTAAAATTTTGTTTGTTTTCTGTGCGATTTTTATTATTGTCGGAATTATTTTCCTGTTCGTTTTTTAATGGACAGTGCCAGCCTTGGAGCTGGCTTTTTTATATGGATGAAAAGTTCGCAAGTAGAGCTAGTTATCGACAGGTGAGAGCTGTTTCGAATGGGGCTGCTCTAGTGAAAGGTACTCAAAAAGATTGAGTTGGTCATTAGCAAAATTAGTCTTTACTCAGAAGTCCTAAAATAAAGTTTGAAAGCGTTCTCAATCTTCTCTATAATCAAAAGTAGGAATATTCGCGCGATTCTAATAAAAATTAGGAGGTCAAAAGAATGACTGAAAAGCCCTGGCTTGCACATTATCCACCAGAAGTGCCCCATACACTGACATACCCAAGCATGCCGGTACAGGAATATTTAACAAAGGCTTATGAGAAGTACCCACAAAAAGTAGCAATCCATTTTATGGGGAAAGAACTTTCTTATGAAGAACTTTATCAGTCTTCTATGAAGTTCGCTAACTATCTTCAAAAATTAGGCATTAAAAAAGGCGATAGAGTATCGATTATGCTGCCCAATTGTCCGCAGGCGGTCATTAGTTTTTATGGGATCCTTTATGCGGGTGGCGTCGTCGTGATGACCAATCCGTTATACACCGAGCGCGAAATCGCTTATCAAATGAAAGATTCAGGTGCACGAGCCATCATTGGATTGGATATTTTATTCCCACGGATTTCAAAAGTATTAAAAGAAACAGATTTAGAAAATGTCATTGTCACCGGGATTAAAGATTATCTGGCATTTCCTAAAAATTTAGTTTATCCATTTATCCAGAAAAAGCAGTACGGCATGACCGTTAAAGTGGAACATCGAGGCATTAATCATTTGTTCACTGAAATTATGAAAACCGCACAATCAACTGTCGTGAAACCACCTTTCGATTTTGAAGAAGACCTTGCGTTGTTGCAGTATACAGGAGGTACGACGGGCTCTCCGAAAGGGGTCATGTTAACGCATAAAAACATCATTTCCAACGCAACCATGTGTGATAGCTGGCTGTATAAATGTAAAAAAGGCGAAGAAACCATTATGGGAATCATCCCGTTATTCCATGTATATGGTTTGACGACGGTCATGATTTTATCTGTCATGCTTGGTGACAAAATGGTGCTGCTACCAAAATTCGATCCAGAAACAGCATTGAAAACCATCAGCAAGCAAAAACCTACCTTATTCCCAGGAGCACCAACGATTTATATTGGATTGATGAATCATCCGGATATTGAAAAATACGATCTTTCTTCTATTGAAGCTTGCTTGAGCGGTTCGGCTCCACTGCCAGCAGAAGTGCAAGAGAAGTTTGAAAAACTAACAGGAGGCAAGCTAGTCGAAGGTTACGGATTGACGGAAACTGCCCCAGTTACTCATTCAAACTTAGTTTGGGGAGAACGAACAAAAGGTTCGATTGGTTTACCGTATCCAGATACAGATAGTAAAATTTTTCAGTCAGGTACATTAAACCCGGTTCCTAACGGCGAAATTGGAGAAATTGCGATTAAAGGTCCTCAAGTGATGAAGGGCTATTGGAACAAACCGGAAGAGACGGCTGCAACAATCGTCGATGGCTGGTTATTGACTGGAGATCTTGGCTACATGGATGATGAAGGTCATTTCTTTATCGTGGATCGTAAAAAAGACATGATCATCGCTGGTGGCTTTAATATTTATCCGCGTGAAATTGAAGAAGTATTATATGAGCATGAAGCGATTCAAGAATGCGTCGTAGCTGGTATACCAGATCCGTATCGTGGAGAAACAGTAAAAGCATACATCGTGCTAAAAGAAGGCTATACTGTAACAGAAGAAGAACTCAATACGCATTGCAGAGAAAATTTAGCAGCATTTAAAGTGCCGCGCATTTACGAATTCCGCAAAGAATTGCCGAAAACAGCAGTTGGTAAAATATTACGAAGATCGTTAGTGGATGAAGAAGTCGCTAAACAGAACGAAGCGGTTCCGTCATAAGAACTCGCCCGTTTCAAACTTGCAATCTGCTGAGTCAGTAAACAGGATAAAAACTTGACACTCTAGTGAATAAACGATAATATGAAAATATGAATGAATCGCCATTCATATTTTCATATTTTTTTGGGTGGTGACAGTATGGTAAAAAAAGATAAGCCAAAGTATAAGCAAATTATCAATGCGGCTGTTATTGTGATTGCTGAAAATGGCTATCATCAAGCGCAAGTTTCGAAAATAGCCAAACAAGCAGGCGTTGCTGACGGAACGATTTATTTGTATTTTAAAAACAAAGAAGACATTCTCATCTCTGTATTTCAAGAGAAAATGGGTATTTTCGTCAGTAAGCTAGAAGAAATCATCTCGCGTGAGTTGACTGCATCAACTAAACTGGGGTTAATGATCACGAGTCATTTCGAGTTATTAGCGAGCGATATTCACTTAGCCATTGTGACGCAACTTGAATTGCGCCAATCAAATCACGATCTCCGCCTTAAAATCAATAATGTGCTTCGAGAATATTTAAAGCTAATGGACAAGATTCTCATAAAAGGAATGGAAGATGGAGAATTTGACATTGAAATGGATATTCGTTTAGCGAGACAGATGGTTTTTGGTACAATGGATGAGACCATCACAACATGGGTCATGAATGATCATAAATATGATTTAGTCGAACTCGCGCCACAAGTTCATCGTTTGCTGCTAAAAGGTATGCAAGCTTAAAGAAAGGGGCTCATTGGATGGAATTTATTAGTTGGAAAAAAGAAGATGGAGTTGCCATCGCGACGATTAATCGTCCACCGGCAAACGCACTGTCGCGTTCACTTATTTTGGAAGTCGATGAATTGTTAAACCAAGTAGAAAATGATGAGGAAGTTCGCGTCATTGTTTTGCACGGAGAAGGCAGATTCTTTTCTGCAGGAGCCGATATTAAGGAATTCACACAAGTATCTTCAGGAGAAGAATTTTCAAAATTGTCAGCGAGTGGTCAGGAAGTTTTTGAGCGTGTTGAAACGTTCCATAAGCCAGTTATCGCCGCGATCCACGGAGCTGCTTTAGGCGGTGGATTGGAATTGGCAATGAGTTGTCACATGCGATTTGTTACTGAAAATGCTAAACTAGGATTACCGGAGCTTCAATTAGGATTGATTCCGGGGTTTGCTGGAACGCAGCGTTTGCCTAGGTATGTAGGCGCAGCAAAAGCAGCTGAAATGTTATTAACGAGTGATCCGATCTCAGGAACGGAAGCAGCGCAATATGGCTTGGCTAACCGTGCCTATCCAGAAGAAGACCTTCTTTCGGAAACGCTTACAATTGCCCGTAAAATTGCGAAGAAAAGTCCGGTTTCTGTAAAAGCAGCTATCCAAATGTTGCAATATACAAAACCTGCTTCGTATCACGAAGGTGTCAATGCAGAAGCACAATCTTTTGGTACAGTTTTTGTTTCAGAAGATGCTAAAGAAGGAATTCAAGCATTTTTGGAAAAACGGGAAGCGCAATTTAAAGGGAAATAATACTTGGGAGGTTTACGTTCATGAACATTTATGTATTAGTAAAACGTACGTTTGACACAGAAGAGAAAATCGTCGTTTCAGGTGGACAAATCCAGGAAGACGGTGCGGAATTCATCATTAATCCTTACGATGAATACGCGATTGAAGAAGCCATCACAGTCCGCGATGCACACGGCGGAGAAGTAACGGTCGTTACAATTGGTAATGAAGAAGCAGAAAAGCAACTGCGTACAGCACTTGCGATGGGCGCCGACAAAGCTGTATTGATTAATACAGAAGACGACGTTGAAGAAATGGATCAATTTACTTCTGCATACATATTGGCTGAGTATTTAAAGGACAAAGAAGCTGATTTGATTTTAGCAGGAAACGTAGCAATTGATGGCGGTTCTGGACAAGTCGGACCACGCGTTGCCGATTTACTTGGCATTAACTGTGTAACGACTATTACTAGCTTGAGCATTGATGGCGAAACTGTAACTATCGTTCGTGATATCGAAGGCGATGCAGAAGAATTAGAAACGTCATTGCCACTGTTAGTGACAGCTCAACAAGGGTTAAACGAGCCGCGTTATCCATCGCTTCCAGGAATTATGAAAGCGAAGAAAAAACCGCTTGAAGAACTGGAATTAGATGATTTAGATATCGAAGAAGACGACGTAGAAGCGAAAACAGAAACAATCGAAATCTACTTGCCACCGAAAAAAGCAGCTGGCCGTATTCTTGAAGGTGACATCTCAAACCAGGTAACAGAACTGGTTGGCTTACTACGTAACGAAGCAAAAGTTATTTAATGTAACTTGAAGTGACCGAGCATCTTAGTAAAAGATACAACGACAAGTTTGTTGATGATTTTAAGCGTTCGGTACGCTCATATAACGATAGCATTTTTTCACATCTACTTAGGGGGTAAACAGACTATGGCGAAGAAAGTATTAGTTTTAGGCGAAACGCGCGAAGGCGCATTACGTAATGTTTCATTTGAAGCAATTGCAGCTGCTAAGAAAATTTCTGGCGGCGGTGAAGTAGTAGGCGTTTTAATCGGAGATGCAGTCGCTGATTTTGGTGCTGAACTTGTGGCATATGGCGCAGACCGTGTCGTAACAGTTGAACATCCGCATTTGAAATCATATACATCTGACGGCTATGGTCAAGCTTTCATGGCAGTTGTCGAACAAGAAAAACCAGAAGGTCTCGTTTTTGGTCATACATCAGTTGGCAAAGACTTGGCGCCCAAAATCGCTTCTAAATTACAAGCTGGCTTAATTTCAGATGTTACGGACATTGAAGGAGAAGGCGACGAAGCTGTATTTATCCGCCCGATTTTCTCTGGTAAAGCGTTTGAAAAAGTGAAACTAAAAGACGGCATTGACTTTATTACAGTGCGTTCGAACAATATTGCGCCACTTGAAAGACAAGAACGTTCAGGTGAAGTTAATTCGTTGGCTGTGGATATTACAAACCTGCGCACGATTATTAAAAATGTTGTGCGCAAATCAACTGAAGGTGTCGATCTTTCGGAAGCGAAAGTTATCGTAGCTGGAGGCCGTGGCGTCAAGAGCACAGAAGGATTTGAACCTTTACAAGAATTAGCTAATCTTCTTGGTGGTGCAGTCGGTGCATCTCGCGGAGCTTGTGACGCAGATTATTGCGATTACTCACTTCAAATTGGACAAACAGGAAAAGTGGTAACACCTGACCTATATATCGCAGCTGGTATTTCTGGAGCTATCCAACATATGGCGGGGATGTCTAACTCGAAAGTCATCGTAGCAATCAACAAAGACCCAGAAGCAAATATCTTCAAAGTAGCAGATTACGGCATTGTCGGAGATTTGTTTGAAGTTATTCCCATGCTGACAGAAGAATTTAAGAAAGTAATGTAATTACAAAAAGTGGCTAATCGCTTACTTTTAAAACTTAAACAGGTGGCGAGAAAAACAAAAACTCGTCATCTGTTTTTGTCTGAGGATTTTTACTAATGAGTGGCTTGAAGAAGTAGCGACTGCTGTAGGAAAGCAACTGTTAGGACGGAAGCAATCTGTTTTCGTTTAGCCCACTGATCTGCTGGGTAATAGAGGAGTAGGCAAAAAAATAGCTAGTGTTTTTAACGCATGATATACTTTGAATATAGTTTGGTTAATCATAAGGAGGAATTATTCATGGCAATTGTACACGGTACAGATCAGAACTTTTCACAAGAAGTAGCAGAAGGACTCGTTTTAGTAGATTTTTGGGCAACTTGGTGCGGACCATGTAAAATGATTGCTCCTGTGCTAGAAGAATTGGACGCTGAAATGAGCGATAAAGTTAAAATCGTAAAAGTTGATGTGGATCAAAACCAAGAAACAGCTGGAAACTATGGCATCATGTCAATTCCAACTTTGTTATTGATGAAAGACGGCGAAACAGTTGATAAAGTAGTTGGTTTCCGACCAAAAGAAGCATTAGCTGAATTGGTTGAAAAACACGCATAATTCTTAACCGGGTCCAGTGATGGTACCCGGTTTTTTAATAGGGTGATAAAATGGCAAACGAATTGATTCGACACAAATTGGCAATATTGCCTGATCAACCAGGCTGTTATTTGATGAAAGATCGCCAGAATATGGTAATTTATGTAGGAAAGGCAAAAGTTCTCAAAAATCGTGTGCGTTCTTATTTTACGGGAAGTCATGATACCAAAACACAACGTTTGGTGAATGAAATAGAGGATTTTGAGTATATTATTACGTCTTCTGATAAAGAAGCATTAATTCTCGAATTGAACTTGATTAAAAAATACGATCCGAAGTATAACATTATGCTAAAAGATGATAAAAGCTACCCGTACTTAAAAATTACAGGAGAGCGTCATCCGAAGCTGATCACGACAAGACAAGTAAAAAAAGATAAAGGGAAATATTTTGGGCCTTATCCAAACGCCTACGCAGCAGCAGAAACAAAAAAACTACTGGACCGCTTGTACCCGTTGCGGAAATGTCATACCATGCCTGACCGAGTATGTCTGTATTATCATTTAGGTCAATGTTTAGCACCGTGTGTTAAACCGGTTGAAAAAGAAACCTATCAAGAGATGATTGATGGCATTACAAAGTTTTTAAACGGTGGATTCCGTGAAGTTAAAGTGCAATTGGTCGCAAAAATGTCGGAAGCGGCAGAAAATCTGGAATTTGAACGCGCAAAAGAATACCGTGATCAAATTAATATGATTGAAACGGTGATGGAAAAACAAAAAATGGCGATGAATGATTTTACCAATCGCGACGTTTTTGCGTATGCTGTTGATAAAGGCTGGATGTGTGTGCAAGTCTTTTTTGTGCGACAAGGCAAACTAATTGAACGAGACGTATCGCTTTTCCCCTTGTACCGCGATCCGGAAGAGGAATTTTTAACGTATCTCGGGCAATTTTATGAAAAAGCCAACCATGTGAAACCGAGTGAAATTTTAATTCCTGAAGCGGATGATCCGGATATGTTAAAAGAATGGCTAGGCGTTCGTGTACTCGTTCCACAACGAGGCAAGAAAAAAGAGCTGGTGGCACTTGCTAAGAAAAATGCGGAAGTGGCCATTAAAGAAAAATTCCAATTGTTAGAACGACAAGAAGAACGAACCATTGGCGCGTGTACAGATTTGGGTGAGGCGATGAATATTGAAGTGCCTCTTCGCATCGAAGCTTTTGATAACTCGCATATTCAAGGCGCTGATGCAGTATCTGCAATGATTACGTTTATTGATGGCAAGCCTTCTAAAAAAGACTACCGCAAATACAAGACTCGGAATGCGTCAAAGCCGGATGATTACGCGGCGATGCGAGAAGTTATCCGTCGACGTTATTCACGTGTATTGAAGGACGGTTTACCTTTACCTGACCTGATTGTTATTGATGGAGGAAAAGGACAAATGGAGTCGGCACGTGAAATTTTAGAAGATGAACTCGGTTTATCTATCCCAATTGCGGGTCTAGCAAAAGACGCTAAGCACCAAACTTCTCAATTGCTGTATGGTTCACCTGCTGAAATTGTGCCACTAAAACGGACGAGTGAAGCTTTTTACTTGCTTCAACGGATTCAAGACGAAGTCCACCGTTTTGTTATTACGTTTCACCGTCAGTTACGTGGAAAAAATTCAATTCAATCAGCACTTGATGGGCTTGAAGGGGTTGGCCCCAAACGTAAGCAACAGCTACTGAAACATTTTGGTTCTGTTAAAAAAATCAAAGAAGCATCAGTAGAACAAATCCAAGAGGCAGGAATGCCAGAAGCGCTAGCAATCTCTATTGAACAGCATTTTAAACAAGGCACATTGCCAAGCGAGTCGTAACATGGTATCGTAGAAGAATAAGTAAGAATAAGTAAATCACTTGGAAAAGTGATGATAGAGGCGCGAACGTCAATAGTAAGCATCTGGAGATTTGCAGAATCTACGAAGGATGGTGAAAGGGATGGTCGCCGAAGTGTGCGTATGACTGCTATTACGCATGCTGGTTCTGCATTTAACAAGTGCAGAGCTGTCAGAGTCAATCTCTGGAGGGCTATCTCACATGGACGTTTTTTTCGTACATGATAAGAGGTAGTTTCCCGCGGTTGCGGGGAGCTACCTTTTTTTGTGTCTAGTGGCATGATCGCTAGTCATTTTGAGGGCCACATACTAAATGTGGGAGTGGATGGAATGAAAACGATCGTCATGAAATTTGGAGGAACTTCTGTCGCGACTCCAGAAAAAATTATCGGAGTTGCCAAACGAGCTATTCGTGAAAAACAAGCAGGCAAACGCGTAGTCATTGTTGTTTCGGCGATGGGTAAGACAACTGATACGTTGCTCGGATTAGCGGGAGAAATATCAGCGGAACCGCCAAAGCGAGAAATGGATATGTTACTGGCAACAGGTGAGCAAATTACGATTTCGTTATTGGCGATGGCTTTCAAGAAACTGGGTCATGAAGCTCTATCTTTTACTGGATGGCAGGCAGGAATTGAAACAGAATCCGTACCACGTAATGCACGCATCATTAAAATAAATACAGAACGTCTTGAACGTGTGTTGGAAAATGGTTATCTTTGTGTGGTTGCCGGTTTTCAAGGAGTGGATACAATTGGTAATATTACAACCCTTGGTCGCGGTGGATCGGATACGACTGCCGTTGCGCTTGCTGCAGCACTAAAAGCGGAAAAATGTGAGATTTATACAGATGTTAACGGTGTCTATACGTCAGATCCACGGTATGTAACAGGTGCACGCAAGTTACAACAAATTTCTTATGATGAAATGTTGGAACTTGCTAATCTCGGAGCGGGCGTACTACATCCGAGAGCGGTCGAATTCGCAAAAAACAATAACGTCCCATTATCTGTCAGAGCAAGTTATTCAGACGAGCCTGGCACAATCATACAAGAGGTGATCACTGTGGAGAAAAATTTAATCGTTAGAGGTGTGGCATTCGAACCAGGAATAGCGCGCGTAACTGTGAGTTACAAAAAGCCATTCAACGGATCTCTTGCTACTATTTTTACAAAGCTTGCTGAAAATCACATTGATGTGGATATTATTGTTCAAAGCATCAGTGATGAATTTCCACCGTCTGTCTCTTTTTCTATTAGCCAGGAAAGCCTTGAAGAAACACGCCGAGTTTTAACGGAAGCACAAGATGCCATTGGTTTTCTGACACTGAATGTAGAAGTCGGCTTATCGAAAGTGTCGATTGTAGGTTCAGGGATGGTATCGAATCCTGGAGTCGCAGCTCGGATGTTCGATATTTTAAGAAGCGAAGAAGTTCCGGTGAAGATGGTTAGTACCTCTGAAATAAAAATTTCAGTCGTTGTACCAGAAGTAGATATGAACAAATCAGCGAATGCTTTACATGCAGCGTACGGATTGGCTGCGGTAGAAGTCCACTCATAAATAATGAATTCTTTATGTGATAAAAGCTAGTGAAAAAATTCACAAAATGTTCAAATTCTCAATGCTAATATAGTAATGATGTCTACACAGTGGTTTGTACTAGAATAGTCGGAAGGAGCGATTCTCAATTAGAGAATCGCTTTTTTCCGGAATGCTGTTAAATCGATTCTATTTCGATACATTTCCTCTAGATAGAAGGTAATCGCCTGCGAAATCCATAAGCGCTATCGGTTTAAAGGAGTTATGTTGCCTTGACGCTCCTTGAGGGGGGGAGTACAATAAATATGTCATATTATTGTATCATGATGGTGCGTGGCTTCAGGTACAGTCATACGAAACGTCTGTCTTGGACGCTACCAATTAATGTTTTGAGGGGGGTAAAATTTTGGATAACAATCGTGAATTTTTTATGCGTAGGCTGCACTCATTGTTGGGAATTATTCCTATCGGTATATTCTTAACGCAGCACCTAATTGTCAACCATTTTGCTACACAGGGGGAAGAGGCATTCAACAAGGCATCTTACTTTTTGGCACATCTTCCATTCGTCATTTTCCTGGAGATCTTTGTCATTTACCTGCCGATTTTGTATCATGCGTTCTACGGCCTATACATAGCGTTTACTGCGAAGAACAATCCTGGGCATTATAGCTATATGCGCAATATGTTGTTTGTTGCACAGCGCTATACAGGAGTCTTCCTAGTAGTCTTTATCGCTTGGCACATCTTTGAAACAAGATTCCAAGTTGCAATCGGAGCAGCTGCTGAAGCTGACTTTAACATGATGGCAAACATCTTAGACAATCCTTGGATGATGGCATTCTACATTGTTGGTGTAGTGGCAGCAACTTTCCACTTTGCAAATGGACTTTGGTCGTTCCTTGTTACTTGGGGAATTACACAATCTGCAGCAGCACAAAAAAACGCAACTTATTTCACACTTCTAGTATTTATTGTGTTATCGGTTATTGGTATCAGAGCATTGTTTGCATTCGTTTAAGAATGTTTCAATCATTGGTGAACTAAAAGAGGAGTGAATACTAACATGGCGAAGGGCAAAATTACAATCGTCGGTGGTGGCCTTGCTGGCTTAATGGCAGCAATTAAAGTTGCAGAAGCAGGCTCTCCCGCTGATTTATTCTCAATCGTTCCAGTTAAGCGGTCCCACTCAGTATGTGCACAAGGCGGGATCAACGGAGCGGTTAATACAAAAGGTGAAGGGGATTCTCCAGACATCCACTTTGATGATACCGTTTACGGTGGAGACTTCCTAGCGAACCAGCGTCCCGTGAAAGCAATGGCAGATGCGGCACCTGGAATTATTCGGATGTTCGATCGGATGGGCGTTATGTTTAACCGTACGCCAGAAGGTCTATTGGACTTCCGTCGTTTTGGTGGAACAATGTACCACAGAACAGCGTTTGCTGGTGCTACAACGGGTCAACAACTATTATATGCACTAGATGAGCAAGTTCGTCGCTATGAAGTGGCTGGACTGATCACGAAATATGAAGGTTGGGAATTCCTCGGTCTTGTTCTTGATGAGCAAGGCGTTGGTAAAGGGATCACAGCTCAAAACATGACGACCATGGAAATTAAATCGTTCCGTGCGGATGCTGTTATTATGGCAACTGGCGGACCGGGAATTATTTTTGGGAAATCGACGAACTCTGTTATTAATACAGGTTCAGCGGCTTCTATCGTTTATCAACAAGGAGCTTATTACGCAAACGGCGAATTTATCCAAATTCACCCTACAGCGATTCCAGGAGACGATAAACTGCGCTTAATGTCAGAATCGGCTCGTGGAGAAGGTGGACGTATTTGGACTTACAAAGACGGCAAGCCTTGGTATTTCCTTGAAGAAAAGTATCCAGCATACGGAAACCTAGTACCGCGTGATATTGCAACGCGTGAAATTTTTGATGTGTGTGTCAACCAAAAACTCGGCATTAATGGCGAGAATATGGTGTACTTGGATCTTTCTCATAAAGACCCGAAAGAGCTTGACATCAAGTTGGGCGGAATCATCGAAATCTATGAGAAATTCACAGGTGATGATCCTCGTAAAGTACCGATGAAAATTTTCCCAGCTGTTCATTACTCAATGGGCGGACTATGGGTAGATGATCATCAAATGACAAGCATTCCGGGCGTTTTAGCAGCAGGCGAATGTGATTATTCTCAGCATGGGGGTAACCGTTTAGGTGCGAACTCCTTGCTGTCAGCGATTTATGGTGGTATGGTCGCAGGACCGAATGCTATTGAATACGTAAATGGCTTGGCGGTTCTTGCGGAAGACCTTCCTTCAGTGATCTATGATCAGCATGAAGCTGAGGAGCAACGCAAATGGGAAGAAATTTTGGCATTGAATGGTACAGAAAACGCTTACGTTCTGCACAAAGAATTAGGCGAGTGGATGACAGATAACGTAACCGTTGTGCGCTATAATGATCGTTTACAGAAGACGGATGAGAAAATCCAAGAACTTCTTGAACGTTTCAATCAGATTAGCATTACAGATACGCAACTTTGGAGTAACCAAGGCGCGATGTTTACACGTCAATTGCGCAATATGCTTCATTTAGCTCGAGCAATCACAATCGGAGCGCTTATGCGCAACGAAAGTCGCGGAGCTCATTACAAACCGGATTTCCCGGAACGTAATGACGAGGAATTCTTGAAAACAACGATGGCTAAATTTAATGGCTTTGATGCACCAATCTTCCATTATGAAGAAGTCGACACATCGTTGATTCCACCGCGTAAACGTGATTATTCAGCAAAAGCATAATTATGAAGGGAGCTAATTTACCATGGGTGAAGCAGCAAAAACGGTAATATTTGAAATCGAACGCAGAAACTCTACGGATGAAGATTCGTATTGGGAAAAGTTCGAATTGCCATATAAGATGAACATGAATGTCATTTCGGCATTGATGGAAATTCGTCGTAACCCTGTCAACATGGAAGGGAAAAAAACCACTCCTGTAAACTGGGACATGAACTGTCTAGAAGAGGTTTGTGGCGCGTGTTCAATGGTTATCAATGGCAAAGCACGTCAATCGTGTACGGCTTTGATTGATCAGTTAGAACAGCCAATCCGTCTTCAACCGATGAAAACATTCCCTGTTGTTCGTGACCTTGTCATTGACCGCAGTCGGATGTTCGACTCGTTGAAGAAAGTTAAAGCATGGGTGCCAATCGATGGTACGCATGACCTTGGAGATGGACCACGTATGCCTGAGCGTAAGCGTCAATGGGCTTACGAACTATCTAAATGTATGACTTGCGGCGTATGTCTTGAAGCATGCCCGAACGTTAATGATAAATCCGATTTTATCGGAGCTGCACCACTGTCACAAGTTCGCTTGATGAACGCGCATCCAACAGGCTCTATGAACCGCGATGCTCGCTTGAATGCGATCATGGGTGAAGGTGGATTGGCAGGATGTGGTAACTCTCAAAACTGTGTGGAGTCTTGTCCAAAAGGAATTCCATTGACAACTTCAATCGCAGCACTAAACCGCGACACAACTGTACAAATGTTCCGTAACTTCTTTGGAAGCGACAGAATGGTTGACTAGTATTTAGTAAAAACCCCGCTGCGGCGGGGTTTTTAATTTGTCTATTTTAATAGACCTGCCTTTCCATAAAAAATTTGGTATACTAATAAAATGAAACAGACAAGTAGATTTTGACTAGAGTGAGTGGTAGTAAAAAACGCTCCAGGCTGAACCCGTTAACAGGCTCATACAAGAGCGATGATCCTCGTGCTATTCATTGCGTGGAAAAAATGTTCAAGTCATCAAATTATTTAGTGGAGGTTACTTATGACAGCGAATTACATTGGAAATTTGGAGGAGTGGAAGCAGGAATTTATCTTTTCTGCTCCGGTTCAAGTTCGTTTTTCTGAAACGGATATGTTTGGGCATGTTAATAACACCGTGCCGATTGCTTATTTTGAATTTGCCCGAATCGAATTTATGAAAGAAATGGGATTGATGCAGCGCTGGTTAAAAACGGGCAACGAGTTGTTTCCCGTCGTAGCAGATATGCAAGTAGATTTTGTCCAACAAGTATTCTTTGATGAAAAGTTAAAAGTTTACGTCAAAATAGCGCGCATCGGAACTTCTTCTGTCGACGTTCATTACTGGACTGTCAACGAAAAAGAGGAAACTTGTTTTACGGGAAGAGGAGCCATTGTCCAAATATCGAAACACACGGGAAAAGGTCACCCTTGGTCAGATCAAGAGATTGAAATGCTTCAGAGCAAGCAATTGATCAGTGCAAAAAAATAAGGAGCTCTTGCTATATCAATAAAAAACCGTCACTATAGAAATAAGATAGGTTTTTCAAGGAGTGGGATTGATTAATGAATGAAGACAAGCAAAGCGTCAATCATGAATTGGAGCGCATCGCGTTCATGGAAAAAGAGCTACGTTATATTTCGGGGATTATTAAGCAAAAAGGTCGGGAGATTTTAAATTCCTATACGATCACCCCTCCTCAATTTGTCGCATTGCAGTGGCTATTTGAGCATGGGGATATGACCATTGGAGATTTATCGAATAAGATGTATTTAGCGTTCAGCACGACGACGGATTTAGTTGACCGTATGGAGAAAAATGAACTGGTTGTCCGTATTCGCGAAGAACAGGATCGTCGCGTTGTTCGTATAAAATTGTTAAAAGAAGGCGAACGCGTCATTGAAGAAGTGATTCAAAAACGCCAGGAATACTTGAAAACCGTATTAGAGAATTTTACTCAAGACGAGGCTGTGAAATTTGCGGCGTTACTTGAAAAATTGCATACCAACATGAAATAGGATAGAGGCGATGAGTGTGAATGCGCCAATCGGAGTAATCGATTCAGGAGTCGGTGGACTTACCGTCGCAAAAGAGATAATGAAACTTTTGCCGAATGAGCAAATTTATTATATTGGGGATAATGCGCGATGCCCTTATGGTCCGCGTCCGCTGTCGGAAGTACGGACGTATACGTGGCAAATGGCCGATGCGCTGATGAAGAAAAATATTAAAATGTTAGTTATCGCCTGCAATACGGCAACTGCAGCAGCGCTGTACTCTTTGCAGAAGAATTTGCCAATTCCTGTAATTGGTGTTATTTTTCCAGGGGCTCGTGCTGCCATTAAATCTTCAACAACTAAAAAAATTGCCGTTTTAGGCACGTTAGGAACAGTGCAAAGCGGAGCTTATGAAAAAGCAATTTTATCATTAGTTTCTTCTGCACACGTCGTACAACTTGCTTGTCCACGTTTTGTTCCTTTAGTAGAAAGTGATGAATACGAAGGTGAGTTTGCTCATCGAATTGTTCAAGATACATTAGCATCTATTGCCTATGAAGAGTTTGATACGGCAATTTTAGGATGTACGCATTATCCACTGTTACAAGGTTTTATTGAGGAAGTTCTTGGAGATACGGTGAACGTTTTGTCGTCAGCAGAAGAAACGGCCAAAGACGTCGAGCGATACTTGAGCTATAAACAGCAGTTTGCAAATTGGAACAAGCCGCCGGTGCATCGCTTTTATACATCGGGATCTACTCAGATTTTTGGCTCCATTATTCATAAATGGTTAGGCATTGAAAGACCCATGATCTATTCGATTCGATTTCCCAAAACCTGATAGCAGATGCTGTCAGGTTTTTGTCGTTATCAGCGAAATATGGTAAGCTATTTGAGCATATACAAGGAGGATTTTTATGACACGCATAGATAATAGACAAACTAACGAGTTGCGTCCTGTTTCAGTGGACGTAGACTATTTGATTCACCCAGAAGGTTCGGTATTAATCACGGTGGGACAGACGAAAGTAATCTGTACAGCGACGATTGAAGACAAAGTTCCAGGATTCTTGAGAGGTCAAGGCAAGGGCTGGATAACAGCAGAATATTCCATGTTGCCACGTGCAACGAACAGCCGAAACCGTCGTGAGGCTTCAGCTGGGAAAATTGGTGGACGGACAATGGAAATTCAGCGACTGATTGGTCGTGCGTTGCGAGCTGTTGTGGATCTGGAGAAGCTAGGTGAGCGTACATTGTGGATCGATTGCGACGTAATCCAAGCAGATGGTGGAACGCGTACAGCATCGATTACAGGGGCATTTATCGCTATGACGATGGCTATTAGTAAGCTAGAGCTTCCGGCATTTCCAGTAACGGATTTTCTTGCTGCAACAAGTGTCGGCGTTACAGCTGAAAACGGATCCATTCTTGACTTGAATTACGTTGAGGATTCTAGCGCTGAAGTTGATATGAACCTAGTTATGACAGGGGCAGGTCATTTCGTGGAATTACAAGGAACGGGAGAGGAGTCTACGTTTACACGTGCTCAACTCAACGAATTGCTGGACCTTGGAGAAGCAGGAATTCATCAATTGATTGCGATGCAACGTAGCGCGCTAGGCGATATTGCTGCTCGTATTGGAGAAAAGGTCGTTGTGGAACAATGAAAAAAATTGTAATTGCAACTCAAAACAAAGGCAAAGCTAAAGATTTTGAAGCGTTGCTTGCCCCTCTTGGGTATAAAGTGTTGACTCTACTAGACGTAGCACAAGACCTGGATGTAGAAGAAACGGGTGTCACTTTTGAAGAAAACGCCATCTTAAAAGCAGAAGCCGTTTCGAAAGTATTAGGTATTCCTGTTATTTCCGATGATAGCGGATTAGAAATTGATGCATTGAACGGTGAACCAGGTGTCTATTCAGCACGCTATGCGGGTGCTGCTAAGAGCGATAGCGCAAATATTGATAAAGTGCTTGAGAAAATGTCTGGCGTGCCTGAAAACGGACGTACAGCACGTTTTCGTTGTGTCCTAGCGGTAGCAGCGCCTAACGAGAAGACTGAAACATTTTCGGGTTCTTGTGAAGGAATTATTCTTAGTACGCCTCAAGGCAATAATGGTTTTGGCTACGATCCCATTTTTTACGTTCCTGCACAAAGCAAAGCGATGGCTGAATTGTTGCCTCACGAAAAGGCTGCAATTTCCCATCGCGGCAATGCCTTGCGCGAGTTACAACAGCGCATGCCTAAGTGGTTAAATGAAGAAAAACAAAGCTGAATTCATTTATTTTAATGTTTTTTTAAAATAGCATTGACTTTTCTTCAAATCATTTCTATAATTAAAATTGTCTTTCAATAGAAAAGCAAAGCCGCCCGCAATTGCAGGTGCCACCGTCTAGTCTCTAAGAAAGCTTTCGTCTCAGTAGCTCAGCTGGATAGAGCAACGCCCTTCTAAGGCGTCGGTCGGGGGTTCGAATCCCTCCTGGGACATTATAGGAATGTACATAATTCGAACAAAACCTCCACATCGTTTATTAAACGGTGTGGAGGTTTTGTGTGTAGAAAAAGTATTAAGGACGCTCAACATGTCTGTTTGTAGGTCTATTTCCGACTCGAATAAATCTAATTTACAGAAAAAAAGTGAGAAATTAAGAATATGATACAATTGTATTCAACTATTTATCAATAATAAGGAGTGGCGAAAGTTTATGGAAACCAAAAGGCGTATTCGCCCCGAATTGGAAGGCTTGCGTACAATTGCGGCGATACTAGTAGCCATTTATCATATATGGTTTAATCGAGTTTCAGGTGGCGTAGATGTCTTTTTTGTTGTATCGGGATTTTTGATCACAACATCTTTATTGTCTATGTACCGGAAAAATGGCAAAGTATTGTACTTTTCTTATATTGTCAAACTGATGAAACGATTGTTGCCTACAGCTTGGCTAATTAGTATTACAACTTTAATTGCGGGTCTATACATATTGCCAGTGTTTACAAAGCAGCAAACACTCAACGAATTTTTAGCTTCGGCGTTTTATTTTCAGAATTGGCGGCTTGCCATCGATTCTGTAGATTATTTGGCTCAGAACAACAGTGCTTCTCCGTTTCAGCATTTTTGGGCGTTGAGCATTCAATTTCAGTTTTACTTAGTTTGGTTATTGCTGTTTTTTGTGGCGATTACTTTATTAAGACTTTTCTCAAGCAATCACATTAAACGTATGCTGATCATCGTGATTTCGGTAGTTGCGATCGCATCTTTCGGCTATTCTGTTTACTTAACGATTGTCAATCAGCCAGTTGCTTATTACCATACCTTCACACGTGTATGGGAATTTGGAGTGGGTGGAATCCTTGCGTTAACCATTCATAAAATAGTGATTTCCTCACGTCTTTCCTGGGTTTTAGGGTGGATGGGGTTAATCGGATTGATTAGCTGCGGTATCGTCTTGCAAGTATCCCAGCTGTTCCCAGGTTATGCTGCGTTATGGCCAGTGTTATCCGCTGTCCTGATTATCGTTGCTGGGAATTATTCGACCCATTTCAGTGCTTTCCGATTGCTCAGCTGGAAGCCTTTAGTGAAATTCGGAAGTATTTCGTACGCGTTTTATTTGTGGCATTGGCCGCTCCTGATTTTCTATTATGCTTTGTTCGAGGTCGAAACCGTGTCACTTATAGGTGGATTGCTCATCATGACCGTCGCCGCGATTTTTGCTTATGTGACAATTTACGGCTTCGAAGTACCTGTTCGAAACATCCAACTGTCCCTTTGGAAAACAGCAAGTATCATTTTTGTTTTCTCAGGAGCTATATGGCTTTCAACATTTATCTACCAAGAAAGCTCTTTGGCATTACCTGTCGCTGACTCAGAAACATTAAGTGAGAGAATCAACGATCATCCAGGAGCAGCCGTTTATTTGGAGGATGGTCGCTTAACACCTCTAGCTGAATTTGATGAGCCGTTCATTCCGAGACTTGAAGTTGCAGAACAAGACCGGTCGGTTATTTACGAAGAGCGTTGCATGGTAGGGAAAGTCACTACCGCAGCAAAGGTTTGTGAATATGGGGAGCTCATAGATTACGATTACACCATCGCTTTGGTCGGTGGATCCCATTCAGCCCACTGGCAACCAATGCTTGAAGAGTTGGCTAAAACGCATAACTTGAAAATTGTCACTTATCTCAAGAGCAGTTGTCGGTTTACAGAAGAGGACGTGCCCGGTTCTCCAGAATGTGCCGAGTGGTTCACAAACGTGAAAACAAAAATTGCGAAAGATACACCCGACCTTATTTTCACTGTGGGAAATGTAGGCAGCCAACAAGAGGAGTTTGACGAAGTTTCAGACGGCTTTATCGAAGCTTGGAAGTATTTTGAGAAACAAGACATTCCTTTATTTTTGGTGCGCGACACTCCTTGGTATAAACAACATGTTTTAACCTGCCTCAGTCAGAACGCAGATGAACCAGAACAGTGTAAAGCAAAACAAGAAGAAATTGTTAGAGACGTCAACCCGATAACTCAAGCTGATTATATGCCGGAAACTGCTACAACCATTGATTTGACGGATTATTTCTGCGACGGTGAGTATTGTCATTACGTCGTCGGAAATGTTATTACTCATTTTGATGCCAATCACTTAACGGCTACGTTTTCTCGAAGTTTTGCGCCTGTGTTTGAAAAACCAATTCTCGAAGCGTTAGAAAAGTAATGTAGAAACGTTCATAAGCTACTAGCCTGTAAGAGGCTGGTAGCTTATTTTTCTTTGGTTGAAAAACTACTGTACGAGCAGGCAGCGGAAACAAATAGTTAGCGAACAGAAGACCAAGCTGAGAGAGAGGATGGAAAGGATTTGTTTGCTTTTCTATTGTTCCTACTAGTTCCTACATGACGATTAATGAAACCAAACAGTAGTTAATGCGTAGTAATGCTAAGGAGGTGTTTCTGTGCCGACGTGTAAACACTGCAAAAACCAATGGACTTGGAAGCAATCAATGAAGGCATCATGGAAAATGAGTAGCTCGATGCGTTGCCCGTACTGTCTAAGTGACCAATACGCCACTGCAAAATCAAGGCGACGTACGATGATACTAAATTGGGTGGTTTTATTGCCTTTGCCATTGTCTACACTTATGGATCTTTCGTTAACTTCTTCACTTCTTATGATGGTCGGATTGTTCGCTAGTGCTTTACTACTGATTCCCAAGTTGCTAGAGTTGAGCAATGAACATGAAGTTTTTTGGTGAAGTTAGATTGCCCGAGCAATGCTGAGGTTTTTATTTTCTGCGTAAAGGGAATATGATATGATGATGAAACACAAAAGAGGTGGTACTGTGCGAAAGAAATACCGGGAATTGAAACGCAAAGGAAATGTCATTGTTTTTCCGACAACCGTCAATCGGTTATTGTCAGAGGGTATGACGTTCCTAAAAGAAGAACAATACGAAGATGCTCGAGATAGCCTCTACCAGGTGCTGTCTTATGAACCTGATCATGCAGCCGCTTTAGGTGGTTATGCATATTGTCTCTATGAACTTGGAGAGTTTGTAGAAGCTTTAGAAGTGTGTAGAGAACTGTTGCAAATCGGTCCGATCCATTACTTGGAGACGATGGAGCTATACATAAGCATTTTAATGCAAGTCCGTGAATTTGAAGAAGCAGAAAAAATGATTGAAGTCTTAATAGAAGAAAAAGTTTTACCTGAAGAGCGACTTGAGCAGTTTCACCAATTGCGTGAATTGAATGAGCGGATTGCTGCGAATGTAGCGACTGAGAAAGTAGATGCATCGCTTTATGCCATTGAAAACTTTTTGGTGTTGCATCCTTCTGAGCAAGAACAGTTGATTTTAGCTTTGCCGACCACGTCCTACCAGGCGTTAAAGAAAAAATTGCTAGCGATCATCGAGCACCCGGAAGCCGATTTATTGACGAAGACATACATATTATTTATGCTATTTCAAGAAAAAATTGAAGCACAAGTAAAAGTTCAAAAATTCCATTACACAGGCGTATTTAAAACCGAGAGTTTGCCCGATCCATTGAATAACAAGCGTATTAGGCAAATGACGAATCTCTTAGAAGATTCTTTGGCAAAAGATCCGACGCGACTTGAATTGGTTAAAGAATTATTCGAACGTCATATCTATCTCTTGTATCCATTCGTTTGGGATGATTTTAAGGTGGAAGAAGTTGTACAGGCGTATATGGATTATACAGAAGGTTTGTTCAATGGAAAGACGTCATTTAATGAAGATGAAAAGCTACTGGAACTGATTCAGCAAGCTGAACTGTGGTTTGAGATGCGTAATGGGTAGAAATAGTTGAACCTGACAGCATGTGTGCTATAATATGTAGGTTGTCAAAATTCGTATAAAACGTAAAATGACTTTTTAGAAAATGTTTGGAGGGCTTATAATATGTCAGCAAAATGGGAAAAACAAGAAGGTAACACAGGAGTATTAACAGTTGAGGTTCCTGCAGAAGAAGTAAACGCCGGTCTTGATAAAGCGTTTAAGAAAGTTGTTAAAGAAATAAACGTACCAGGTTTCCGTAAAGGGAAAATGCCTCGTCAAATGTTCGAAAAACGTTTCGGTGCAGAATCACTTTACCAAGATGCATTAGACTTCATCTTACCGGACGCCTATGCAAATGCAGTTGAAGAAGCAGGAATCAATCCAGTTGACCGTCCTGAAATCGACATCGAAACAATCGAAAAAAACCAGCCGCTAGTGTTTACAGCTAAAGTAGTTGTAAAGCCGATTGCTGAGCTTGGTGAATACAAAGGTCTTGAAGTATCAAAACCTGATACAGAAGTAACGGATGAAGATATCGAAAACCAATTGAAAGAAAACCAAGAACGTTTAGCTGAGTTGACTGTTAAAGAAGACGAAGCGATCGTTGAAGGCGATACAGCTGTAATCGACTTTGAAGGATTCGTTGACGGAGAAGTATTTGAAGGCGGACAAGGAAATGATTATTCTCTTGAAATCGGTTCAAACTCATTCATCCCAGGATTCGAAGAACAATTGGTAGGCGTGAAATCTGGAGAAGAAAAAGACGTTGAAGTTACTTTCCCAGAAGAATACCATGCTGCTGAGCTTGCAGGAAAAGCTGCAACGTTCAAAGTTAAAGTAAGTGAAGTTAAAGGAAAAGAACTTCCTGAACTTAACGACGAACTAGCTAAAGAAATCGATCCTGAAGTTGAAAGCCTAGAAGCACTTCGCACAAAAATGAAAGAAAGCTTAGTTGCTGAGAAAAAATCAGCTGCTGATGCAAAACTTCGTGACGAATTGGTTCAAAAAGCTGCTGAAAACGCAACAATTGATATTCCTCATGCAATGATCCATTCAGAAATGGACCGTATGATGAGTGATTTCGAACAGCGTTTGACTCAGCAAGGCATGAACCTTGAATTGTACTTCCAATTCTCAGGTCAAGACGAAGCTGCACTTCGTGAGCAAATGCACGGTGATGCTGAAACACGCGTACGCGTTTCATTAACACTTGAAGCAATTGCTGAAGCTGAAAACATGAAAGTTACTTCAGAAGATATCGATAAAGAGCTTGAAAAAATGGCTGGTCAATTCAACATGGACATTGAGCAGATCAAAACAGCTTTAGGTGGAACTGAAATGCTTGAAAATGATATCCGCATGCAAAACACAGTGGAGTTCCTAGTGGACAACGCAAAAATTTCTGAATAACACATAAGTAAAACATAAGTAATAAGAAAAACAAGGTGCGGAGACGCACCTTGTTTTCCACTACATAGAACACCGATTTCACAGAGATGAATCCGCTGAATTGACGATAGATCCAATTAGTTGCTACAATTACGATAATCTTGTAAGATAATGGCTTGAATAGGGGTGAATACATTGTTCAAATTCAATGACGAAAAAGAGCATTTAAAATGTTCGTTTTGTGGCAAACCACAAGAGCAGGTTCGTAAACTGGTCGCGGGACCAGGTGTTTATATTTGTGACGAATGTATTGAGCTTTGTACGGAAATCGTAGAAGAAGAGCTTGGTACAGATGAAGAAGTAGAATTCAAAGAAGTGCCTAAGCCAAAAGAAATCTTAGACATTTTGAATGGCTACGTAATTGGCCAAGAAAAAGCCAAAAAATCACTAGCTGTAGCGGTTTATAATCACTACAAACGTGTGAACTCTAATAGCAAGATTGATGATGTTGAATTATCGAAATCCAATATTGTTTTAATCGGACCAACAGGAAGCGGTAAAACGTTACTGGCACAAACGTTAGCGCGTATTCTAAATGTACCGTTTGCAATTGCAGACGCCACTTCATTAACAGAAGCAGGTTATGTCGGTGAAGACGTGGAAAACATTCTTTTGAAGCTAATTCAGGCTGCAGATTATGATGTTGAACGCGCAGAAAAAGGAATCATTTATATCGATGAGATCGATAAAGTGGCACGTAAATCTGAAAATGCATCGATCACACGTGATGTATCGGGTGAAGGCGTGCAGCAGGCCCTTCTGAAAATTTTAGAAGGCACAACTGCAAGCGTACCTCCACAAGGCGGACGTAAGCATCCTCATCAAGAATTTATCCAAATCGATACGACGAATGTATTGTTCATCGTAGGTGGTGCATTTGACGGAGTCGATCAAATTATTAAACGCCGTCTTGGCAATAAAATCATCGGTTTTGGTGCAGATCCGAACAAAGAGGAAATGGATGAGGAATCATTGCTTAGTCAATTGATTCCTGAAGATTTGTTGAAGTTCGGTTTGATTCCTGAATTTATCGGTCGTTTGCCTGTATTGGCAAGCCTTGAACAATTGGATGAAAAAGCGCTAGTCCAAATTTTAACTGAGCCTAAAAATGCATTAATCAAGCAATACCAAAAAATGATGGAGCTTGATGGCGTCAAATTAACGTTTGAGCCTGAAGCACTTGTTGAAATTGCGAAACTTGCAATTGAGCGCAAAACCGGTGCACGTGGACTACGCTCAATTATCGAAAACACGATGCTTGAAGTCATGTTCGACTTGCCTTCACGTGAAGACATTGTTGAATGCATCATTACAAAAGAAACTGTTGCGGACAGCGTGCAACCTAAACTTATCTTAGAAGATGGTTCAGAGTACGTTAACGACAACGATGAGAAAACATCCGCATAATGAGTGGAAATCCACACAGTGCGCAAACTTGCTGAGTGGTGGATAGACCAATCAAAAGGATGATACGGGCTGACTCTGATCGTGCGAATCCGCGCGTTCTGAGTTAGCCTGTTTTTTATTAGAAAAGCGAAAGTGACCGTTTAGCTCCGACAGGCATAAGACGATCTGGCGAAGCGGCGTTCTTTGCCGCACAGGCAGAGTGGCTTATGACCCGAGGAGCTGGTCACTTGAGCTGGACAAAGAAAAGCGAAAGTGACCGTTTAGCTCCGACAAGGCATAAGACGATCTGACGAAGCGGCGTTCTTTGCCGCACAGGCAGAGTGGCTTATGACCCAAGGAGCCTAAGTGGAGCTAGACAACAATGATAGCAGCTATCAGGTTAGGTGTTATCCACTCACATTGAAAATATCCCCGGAGGTGACTTGCCACATGGCTAAGAGAAAAGTAACAAAACGTGTACCCTTACTACCATTACGCGGACTTCTTGTATTTCCGACAATGGTGCTACATATAGATGTCGGTCGAGAGCAATCCGTAGCTGCACTGGAACAAGCATTGTTAGAGGATAATATTGTTTTTTTAGCAACTCAAAAAGACATGAGTATAGAACAACCTAAAAGAGCCGATCTTCATAAAATTGGAACATTGGCCTACGTTAAACAAATGTTGAAATTACCGAATGGCACAATTCGTGTTTTGGTAGAAGGCTTGGAACGTGGCCAGTTAAAAAATTACGAAGAAACTGAAGCCTGTACAATTGTTGAAGTAACACCTTTTGCTGATGAAACAGAAAGAGATGCAGAACAAGATGCGCTTATGCGTTTGCTATTGGAGCATTTTGAGAATTACGTCAAAAGCTCGAAAAAAGTTAGTACAGAAGCATACAACACGGTAGCTGATATTGAAGAGCCAGGTCGCTTAGCAGATATGGTTGCTTCTCACCTTTCGATGAAAGTATCGACCAAGCAGGAAATACTGGAAACTTTTGATGTTAGTAAACGATTAGAGCTACTTATTACTCGGTTACACAGCGAACAAGAAGTAGTCGATCTTGAAAAAAAGATTAATCTGCGTGTGAAAAAAGCAATGGAACAAACACAAAAAGAATTTTATTTGCGTGAGCAGATGAAAGCCATTCAAACCGAACTGGGTGATAAAGACGGCAAATCAGCTGAAGTAGTTGATTTGAAAAAACGGATTGAAGAAGCGGAAATGCCGGAATCTACTGAAAAAATAGCGTTAAAAGAACTTGATCGTTACGAGAAGCTGCCTTCTGCAGCTGCAGAAAGTGGGATTATTCGTAACTATATTGAGTGGCTAGTGACAATCCCGTGGTCAGAAGCAACGGAAGACCGTTTGGATATTAAGTATGCAGAAAAAGTATTAGATCGTGATCATGATGGCTTAGAAAGTGTCAAAGAACGCGTTTTGGAGTATTTGGCTGTTCAACAAATGACCAATTCCTTGCGTGGACCGATTCTTTGTCTTGTCGGACCTCCAGGTGTCGGGAAAACCTCTCTCGCAAAATCGATTGCCGAATCATTAGACCGCAACTTTGTTCGTGTATCACTTGGTGGCGTTCGTGATGAATCGGAAATCCGCGGCCATCGTCGTACGTATGTCGGTGCAATGCCAGGACGGGTTATTCAAGGGATGAAAAAAGCAGGAACCGTAAATCCTGTTTTCCTATTAGACGAAATTGATAAAATGTCGAATGATTTCCGTGGCGATCCGTCTTCTGCGATGTTAGAAGTACTTGATCCAGAACAGAATAATTCGTTTAGCGACCATTATATTGAAGAAACTTATGATCTTTCTAACGTGCTTTTTATTGCGACAGCCAATGATTTAGGGTCAATTCCTGGACCGCTGCGTGATCGCATGGAAGTTATTTCAATTGCTGGTTATACAGAAGTTGAAAAACAGATGATTGCCAAAAATCATTTAGCACCAAAGCAATTAAAAGAACATGGTTTATCAATCGAGCAACTGCAGTTTAAAGATGACGCGTTGCTGAACATCGTTCGTTATTACACGCGCGAAGCAGGTGTCCGTGGACTTGAACGTCAAATCGCTTCTATTTGTCGCAAAGTGACGAAACAAATTGTTTCAAAAGAAAAAGAACAGGTAGTTGTTGGAGAAGCAGAGGTCGAAGCGTATCTAGGGAAACGTAAATTCCGTTACGGCATGGCAGAGACGGAAAACCAAATCGGCGTTGCAACGGGACTTGCTTACACGACTGTCGGTGGAGATACTCTTCAAATTGAAGTTTCTTTGTCATCAGGCAAAGGAAAGCTGCAATTGACGGGTAAACTAGGTGATGTCATGAAAGAATCTGCGCAGACGGCATTATCTTTTGTTCGAGCGCGAGCAGAATCTCTTGGCATCGATCCGAATTTCCATGAGTCACATGATATTCACATCCACGTTCCAGAAGGTGCTGTTCCTAAAGACGGGCCTTCAGCAGGTATTACCATTGCGACAGCTTTGGTTTCTGCTTTGACAAAGCGTCCGGTTCGACGTGAAGTCGGCATGACGGGTGAAATCACGCTTCGTGGTCGCGTTCTGCCAATCGGTGGAATTAAAGAAAAAACTTTGAGTGCACATCGTGCTGGCTTAAAGACCATCATTTTGCCACTCGATAACGAAAGAGACCTGGAAGATATACCAGAGACAATCCGTGAAGAGTTGACTTTTAAATTGGTCTCTCAAGCAGATGAGGCATTGGAAATTGCCTTAGAAGGAGAAAATGAATGAAAGTTAATCATGTAGAATTAGTAATTAGTGCCGTTCGTCCGGATCAGTATCCAGAAGATGGGTTGCCGGAATTTGCTTTAGCCGGACGATCGAATGTCGGAAAGTCGTCTTTTATCAACAAAATGATTGGTCGCAAGAGCATGGCGCGCATTTCATCTAAACCGGGTAAAACACAAACATTGAACTTTTACAAAATTGAAGAAAAATTGTTTTATGTTGACGTTCCGGGATACGGTTATGCGAAAGTATCGAAAAGTGAACGCGAGGCATGGGGCAAGATGATTGAACGTTACATTACGAATCGCGAGCCATTGCGCGCAGTTATCCAAATCGTTGACTTGCGCCATCCGCCAAGCAGAGACGATATCGCGATGTATGAGTTCATGAAACATTTTGAAATTCCGTGTATCATTATCGCAACCAAGGCAGACAAAATTCCAAAAGGCAAATGGGACAAGCATAAGAAAATTGTCCGCACGACGCTGGATATGGATAAAAATGATCCGCTTATTATCTTTTCATCGGAAACGGGACTGGGTAAAGACCAAGCATGGTTGGAAATCGAAAGCAGAATGTAAAAAAGTGCAGCCCTTGGGCTGCGCTTTTTTATTATGTAGGTTGATCATGCCTGCTACTTGTCGACATTCCGCGAAGCTGCTACACTTCACTTGCTGTGGGAGTCATGCCCAAAGCGGTATAGAAAAATTGGTTTTTTTACTTCAACTTATCTAGTAAAATTCAATGTAATCATGGACTTTGTGCGTCAAAGGCTTCTTCATTCAGCTTGTAGTTAACAGTCAATTCCGACTAAGAGCGTTATACTTGTGGACACGAAATTCCTTTGCTAGTATTAGTTTATAATAATTATAAAGAAGCAATAGCGTCATGTCTTGTTCACAAATTTAAAGGCATAAATAAGCTGAAAAGTGATATAATGAATGTAGATGAAATAATGAACGTGAAAGGTGTTTTGTACCCATGCACACATTAGTAGTTGGGGTGAATTATCGTTCTGCACCTGTGGAGATACGCGAAAAGCTATCATTTATTGAAACGGATCTGCCACAGGCGATGCAGGCGTTAAAAGAGCAAAAAAGTATATTGGAGAACGTCATCGTTTCCACTTGCAACCGAACGGAAATATATGCGGTCGTGGACCAGCTTCACACGGGGAAATATTACGTGAAGCAATTCCTCGCCGATTATTTCGGTTTTTCGCAAGAAGCGATTTCTCCTTATTTATTTGTCCATGAACAGGATGAGGCGATTGAACACTTATTCCGCGTTACTGCTGGCATCGATTCCATGGTATTAGGTGAAACGCAAATTCTCGGACAAGTAAAAAGTAGTTTTCTTGCAGGGCAACAGCATGGAACGACAGGCACCCTATTTAACCAATTGTTCAAGCAAGCTGTAACCTTGGCGAAACGAGCGCATTCCGAGACAGCTATTGGTGAAAATGCCGTATCCGTGTCTTACGCAGCAGTTGAACTAGGCAAGAAGATTTTTGGCACGCTTAAAAACAAGCATGTAGTTATTTTAGGTGCCGGTAAAATGGGCGAGTTGGCCATTAAAAACTTGCAAGGCAGCGGTGCAAACCGCGTAACTGTTATCAACCGAACATTTGAAAAGGCTGAACTGTTGGCGGATAAATTTGGTGGCAATGCAAAACCGTTAAACCAATTGCAATGCGCTTTATTAGAAGCAGACATTTTAATTTCTTCGACGGGATCGGCAGATTTTGTCATTGATCTAGAGCTAATGGAATTTGTAGAGAAACTTCGTAAAGGCAAACCTTTGTTTATGGTAGATATTGCCGTTCCGCGTGATATGGACCCGCGTATCAGTGATTTGCCGAATGTCTTTTTATATGATATTGACGACATGCAAGGAATTGTTGAAGCGAATTTAGCAGAGCGTGAACGCGCAGCTGGTGAAATTATGACGATGATTAATCAGGAATCTCTGCAGTTTAACGACTGGCTAACGACGCTTGGTGTTGTTCCGGTGATTTCTGCCCTTCGTCAAAAAGCGCTTGGCATTCAAGCGGAAACGATGGCGAGCATTGAAAACAAAATGCCTGATTTAACAGATCGTGAAAAGAAAATTCTCAACAAGCATACGAAATCGATTATCAATCAATTATTAAAAGATCCAATTTTACAGGCTAAAGAAATGGGCGGTGCGCCCAAATCTCGTGAGCAGCTGGAGCTATTCATGCAAATCTTTGGAATTGAAGAAGAAGTTGAAAAAGAAATAGAAAAGCAGTCGAAAGCACCACAACAGAAAACGGATAAAGCCGTTCTTCAAACTCAGCAATCAACAACAGAAACTCCCGGATATTCATTTTAAGCTTTCTAAAAGAGGCGTTTTCGAATCTATATGTTAAAATGTAGAGACGGAACGCCTTTAACTATGGAGATGAAGGGGAATGGGATGGCTGATATAACAATGGCAAGGCTGCATGAAGCTATGGTTATTCTATATGCTGTCAGCCTTGTTTTTTATTTTATAGATTACTTATATAAAGAAAAGAAAGCCAGTCGGATTGCGATGACGCTGCTCGGCATTGTTTGGGCTTTGCAAACCCTATTTCTAGGATTGTACATTTTCGAAACGCAACGCTTTCCAATATTGACCTTGTTTGAAGGCATTTATTTTTATGCCTGGTTATTGGTGACGTTGTCGATTGTTCTTAGGATGTTCTACCGCTTTGATTTTGCGGTTTTTTTCATTAATGTGATTGGCTTTATTTTTATGACAATCCACACGTTTGCACCGGTTCAAATCGAGCGTTCACCGGTAGGAGAAACGCTTGTTTCGGAATTATTATTCATCCATATTAGTTTTGCCATTTTGTCCTATGTTGCTTTTTCGCTGTCGTTTGTTTTTGCGGCACTGCATATGATTTTATACAGAATGTTGAAAAAGAAAAAATGGACAAAGCAATGGGCAAATTTGCCGTCACTTGGCCAAACACAGCAATTTATGACCATTTCTATTTTGGTTGGTATTTCGCTTTTATTCGTGTCACTCGTATTGGGTCTGCAATGGGCGTATATTTCGTTGTCAGAGTTTTCATTGCTCGACATGAAGATTGTAGGATCGTTTATTTTGCTAGTGGTGTATAGCTTTATACTCTGGTGGCACCGCAAAGGCTCGTTAAACGGGATGAATTATGCGTTGGCGCATGTCTATGCATTTTTATTGTTGCTCATTAATTTCTTTTTGGGTAGCCGGTTATCTGAATTTCATTTTTGGTATTAAAGAAAGGTAGGATTTAGTTGAGAAAAATTATTGTAGGTTCAAGAAGAAGCAAGTTGGCGTTGACACAAACAAATCAGTTTATTGATAAGTTAAAAGCAGCAGGCGTACCATTTGAATTTGAAATCAAAGAAATTGTCACGAAAGGCGACCGTATCGTTGATGTAATGTTATCAAAAGTAGGCGGCAAAGGCTTATTTGTTAAAGAAATTGAACAAGCTCTTTTTGCTAAAGAAATCGATTTTGCTGTTCACAGCATGAAAGATATGCCTTCTGTATTACCTGAAGGTCTTGCAATTGGGTGTATTCCTGAACGTGAAGACCCGCGTGATGCTTATATTGCGAACGACCATGTAAAATTAATGGAATTGCCAGTTGGCGCAGTTGTTGGAACGAGTAGTTTGCGTCGCAGTTCTCAATTGTTACTAATACGTCCGGACCTTGATATTCAATGGATTCGCGGCAATATTGATACACGTCTTGCGAAATTACATGCGGGCGATTTTGACGCCATTATTTTAGCAGCGGCTGGTTTGAAACGGATGGGCTGGAAAGATGACTTAGTCACTGAATTTATGGAAGTGGACGAGTGCCTGCCAGCAATCGGACAAGGCGCATTAGGGATCGAGTGCCGTGAAGACGACAAAGAATTGATGGCTGAATTAGCGAAACTTAACGATGACAATACAGCATTAGCTGTTAACGCAGAACGTAAATTCCTCAAAGACATGGATGGCAGCTGCCAAGTCCCCATTGCAGGATATGCAACAGTGAACGAGGGAGAAATCACTTTTACTGGACTAATTTCTTCACCAGAAGCTGATCAAGTTTTCAAAGAAGTGGCGATTAGTCGCGATCCAATCGAAGCTGGCCGCATCGTAGCTGAGAAAATTAGTGCACAAGGCGGCTATGAGTTAATTCAGCGCGTCAAAGCCGAAAGCAATGTCTAAAAAAGAAAATTTGCTCGAAGGTCAAACTGTGATTTTTACAGGTTCCAGAGAACCTATAGAAGCGCTTGAACATGCACGGTCGTTTGGTGCCCAAACACGTTACTTGCCGCTTGTAGAAACGATAAGTCGGCAGTCAAAAAAACCAGATTTTGCAGGCTATGACTGGTTAATTTTTACTAGCCGTACAAGTGCTGAAGTGTTTTGTCAACTGGATGAAACCGTTAGCGCTAAAATTGCAGCAGTAGGTGATCAAACGGCTGCTGTGTTGCAACAGCATGGCCACAGCGTTGATTTTATACCGAAAGTTTTTAGTGCCGATCATTTTATCGAAGAATTCCCACCTGTTTCTGGCGTCGCCAAATGCTTGTTTATTAAAGGTCAAATGGCGAAAAACACCATCGCCTCTATGTGGATGCAAGTGGATGAGTGGGTTGTTTACGATACCATTCTCAATATCGAAAACGCTAAGTTGGTCGTTCAACTAAAAGACGTTATTATTCTTTTCGCCAGTCCTTCTGCTGTGTCGGCGTACCGACAAGCAGGTGGAGATTGGTCGAATATCCGCACCGCTGCGATTGGCCACGTTACGAAAAAGGCGATACTAAAAAGCGGCGGAACAGTGGATTACACGCCTAAAAAATATACGTATATAGAAGTTATCAATGAAATAGCGAAAGGAAGTTTGTCGAAATGAAAGAATTAAATTTTAACCGTCACCGTCGTTTGCGCGGTTCTGCTAATATCCGTTCAATGGTTCGCGAAACGAGCTTACATAAAGAGGACTTTATTTATCCGATTTTTGTTGTAGAAGGCGAAAACATTAAAACAGAAATTTCTTCAATGCCAGGCGTTTTCCATTTTTCATTGGACAAATTAGGTGAAGAATTAGATGAAGTGGTGGGCCTTGGAATTCCTTCTGTTATTCTTTTTGGCGTACCGAACGAAAAAGATGCGGTTGGCACACAAGCTTATCACGACCATGGCATCACTCAAGAAGCCATCCGTTTTGCGAAAAATCGTCATCCTGAGTTAGTCGTTATTGCAGATACCTGTCTGTGCCAATATACCGATCATGGCCATTGTGGCGTAATCGAAAATGGTGTGATTTTAAATGACGAATCACTAGATTTACTAGCACGCACTGCGGTTTCTCAAGCAAAAGCTGGAGCTGACATTATTGCACCATCAAATATGATGGACGGTTTTGTTGCTGCAATTCGCTACGGACTTGACCAAGCGGGATTCGAAAACACACCCATTATGTCGTACGGTGTTAAATATTCGTCTGCTTATTACGGACCTTTCCGTGAAGCGGCTCACAGTACACCACAATTTGGGGATCGTAAAACGTACCAAATGGATCCAGCAAACCGTATGGAAGCGTTACGTGAAGCAACTTCTGATATTCAAGAAGGTGCAGATTTCATGATTGTTAAGCCAGCTTTGTCGTACTTAGACATTATCCGTGAAGTTCGCGATAATTTTGATGTACCGATTGTCGCTTATAACGTATCGGGTGAATACGCGATGGTCAAAGCGGCTGCCGCAAATGGCTGGATTGATGAAAAGAAAATTGTTTTAGAAACTTTATTGAGCATGAAACGCGCGGGAGCAGATATTGTTATGACTTATCACGCGAAAGACGCAGCACGCTGGTTGGAGGGAAAAGAATGACATACGAAAAATCATTAGCCGCATTTACTGAAGCAAAAACTTTAATGCCAGGTGGCGTTAATAGCCCAGTCCGTGCCTTTAAATCGGTCAATATGGATCCGATTTTCATGAAGTCAGGCAGCGGTGCCACAATTACAGATATTGACGGCAATTCGTATATTGACTACGTTTTGTCATACGGCCCATTAATTTTAGGCCATGCTGAACCAGCAGTCGTCAACGCAATTCAAGAAACAGCAGCGCTTGGAACGTCATTCGGTGCGCCAACTGAACTTGAAAACACGATGGCGAAACTAGTTATGGAACGCGTTCCATCGATTGAAATGATTCGTATGGTATCTTCTGGAACAGAAGCAACGATGAGTGCATTGCGTGTAGCACGTGGCTATACGGGCCGCGATAAAATTTTGAAATTCGAAGGCTGCTACCACGGTCACGGTGACAGTCTATTAATCAAAGCAGGTTCAGGTGTCGCAACTTTAGGTTTGCCAGATTCACCAGGTGTACCTGAATCAGTTGCTAAAAATACCATTACAGTGCCATTTAATGACTTAGAAAGCGTTCGTATGGCTTTCCAAGAATACGGCAGTGAACTAGCGGCAGTTATCGTAGAACCGGTTGCTGGAAACATGGGCGTGGTTCCGCCAAACGAAGGCTTCTTAATGGAGCTGCGCAACTTAACGCACGAAAACGGCACGCTTCTTATTTTTGACGAAGTCATGACCGGATTCCGTGTTGGCTATCATTGTGCACAAGGTCATTACGGCGTTACACCCGACATGACGTGTCTCGGTAAAGTAATCGGCGGCGGTTTACCAGTCGGTGCATTCGGTGGTAAGCGTGAAATTATGCAGCAAGTCGCACCAAGTGGTTCTATTTATCAAGCAGGCACACTCTCTGGAAATCCACTCGCAATGCGCGCAGGCTTTGAAACGTTGTCTCGTTTAACAGAAGAAAGCTACAACACTTTTATCGAACGCGGCGACCAGCTTGAAAAAGGATTCCGAGAAGCTGCAACCAAATACAACATCCCGCACACAGTCAACCGTGCAGGATCGATGATTGGTTTTTTCTTCACAAACGAAAACGTGATCGACTTTGCAACAGCGAAAACTTCGGATACCGATTTGTTCGCTGACTATTACCGTTTAATGGCGGCAGAAGGTATTTACTTGCCGCCGTCTCAATTTGAAGGCATGTTCCTATCGACTGCCCACACGGAAGAGCATATCGCAAAAACCGTAGAAGCATTCCATACCGTATTTGCTAAATTGGCACGCTAAAAATAGACAGGGCTATCCTAAAAGGTCATAAAAATGACCCTTTGGGATAGCCCTTTTTTTAGAATGATTTTGATCTGTTTAGGTAGTCGCTTTTATCTCAATAGTTAGTAGTGAAAAATTAGCAAGATATAGAAAATCGGCATTGCTGTTCCAAAGCTCGCTCCAAGTTATTCATCTCGTCTCACATTGTTACGCTCAAAACGACCGAAGCAACATAAAAAAGCAAAGCTACCTTAAAAATCTATATTTATTTGTTAAACAAAGTAAGAAAACAACATCAACTACCTACCCCACACGACCGAAGCGATGTATAGAACCTAAGAAAAACGATTATCCCAGTTCAATGCAACCTTACTTAGCGACGGCGCGTGCACCACCGCGGCCGAGCGTCTCCAGAACTTTACACCCTCTACTCCCACATAAAATAGGTGCACTTATGCAACCACCACTCCCTAGCTGAGGCGCGTCGCGGGCTAGGCGAAGCAAAAAGACCGGTGAACTTCCGGGCTTATTGCGAGAGCCATGCCCAAAGCGACCGAAGCGGCATAAGAAAGCGAAGCTACTTTATCGAACTTGCACCCCCACATCAATCTTCATTCACTAGGCGAAGTAACAAAACAACACCAACTACCCACCCTACACCACCAAAGCCATGTCCATTGACTAAGCAAGGAGCGAGCACGGGCTAGGCGAAGCAAAAAGACCGGTGAACTTCCGGGCTTATTGCGGGAGCCATGCCAAAAGCGACCGAAGCGGCATAAGAAAGTGAGGCTACCTTATTTACATCACACTACAAAGCCGAAATTCATTCGTTAAGCGAAGTGAGAAAACAACACCAACTATCTACCCACACTACCAAAGCTATGTCCATTGACTAAGCGAGGCGCGTCCAAGGGCTAGGCGAAGCAAAAAGACCGGTGAACTTCCGGGCTTATTGCGGGAGCCATGCCCAAAGCGACCGAAGCGGCATAAGAAAGCGAAGCTGCCTAACTTACCTCATACCAAAAAATCTATATTTATTTGTTAAGCGAAGTGAGAAAACAACACCAACTACCTACCCTACACCACCAAAGCCATGTCCATTAACTAAGCAAGGAGCGATCACGGGCTAGGCGAAGCAAAAAGACCGGCGCACTTCCGGGCTTATTGCGAGAGCCATGCCCAAAGCGACTGAAGCGACATAAGAAAGCAGAAATAACTACCACCTCAATCAAACCTTACAAAATAAACTTGACGCTAAAACCAAGTATTGAGTACAATAAGAGTAATTAGATATTCATGCGTTGAAGAGGATAGTAAATTGTGCGTTACATTTCAGAGAGAAGACCAGTTGGTGAGAGGTTTTCATGAGCGTCCAGTTGAATGTCACCTCCGAGCAGTTGCCGTGAAACGAGTAGCGGGAACCGGACTGAACATCCGTTATGAAACTTGAGAGCCAGGTGTGCAAGTGGACCTGTGTATAAAGGTGGTACCGCGAAAAACTCCTTCGTCCTTTACAGACGACGGGAGTTTTTTGCGTTCTACCAGAAATTAAAGGAGGAATTCCGATGACTGAACAAATGTCCACCAAGTACGATCCACAATCGATTGAAAAAGGGCGTTACGATTGGTGGGTCAACAACAAATTCTTCGAAGCAAAACCTGAAAGCGGCAAAACGCCGTATACCATTGTGATTCCACCACCAAACGTTACCGGCAAGTTGCACTTAGGCCACGCGTGGGATACCACATTACAAGACATCATGACACGCATGAAACGCATGCAAGGCTTTGATGCGTTATGGCTTCCAGGAATGGACCATGCCGGTATTGCAACGCAAGCAAAAGTGGAAGGCAAGCTGAAAGAAGAAGGACGTTCACGCTATGACTTAGGACGCGAAGCGTTTCTTGAAGAATCATGGAAATGGAAAGATCAATACGCAGGGCACATTCGCGAGCAATGGGCAAAACTAGGGCTAGGTCTTGATTATTCGCGTGAGCGTTTTACATTAGATGACGGCTTATCAAAAGCAGTAAGAGAAGTATTTGTTAAGCTGTATGAGAAAAAACTCATTTACCGCGGCAAATACATCATCAACTGGGACCCGAACACAAAAACAGCGATTTCCGATATTGAAGTTATTTACAAAGACGTACAAGGTGCGTTTTATCATATGCGTTACCCACTTGCAGATGGTAGTGGTCATATTGAAATCGCCACGACACGTCCCGAAACAATGCTTGGCGATACAGCCGTTGCCGTTCACCCGAAAGACGAGCGTTACCAGCACTTGATCGGCAAGAAAGTAATTTTGCCAATTATTGGCCGAGAAATTGAAATTGTAGCGGATGATTACGTGGATAGAGAATTTGGAAGTGGTGCTGTAAAAATTACACCGGCTCACGACCCGAATGACTTTGAAATTGGAAACCGTCATCATTTAGAACGCGTACTAGTTATGCATGAAGACGGTTCGATGAACGAAAACGCTGGCAAGTATGAAGGACTGGATCGTTTTGAATGTCGGAAGCAAATTGTCAAAGATCTGCAAGACCTGGATGTGTTATTTAAAATTGAAGAGCATTTGCATTCAGTAGGCCATTCTGAGCGTAGCGGAGCAGTGGTTGAGCCTTACCTATCAACACAATGGTTTGTCGATATGAAACCACTTGCTGCTGCTTCAGTTGAGGCACAAAAAAACGATGCGGGTGTTAACTTTGTGCCGGATCGTTTTGAGAAAACCTATTTGCACTGGATGGAAAATATTCGCGACTGGTGTATTTCGCGCCAACTTTGGTGGGGACATCAAATTCCAGCTTGGTATCATAACGAAACAGGCGAAATCTATGTAGGTCACGAAGCACCGGCAGACGCTGAAAACTGGACACAAGACGAAGACGTATTAGACACGTGGTTCTCATCTGCTTTATGGCCGTTCTCGACACTTGGCTGGCCAGAAGAAAACGATGATCTTAGCCGTTACTACCCGACGGACGTATTAGTGACAGGCTACGACATCATTAACTTTTGGGTGTCACGGATGATTTTCCAAGCTTTAGAATTCACGGGTGAAAAACCGTTTAAAGATGTCTTGATTCACGGACTTGTGCGCGATGCTGAAGGGCGTAAAATGTCCAAATCACTCGGCAACGGCGTTGACCCGATGGACGTTATTTCTGAGTACGGAGCCGATTCGCTGCGTTATTTCCTCGCAACAGCTTCGTCTCCAGGACAAGATCTTCGGTACGCAAACGACAAAGTCGAGTCCGTTTGGAACTTTGCCAATAAAATCTGGAATGCGTCTCGTTTTGCGTTGATGAACATGGAAGGCATGACGTACGACCAAATCGACTTGTCAGGCAAAAAGTCCGTTGCGGATTCATGGATTCTGACGCGTTTGAATGAAACCATCGAACAAGTAACGGAACTTGCAGAACGCTATGAATTTGGCGAAGTGGGCCGTTCACTTTACAACTTTATATGGGATGATTTCTGTGACTGGTATATCGAAATGTCGAAATTGCCATTATACGGTGAGGACGAAAGAGCGAAGAAAATGACGCGTTCAGTTCTTGCTTACGTACTCGACAACACGATGCGTTTATTGCACCCGTTCATGCCATTTATTACAGAAGAAATTTGGCAGAACTTGCCGCATGAAGGTGAATCGATTACCATTGCGGCGTGGCCGACAGTAGATAACTCATTAACAGACCAAAGTCAGTCTTCAAGCATGAAGCTGTTAATGGATGTGATTCGTTCTGTACGTACGATCCGTGCAGAAGTACAGTCGCCAATGAGCAAAAAAGTGCCGTTGACGATTTCGGCAAAAGACGCTAATACGCATGCCGTGCTAGAAGCAAATGCCGCGTATATCGAACGTTTCTGTAACCCGGAAACCTTAACGATCGGCGAAAACATGGTAGCTCCTGAAAAATCGATGTCTGCAGTAGTATCCGGTGCTGAATTGTTTATGCCACTTGAAGGCTTGATCGACATTGATGCAGAACTTGCGCGTCTCGGTAAAGAACGTGAAAAATGGGCAAAAGAAGTCAAGCTCGTGAGCGGCAAATTGTCGAACGAACGTTTTGTGTCTAAAGCGCCAGAAGCAGTTGTCGCCGAAGAACGTGCGAAACAAGCCGATTACCTAGAAAAACACGCAACAGTTGAAAAACGTATCGAAGAATTAAAGAACTTGTAAAACGAAAAAAACCGTTTTCCCAATGGGAGAGCGGTTTTTTGTGGTTAACAAGCTAATAAATTAGACTTAGGAATGGACATTTCACATATCGTTTTTGGCATAGCTCTCGCTTCGCTTAGCCCCTGAACACGCCAACGCTAAGAAATTCACTAAATCAGAAATGTCGAATTTTTTCGGTGTTTACATAAAAATAAAGCAGACTCCGGCAGAATATTCAGAGGTAAAAAATAGTTCAACTTAACTAGAAATCATTTCGGTCGATCTTCCCGCCCAAACGGTGCATGTTGTTCCAGTGTTCGCAGGTATTCTACTAACAATTCAGCGATGTTTTCTTCGTGTGTTTTATAAAATGACCGGGCCCCAACAGGATCTTCGATTTCATTGAACAGGTGCTGACCGTCTTCTAATAGCAAAAAATCGATTCCGACATAGTCGCTTTTTAAAGCGCGGGCAATACGTAAGACATCCTTTTCTTGAGCGGCAGTGAGGATGTATTTCTCAACAGTACCACCGAGAGAATAGTTCACTTTAAAAGAGTCTTTAGAGCAGCGTTTGACAGCACCAACGACTTTATTGCCGATTACATAAGCACGGACGTCCGCTTGATGCTGAATGACCGGCTGGAAAATCAGTGGCGAAGAGGTAACGGGCATGTCTTGAACGGCTTGGAGCAGCCAAACTTCGGAACCTCCGTGCCCGTCTGCGGTTTTTGCCACACACGGAAATTCAGTTGCTGTTTGGTAGCTAGGAATAACAGGCACTCCAAGGAATAGAAACAATTGATAACTTTGCCATTTGTCATTGGCAATACGGTTGACTTCGGCACGGTTTACCAGTCGAACCTGTTGGTCTTCTAGAAATCGTGCAGCTTGCGGGCGCCGCGCACGAAACACCACGGTTTCACTTTTAACGGTTTCCGCGAGTAGCTGGAGTCCGTTTGAACTCCAATCGTCCCACTGGATCAAACGAACATCACCAAAACGCTGCAGTTCTTCTATAAATTCGTGGTTGCGTTTTGCGTCCGCTGTTTCATAGAGAAGTTTCATGCTAAGTCCTCCACTATATAGGCAATCATGGCGTCCGCGACATTAATGCCTGTGACATTTAAAATATTGCGAATGTGCGCGGCGGCATTGACTTCGCATACTAATGGCTGATCGTTGTCACCAAACAACAAATCGACTCCAGCAAAGGTGGCACCAACGGCATCAGCAGCTTCCAACGCTAGTTTTTCTTGAACGGCAGTTAGTTGGATTGGCGACGCCACACCGCCATTTGTTATATTCGCGCGGAAATCTGTTTCAGAATGACGATACATCGCTGCCACAATTTGATCTCCTACAATATTAACGCGAATGTCGCGACCGCGGCTCGATGCGATAAATTCCTGGAATACAAAATCGACACCTCGTAGGCTATCGACTTTTTCGTAAAATTGCGCTTCGGTTTCAATTAAATAGACTTTCATGCCAAAAGAGCCGTGACCTTCTTTAATGATCATTGGCAATTTCAACTGATTGATAATTTTCTCGAAATAACCAGATTTCATTATGGAGAAGTTCGGATAAACTTTTGGGGCAACAATCGTCCGTGGCATGGGCAAATCGTGCGCTGCTAGTTGGACATATTGAGTCGCTTTGTTGTCGCATAAATCAATCACTGCGGGGTCGTTGTAAACGGGCACCCCTCGACTTTTTAAAAAGTAGCCAAGTAAGATATCTTTATCCAATAACACGGCAAAATCGGGTATACTTAAATTGACTGATAAATCCATTATAACCTCAAAATTTTTCATAATTTTTACATCTATGCTGGCTCTTTCTGCTGCCTCGGCAACCAGCCTAGCTTGGTCTTCAAACTTATCGGAAACTAAACTTCCGTTATAAATAACCCAACAACTTGTCATATCCATTCCACCTTCGGGCTAATATCCTACTTAAAAAGTGTATCATGTTTACTAAGAAAAGAGGCTCTTTATGATCATCGGACTAGAACAATACAAAACAAAATGGAACATACAGACAGACTCAGCCATTCACCCTGGATTAGAGGCCATCACGTCTGCTCTGGAGGAATTAGGCAATCCACATAAAGTAGGCAAGTTTGTTCATCTGGCTGGAACAAATGGCAAAGGATCCACCGCAACGTTTCTGTCAGCGATCTTACAAGCACACGAACGCAGTGTCGGTAACTTTTACTCGCCTTGCATTGAAAATCTTCATGATCAAATTCAAATCGATGGAAATCCGGTTAGTTCAGATGAACTTGATCTGGTGATGAAACAGTTAAGTATGGTAACAACACCATTAACGGATTTTGAACTGTTAACAGCAGCCGCATTTATGATTTTTCGAAATCATGCACTTGACTTTACCATTATTGAAGCGGGAATGGGGGGAGGATTGGATAGCACAAATGTGATCCATCCAGAAATTGCGATCATCCCATCCATCTCCATGGACCACACGAACTTTCTTGGTACTACAATAGAAGAAATCGCTTGGCATAAGGCAGGAATTATTAAAAAGTGGAAGCCTGTCGTAGTGGGTAAACTGCCACGTGAAGCATTGGAAATCGTTCAAGCCACTGCGAACGATTTGCATGCTGAAGTAATCCAACCACAAGAGTTAGCTACTGTTCAACTAAAACTTAAAGGACCGCATCAGTTAGTAAATGCGAGTTTGGCATTAGAAGCTGCGAGAGAACTGCTTGGCGTTAGGTTTAGCGAACAAAAAGCTCTACAAAGCTTGACGTCTGCACATATCGCTTACCGGTTTGAAGAAGTTTTTCCTGAAGTTTTCTTTGACGGTGCCCACAATAAAGCGAGTGCCGAAGCATTGGTTGAGACGATCAAACAACTGTTTCCGAATCGGACGATTCACATTGTTATGGGAGTACTGAAAGGGAAAGACTACGCGAGTGTGCTGCGTCAATTAGAAACGGTTAGCGATCATTTTACCTTTGTTGACTTTGATGACAGCAGAGCGTTACCAGCAGAAATATTATTTTCAGAAAACTTTAGCAAAAGGAAGACAATTCTAAATTGGTATGATATATTACCTGTACAAGATAATGAGGAAGTGACTATAGTCACTGGTTCGATTTACCTGCTTACTGTTCTGAGAAATTCTACTTCTCCATTTTTTCAATGTTATCAGTCATAGGCATAGGTTAAATAATAGATAGCTGCATAAGGAAGGGAAGGAAGTTATGGCCGGTAACAATAAACGGAAAAAAATTCTTTGGATGCTGTGGGTATTGTTGGTGCCGATAAGTTTAATCATTGCTTATCAGTTGTTCCCACCGACCATAGAGGATCCTTGGAACTTGTTTGCTTATGTGTTGTTTTTTGTATTAATGAGTTTGATGCCGATGAATATTAACGGGGCGTCGACTTTTTTAGTGCAATGGGTGACAGTTGCACTGTTCTTAAAGTATGGAATTTTTATTGAAATACTGGTTTCACAATTGACCATGCTCATAGTTTTGTATCGCAGTCGGACAGATGAGGAGCAGTCGGTGCGAATTCCTTTTAACTCCATGATGTTTTTAGCTGTTTCGCTCATTGCTGGCCTAACATATATCGCAGTAGGGGGTGAGTTTAATTCGCTCAACCTGACAACTGTTATCATCTTCGGACTGATCTTCCAAGTAGCTTCCGTATTGAGCAATCAAATCATTTATTACTTATATGATTATACGACAGGCAATCGCAGCAAGTTCTTTTCGATAGACGCCATATGGGACTTCGCTTTAATGCTGCTGGTTTTTCCGTATGCCATTGCGTTGTATCTATTCGAAGCCTATATTGGTATCGCCGCACTGGTTTTACTAGGAGTACCGTTTTTGACAATGACTGTGGTCATGAAAATGTACAACCATTCAGAGCAAATTAATAGCGACTTAAAAAAAGCGGGCGTAATCGGTCATCAACTTGCTGCGCGTTTAGAGACAGACGAAATACTCGACTTATTTGTCGCACAAGTCGCCAAAATGTTTAAAGTTGAATACACTTATGTCATCGATTACCGTAACGAGTTGCAGCAATTTTTGCGAATTTATGAAAACGATCAATTTGAGTCGCGTAACATTGCCCCAGTCCCCTATAAAAAGGGAGTCGCGGGACAAGCTATCCTGACCGGTGAATCTTCTATCTACAATGAAAAAGCAGATTGGGGAAAATTGGTGACAGGCAATTTTCCAGCAGATACAGAAAGCATCATGGCGACACCTATCGCACGCAACAACAAAATAGAAGGGGTGCTTGTACTGGCATCTAAAAAGAAATACGCCTTCGCCAAGCACCAACTGCAAATTTTAGAAATCCTCAGTACGTATTTTGCCGTGTCACTGGAAAAAGCCGGCTATATGCAAAAAGTTATTGCCAAAAGCGAACGCTGTGGCTTAACCAAATTGTATAATTACCGCTTTCTAGATGAAAGCTTAGAAAGCTGCATAAAAGAACTGAAAGAAGGACGACTGGATCAATTGTCCTTAGTCATGATGGACATCGATTACTTCAAGAGCATAAACGATCGGTATGGACACCAAAGCGGCAACGATATCCTCATGCAGCTAGCGGACATATTAAGAGAAGAGATTGGCGACGAAGGAACGATTGCTCGTTACGGCGGCGAAGAATTCGTCGTATTGCTTCAAAATTACAGCAAAGAGCTCGCTATGTTACTTGCTGAAAATTTGCGCAAGCGCATTGAAAATCATGATTTTCTAATCGAAAACGATCTAGGAGCAGATCGTCAGCAACAAATTGTCCACATTACGATGAGCATGGGTGTATCAACTGCACCTGACGACAGTGATGAAGGAATGACGCTCATTCGAAATGCGGACAGGGCGTTGTATATTGGCGCAAAGCAGGCAGGACGGAACAAGGTTGCGGCGTATGTAAAATAAAAAGAGTTAGCAAGAGGCAACTGCCTTTTTGCTAACTCTTTTTAATAGGACCTTTCTTTTTCGGTAGGTGGGTCAACTGAGTAAATAACAGGTTCTTGCTGTTTTAAGTCTGAATAAGTCGAAATAATTTCTAAGTCGTATACAACTTGGAGACGAGAATTACGCTTACTTTGTTCTTCGACACCCTCAAAATAATCACTTCTACCTGGAATTTTGTAAGATCCGCTGAAAGGATCGTCTTTTGCTCGTCCACGTATGGCGTTAAGAACAATTTTTCTTGCTGAAATGCCACCATCAATTTTCATGTTAGAACCAACTCCAAACATTTCAAAATCCTTTTCGGAGTAAAAGAATCCTTTGATATAACTTGGCTCATCATAATTGACGGAGTTATTGGAAATTTTTATATTGCCTTTCGAGAGAACAATTAAAGAACCTTGCTTTTTATTTGTTAAGATTTTTCCATTCATTCTGGAATGAGAGATGTTTACAGAACCATTGACATAGATTAAAGCATTGCTTCGTAAATCTGCACCTTGGATATTAAGATCTCCATTTACATATATCGGGCCATCTAAGGTTACTGAAGAGTATCTATCAACATCATAAGACGTGCTATTGTTTCCGATTGACAGGTCTCCGTTGACATATAGCCCATTTGTAAACTTAGTATCTGTTCCGGCCATAACGACATTTCCCTTTGTTGAAAATTGCTTGAATGTATTAGTACCTGTAACAGTATAAGTACCAGTTTCGACATAGTAATATTTTTCTTCACTTCTCTTGCATTCACCCTTATTTTTCCCAGAAGTATAATACTCGATGCATTCATCTTGACTATAACGAAAGACTGGAAAAATTTTTGATGTTGTATATGTTTGATTATTAATTATTCTATTTGAACCTGTATATAAACTGGTTACACTACTCCCATTTATTGTATATTCAAAGTTTTGCTTTTGCTCTGTAATTGCTATTGGACTTTGAACTGGCTCTCTTGACACCAAGGTTGGAGCATAACCAGATCTAAACAAATCTGAAATATTGGTTCTCAAATTGTAAGGAGAAGTAGCAAAGTTTGATCTTGCAATATGGCTTGTATAGCTGGAAGTTGTATTAAAAGTATAAGGATTTTTTCCTAAAAATAACCTTGCTGTTTTTGCTCCCTCGAGTGGCAGAGTAGAAGGAGCTAAGCTTGGAATCCAACGGTCTCCTCCTAAAAGTGCGTATCCATTGGTACTGGTTACAATATTGCCATCAACTTTTAAGTCTCCTTTAATCTCGACGCCACCGTGCATCAAAAGATTACCCTCTCCGTTTTGAAGACCATCGGCTGTATCGATATTTGTTCCAATAGCATAGCGCAAAGCTTCCGGAGCAGTAGCTGCACCAATTTCAATTTTGCTGATCATTTCTCTATTTGCATCACCAGCTGTCCCAATACTTTTAAAGGATACTAGTTTTTTTAAAGGATTAGATTGATTGTCTTTGTCAACAGTATCGACGTAAGATACAATACAAGCTTTATATGTTCCGGTTTCACCTTTGATTGGGATGCTCGAATTCCCCGTACAGAGATACCTATCTAAAATTCTTTCTAGTTGAAAAATAAATTCAGTTCTAGGACGTCCATTGTCACCTAAAAAAGTGATAAGCTCAGAATTAACTTGAGTAGTAACTAAATCAATACCCTTTTGAGATAAGTCGGAAGACCGAGTGATATCTTGTCTTACTTCATTCTTAGAGGAACCATTATTTGTTAACATGAGCAGACTTGCTCCAAGAATAGTAAGTATTACGATTAACCCAAGTGTTAACAACAAGGCATAGCCCTGCTGTTTTTTTATGTGGTTCAAATGAACTTCCTCCAATTCTTAAAAGAATATAAATTTTTTACACTTATTGAAAAAATAATCAGTCATTAATAACTACAATAGTGTTTATAAATTCCTTTTGAATTTTTTTTTGTTTTTTTACTATTTCTAGTGTGAATGAAACAGTATATGCAACGCCATCTATTGAAGTAAGATTAGAATTTAGAATTTCAGATGAACTACCAGTACAAGTAGGATTTACTAACGAAACTGATTGATTGAAAAATTGTACAGACTGATTTTTTATAAGTATTTGTTTATTTTTAAACCCAGTTTCATAGCTAGAACCATCTTTTTTGGTTACTTTTACATGCGACTCAACTATCCCGTTTTTGCAGGTTTCAGTTAATTTTAAGTCGGATTTTTTGGAGACAAATAAATCAGAAATTAAACTAGCCATAATCAAATCTGCCTCATCACGCAATTCGGTTTCAACTTTCGTACGCTGATAGTTGGAATAGCCTTGAAAAAGTACTGTATATGCAAGAGTAGCTATTATACTAACGAGTATAATTGTTGCCAACAACTCAACTAATGTAACACCTTTATTGTTATTCAGTTTATTTGATCGACATAACATATGGAACAAACCCTTCAACTGAACTTGATACATTAGAATCTACCGCCTTTACAACAACCACGACACTTAGCAAAGGAGCGGAAGTTTCTTTTTTTATCTTTATAAGAACATCATAATTTTTTTCGTTTATTGTATGGATAAAAGAAGGCTTTTGTTTACTATCAATATTTTTAAGAGGTGGATAACTATCAATAAATTCGTTAGGAGTTAATTTGACTCGTTCTAAATAAGAATCAGCTAAATTAATAACAACTAGTTTCTCACTGTTTGTCACTGCCAACCGATTTGTATTCGCAAAAACTACTGTGAAACTCGTCAATACAATAGAAAGAATGACTAGGGAAGCAAGTACCTCGACTAGTGTAAACCCTCTATCGTTATTCATATAAAACCTCATTGTATTTTCACCCGCTTATGTAAAAAGTAGTAGTAATAACTTAGGAAGTTTAACCATCTTGTTATGTATATCATTTTACTTGTAACTTGACCACATAAAAATGTAATAAATTATACGTTAAATAGGAAATAAGTGTTGATAACTATTTTTACAATTCACTACTATTTATACCATTTATCTTGTATTATAGCTATATCAGATGAGATACTTTAACCTATCTTATTACTTTAATTTACAAATTAAAAGGAAATATCATTTTTAACACTGCAGTATCAAGTACTGACTATACAGGGGGAGTTTTAATGATTCGCATTTTACTATTCATAATTTTTGCTGCAAGTACGTTGTCTATTTTGTATTTTTTTACAAAAGGTGATATTAGAAAAAATAGGATGATCTTACTAGGTGGAGGTATATTCGTGGCTGCCATTGGACTTTTTATGCAAAGTACATTTTCACTAATTCTTTCGATAGCTGGCATACTTGGAGTTTCTTTACTAGTTGCATTGAGTTATACGAAATTCCTTGAAAAAGAACAACTAAAAAATCAGCAACTTATTCAAGAGCGCAGGAACAAAAAAAGTAGCACGTCATTGAAACAACCTAAACATGTGGAACCGATTCAGCAATCAGTGCATGAACCGATAGTTGAGAAGCCATTTGGTATGCAGACAATCGCTGTGATTAAGGAGGAACAGAAAGTTGAATAATCAAGTTTTCGGTAAGACGTTTTTAACAATTTTTTTATCAGGGTTGTTGTTTTTTGGCGTTTCCAATGCAGGAGCTGCAGCCGTAGACAAATGGTTATTTCCCAAAGAACAATTTGGTGACGATACGTATATAGGCACAACGAATGTTTCAAACATGGAAGTAGCTGGAGCTATGGCTCAATTTTCTGGAACGCTCGAAAATTGGCATCAGTCTTCCGAATTACTAGTAAGGTATCAAGATGCTACTGCAAATTATCCGTTAGATAATGCAGAAATTCTGTTAGAAGAAACAGCTCAGCAGGCACAGTCCGGTATGCAAAATAGTTTCTTATACAACCTTCCAGAAAAGACCACTGAGCGCTTTTTAACTGAGAATTTCCCGCGAGTGGCATTTTCTGAAGCAGAAGTACAAAAAATTAACGTAAAATTAGAAGAAGCGCTTGAAGCAGGTCTTGAAAAAACAACCGTAACAATTAGTGATGATTCTCTTGATGTTGAACAAGAGACCGTATCAAAAGTAGCTTTCCCACAAGTATCAATCAATGAAAACACAGTAGCTGTTGTGGCAGCCATCAATGGTATGCAGATTGCTCCTGGTGAAAAAATTTCCTTTTTAACCTTTATCAATGAACTAAAACCTATTGGATTATCAGATTCCGAACTTACTGAAATCGCTTCGGCAATTTATGCGGTAGTACTCAAGACAAATTTCAAAATAGAAGAACGTAGTATTGGAAATCGAATTCCAGAAAAGATTGCTATTGGCGAAGAAGCAACCATTAATCGTTCGCTTGGCATTGACTTGGTTTTTTCTAATCCAAATGCTAGTTCCTTTACATTAAATACAGCATTTACGGGTGATTCGTTAACTGCGTCATTAGAAGGCTTTCCCTTTGTATATGACTATACTGTTTCAACTTCTAGTAAAGAAACTGTCAATCCTCGATTGATTAAGCAGTACAGTGCTTTTGTTACGACTGGAAAAGCAGTAGAAGAAGAAGGGAGCGAAGGTGTTCGTGTTGAAATAGTCAGGTCGATTATGGGTAACGGAGACGAGCTAAAAGTTGAAGCCATCTCTACTGACTTCTATCCACCTATTAATCGTATAGAACTTTATCCATTAACAGCTCCTCCTGCAGAAGCAGTTCCAGAAACAGGATTAGATGGATCTCCAGAAGAAGAACAGGTACCGGGTGAATCAGTAGACGAAAAGAGCGAAGCTGATTCTGAATCAGGAAAAGAGCAAGCGGCTGAAAACGGTAAAACTGAAGCTGATTCTGGTAAGACAGGTAGTTCTACAGACAAAGAAACAAATAATTCAACTCCAAATTCAGACAAGAATTCGGAAACCGATAAACCTATATATGATAAGGGTGGAAATTTAGTTAATCCTTAATCGATGTGAGGGAGGAAAAAGCTTGGCAAAAATACGTAAGCGACTGGGGGATATTCTAGTCGACCATGGCTTGTTAACACAGTCAGACTTTGATGAAGCCCTCAACACCAAAAAACCAGAACAAAAAATAGGAGATGCGCTATTACAACGAGGATTGATTACAGAACAACAGCTGATTGAAACTCTTGAAGTGCAATTAGGCATTCCACACGTTTCATTGTTCCGTTATCCTTTCGATAAAAACTTGTTTAATATGGTGCCAAAGGAAATGGCAAAGCGCAATCAGCTAGTGCCGCTAAAAATAGAAGGTGATAAATTATTTATTGCTATGACAAACCCGATGGATTATATTACGATTGATGATCTTCGATTGACAACGGGGTTTCAGATAGCGCCAGTAATCGCCTCAAAAGAAGATGTTACTAAAACAATTTCTAAGTATTATGACGAAGAATCGTTTGATGAGTTTATTGTTGATTTGCCTGAAAAAGAGCAAGGACAACAAGAAGATATGGGAGACTTAGATGCACCGATTGTCCGTTTAGTCAGTCAGATTCTTTCAACGGCTGTATCGCTAAAAGCAAGTGACGTTCACATGGATCCTCAAGAAAACCGAGTATTGATTCGTTACCGAATTGATGGGTCCCTCCGAACGGAACGTATATTGCCAAAAGCGATGCAAGGGATGATCACAGCGCGCATTAAAATCTTGGCGAATCTTGACATTACAGAAAGCCGGATTCCACAAGATGGTCGGATTAAAACAAATGTAGATATGCGACCTATCGACTTGCGGGTTTCTTCATTGCCGACTGTCTACGGAGAAAAAGTTGTCATGCGAATTTTAGATTTAAGTGCAAACTTAACTGATATTTCCAAGCTTGGCTTTAGTGAACTGAATATGGAGCGCTTTATGCGTGAAATTGACAAACCAAATGGTATCATTTTGATTTCTGGTCCTACCGGTTCAGGTAAATCATCGACTCTTTATGCAGCCTTGAACAAGTTAAATAGTGAAGAGGTTAATATTATAACGGTAGAAGACCCGGTTGAGTACCAACTAGAAGGCATTAACCAAATTCAAGTAAATACCAATGTCGGCTTGACTTTTGCGGCTGGACTTCGTTCTATCCTGCGCCAAGATCCCGATATCGTCATGGTAGGGGAAATTCGCGACAAAGAAACAGCTGATATTTCGATACGGGCATCACTTACAGGTCATTTAGTGCTGAGTACGATTCACACGAATGATTCAATTGCTTCGATTACGCGTTTAATGGACATGGGCATAGAACCGTTTCTTGTAACGGCTTCTCTAAATGCGGTAGTTGCACAACGGTTAATCCGTCGTGTCTGTCGAGATTGCCGTGAAATCCATCAAGCGACGGAACGCGAAAAGCATATTTTTGAAAAAAGAGGTTTAACAATTGAAACAATTGCGCGTGGGAGTGGTTGTTCACAATGCAACATGACGGGCTACCGTGGTCGCATGGCGATTCATGAAGTGCTTGTTGTCAACGAAGAAATAAAAGATATTATCAATCGCAACGGAACAGCTGGAGAAATTCGCGAAATTGCACTGCAAAACAAAACGATTTTCTTGATTGACGATGGCCTATCAAAAGTGAAGGAGGGCATGACAACAACAGAAGAAGTTCTGCGCGTTGCCATGATGGATTAAGCCTATGCCTACTACCTATATAGATGAAATATTAACAGCAGCCAGTAAGTTAGATGTGTCAGACATTCACTTAACAGCAGGTATCCCACCGGTCTTTCGGATGAATGGAGAACTTCAGCGATACGGCGAGCAAATCGTAACGCCAGATCAGTCGAGAGAAATCAGTGAAGCGTTGATTCCCAAAAAAGCATGGGACACGTTTGTGTTAAAAGGAGAAATGGATTATGCCTATTCGTTACCTGGTGTTGCAAGATATCGTGTCAATTCGTTTCAGCAGCGAGGCTCTGTATCGCATGCTTTTAGAGCCATTGCTTCAGGAATTCCAACAATTGACCAATTAAAAATGCCAGCCATACTAAAAACACTTGCCGAAACTCATCAAGGTTTGATATTAGTCACTGGACCAACAGGCTCTGGTAAATCGACGACCTTGGCTGCAATGATTCGCCATATTAATGAAGCAATGACGAAGCATATTATTACGTTAGAAGATCCAATTGAATACTTACACAGACACGGTACATCAATTATTAACCAACGAGAAATTGGCTTTGACACCAATTCGTTTTCAAATGGCTTGAGAGCGGCTTTGCGCCAAGATCCAGATGTTATTTTAGTTGGAGAAATGCGTGACTTGGAAACGATCACTACCGCCATTACGGCGGCTGAAACAGGACATTTGGTGATGGCAACACTTCATACATCTAGCGCGTCATCTACAATCGAGCGAATTATCGATGTGTTTCCAGCGGGTCAACAAGCGCAAATCCGCACGCAACTGGGTGGTGTATTAAAAGCCGTTGTTTCACAGCGTTTGTTACCAAAAGCAGATGGTAAAGGCCGTATCGCTGCAACAGAAGTCATGATTAATAATACGGCCGTTGCGAACTTAATCCGTACCGAAAAAGTACACCAAATACCAAACGTCATTTTGACCAATCGTGCAGCGGGCATGCACATGATGTCAACGTCGATTCAAGAACTGTTAACGAGTGGGAAAATCACGCGTCAAGTGGCTCACCCTTATTTAAGAGGGGAAGACTAATATGGCACGCTTCAAATACGAAGGACGCGATACCAAGAAAGTAAGAACTGGAATGATTACTGCCGGAAACCGCAGAGAAGCGATTATTAAATTACGTGATGACGGCATCAAAGTAATTGATATTAAAGAAATTGAAACCACGACTCTCCAAAAGGATATTAGTATTGGAAATCCGGTGAAACGCGATCAATTTATTATGTTCTTGCGTCAGTTTTCTACATTGATGCGTGCTGGAGTGACGATTGTGGATACCATTCGTATTCTGTCTCAACAAGTCGAATCAAAAGCATTAGCAAAGACGCTCGCAATGATAGAAGATGAGTTGCGAAAAGGGAATAGCTTATCGGATAGTTTAGCAAAACACCCAAAAATTTTTGAGCCTCTAACGATTAATTTGATCAAAGCAGGTGAAATGTCCGGAAATATCGACGAATCGTTAGACCGTTTGGCGACTCATTACGACAAAGCATACCAGACGAGACAAAAGGTGGTTTCCGCTATGTCTTATCCAGCGGTTGTTGGTGTTATTGCTATCGGTGTTGTGATCTTTTTGTTAGCAACAATTGTCCCGATGTTTGTTGAAATGTTTGAAGGATTTGGTGGTGAACTTCCGTTATTAACGCAAGTGGTGATGCAAGCAAGTAACCTGGTTATTCAATATTGGTATGTAATCATTATCGTCGCGCTATTGATCGGTGTTTTGTTTTGGGCGATGAAACGAAGCACAAAAGGCAGAATGCTGCTTGATACGATGTTGCTTCGAATGCCGATATTCGGTAAAATTTTCAAAAAATCGGCATTGGCACGTTTGACTCGAACGCTGAGTTCAATGTTTTCAAGTTCTGTTCCAATTTTGCAAGCGATGACAATGGTCGAAAAAGTAGTCGGCAATGCGGTGATGTCTAAAGTGTTGATCGCTTCACGTGACTCGCTCGAACGTGGTGGTTCTTTAACAGAACCGATGCGCAATCACTGGGCATTTCCACCACTGATTCCACATATGATTTCAATCGGAGAACAAACGGGTTCGCTGGATCACATGTTATTAAAAGTGGCTGAGTTCTATGAAAGTGAAGTAGATGCAGAAACAGATCGACTGAAAGCGCTAATTGAGCCTTTAATGATTGTATTACTTGCTGCATTAGTTGGTACTATAGTGCTATCTATTATGCTGCCGATGTTTGAAATGTTTAATAATGTAGACAGTATGTAGTGTAATATTTACATTTATTTTTAAAATAATTGTAAAATAGCAAGAAAAAGCTATTGCTATAATTGGTTCTATTGTTATAATTGAGACGTACTCAAAGTAGTATATAAAAGTAAAAAAATAGGGGGAAAAGAAAATGAAGAACTATTTACAAAAAAAATTGAATAACGAAAAAGGGATGACCTTAATCGAGCTATTAGCTGTTATCGTTATTATCGCCATTATTGCTGCAATTGCTATTCCGTCGATTGGGAATATTATTGAGAATAGTCGTTATAGTGCGGTTAAAGCCGATGCTACAAATGTTATATCTGCTGCTAATATTTATTTCACAGAAAATGGAGAAAAAACGAAAGTGCCAGTATCAGTTTTGCAAAGTCAAGGATTCTTAGACAATGCAGGGAAAATACCTGTAACAGTAGTTGGAACCGAAACGGCACCTACTAATAACTTTGTTGAAAAAACTACTACAGGTTTGAAAATCACTACAACAGCTATAGAATATTCAGGAACTAAAAAGTTAACTTTTACAGGAGCATCTGTTAATGGAATTAATGCACATCCTGGTAAGGGTAGTGAAGCGGGACCACATACCATTAACCAATAATCATAAAGTTGCAATTTATTTAGGAGCTGAAAAAATGGCCTTATCGTTTTTAACGAAAAAAGCGCGTGTGGTGACAATGACAATAGAAGAAGATGCCATCCGCTATGTGGAGTTCAAAACCACACAACCGCTCCATATAAGCCAAGCGGAAGAGATGGCTCTTCCGCCTGGGATTATCAAGGATGGTGAAATTGTCGACGTGAAAGCGCTTGGTTCGTTACTCGATGAGGCTGTTCATCAGTGGGGTCTCTCTAAGAAGTCAGTCCGATTCCTCGCCCCTGACGAATTCGTTATCATCCGCAAAGTTACGTTTCCCCAAGGTGTTAAAGTAGATGAGCTGAAAGGCCATTTCTTTATTGAAATTGGTTCGACGCTGTATCTGCCTTTTGAAGACCCGGTGTTCGATGTTGTACCTTACAACGACAATGCTGAAGTGTTGATCATCGCTTCAAAAGAATCCGTAATCCGTTCCTATGAACAGCTGTTTGACGGAGCGAAGATGAAAGCAGCAGTGGCGGACATTACGCCGCTCGCTTTATATCGCTTGGCGTACGTGCAACACGATTTTGCCGAAGAAGAACATATTATGATGATTGATCTTCAATCAAAAAAAATGACGGTGTCAATTTTTCATGAACATTATCCGCTGTTCATGCGTCCCGTTGAATTCCAGTTGGCTGAAGAAGATTTCTTGGACTCCGCTATATTGATAGAAGAGATAGAAACAGAAGCTGAAAAATTGGGCAATTTTTATCGTTATAGTATGAATGCTGGCGAAGCGGGGATTACGAAAGTCATTTTTAATGGATTGGACAATTGGCCAGAACTTCAAGCTAGACTTGAAAACCGACTATCCGTGCCTGTTTATCCGATCGTCATGAAACCCATCCCGTCCGAATTAAACGATAGCGTTCCCGAACGTTTTAACCGTGCCATCGGTTTAGCCCTGAAAGAGGTGTAAGCATGTTAGTAGATATTAATTTATTGCCGCAAAAAGAACGGGAACGTCCCGTCGCCCTTTTTGCGGTGCTTGGCATTATATTGGCGGCTGTTTTAATATGGGCGACTTTTTTCTTTATGGCACAGTCACAGAGCAAGCAGCAAGTCGCAACAGATGCAGAATACACATTGGTCACGAGTCAAAGTGAAGCAATTCGTGCACAATTAGAAGCGTCTATTGGGTTAAATGATGAGCAGCAATTGCAAGCAACGGTTGTGTGGGCAGAAGGCTATCAATTTGATACTGTGCCATTGCTTGGTGACCTTGTTTCCCGTTTACCCAAACGTGGATTTTTTGATTCGTTTTCATTTGTTAAACCGAACTTAGGTACGTTAACCATTCAATTCGATACGTCTCGTGAAGCCGCTTATTACTTGACTCAGTTAAAGGCTTCTGAATTTTTAGAGTCAGCTACACTGGATTCTGTAACGAACGAAGAATTGGATTTGATCGAGGAAGAAGAAGGATCTATTGAGGATCCAGAAGCGTTAATAGAAAATCCACGTTATTTAGCTACGTATAGTTTGGTTTACATAGATGAACGTTTACCAGCCGCCGAGGGCACGGTCAATGCTGATGGAACGATAACGGAAGCCCCAAAAACAGAAGAGGTTCCTGTTGTAGAAGAACCGCCTGTTACAGACACCCCGCCGGTAGAAGAAAAGGTTCCTGAAGAATCTGAGGGGGATGTTCAATGAGCAACTGGACTAAACGACAAAAAGAACTAGCCTTGATCGTGTTAGCGGCAATTTTTTTAGCAGGAAGTGCAGCGTATTCCTATTTTTCTTTGTATATACCAGCGAAAGGTGCACGTCTTCAGTCCGAGCAATTATTAACTGCGGAAAAAGAAGTGTTGATGGCTTTAGAGGTGCAGCAAAAAGCAGCACCTCCAACTGAGAAAATTAGTGTAAGGGATTTGCAACAAAAAGTTTCTGTTGAGCCATTAACAGACTTAATCCTTTTGCAAATTGAGCAAGCTGAATTGATCTCGCAGACTTTTGTGACGTCTGTAAACTTTGTGGAGGCACCTTTGACATTACTTCAGCCGGTAGAAGGATTAGAGAACGTGCAAGAAATTGTTACGGCTGTTGAATTTAATGCCAGAGATTATAAAAGTATTGCAACTTTCATCAAAGAAATCGAGCAGATGGAACGAATTATGGTTGTAGGAGCTATTGATTTCACTGCAAATCCAGAATTGACAAAAGCCGATCAAATAAGCGAACCACTAACAGTTTCCGTATCCTTTTCAGCATTTTACCGACCGGATTTGATAGAACTTGCAGATGGATCGTTGAAAGTTGATTCTCCAGCACCAGCAAAAAAAGTAAACCCTTTGCCTCAGAATGACGGCACTAGCTTAGTTGCACCTGAAGAAGAAGCGCTGGAAACCACGCAAGAAGAAACCGGAGTTTCAACCGACGATTCTGAAACCGAAGTAAAGGTAGAAGTAGAAGTGCAAGAAAATGCAGAAGCTGTAAATCGGTAATAAAGAAAAAGAAAAATCAGAGAAATCATTGCGATTTCTCTTTTTTTGGTAGAGGTGGTTTGAAGATTTGTGTATAAGTCGAGTTATGTAGTTTCACTTCTAGATATTCCGCAAAGCAACTTCGCTTTCCTGTGGGCTTGCGGGAGTCTACGCTGTTTTGCTCCATATCTCTAATGTGGACTCTTAAATATAAGTTTGTATCTACTCTAAGAAAAATTTATGATCAGCCAAATTCAAGCTGTCTTTTTTGTAGCGTGGAATACGAACTTTTGAATGAAAACCTTAGAAGAAAGAACGTAAGGCGGCGACTCCTGCGGAAAAACGGAGTGGTGAGACCCCACAGGAGCCTGCGACGAGGAGGCTCAGCGCTTCGTCCGCGGAAAGCGTCCGCCTGCAGTGATTTCTTCAACTCTATCACTAACTATCCCCCAAAAAACTAAAGCAAAGAGGGTTTCTATGGTACTGACTTATTCTGTTTTTATTGGCTTGTTTGGTCTTGTTTTTGGTTCCTTTTTTAATGTTGTCGGCTTACGTGTGCCGAAAAAACAATCGATTGCTTACCCGCCTTCGCATTGCACCAATTGCGACCGGCGCTTAACGGCAATTGATTTGGTACCGGTGTTTTCCTATCTGTTTTTAAGAGGTCAATGCCGAACGTGTGGTGCTAAGATTCACTGGGTTTATCCGTTAATGGAAGCCGTGACTGCGGTTTTATTCGTCGCATCATTTTTGGTATTTGGCTTTACGCCAGAATTTGTCGTTGCGATCCTGTTTGTGTCGCTACTGGTCATCATCACCGTGTCAGACATCGCGTATATGCTCATTCCGGATAAAGTGCTCTTGCCGTTCGCAGTCGTGTTGCTCGGTCTTCGTTTGTTTGTTCCGTTAGATCCGTGGTGGGATAGTTTACTTGGAGCCGTTGTTGGATTCGGCTTACTGTTTTTGATTGCGGTTGTTTCGAAAGGCGGCATGGGTGGTGGCGACATTAAATTGTTCTTCGTTATTGGCTTAGTGCTCGGGACCGTCGGAACGCTCATGACCTTGTTTTTCGCTTCGTTTATTGGCGCCATCGTAGGCATCATCCAATTGCGCGTCACGAAAAAAGGACGCAAGACACCGATTCCGTTTGGGCCGTCGATCGCGTTGGCGGCTGTCATCGTTTGTTTTTGGGGAGACGGGTTGCTTGCGTGGTATATGAATTTTCTAGGGTGAAGCTGAGGCTTCATCCTTTTCTATTTTGAAACGTAAATAGGCAGTTCTCCTTCACCGATCGCTTGGCTCCTGCAACAAGCGAGGTAAGCGAACGAACGTCCGGTTTTGCTTAACGACTGGACACACCGGCGCTTGGGAATTTCTGTTTCTCGTAAATCTCAATTATAAACAGCTACAGACAGCGCTTTTTGCAAATCCAATCGATCAAATCTCATTTTTCAACCGCTTAATACGGCCAAAATTCATTTTTCTTCATTTGTTTTGGAGATTCGTTAGGTGATATGATTCTTGAAAAAGGAGCGATTCTCATCATGAAGTTTAAAACTGATTTCCCAGTTGTTCTTGCATCACAATCACCGCGTCGTCAGGAGCTTTTAAGGATGCTTGGTGTTGATTTTGAGGTTATCCCAAGCACCAAAGATGAACCGGATCCGCAGCAGTTTCAAACGGCACTTGGTTATGTTTTAGCATGCGCTGCGCAAAAAGCACAGGAAGTTGCGGCCAGACGCACGGACGCCATCGTGATCGGGTCGGATACCATTGTCGTTTTAGGTGATGAGGTTTTATTGAAACCCAAAAATAAAGAACAAGCAACAGGCTACTTGCAGAAATTATCGGGTCGTACACATCAAGTGATTACGGCCGTTACGGTTGTGCAAGATACCAGTGAGCACACATTTCACGAAACAGTTAAAGTGACGTTTTTTGATTTGCCAGAGGCATGGATTGACGCCTATACCGATACGGAAGATCCGTATGACAAAGCAGGTGCATATGGCATACAAACGCTTTCTGGCTTGTTCGTTAAAGAAATTCAAGGGGACTACAACGCAGTCGTCGGTTTGCCCATTGCTGCATTAACACAGAAACTTGTCAGTGCCGGATTTATCTACTTAGAAGGGAGCAGTGTCAGATGCTAAACGAAACATCGTTAATGATCCGCGACGTCCATGTTTCTGACCGTCCGCGTGAACGACTCATCAATCAAGGTGCAGCGGCTTTGTCGAATCAAGAACTGATTGCGATTTTGCTGCGCACAGGCAGCAAACAAGAATCGGTATTGCATTTGGCTAATCGGATTCTCACTCATTTTGAACAAATTCAAGAATTGAAAAATGCCACCATCGAAGAGATGGTGGCGATCAATGGCATCGGCCAAGCAAAAGCCGTTCAACTGCTTGCCGCGGTAGAACTGGGCCGCCGTTTGTCTTCGAAACAAACGGATACAAAATTCACCATTCGTTCTCCAAAAGATGCGGCTTCTTATTTGATGGCTGATATGACTTCCCTCAAGCAAGAACATTTTGTCGTCTTATTCCTCAATATTAAAAACCAAGTGATGCATCGCCAAACTATATTTGTTGGGAGCCTAAACGCCTCTATTGTTCATCCTCGTGAAATTTTTCGTGAAGCGGTGCGCCGTTCTTCAGCTTCTATTGTCTGTGCGCACAACCATCCTTCAGGAAATCCAGCGCCTTCTCCAGAAGATATCAATGTGACGAAACGACTCGTCGAAGCCGGTAGCATCATCGGCATTGAACTTCTTGATCACGTCATTATCGGTGACCACCAATTCATTTCGTTGAAAGAAAAGGGGTTCATGTAGCACTGTTTATTTTTTTTCTTTTCGTCTATAATGAGTGGTATTGTGTCAACACAATTGCCGAAATACGGCTTGTAATGGAAGGGAAGAAAAAACGTGTTTGGATTTGGTCTAAAAGATGTTGGAATTGATTTAGGTACTGCAAATACATTGGTCTATATTAAAGGCAAAGGAATCGTTCTTCGCGAGCCTTCTGTAGTCATTAAAAATAAAAAAAACGGCGAAATCGTGGCAGTCGGCAACCAAGCTAAAAACATGATGGGCCGTACCGCAAACTCAATTGTCGCGATTCGTCCAATGCGTGACGGCGTGATCGCCGATTACGATACCACGTTGACGATGATCAAGCATTGTTTAGCTGAAGCGTTTAAAGCAGCAGGCGGTAAATGGAAAAGCGGTGTGGTACTGATTTGTGTGCCCTACGGCATTACGTCAGTGGAACAGCGCGCTGTGTTAAATGCTGCTCACGGAGCGGGAGCGCGTGAAGCGTTCACGATTGAAGAACCTTTTGCAGCAGCGATTGGCGCAGATTTGCCAGTTTGGGAACCTGTTGGCAGTATGGTCGTCGATATTGGAGGCGGAACGACTGAAGTGGCGGTTATTTCTTTAGGCGGCATTGTTTCGAGCGAATCGATTCGTGTAGCAGGAGATGCCTTAGATATGGAAATCACGCAGTATATCCGAAAAACCTATAATGTGTTGATAGGTGAAAGAACAGCGGAAGCACTTAAAGTTGGTATCGGTTCTGCACGCATCATGGAAAACGATGACAAGGATGCTTCGATGGAAATTCGTGGACGTGACTTGTTGACCGGTTTTCCAAAAACTTTGCAAGTAACTTCCGAAGAAATTGCCGGAGCCTTGAGTGAACCAGTAGCCGCTATTGTCGCAGGTATTAAAGCGACTTTAGAAAAAACACCGCCTGAGTTGAGCGCAGATGTGTTAGAAAATGGTATTGTGTTAACAGGCGGAGGCGCACTTTTGAAAAATCTCGACCGTGTTATTTCGGCTGAGACGCTGATGCCCGTATCGATTGCCGAATATCCACTGGATTGTGTCGCGCTCGGCACAGGCAAGGCGTTGGAAAATATCGAGAAATTCCGACGTCAGTTATCAATTAAATAAGGAGGATGGCAATATGCCACAGCTTTTTACGAACAAGCGGCTCATATTGCTGCTGTTGGGTGTCATCCTGCTCGTTGCCCTGATTTCTTTTTCGCTCCGTGATCGTGACAATGTGTCGCTTCCGGAACAACTTATAAAAGATGCTGTTGGAGCGGGGCAGTCGGTGTTTTCACGCCCTGCTCATTTTGTCACTGGAATTTTTGAAAATGTGGATTCTTTATTAAATACATTTGAAGAAAACCAGCATCTAAAAACGCGTTTAGAAGAATTTGCAGGAGTGCAGGCTGAAGTTAAGGACTTGCGTTCTGAAAACGAAGAATTGAAAAAAATTACCGGCAAAGAACAATCGCTGCGTGATTACAATCCAATTCAGGCTACGGTCATCGCGCGAAATCCCGATCAATGGGAAGAAAAAATTATTCTTAACCAAGGTTCAAATCAAGGCGTCGGAGTAAATATGGCCGTTATGACGGCGAGCGGTTTGATTGGAAAAGTCACATTGACCACACCGACGACGTCAACTGTCGAGTTGATTTCTACGATCAATCCAAATTACCGTGTTTCTGCAATGGTCGTTGGTGGTGCAAAAGACGTTTTCGGCTTAATTGAAGGATACGACGCAGAACGTCGTGAACTTCTGTTAAAGCGGATTGACGCCAATATTGAATTGAAAAAAGGCGATCAAGTGATATCGAGTGGACTTGGTGGTATTTTTCCAAAAGGTATTTTAATCGGCACCATTACAGAAGTGACGATTGATGAGTTTGGGTTGACAAAGCTTGCTTATGTTAAGCCCGCTGCGGATTTTTCTCTTTTAAACCATGTAATTATCGCAGACCGATTGATGCCGGAAGTGGACGGTGAAGACAATGGCGTGACAGGAGACGATGAATCATGATCCGTTTTCTTATCCCGTTGATCTGCCTCGTCCTGTTTTTCATGGAACCGGTTTTCGGTCTTTTTTCGCCGCTCAATATTGACGGTGAATTGAATTACATCGTGCCACGTTTTTTAATTATGTTCTTGATTTTCTTGACGCTTTATTATGATTTAAAGCATGCGATGTTTTACGGATTATTTTTCGGGCTCTTGTATGATGTCTTTTACATTGATATTATTGGGTTATATTCTTTTTTGTATCCAGCTATTTGTCTGGTTGCGGCGTTCGCATTCAAAAGAATCCCCCGGAATTTATTGACGGCAACCTTGCTGACACTTGTTTTATTGGCATTGTTCGAATTTTTGCTTTACCAATTCTTCCTGCTTATTTCATTAACAGGAATGCCGCTTGGTACATTTATCACGACGCGGTTATGGCCAACGATGATCGCCAACTCCATTTTCTTGGTGATGCTCGGCTGGGTTTTCAAGTCGGTAATGGTCACGCAATTATCTGAGCGTGACAATAAGATAGGGTTATATTAATGAAAGCGCAGGTGACATTTTTTTGAAAAATCTCGTTACGATTAAAGGGAAAAATAAAGGACTTGTGCTGTATCTTGACGATCAATGTGCGTATGCGGATTTATTGGTTGAAGTAGCAGCGAAAGTATCGGATCCTGCGCTTGACAGCGATACCGAAGTCACGGTGCATTTGAACAAACGCTATTGCACAGACAGCCAGATTCAAGAACTAAGCAAAGTGGTGTCAACAAATCCTCATTTAAAGGTAATCGCAACGACAAGTGATATCTTGACAGTTCAAGAAAGTGAACAAAAAATTCTTGAAAGTCAGTCGGAAACCTATGTCGGCATTGTTCGGTCGGGTCAAGTGATTAAAGCTGAAGGCGATTTGGTCGTTATTGGAGATGTTAACCCCAATGGTCGGGTAGAAGCAGGCGGCAGTGTCTATGTACTGGGCCGACTAAAAGGCGCGGCGCATGCAGGAACAAAGGGCAATCGTGACGCAGTTATTGCGGCATCGTGGTTAGAAGCAACGCAATTGAAAATTCACGACGAATTGGAAACGATGACAGACGAATTGTCTAGTCTTTCGGAACAACCGGAAATGGAATGCGCTTATTTACATACAAATGGCACAATCATCATTGACCGTTTGCAGGAATTGCGGTTTATTCGTCCGCAAATTTCAACGTTTAAAGGAGGAAGCTAGTGTGGGAGAAGCTATCGTAATAACATCAGGCAAGGGAGGCGTCGGTAAAACGACGACAACCGCCAACCTCGGCACTGCATTGGCTCTTCAAGGAAAGAAAGTTTGTTTGATTGATACCGATATTGGATTGCGTAACCTTGATGTAATTTTAGGACTTGAAAATCGCATCATTTATGATTTGATTGATGTACTCGAAGGTCGCTGCAAAGTGCATCAAGCGCTTGTTAAAGACAAACGGTTTGAAGACATGCTGTATTTATTGCCAGCTGCACAAACGGCTGACAAAAATGACGTCAATCCCGAACAAATGAAAGAATTAGTAACTGAATTGAAAAGCGATTATGATTTCGTCATTATTGATTGCCCAGCTGGAATTGAGCAAGGCTATAAAAATGCGGTCGCTGGAGCTGATCATGCAATTGTCGTGACCACACCTGAAATTTCAGCTGTTCGTGACGCAGATCGCATCATCGGCTTGTTGGAACTTGAAGAAAACATTGATGCGCCGCGTCTAATTATCAACCGAATTCGTCCACATTTGATGAAAGCGGGAGAAGCGTTAGATGTCAATGAAATTACAACGCATTTATCGATTGACCTTTTGGGGATTATCGCAGATGACGAGCGCGTTATTTCGAGCTCAAACAAAGGCGAACCGATCGTAATGGATCCGTCAAACACCGCAGCACTTGGCTACCGCAACATTGCGCGCCGCTTACTCGGAGAATCAGTGCCATTAATGAGCATGGAAAAAGCGCCACCAAGCTTGTTTACAAAAATCAAAGCCGTTTTCACAAAATAACATATTCTGAGCCTTCGCTATTGGAGCGAAGGCTTTTTTTAAAACTTTTGGGAGGTGTCGAATGAACGAATTTTTACTGATGCAAATGGTCGCGGCGGAACGTTTGTGTGTAGCGCATGAATCAAAGCAAGTCGTGTTGTCTGAACTGAAAAATTCTTTAGCAGGTGCAAGTGGTGAACAGCGTACGGCAAGTTTATTGAAAAGAGAGTTGGATTTACCAGGAGCAATTTTTCTGAGTGATGTGCATATGCCATATAAAGAAGGAAATGCGCAAATTGACTTATTGCTCGTACACGCGGATTTTATTTGTGTGCTGGAAGTAAAGAACATGATCGGCGAATTTTATTTTGACTCAGTGAATTTTCAGTTTCACCGAATGATTGATGGACGCAGAGAAGGAATGCGTAATCCAGAAGCACAATTGCACCGGGCGGTAAAGGCAGCTTCTGGATTTCTCGGCGTTCCCGTACACGGCGTCATCGTTTTGGCGAGTCGCTCAGGAAAAGTAGTGGAGGCGCCAAAACAGTATCCGGTCGTATCGCTCGATTATTTGCCGTTTCATTTAGAGCAACTAGCGCACGGAGCGAAACTTTTTAATGTCGCGACAATAACAGCAAAGCTGTAGGGATTGCCCATGCGCAATACCAATCGCCACTGGCTCGAGCGCCAGAAAATCACGCTCGATTCACTGCGTCTTGGTGTGACTTGTCCAACATGCCGCAACTGTCCACTCGTCTGGCAAGAACGTAAATGGCATTGCGACGGATGTGAGTTTACTTCGCGCGATGCACACGAAGTCACGCTGCAAGAATACGCAGTGCTGTTTGGCAATAAACTCGACACGCGGGTTGCGTACCAGCTGCTTGGTGTCAAAGACAAATACGTGTTGTACCGGCTACTCGAAAAATCAGCACCCAAGAGTAATGTACGAGGCAAGCGACAGATTATTGAAAATCGTGATTTACTAAGAGCTTATTTTGGTCGCGTTTATAAGTGACCGCACCTCGCGCCGGGATGACCGCACCTCAAACGCGAAAGAGCGCACCTCGCGCCGGGATGACCGCACCTCAAACGCGAAAGACCGCACCTCGCGCCGGGGTAACCGCACCTCAAACGCGAAAGAGCGCACCTCGCGCCGAGATAACCGCACCTCACACAAATAAAAACTCCGAGCCGCACAAGCAATTTCATGAAAACTAACATTGTCTATTGACTCGACTAGTTGCCGCATGGTATTATTCTAATGTTATGTTTGTAGCGCACCGTGCTGCAACCGCTCGAATCAGGTTACATTAAGAAGTTGCTTCGGCAAGTCACCTGAATAGGCGAGTCTTAATCTTAGAGGAGGTGCAAGGATATGTACGCAATTATTGAAACTGGTGGAAAACAAATCAAAGTTGAAGCGGGCCAAGAAATCTACGTTGAGAAATTAACTGGAGAAGCTGGTGACGTGATCACTTTTGATAAAGTTCTATTTGTAGGTGGAGATGATACTAAAGTGGGTGTTCCTTTTGTTGAAGGAGCTACTGTTACGGCTAAAGTTGTTAAAAACGGCCGCGCTAAAAAGATCACAGTTTTCACTTATAAAGCGAAAAAGAACTACCATAGAAAAAAAGGTCATCGTCAGCCATACACGAAATTGACTATCGATGCGATTAACCTGTAAGAATGATACTTGTAACTGTAAAGGAAACGTTAAAACGCATTTCGTCTTTTGAAATGTCAGGTCATGCGGATTATGCTGAACATGGGCAAGACCTCGTATGTGCTGGAGCGTCTGCTGTCTCTTTTGGAGCGGTGAACGCCATCATGGAGCTGACGGGAATCGAACCAGAAATTCAGCAGGCAAACAACGGCTTTTTAAAAGTCAGTTTTCCGAACAACCTGAATGACAAGACGGACGAGCAGGTTCAACTGCTGGTACGCGCAATGATTGTTTCGTTAAAAACGATTGAACAAGACTATGAAGAATATATTAAAATAACCTTCACAGCTTAGGAGGTGGGACAGAATGTTAAGATTAGATCTTCAGTTTTTTGCATCCAAAAAAGGTGTAGGTTCAACGAGAAACGGACGTGACTCTGAATCTAAACGCCTTGGCGCAAAACGTGCAGACGGCCAAGAAGTTACTGGTGGTTCAATTTTATACCGTCAACGCGGTACTAGAATTTATCCGGGCGAGAACGTTGGACGCGGCGGAGACGATACACTTTTTGCTAAAATCGACGGAATCGTACGTTTTGAACGTTACGGACGCGATAAGAAAAAAGTTAGCGTATATCCAGTTGCACAAGAAGCTTAATACAAAACGAAAAGGGCTGCTTTCGCAGTCCTTTTTCTTTTGAAAATAATAGGCACCGTCTGCGAGACGAGCAGAACACATTATTTTAGGAGTTTGCTGCGAATTGTTGGTATACTGAAATAAGAAGCTGAATCGGGACGTGACGTATGGGAAAACCAATGACAGTGGCACAATCGCTTCGGCATGCGCGCCATGATTTTTTAAACGACCTTCAATTAATCAAAATGAATTTGGATCTTGGCCGTCTACAAGAGGCGCAAGCGAAAATTCGTTCGCATGCCGAAGCGTCTATGCATGCCAGTCGGCTGGCCGACATCGGTCTGCCGCTGACAGAAGAATGGCTGTTGACGGCAAATTGGCGCTTTCTGGAATTTGATTTTCAGGTAATGTGTTTGGCGGTTCAGGCACCTGCACAAAAAGACGCCGAATTGCGGCGTTTTCTGGAAGATTTCGTTCAATCAGCAAAACTACACCTGACTCCATATGAGGTGTACAGTAGCGAAATTTTATTGACATCCAGTAGCTCGTTTTTTGAAATAAGCATTACAGGTCCAGGGAGTTGGCTAGATTTAGAACTAGTGGAATCAGCTGGATTCACAGTAACAAAAGAGTGCAGCGAAGACAGCGTTATGATTGTTGTTCGCGCACAGATGGAGGGATAATATGTTTGTCGATCACGTAAAAGTTTATGTTAGAGGTGGCGACGGCGGAGATGGCATGGTTGCATTCCGTCGCGAAAAATATGTACCAAATGGCGGACCTGCCGGCGGAGATGGTGGTAAAGGCGGAAATATCGTTTTTATCGTTGAAGAGGGACTTCGTACGCTAATGGATTTCCGTTACAAACGGATTTTTAAAGCGGAACGTGGAACACACGGCATGAGCAAAAACCAGCACGGTGCTAAAGCAGAAGACACGTTTATTAAAGTTCCACCAGGCACAGTAGTAAAAGACGTCGATTCGGGTGAAACCATTGCGGATTTAGTCGAACATGGCCAAACGGCTGTTATCGCTAAAGGCGGACGCGGCGGACGTGGGAACTCACGTTTTGCGACGCCTGCAAACCCTGCACCAGAATTGTCTGAAAAAGGCGAACCGGGTTATGAGCGTAACGTTATTTTGGAATTGAAAGTATTGGCAGATGCTGGACTAGTTGGATTCCCGAGTGTCGGGAAATCGACTCTTTTGTCAGTCGTTTCGGCAGCAAAGCCGAAAATTGCTGAATACCATTTTACAACAATTGTTCCAAACTTGGGCATGGTTGAAACAGAAGATCAACGCAGCTTTGTTATGGCCGATCTTCCTGGATTAATCGAAGGCGCTCACCAAGGAGTTGGTCTTGGTCATCAATTCTTGCGTCATATCGAACGTACGCGTGTGATTATTCACGTGATTGACATGTCCGGTCTTGAAGGTCGCGACGCTTACGACGATTATGTAACGATTAACGAAGAATTAAAACAATACAACATGCGCTTGACGGAACGTCCGCAATTGATTGTTGCCAACAAAATGGATATGCCCGATTCTGAAGAGAACTTAGCGAAATTCCGTGAGAAATTACCGGAAGATGCACGCATTTTCCCAATCTCTGCATTGTCACGCAAAGGGTTGAATAACTTATTGTTCGCTATTGCTGACGTTATTGAAGTAACGCCGGAGTTCCCATTGATCGACGAAGAAGAAGCCGATTCAGAAAGCACTGTTCTTTACAAACACGAAACGGATGCAGATGGCTTTGACATCACGCGTGGTCCTGATGGTGCGTTCATCTTGACTGGCTATGCCATTGAACGGATGTTCAAGATGACGGACTTTTCTCGTGAAGATTCAATTCGCCGTTTTTCTCGCCAAATGCGCGGTATGGGAATTGATGACGCTCTTCGTGAACGTGGAGCAGAAAATGGCGACACGGTTCGCTTGCTTGAATTCGAATTTGAATTTATGGATTGATGCGGAGGTAGCTTGAATGAAGGACATTTCGGAGCAACGGTATTATTTAGTGCGTGAAGATGTTTTGACAGAAGCGATGCAAAAAACGCTCGAAGTGAAAAAAATGCTGCAAAACGATCGCATGTCCATTATGGACGCAGTCAACAAAACAGGTCTTTCACGCTCTGCGTTTTATAAATATCGGGACGCTGTTTTTCCGTTCCATTCGATTGTCAAAGAACGGATCTTGACGGTTTTCTTACAATTAGAAGACCGCTCAGGAACCCTCGCGACACTTTTGCAGGCAGTTGCTGAAAATGGCTGTAATATTTTGACCATCCACCAAACGATTCCAATTCAAGGACGGGCAAACGTCACTTTGTCTCTGGACGTAACAGCAATGGATGGGGATTTGGACGTATTTTTGCACCAGCTAAAAAAACTCGATTTTGTCGAGTCGGCTGATGTGGTATCAAGTGGAGCATCTTAATGGAGGAATGTTTAAATGACTGGACACGCTGTAAGTAAACGAATTTCATATTTAGGGCCGGAAGCGTCATTTACACACCTTGCGGCAACAAAAGTTTTCCCCGGAGAGACACTGGTACCTTTTACAACCATTCCTGAATGCATAGAAGCAGTGGCAGAAGGCAGCGTAGATTACGCTGTCGTGCCGCTGGAAAATGCGTTAGAAGGATCGGTTCCACTGACTGTGGATTATTTATTCCACGAAGCGCAATTGTATGTGACGGCTGAAGTATTATCTTCAATCGAACAACATTTGTTGGTGCACCCTGAAAACCGCAACGCGGAATCGTTTGAAGCGATTTATTCGCATCCACACGCTTTGGCGCAATGCCACAAATTCCTTTTTTATACATACAAAAATACGCCGTTAGAACAATACAGTTCAACAGCGGCTGCAGCTAAAATGGTTTCGGAATTACCGGAACGCAACATCGCAGCGATTGGCAATGAATTCTCTGCGCATAAATACGGGTTGGATATTTTGCAACGGGATATTCACGATTTCCATTTTAACCATACCCGCTTTTTCGTGTTGTCAAAGTCTGATCACAAACTGACAGACCCGGCGCATGACGATCAAATCAAAACAACGTTAATGATTACGCCACCAGATGATGACCGTTCGGGTGTCTTGCACCAAATTTTGTCTGTTTTTGCATGGCGCCGCCTAAACTTGAGTAAAATCGAGTCACGTCCATTGAAAACGGGGCTAGGTGATTATTTCTTTATTGCGGACGTCTTAGCAGAAGAAAAAGATGCGATGATGCGTGGGGCTTTTGAAGAGCTTGCCGCTCTTGGGTGCACCGTTAAAACACTCGGATCGTACTACACGTACAAATGATCAACGACAAGCCCTGTAGCGGAAAATGCTGCAGGGCTTTTTTATGGCAAAACCCGTCTACCTATGTTCAGGTGGACGGGTTGTCACTAAATTTTATTCGCTTTCCTCTAGCAAAAATCCATTGTCTCGCATATCACTGATGGCTTTTTCAAGTGTCACGTGATTTGCTGCTGTAATAGTATGAAGATGTGTGCCGTCTGTTAGCTCCAGCAAATAACTAGCACCGGTGTCATGGACGCGTTGCATAAAGGCCTCGACTTGTTCGACTGTTGCTACGTGAATACCAGCGGTTAGTTCACCGTATACCGGATGCTCAATCGACACATCTTTTACGGTAACGCCTGCTCGGACCAAAAGTTTTAACTCGCGTTCGGTGTCTTCACCTTGGTGGCGGCAAGCGATGCGCCGGGTAGCTAGTTCAGTCACGCGCTCCGCTAGGAACAAATAGCCTTGGCTAGTGGCGATAATTGGCTCGCCTTTTGCTTTGAGCAAGGTCATGTCACCAACGATCACTTGTCGTGACACGTTTGCCAATGCAGCCAAATCACTGCCCGTCATGGGTTCGTTTGACGATTTTATTTTTTCCAACAGAAACTGGCGCCGTTGTTCCCCGAATAGTTTTTTCATAAAGATCCCTCGCTTATCAACTTGTTAAGAACATCTTAACATGTGCTGAACAACAGTGGGTTTATTTCGTTTAAGTGTGCGAATATGCTATAATTAGTGAGTTGAATTGGAGGAGAGACTGTCCATGTACGATTACATAAAAGGCAAAGTTACACGCGTAACGCCTGAATATTTAGTGATAGAACAGCAAGGAATCGGCTGGCAGATTTTCGCACCCAATCCGTATTCGTTTGGCACAGAAGATTTGCAAGTGTTCTTGCATCACCACGTGCGTGAAGACGCGCAGTTGTTATTTGGCTTTCCGACATTTGAGCAACGTGAATTGTTTCGTAAGCTAATTTCGGTATCGGGTATTGGTCCAAAAGGTGCGCTCGCTATTTTGGCCAGTGGACAACCGCAACACGTCATCGAAGCGATCGAACGCGAAGATGAATCGTATTTAGTAAAATTCCCTGGAGTCGGCAAAAAAACAGCTCGTCAAATGATTTTGGATTTGAAAGGCAAGTTGACTGAGTTTTTCGGTGATCCATTCGATTCAGAAGAAACTACCACGCTCTTATCAAACGACCTGGTTGAGCTTGAAGAAGCGATGCTAGCACTTGGAGCTCTCGGGTATTCAGAACGTGAAATCAATAAAGTGAAACCACAATTGCGCGAGTTGGATTTAGATACCGAAGGCTTTATGAAAAAAGCACTGCAGCTATTGCTTAAACAAAACTGATGAAAGGAGGCGGACGGCATGGAAGACCGCATTATAGACAGTGAAGTAACAGAGTTTGATGACCGCTTCGAGCAATCGCTGCGTCCCCAATACTTGTCTCAGTATATTGGGCAGCATAAAGTAAAACACAATTTGCAGATTTTCATTGAAGCTGCGAAAATGCGTCAAGAAAGTTTGGACCATGTCTTGTTATACGGGCCTCCTGGACTTGGCAAAACGACATTGGCTGCTGTTATCGCCAATGAAATGGAAGTAAATGTGAAAATGACGAGTGGGCCCGCAATCGAACGCCCCGGCGATTTAGCAGCGATTGTGTCGTCACTCGAGCCCGGAGACGTCTTGTTTATTGACGAAATCCACCGGTTAAACCGAGCAATTGAAGAAGTGTTGTACCCGGCGATGGAAGACTTTTGTATCGATATTGTCGTTGGTAAAGGACCTACTGCGAGATCGGTGCGTTTAGATTTACCACCCTTTACGTTAATCGGTGCGACGACACGTGCTGGTGCTTTATCAGCTCCACTTCGTGACCGTTTCGGAGTATTGTCTCGTCTTGAGTATTACGACACAGAAGCATTGACTGAAATTGTTGTCCGTAGTTCGAAACTGTTTGAAGCCGATATCGATCCGAATGCGGCTGTTGAGATTGCGCGTCGATCTCGTGGGACACCGCGTATTGCCAACCGCTTACTTAAGCGTGTGCGTGATTATGCACAAGTTCGCGGAACGGGTTCGATTACGATGGACATGGCGGAACAAGCACTTGAAATGCTGCAAGTGGACCCACTCGGACTCGATCACATTGATCACAAATTATTAACAGGCATGATTGAACGCTTTCGCGGCGGTCCGGTTGGACTGGATACCATCGCTGCAAGTATTGGAGAAGAGTCGACGACCATTGAAGACGTCTACGAACCGTATTTGCTGCAGATTGGTTTTATTCAACGGACACCAAGAGGACGCACTGTCACCCAACTTGCCTATGAACACTTTAAAATGGAGATGCCTGAATGACAAAACTAATTACACCAAACACAACATTAAACATACAAGATTATGATTTTGACTTGCCTGAAGAATTGATTGCACAAACACCGTTACTTGACCGGACGTCAAGTCGTCTATTGGTGATGAATAAAGAAACAGGACAGACGTCGCACCGCCATTTCCGTGACATTATCGACTATTTGCATAAAGGCGATACACTCGTATTAAACGATACGCGCGTGTTACCTGCACGGTTAATGGGCGTCAAAGAAGACACAGGTGCCAACATCGAATTATTGCTATTAAAGCAAGTGGAGGACGATGTGTGGGAAACGCTGACGAAGCCTGCGAAAAAAGTGAAAGTCGGAACGGTTGTTTCTTTTGGCGATGGCTTGTTGCGTGCTGAATGTACCGGCATATTAGATCACGGGGGCCGTCATTTTAAAATGATTTACGACGGAATTTTTTACGAAATTTTGGATCAGCTCGGCGAAATGCCGTTGCCGCCTTATATCCGCGAAAAATTAGAAGACCAAGACCGTTATCAAACTGTTTTTGCAAAAGAGCGAGGAAGTGCTGCAGCTCCAACTGCTGGACTTCATTTTACCGACGAGTTGTTGGAACAAATTCGTGATAAAGGCGTGAACATCGCATTTATCACACTTCATGTGGGACTCGGAACTTTCCGTCCGGTGTCGGTCGATTCGATCGAAGACCACGAAATGCATTCGGAATTTTACCGAATACCAAAAGAAACAGCCGATATGATCAATAAAACCAAACAGAATGGTGGACGAATTGTGTCGGTTGGCACCACGTCGACACGGACGCTTGAATCGGTCGCTCAAAAATTTGACGGCAAATTACAAGAAGATAGTGGCTGGACAGATATTTTTATTTTTCCGGGTTATGAATTCAAAGCGGTAGACGGCTTAATTACCAATTTCCATTTGCCGAAATCGACATTGGTCATGCTCGTTAGCGCATTGTCGAGCCGCGATTATATCTTAAACGCCTACAACCAAGCAGTAGATGAACGTTACCGCTTTTTCAGCTTTGGTGATGCGATGTTTATTGAACCACAGAAAAAGGAGACTCACCCATGACAGCAGCAGTTACGTACGAACACATCAAAACCTGTAAACAAACAGGTGCACGACTTGGAATCGTCCATACACCGCACGGTTCTTTCGAAACACCGGCATTTATGCCAGTCGGAACGCAAGCGACCGTTAAAACCATGTCACCAGAAGAATTAAAAGCCATGAACGCTGGGATTATTTTAAGCAATACGTATCATTTATGGTTGCGTCCCGGGAATGACGTCATTAAAGAAGCGGGTGGATTGCATAAATTCATGAACTGGGATCGCCCGATTTTGACGGATTCTGGTGGTTTTCAAGTATTTTCACTAAGTGAATTCCGCAACATTAAAGAAGAAGGCGTTCATTTCCGTAACCACATGAACGGCGATAAATTATTTTTAAGTCCTGAAAAGGCTATGCATATTCAAAACGATTTGGGATCTGACATCATGATGGCCTTTGACGAATGTCCGCCCTTCCCAGCAACACACGAATACATGAAATCCAGTGTAGAGCGTACGTCGCGCTGGGCAGAACGTTGCCTTGAAGCGCATCAGCGTCCACAAGACCAAGCGTTATTTGGCATTATCCAAGGCGGCGAATTTGAAGACTTGCGTAAGCAAAGTGCACAAGACCTTGTGTCACTGGATTTCCCGGGTTACGCAATTGGCGGATTGTCAGTTGGTGAACCAAAAGACGTCATGAACCGTGCGTTAGAATATACAACACCGCTAATGCCAGCTGATAAGCCGCGTTATTTAATGGGGGTTGGTTCACCCGATTCACTTATCGACGGTGCCATTCGCGGCATTGATATGTTTGATTGTGTCTTACCGACACGGATTGCTCGAAACGGTACATTGATGACAAGCACCGGTCGTTTGAACATTAAAAACGCGGCGTTTAAGCGTGATTTTGGTCCAATTGATGACAAATGCGATTGTTACACATGCACAAATTATTCGCGTGCCTATGTTCATCACTTGATTCGCGCAGACGAAACATTCGGAATTAGGCTTACTAGTTATCATAATCTGCAATTTCTGTTAAACTTAATGGGACAGGTGCGTCAAGCAATTCGTGAAGACCGCCTGGGAGATTTCCGCGAAGAATTTTTCGAAGCGTACGGTTTCAACAAACCCAATGCTAAAAATTTCTGAGTTTGTACGAGAATAGAGAAAGTGAAAGGGGGAAATTGAATAATGGAAACGTTAATTGCGTTATCACCTTTACTATTAATGTTCTTGCTAATGTGGTTTTTCATCATCCGTCCTGCCCAAAAACGCCAAAAAGCAACAAAGAACATGCAGACAGAACTAAGACGTGGCGACCGCATTGTCACAATCGGCGGCTTACACGGCCTTGTGGATGCAGTTGATGATGCGACAATCTTCATCACCGTAGCGGATGGCACGCGCTTGCAGTTTGAGCGTCAAGCAATCGCACGTGTAGTGGATTCAGCAAAAGCAACAATCTAAACCAAATAAAAGCTCGCCTTCGATTTTGAAGGCGATTTTTTTAATTAAACATTCTGTCCTTATTCTAAATTTTCCAGTTACAAGGTACAATGGGTACAGTACATCGGAAAGGAGTATACGCATGACGAGTTATCCCCATCAATTTGAATTCGTTTTGCCGGCACTCGAAAGCAAATGCAGTGAATTCCACCACTTTCAATACGATACATTTACAGAAGCCGATTTATGGGAATTTTGTGTTAAGAAAAAATGGCGAAAAAAAGATATAGAGACGATGCACCTTTACGAAATGATTAATGACATTATGGATATGACTGCTTCGGATTTTTTAGCTTACCACCAAGTAGAAGCGCTAAAAAAAGCGCGTTGGAATGACGTCAGCACACTTGAAAATATCGAACACCTTTTAAGACCGTCTCCGAAAAAATAAACCAGTTTTAGCATGTATATTTTCTTGCTGCGTCTATCGTTTTAAGTGCCGACGCTTGAAAATGTACAAATACATTTACAAGAACCTAAGGCGGCAAATGGCAAAGGGATGCTCCTGCATCGATGCGCAAGCTTAGCCGCAAAGTACTAGCTTGAGTGATTTCATCAACCCAGTCTAACTAGAGAAACAAACTTCAATTCATGAAGTGCAATTTGACAGTATTCGGCAGCTGTTTCATAATGATAGTGCTGTGTTTTACACACCTGAGGAGGAAATTTACATATGAAAGCAAGAGGTCGTATTATTGCCTTTTTCTTACTAGTCATTGCACTGATAGGAATTATTGGCACTACGAGTTTACCCATCGCAAAAGACATTAAATTAGGGTTGGATTTACAAGGTGGTTTTGAAGTGCTTTACGAAGTGACAGCACTTGAAGACGGCCAAGAAATTACAGAAAGTGTGTTGACGGACACAACCGATGCATTGATGAACCGAATCAACGTACTCGGTGTCAGTGAGCCCGTTATTCAGATTGAAGGAGACAACCGCATTCGTGTTCAATTAGCGGGAGTCGAAGATCAATCGTCAGCGCGTGAATTGCTGTCGACTGAAGCAAATTTAACGTTCCGTGATGCGGAAGATAATTTGCTGCTTGCTGGAAATGACTTGAAGCAAGGTGGCGCAACGGGAACTTTTGATTCGAATGGCAATCCTATTGTCACATTGGAATTAAATGACCCAGGAAAATTTGCCGAAGTGACAGAAAGTATTTCGCAAATGCCAGCACCTGACAATGTCTTGGTCATCTGGCTTGATTTTGAAGAAGGTGTCGATTCGTTCGCAGAAGAACGCTTAAAAGCAGATCCGAAATTTGTTTCAGCACCGAGTGTTAGTCAGCGTATTTCATCACCATCTGTTGAAATTTCAGGATCGTTTACTGTAGAAGAAACACAAAATCTATCAGGGATCTTGAATGCAGGTGCTTTGCCGGTAAGTTTGACAGAAATCTACTCGACTTCTGTTGGTGCTCAGTTTGGTGAACAAGCACTTGATCAGACGATGGTTGCAGCTGCTGTCGGTATAGCATTAGTGTTACTATTTATGCTTATTTATTACCGCTTACCAGGAATGGTCGCAGTGGTTACGTTGTCAGCGTATGTGTACTTAATTCTGTTGGTATTTGAATGGATTGGCGGCGTTCTGACATTACCAGGTATCGCGGCAATCATGCTCGGTGTCGGGATGGCAGTAGATGCCAACATCATCACGTATGAGCGAATTCGTGAAGAAATGCGTGTCGGCAAGTCAGTAAAAGAAGCTTTCAAAGTCGGGGCACGTTCGTCATTCTCGGCAATTATTGATGCCAACGTGACGACCTTATTGGCAGCGATTGTTTTGTTCTATTTCGGAACAAGTTCCGTCAAAGGGTTTGCGACGCTATTGATTATCTCTATTTTGGTCAGCTTTTTAACAGCTGTTTGGGGATCACGTCTATTGCTTGGTCTATGGGTCAACAGCGGAGCACTCGACCACAAACCCGGATTGTTTGGGTTAAAAAAATCAGTTATCCACTCACCAGAAGAAGGTTTAGAAATTACCGATCTTTCAACTCGTTTTGACCGTTTTGATTTTGCAGGCAATCGCAATAAATTCTTCTTGGCTTCGATTGTTTTAATCGTTGCTGGAATGGCTGTTCTTGGTGTGTTCCGTTTGAACTTAGGAATCGATTTCTCGAGTGGAACACGTGTTGAAATTGCTTCAGAAGCAGCATTGACGAAAGAAGAAGTACAAAGCTTCTTAGATGGTGCGGGCTTTGAAACAGACGATATCGTCATTTCAGGTGATGAATCGAATATCGGTGTAGCTCGTTACAATGAAGAATTTAGTCAAGAAGAAATCAATAGCTTGAAAGCGACAGCTATTGAAGAATTTGGTTCTGAACCAAACGTTTCAACGGTGTCAGCCACAGTCGGTCAGGAATTGGCAAAAAATGCATTGTATGCATTGTCCATTGCTGCGCTTGGCATAATTATATATGTAGCTTTCCGTTTTGAATGGCGTATGGGTGTGGCATCGGTTGTTGCATTAATTCACGATGCATTCTTTATCGTTGCTATTTTCAGTATGCTCCGACTAGAAGTAGACATTACCTTTATCGCAGCGGTATTGACCATTATCGGTTACTCGATCAATGATACGATTGTGACATTTGACCGGATCCGTGAAAACATGAAACGCATGAAAAAAATTGATTCAGTAGAACAATTGGAAAAAATCGTTAACGTATCGCTTCGTCAAACGCTTGGTCGATCGGTAAATACGGTATTAACGGTATTATTAGTCGTAATCGCGCTATTAATTTTTGGTGCGCCATCGATTACAAACTTCTCCATCGCGTTATTAATCGGTTTGATTGCCGGTACCTATTCTTCGATCTTTATTGCAGCGCAGCTATGGCTAGTGCTGAAAAAAGGGGAGTTGAAGAAAAAAGGACCGATTGATATCGAGAAGAAAGAACAAGAATCTAAATGGGGTTCTGATGAGCCTGTAGTATAAGTTTAAAATAGCAATGGAACAGGGTATAATGACAATGACCTTGTTCCATTTTTTTAAATTTAAAGGGGGAATGGCAATGAAATTACAATGGCTACTTTTAATCGGACTTATTTTCGCAGTAATTATCGCCGTGTTTGCAGTTGTCAATGTGGAGGATGTACCCGTCAATTACGTATTTGGCGAAGCCGAATGGCCGTTGATCTTGGTAATTCTGGCATCAGCATTACTTGGATTCTTACTCAGCAGCGTGCTAGCTATTATGCGCAATTACCAGCTGCAACGTAAAATCAAAGCGCTTCAAAAAGAAGTGGCGGTAAAAGAAACGTTAATCGCTACACAACAAAACGAAATTGGTGCATACCAAAAAGTCGGCATCCAACCAGAACCCCAAATTGTTACAAACGAACCAGTAGTCGATGATTTACGAGAAGAACCAGTAGTTGATACAAGAAAAGATGAAATCTAAAAAAGGAACCTTTCGGTAGAGACGCCGAAAGGTTTTTGTCTGTGATTTTTTGCTGTATAATAGATCGGTGAGGAAGTGATACCAATGATTGAATCTAGAAAAAGATGGCGCTTGACGACGCCAGATGAACAAACAGTTCAAGAAATCCAAAAAGAATTAAACCTATCGTCAGTGCTGGCTAAAATTTTGGTGACACGGGGCTTGAATACAGCTGACGCGGCTCGGACATTTATGCAAATGGACGCAACTTGCATGCACGATCCGTATTTAATGAAAGACATGGATCTAGCTGTCGAGCGTATTCGACAGGCGATTGATAATCAAGAGAAAATTGTTGTCTATGGCGATTACGACGCAGGTGCGACACGTTTCTAACTGAAAAGGTTAGACACTAGGGAGTCGATTAAAATCCCTGGGAGAACTGATTTCTTGATAGGTGGAATGATAGGGTAACGCCTTGAAACGCCTACTCTGATCTTCCGACATGCCTTCTCAATGGTTAAATTGAAAGGTATGAAGCTCGGTGAAGTCGGCAGAGAGAGACCGTAAGTTAGGGAAAGCATAGCGAGTACCTGAAACGAAAGCTGTCCAGAGGTGGACGGTGTTTCCTATATGCCGGGAGTCCATAAAGTATCTATGGTTAGAATGTGCTGCAGAAGCACTGACGAATCTCTGAATGTACGGGTCTAGACGTAGTTGTCACAGAAATGTGACAGGTGGCAGTGCCATCGTATGTGTGGGCGAGTAAAAATCTGGCGTTATGAAACCCCATAACTTGTTATAGGCAAGTTCAAGCATACAGGACCATAGGAGAAACCTAAGGATATATGTAAGGATAAAGAAATTGGAACGTGGAAAGCGAAGGATGTGGAGGTATTAATCTACCTACGAAGCAGTTCGGTATATAAAGGGGCAACCTATTAAAACTGATTTACCATTCGTGAGAGTGGAGCCATAGTACCTTTGAAACCATGATAATAATTGGTGGAGGAATAGGCTCTAGTCGGAAATTTCAAAGACTTATAAATGCATAACAGACAAGGACTACTCAGAATTCTTAGGGTTTAAGATGAAGTTAATGCCAAAAGGTGAGAAATGGGTTGTGAAAAGTCATATGTGCGACAAAGCAGTTCAACGCACAAAGAAAAACTTGAAGCAAATCATAAACGGGATTCGATATGATAGCGGTGTTAACGACCAAGCAAGAAAAATAGCACTCTACAACTCGACTGTAATAGGACTTCATCAATATTTCCGTACCGCTACAATGATTTCCGAAGATATGGGGAACATTGCATACGAAGTGAATGCATGCATGAAAGACCATCGTATGAAAAGGCGAATTAAGAAAACAGGTGTGATAACACCTGATTTCTTAAGAAAGAATGCGATGAAGAAATAATCTCAAAGTATCCAATTGGACGATTAGACAGACAAACGAACAAGTGAATTCTGTTAAGTTATGTAGAGTACCAAAGTTTTGAAATTTTTCGATGGAACGCCGTGTGAGGTGAAAGTCTCACGCACGGTGTGAAGTGGGGGAAAAGCTGGCGATAGACTCAAAGGCTTACCTATCACTATATGGTGTCACCAGTACAACCGTCATGATGACCGTATTACAAGATCTAGGGGCCGATGTGTCCTTTATGATACCGAACCGCTCTAAGCATGGGTACGGACCGAATAGTGAACTGTTTCAACAAGCATTTGATCAGGGTACGAAACTAATTGTCACGGTAGATAATGGCATTTCAGGAATCGAACAAGTTGATTTTGCTAACGCTTTAGGGATGGACGTTATTATTAGTGATCATCACGATATCGGTGACCAATTACCAAATGCACTAGCGGTTGTTCACCCGCGTCATCCACAAGGCCACTATCCGTTTGGTGAACTGGCTGGAGTTGGTGTAGCGTTTAAAATAGCACACGCACTGTACGAGGAAATTCCAGACCACTTGATTGAACTAACCGCGATCGGTACGGTGGCCGATCTTGTTCCGCTTCACGGGGAAAACCGAATTTTTGTTAAAGAAGGACTAGCTGCACTTATCGATTCACCGAGTCCTGCGATTGCTGCATTGTGCGAAGTATCAGGCGTTAAACAGCAAGACATTACAGAAGAAACAATCGGCTTTATGTTTGGACCGCGCATTAATGCCATTGGACGTTTGCAAGATGCTGACCCAGCTGTTCGCATGTTCTTAACAGAAGACCCAGCAGAAGCACGTTCACTGGCTTCAGGGTTAGACGTGTTAAACAAAGAGCGGCAAGCGATTGTGAAGAAAATTTCAGAAGAAGCGATGCAGCAAGTCGAACAGCGTTATCCGGACGGTGTGCCGCATGTGTTAGTGGTCGCTCAAGAAGGCTGGAACCCGGGTGTTGTTGGAATCGTTGCCTCGAAACTAACAGAAAAATTTTATCGCCCGTCTATTGTTTTGTCGGTAGATCCTGAAACCAACAAAGCAAAAGGTTCTGCTCGCAGTATTGAAGGCTTTCATTTGTATAACGAACTTGCTAAAAACCGCGACATTTTGCCTCATTTCGGAGGCCATCCAATGGCGGCGGGTATGACGCTTGCGGCAAGTGACGTCGATGATTTGCGTGAGCGCTTAAACAAACAAGCGGAAATTAGCTTAACTGAAGAAGAGTTATTGCCTGTTGTCAATATCGATATTCCGCTCCGTCTTGACGAAATCGACATAACGGCAATCGAGTCCATGCGCTTACTTGCTCCTTTTGGAATGGGATTTGCTAAGCCGAAATTTTATCTTGAAGGGGTCCATGTGGCATCCATTCGCAAAATTGGAGCTGCCCAAAATCACTTGAAGATGGAACTGACACAGCAAGCAGCTTCTATAGACGCTGTTGGTTTTGGTCTCGGTTCGGTTGGTGATGAATTAACACCGGATGTCAAAATAGATGTTATCGGTGATTTACAGGTCAATGAATGGAATGGTCGGAAAAAACCGCAATTGATGGTGGAAGATGTTCGTACAGATCAATGGCAATTATTTGATATTCGCGGCATTCGCCAAGTATCGCGTTGGTCAAAGTTGATCCCGAAAGAAAATCAAGTATTCCTAGCGTTTAAAGAAGAAACACCCGCATTATTCCAGTCCCTATTGGCTCAACCCATTTGCACTGTTGCTCAAGTAAAAGCCATGTCAGGAAGTAAAGACCACTTGGTGTTATTGGATTTACCGGAATCAGAAGAGCAATTGGTATCTGTTTTAGCAAATATGAAGCCAAAGCGGGTGTATGCTCATTTCCATGCGAAAGATTCTCAGTATTTTGAACAGATTCCCACACGTGAACAATTTAAATGGCTGTTTTCGTTTATTAAAAAACGCGGGACTTTTGACTTTACTAAACATTGTGACGAACTGGCCAAACACAAAGGTTGGACGCGGGAGTCATTATTTTTCATGCTGCAGGTGTTTTTTGAACTCGGTTTTGTTACACTTAACAATGGCATTACCGAGATTGCGCAATCGCCAAGCAAACAGGATTTGTCAGAAGCGCCGATTTACAAACGTCGTGAGCAGCAGATTGCTCTGGAGCAGAAGCTTTTGTATGCGTCTTATAAAGATTTAAAAGAGTGGTTCGATGCGACAGTGTCTGCCAAGGAGGAACAAATATGGATTTAAAACAGTACATCACCATTGTTGAAGATTGGCCAAAACCTGGAATTCGTTTTAAGGACATCACGTCATTGATGGACAACGGAACTGCCTATAAGTATGCAACAGACAAAATCGTTGAATACGCAAAAACAGTAAATGCTGAAGTCATTGTAGGACCTGAAGCGCGTGGATTTATCATCGGCTGCCCAGTCGCTTATGCGCTTGAACTTGGCTTTGCACCCGTTCGTAAAGAAGGCAAGTTGCCGCGCGAAGTGATCACAGCCGAATACGGTCTTGAATACGGGACAGATGTGTTAACGATGCATAAAGACGCAATCAAACCGGGGCAACGTGTCTTGATCACGGATGATTTGCTTGCAACAGGTGGCACAATCGGTGCGACGATTAATTTAGTAGAACAGCTTGGCGGAATTGTCGTTGGCTGCGCATTTTTGATTGAATTGACTTATTTAGATGGACGCAAAAACTTAGGCGGCTATGATGTCACGACTTTAATGCAATATTAATACCGGATCTCTTCGCCTTTTTAAGGTGAAGGGATTTTTTTCTTGAATCAGGGTATGGACAAAGGTAAGGCCATAAATTGGAGGTGACTAAATGAAGCTGAGCAAACAACACAACCCCCGATTAAACGCTACGTGGATAGATCAATTACTAGACGACCGCACCCCTCTTGAAAAAATCACCTGCGAAACGGAACAATTCTTTCAAGCCATCCGAAAAGAGTTCGTCTTTAGCAAGTATGCGAGGCCTAAAAAAAGCATGACTGAAAAAATGTGGTCTTTAGTAGCTGAAAAGTATTCGGTAGAAGATGAACGTTCTTCGGAGACCTGTGTTTCTGACAATGAGCTATACCCAGCATGGAAAACGCAACTAGACAGCGAGTACCGAAAACTTGAGTCGACGATTGTACAGTGCGTCAACGTTACTGATTATGGCGCGATAGGTGACGGAAAGACCGACTGCACAGATGCTTTTAAACGAGCACTTGGCAAAGGTCGAGTACAAGTAGAGGTTCCAAAAGGTGTTTATCTCGTAAAGGGACTGCGTTTGCCTTCATGGACACGTTTGACGGGTGCTGGAAAAGGAGCAACTGTTTTAAAGTTGCATCCTAAAGTCTCTCGCAAGACCCGGTTATTGACCAACCGCAATTACTTAATGGGTAACCGCAATATTTCTGTAGAAGGGCTGACGCTTGATTGGCATGTAGAACGTTTGGGAGATGTCGAAAAAACCAGTGCAGGCGGAAATTATTCCAGCTGTTTAACTTATGCCCACGTAACATTTGGGTGGGTCAAAGATGTGGAGGCATTAAATCCAGGTCTGCATTGTTTTGATATTACGTCACCGCTTTATAATTACGCAGGAGATGGATTGCGAGGCAAAAGTGGCAGTCGTTTTGTCTGGCTTGATGGCGTTAGCGGTTCTGGTTTTGGCGACGACGGATTGACAACGCATCATAGTGACTATATTTTTGTCACCAACTCACATTTTAGTGATCCGAGTGGACGCGCGCATCAGCAAGGGTTTTCAAACTCCAATGGCTTTGAAATAGATGATGGATCTCGTTACGTTTGGTTAGTTAATAATTCGAGTGCGCGTTGTTTTGGTGGAATTGAGATTAAAGCGCATGCCAATTCTTCAGCAGCCTCAAATGTCTTTATTTCGGGACATTTATCGGTTCACGATAACCGGTCGTTTAATTTCCGCCACATTGGTCATCATAAAAAAGAGGATCCCGAATCGCGTTCGGCGTTTGCTATTCGTGCACAACGGTTAGTGTCAATTGATCCAATCGAAACAACTTTATACGAAGGTTCTGCACCGCGCAGTTTAGTCATTTCAGCTTACCGCAATGTGGCGATCAACCGGTTTTTGTTTGTCGGAGATCCAGACTATGATTACAAGCTTCAGCCAGCTTCCGCCGTTCAATACCGTGCCGCGTGTGTGTCTTTGAGTAATGGTAAGATTCAAGGGTTTACGACAGCGGAGACGGATCTTTCAATAGCTGGCGGTGAACAACACGCCAGCAGTGTAAGCGTTCAAAATTTGGTCAGCACCGGTTCAGCTGAACAAGCAGTCGTTGTTGGAGCAGGTAGCGAGTTGGTTTACTTAGAAAATATTAGAAAGCGGAGTTCTCATCTGCTTTAACATACATCAACAAGGAGGCAATTACATGAGACTGACAGGAAAAAAAGTGCTGAGTTTTATTCATCATGACTTTGAAGATTTGGAACTATGGTATCCGATTTTAAGGTTGCGAGAAGAAGGGGCACAAGTGGACATTGCAGGAGAAGAATCAGGCGTTGAATATATTGGTAAATATGGCGTCCCAGCGACATCTGATTTGACTTATGCACAAGCGCTTGGCAATGAATACGATGCCGTTCTCGTTCCTGGCGGTTGGGCACCAGACAAAATACGAAGGTTTCCTGACGTTTTACAGTTGGTTCGCCGTATGGACGATCAGCAAAAACCGATTGGTCAAATTTGTCACGCTGGTTGGGTACTTATTTCCGCCAATATTTTAACCGATCGAAAAGTGACCAGTACACCAGGAATAAAAGATGACATGATCAACGCGGGCGCCGAGTGGTTTGATGAATCAGTGGTGGTCGATGGGCACTTAGTATCGAGCCGCCGTCCGCCTGATTTACCAGATTATCTCAGGGAATTTATTAAAGTGCTAGAGAACAGCTAACAAAGCTTTACTTTTAACCCCATTGTTTTTTATAATAGAAAGATATACTTTTGGAAAAATTTAAAGCAAGGTGGGCAATTATGGCGAAAGATCTAGTGAGAACAGCTGAAGATGTATTCGAGATGGTTGCGTCTTATATGAATGCCGAACATGTGAAAACAATCAAGAGGGCCTATCAAGTTGCGTACGACGCCCATATGGGTCAGTTTCGCAAATCAGGCGAACCGTATATTGTGCATCCGGTGCAAGTGGCAGGGATTCTGGCAGAATTACAAATGGACCCGGCTACAGTAGCGGCAGGCTTTTTGCACGATGTAGTCGAAGACACGGAAGTCAGCCGTGAAGACATCGTTCGTGATTTCGATGAAGAAGTTGCCATGCTCGTTGACGGCGTGACGAAGTTAAGCAAAATCAAGTATTTATCAAAAGAAGAGCAACAAGCAGAAAATCACCGCAAAATGTTTGTCGCAATGGCACAAGACATTCGTGTTATTTTGATTAAACTGGCAGATCGTTTGCACAATCTTCGTACGTTGAAATACCAGACCGTCGAAAAGCAACGCATTAAAGCTAATGAGACGCTGGAAATCTTTGCCCCGATTGCGCACCGTCTCGGTATCAATACCATTAAATGGGAACTGGAAGATACAGCGTTGCGTTATTTGAATCCGCAACAGTATTACCGGATTGTCAATTTGATGAAAAAGAAACGCACCGAACGAGAAGATTATTTGAATAAGGTCATGAGTGAGATTCGCGTACAACTCGACGAAGTCGATATTAAAGCGGATCTTTTCGGTCGGCCCAAACACATTTACAGCATTTACCGGAAAATGGCAATTCAAAACAAGCAGTTTAATGAAATCTATGATTTGCTGGCAGTCCGCATAACAGTGGAAAGCATTAAAGATTGCTACGCGGTACTAGGAATTATTCATTCTACTTGGAAGCCGATGCCAGGGCGTTTTAAAGATTATATCGCCATGCCAAAGCAAAATTTATACCAGTCGCTTCACACGACGGTTATTGGTCCTCAAGGCGATCCGCTTGAAGTACAAATTCGCACGGAAGAAATGCACCGCATTGCGGAGTATGGTGTGGCAGCGCATTGGGCCTATAAAGAAGGCAAGATTATCGACAAGCCGAAAAGTTCTGTCGATTCACGATTGTCGTGGTTCCGTGAAATTCTGGATTTCCAGAACGAATCGGATAATGCTGAAGAATTTATGGAATCGTTAAAATACGATTTGTTTTCTGACATGGTTTATGTATTTTCACCAAAAGGCGATGTCATTGAAATGCCAGCAGGCTCTTGTCCAATCGATTTTGCTTATCGTGTGCATTCGGAAATTGGCAATAAAACCATTGGCGCAAAAATAAACGGCAAGATGGCGCCCCTCGATACGGAGTTACACACCGGTAATATTGTGGAAATTTTAACTTCGAAGCAATCTTTTGGTCCAAGTCGCGATTGGTTGAAAATCGCGAAATCCACGCAAACCAAAAATAAAATCAAGCAATTTTTCAAAAAGCAATTGCGTGAAGACAATGTCCAAAAAGGTCGAGATTTGATTGAAAAAGAAATAAAAGCGCAAGAATTTGTTCTAAAAGAAGTACTGAGTAATGAAAACATCAAACGTGTTTGTGAAAAATTCAATTTTGCAGGCGAAGACGATATGTATGCAGCTGTTGGCTTTAACGGGATTACGGCTCAACAAGTTGTAAACCGATTAGCTGAAAAAATGCGTAAAAAACGCGAGCAAGAAGAGGCAATTGAAAAAATCACTGTTGAAATGAAATCCAACGTGCCTAAAAAACAAACCGATTCCGGTGTCATTGTTAGAGGAATCGATAATATGATGATTCGCTTGTCTAAGTGTTGCAACCCGGTACCGGGTGACGATATTATCGGGTTTATTACAAAAGGGCGTGGCGTTTCGGTTCACCGCACGGATTGTCCAAATGTCCACTCTGGAGAAAACGACCGACTTATTCCCGTCGAGTGGGAAAATGAAGGATCGCCTGATAACAAATCCTACCAAATTGATATTGAAGTTCAAGCATACGACCGTAACGGATTGATTAATGAAGTGATGCACATGGTCAGTGAAACGAAAACGACGATTACAGCGGTCAGCGGTCGAGCAGACAAAGACAAAATCGCGACGATCAATTTGTCGATCATGATTCCTCACATCAAGCATCTAAACCGTGTTGTTGAACGCATCAAATCGATTCCAGATGTTTATTCCGTTTTACGGGTGACAAATTAATGAGAGTAGTTCTGCAACGATCTAAAAGTGCATCGGTGACAGTCGACGGCGCGGTAACTGGCGCGATCCGATCGGGTTATGTGTTACTCGTTGGCATCACCCACGAAGATACCGAAAAAGACGCGGATTATTTGGCGGGCAAGATTGCACAACTTCGTCTGTTTGAAGATGAAGAAGGCAAGATGAACCGATCAATTCTCGATCACGGCGGTGAAATCCTGTCGATTTCTCAGTTTACGCTGTATGGTGATGTGAAAAAAGGGCGTCGCCCAAGTTTTATCGCGGCGGCACGACCAGAAACGGCTGAACCTCTTTGGTTAGCTTTTAACAAAGCGTTACAAAGGTACGGCCTGGTTGTCGAAACAGGTGTTTTTGGCGCCATGATGGACGTTCAGCTAGTGAATGATGGCCCCGTAACGATTTTAGTTGAATCTAAATAGGCAGTTGAGAGAAGTGCAGGCGGAATATGCCTGCGCTTCTTTTTTTGCTGTGGCGGTGTTTGCGCGATAAGAGCGGTCCAGCGGAAAAACGCGCGATCGAGCAGGATACGCGCAGTCTAGTGGGAGGTCGCCAAACATACACAGAAAAAAGCACGGAGGACATGTCCACCGTGCTTTTATTACTCAACAAGCTGTGCATCGAAATAGTTGATTAGGCCAGTATAGAGGCCGAGCGCCGCCTGTTCGCGGAATTGACTGCTAGTCAACACGCGTTCTTCGTTAAAATTGCTCAAAAAGCCAAGTTCGACTAGAACGGCAGGCTGTTTGTTTTCGCGCAATACCAAGTAATTGCCATGCTGAACGCCACGGTCTTGCAAGGTCAATTTTTTGCCAAGTTCTTCATTTAAATAGGCGGCTAGTTCTTTTTGGAAATCGTGTTGGTAGTACGATGTGAATCCGGAGACGCTGCTGTCGTCGGTCGCATCATAGTGGATGCTGACAAAAGCGTCTGCTCCAGCTTGGTGACTTCCAGCGACGCGCGTGCGAAGGTCGACGTAAGTATCTGATTGCCGCGTCATAACAACTTCTGCACCTGCTGCATTTAAATGACGCGATAAAATCTCTGCTGTTTTTAAGGTTAATTCTTTTTCTTGTGTTTTGCGCACGCCCACTGTGCCACCGTCATTGCCACCGTGACCCGGATCTAGAACGATAGTCAGACCGTCCAATGTTCCTTTTCTGCGATCAGGAGAATCAACTTGTTCTTTTTGGGAAAATGTTTCTTCTGTAGATACGACCCACTCTGCTACAAAAGCAGTCTGACCGTCCGCGAGAAGAACTTGATACCATTCTTCTTGCTTATCAACGACGGCTAGCTGATTTCCAGCATCTGCCCGGCTGACTACTTCAGAATCAGTCGAAGCTTGGCTCCGCAAATTGGTGCCATCCGTTAAAATCGTGACAGCTTCTTTGGCGTCACTTGTAACAGTCTCTGCTGTCTGATCTGATAATTGACCGTGAAAAGCATAAACCCAGCCTTTTTTTCCTTTTGCCAATTCGATTTCTACCCAATGGCCTTCCATGGAAATTACAGGAAAGACTTCGCCTTTCGTGCCAGTCTGTTGAATTTTTGAACTGAGGTCAGGCTTTGAGCGAATATTTAATGTGTTGACTGCGATTTCAAAAGAAGAAACTTTGGAGATAGGTTCTTTCTTTTGTTCAGATTCAGCTGAATCTGCCGGTTTTTCTGACGTTGTGTCTTTGTCGCTAGAGACAATATACTGTTTGGAAACAAATCCGCGTGTATTACGGAAACTAATCTCAAGCCAGTCATCCGCCACGCCAATGATTTCAGCGGTATCGCCGGCATCCATTTTGGTGAGCACAGCTGCCGATAAATCAGCTTGCGCACGTACGTTGAGACCATTGACAGAAGAGACGGCTGTTTGCCCAGTGGCTGTTTGGTCTTCGTCAGACGCTGCAGTTAGCCACGAAGCAATCCATCCTTCTTGCCGGTCGACCTGTACTTGTAACCAGTCACCTTGTTTGGAAATAACGGAAGCTGTCTGTCCTTGTTCTAAATCACCCGTGACGCTGTAGGACAAACCAGGACCTGAACGAACGTTGACCATAGTTCCGGTAATTTCAACTGTGCCTGCATCGGCCGAAACATGATTGTTATCTAGCAACGGAAAGCTGCTGGCTATGAATAAAAAGAATAGAATAATTGCAATTAAGCCCTTGTGTTTCATGCGTTACCCCCTAAGAGAACTTCTCTTCAATAGTATCAAATATTACAGCGCTTGTGTCAAAAAGGTTGACAAGCTACGGGCAAATTATTAAGATTGATTTATTATCCTTATATATTTGCTGACGACAAAGAAAGTAATTGCATGATTTGGCTGAAAAGAGAGGGGAAGTCTCGGGCTGTAAACTTTCCTGCAGACAAGTGCGACGAAAAACACTTTTGAGGCTTTTTTCTGAACTGCGCTTGCCGCTTATTAGGAAAAAACGGAACCGGCCGTTACCCGGAATGAGAGGATGCATTTTTTGCATCAACTAGGGTGGAACCGCGGAAGCTAATACGAGCTCTCGTCCCTTGCGTAAAGCAAGGGGCGAGAGCTTTTTTGTATGGAAAAATAAAGGAGTGAACTAACAGATGAATATTCAAGCGCCACGCGGCACATATGATGTGCTGCCCGATCAATCTGCTAAATGGCAAGAAGTTGAACAAAAAATAAATAACCTCTGCAGACTTTACCAATACAAAGAAATACGCACGCCAATTTTTGAACACACGGAATTATTCCAGCGCGGTGTCGGTGACACGACAGATATCGTTCAAAAAGAAATGTACACATTCCAAGATCGTGGCGAACGTTCGTTAACATTGCGCCCAGAAGGCACAGCTTCAGTCGTTCGTTCTTATGTTGAGAATAAATTATTTGGTATGCCGGACCAGCCGGTAAAACTATTTTATACCGGTCCAATGTTTCGCTACGAACGTCCACAAGCAGGGCGCATGCGCCAGTTTGTCCAATTTGGAGTAGAAGCAATTGGTTCCAAAGATCCAGCAATCGATGCTGAAGTAATTTCACTGGCAATGGAAGTATACCGTGCTGTCGGGCTTAAGCAATTACGCTTAGTCATCAACTCACTTGGTGATACGGAAAGTCGCGTAGCACACAAAAAAGCCTTGGTTACCCATTTCGAACCGAGTATCAATGAATTTTGTAGCGATTGCCAGACGCGTCTCGAGAAAAATCCGTTACGTATTCTAGACTGCAAAGTAGACCGTCAACATCCGTTAATGGCAACAGCGCCGTCACTGGCCGATTATTTAAATGAAGAATCACAAGCTTATTTTGATGAAGTGCAAGCTTACCTTTCAAGCATGGATATTGAATTTGTCGTGGATCCGAATTTAGTGCGCGGACTTGATTATTATAACCATACCGCTTTTGAAATTATGAGCGATGCGGAAGGCTTTGGTGCCATTACCACTTTAGCTGGTGGAGGACGTTACAACGGACTTGTTGAAGACCTTGGCGGACCCGAGTCACCTGGAATTGGTTTTGCGATGAGTATTGAGCGACTGTTACTAGCGCTTGAAATGGAAAAAGTCGAAATTGGTCAATCCAATAATTTAGAAGTTTACGTAGTAGCGATGGACGAAACGACGAAGAAAAAAGCCTTTGCTGTTGTTCGTGATTTACGCTTGAACGGCATTTCGGCTGACATGGATTTCGCCGGGCGCAAAGTAAAAGCGCAAATGAAATCAGCTGACCGTAAAGGAGCTGCATTTGTTGTCGTTATTGGTGAAACGGAACTTGAGAGCGGCAAAGTGGCATTAAAAGAAATGGCGACGGGTGAGCAACAGGAAATGGCATTCGAAGAAATCGCACCAAGCTTATTGAAAAAGAAATCACTGGAGGAATAAATATGTCAAGAACGCATTATTGTGGAGAAGTGAACGAAACGGCTATTGGACAACGTGTCACATTAAAAGGGTGGGTACAAAAACGTCGCGACCTTGGTGGATTAATCTTTGTGGACGTCCGTGACCGTTCTGGAATTGTGCAAGTTGTGTTTAATCCGGAAATTTCAAAAGAAGCCGCTGCCATTGGCGAATCGTTACGTAATGAATTTGTCGTTCATATTGACGGACTGGTTGTCAAAAGAGCAGAAGGCCAAGTTAATACTGCGATGAAAACTGGCGAAATTGAAGTGCAAGTAGATCATGCAGCTGTAATAAACGCTGCGAAAAATCCCCCATTTGCCATCGAAGACAATACAGATGTTAATGAAGATTTACGCTTGAAATATCGTTACTTGGATTTGCGTCGTCCTGCGATGTACGAAACATTCAAAATGCGTTCAGACGTGACAAAATCGATTCGTCGCTTTTTGGACGAAGAAGGTTTTATCGAAGTGGAAACACCGATTTTGACAAAATCTACACCTGAAGGCGCACGTGATTATTTAGTACCAAGCCGAGTTCATGATGGCGAATTTTACGCTTTGCCTCAATCTCCGCAATTATTCAAACAAATGTTGATGGTATCTGGCTTTGATAAATATTACCAAATTGCACGTTGCTTCCGTGATGAAGATCTTCGCGCGGATCGTCAACCTGAATTTACACAAATCGATATGGAAATGAGTTTCCAGTCAATGGAAGATATCATCAGTATGAATGAACGCTTAATGGTTCAGATGATGAAAGATGTGAAAAAAATCGACATCAAACCAACTTTCCAGCGCATGAGCTACACAGAAGCAATGGACCGTTTTGGTTCAGACAAACCAGATGTACGCTTTGGTTTAGAGTTGACGGATGTTTCGGATCTAGTAAAAGATTCAGCGTTCAAAGTCTTTACTGGCGCTATCGAAAACGGCGGTCAAGTAAAACTGATTAATGTTAAAGGGCAAGCGGCAAATTATTCTCGTAAAGATATTGACGCGCTAGGTGCTTTTGCCGCAGTTTACGGAGCAAAAGGACTTGCCTGGTTGAAAGTGGAAGAAGAAGGCGTGAAAGGACCAATTGCTAAATTCTTTGAAGGTCAAGCCGCAACTGCTTTAACAGAACGAGCGCAAGCAGAAGCAGGCGACTTATTATTATTTGTTGCAGATAAAAAATCGGTAGTCGCAGATGCGTTAGGCGCACTTCGCTTAAAATTTGGCAAAGAATTAGCGTTAATCGACAACTCAGTTTATAAATTCTTATGGATTACCGATTGGCCGTTACTTGAGTACGATGAAAAAGATGGACGCTACTATGCAGCTCACCATCCCTTCACCATGCCGTTCGAAGAAGACTTAGACAAACTGGCAACTGAGCCACAAAACGTTCGCGCACAAGCTTATGACCTTGTCTTAAACGGCTATGAGCTTGGTGGAGGATCGTCGCGTATTTATCGTCGCGACATTCAAGAGAAAATGTTTGAAGTGCTTGGCTTTAGCAAAGAAGAAGCGAACGCGCAATTTGGGTTCTTGATGGAAGCATTCGAATATGGAACACCTCCACACGGTGGAATTGCATTTGGTTTGGATCGTCTTGTTATGCTACTTGCAGGTCGCACGAACTTGCGTGACACAATTGCGTTCCCCAAAACTGCCAGCGCTAGCGACTTGCTGACAGATGCGCCGAGTCAAGTATCAGGTGCGCAACTTGAGGAATTGAGCCTATCTTTGAACATTCAGAATAATAAAAAAGTAACAGAGTAAAAAGCTTGTTTAAATAAAAAAGGTGTGCTAACATAAGTCTATAGAGAATCCTGATGTGTTCGTTTTAAGCAATTCGATTTTGACCCAACATTATGTCGTCGGGAGATCGAATTTCACCATGGCTAACATGCCTTAACGGGAAGTTATAAGTGGTGAAGAGGTCACCCACCTGCTTTCAGCGGGTTCAAACGATGCGCACCAACAAAGACGGCACGATTGGGATTCTTAATTAAAAAATCATTTTTATCCCTTTGACAATTTATTGTCGGAGGGATTTTTAATGTGTATAATCCCTATTATGCGTATCAACTTTGAAGGGCAGTGACGGAATGCTACACCAATTTTCCAGAAATGAATTAGCTGTAGGAAAAGAAGGAATCAATTTATTAAAAAATGCGACTGTCGCGATACTTGGCGTCGGAGGTGTCGGATCGTTTGCAGCAGAAGCTTGTGCGCGGAGCGGCGTGGGTACGATTATACTCGTTGATAAAGACAATGTAGACATCACCAATATCAATCGTCAACTTGTTGCGAATTTATCAACGGTTGGACAATCGAAAGCAGAGGTTATGAAAACTCGGATTGCTGACATTAATACAGAATGCAAAGTAATTTCATTGCATATGTTTTATACGGAAGAAACGTGCGAAGAATTTTTTAGTTACACTCCTGATTACGTGATCGATGCGTCCGATACAATGATTTACAAAGTCCATTTGATGGAAGAATGTTATCGTCGTGACATAAAAATCATTGCCAGTATGGGAGCGGCCAATAAAACTGATCCCACGCGTTTCAAAATTGCGGATTTTTCAAAAACCCATACGGATCCATTAGCGAAAATCATTCGCAAAAAATTACGCAAAAACGGAATTTACAAAGGCATTCCGGTAATTTTTTCAGATGAAAGTCCAATCATTGTTCGTGAAGACGTAGTAGAAACCGTTGGGAAGCCGGATGCAACCATTCGAAAAGCTCAAATGCCGCCTTCATCAAATGCCTTTACGCCATCAACTGTGGGCTTGATTGCTGCGAGTTGGGTAGTTAACGATATTACCAAATCCATTCCGATTACACGGGTACGTATGAATTAATCAAAAAACCGGCTCTTTTTATGAGCCGGTTTTTTCTGTTGTTATAACGGATAATTTTGTAGAAATAGGGGCTGTCTTAAAAGTCACTTTTATGACTTTTAAGACAGCCCCTTTGCTCGATATTCATATCATTTTTTGTTTTTTCGAAAGCTTTTCAGTTTTTCGTAAATGCCTGCAAATTTCTTTTCCTCACCAGCAATGATGGGCTTATAAAACTCGGCTGACCTTATTTCTTTTGGCAAATAATCTTGATCTGCCCAACCACCGAACGAGCCGACGGGCGTGTCGTGTGGATAGCGGTATCCGCCGTGCCCCAGTTCGGCGCTTCCTGCGTAATGTGTATCGCGCAAATGCAATGGAATGTCGCCAACATCGCCTTTATTAATAGCTGCAGTTGCAGCATCAATGGCTTTATAGGCAGAATTGGATTTTTCGGACAAGCACATTTCAGCGACTGCTTGAGCGAGCGGGATGCGGGCTTCCGGTAAACCGAGACGATCAGCTGCTTGGCAAGCGGAGAGAACGTGTCCGCCAACAGCAGGATTGGCAAGTCCAATGTCCTCATAAGCCATAACGAGTAAACGGCGTGTAACAGCAGTTAAGTCGCCATTTTCTAATAAATGCGCCAAATAATACATTGCTGCATTGACATCACTTCCGCGCACTGATTTTTGTAATGCAGACAATAAATTAAAAAAATGCGATCCTTTTTTATCACCGAACACGCCGACACGCTTGATCATTTGTTCGACCATCTGATCTTCCACAATGTATTTACCATCGATTTCATCAGAAGCAATGACAATCGATTCAAGCATCGTTAATGCTTTACGGGCGTCACCATTGGTACCTTCTGCAATGCGTTCGACTTGTTTTTTGGAAATCGCAATGTGTTCGCTGCCGAGTCCACGTTTGGGTTCGGCCAATGCGCTATTTAGCAACTGCACAATATCTTCTTGAGACAGCCGCTTTAATTGCTTAATTTCACCGCAACGCGAACGGATTGCCGGATTAACGTCATGAAATGGATTTTCCGTAGTCGCACCAATCAAAACAATCGAACCGCTTTCGACATGCGGCAGCAAAGCATCTTGCTGCAACTTGTTAAAACGGTGAATTTCATCCAGAAACAACAATACTTTACCGGTCATTCGTGATTCGGTCACGACTTCTTCAACGTCTTTCTTGCCAGAAGTTGTGGCGTTCAGCACGATAAAAGGTAAATTCGATGTCCCTGCGATAGCGTGAGCGATGGAAGTTTTGCCGATGCCAGGCTCGCCGTACAGCAGCATAGAAGGTACATGTCCATTACTAATCATTTTATATAAAGCCGTATGTGGTCCGATGACGTCTTTTTGTCCGACGACTTCATCAATCGTTCGAGGACGCATACGAAAAGCTAAAGGTTCGTTGTGCATAGAAAAAACTCCTTTCGGATATTCGTTCTATCAGTATAGCGTTTGAGGTTTCAAAAGTCATTGCAAGTCCATTCAAGTCAAATTATGATATACTGTTTTGAAGAATAAACGTAGTTAAAACGGCGATTTTATGATGTATTATTAGCATTATTCTGTTAATAAAACTAGTCGCACGTAGGGAAGTATTCGAGAAGAGTAAATTCGATTTTTTATCGAGAATAATTTGTTTTAAACAAGTATGGAGTAAACTAGCGGAGACTCCCGCGGGAAAGCGCAGCTAGTTTACGGAATACCAACCTTATGAAAATTATCAAACTTAGAGGTGTACTCATGAAAATTTCAACCAAAGGCCGTTACGGTCTGACAATTATGATTGAACTTGGCAAACAATACGGAGAAGGTCCGATTCCATTGCGTAAAATTGCGGCAGAAAATGACCTTTCTGAAGCTTACTTAGAGCAACTAGTGGGACCACTACGCAACTCAGGGCTTGTTAAAAGTGTCCGCGGGGCATATGGCGGTTATATGTTGACGCGCCACCCAAAAGAAATTTCAGCAGGAGATGTGATTCGTGTTTTAGAAGGTCCCATCCAACCTGTTGAAGGCATTGAAGACGAAAAGCAACCGCAGCGTGAGCTATGGGTACGCATTCGTGATGCAGTAAAAAATGTTCTCGATACCACAACGATTGAAGATTTGGCAAACGCCGAAAACGGTGAAACTGAAAATTACATGTACTATATATAAAGGGGTCAACAAACTATGAATCGAATTTATTTAGATCATGCGGCGACTTCGCCCATGCATCCCGAAGTGGTGGCGACTTTTTCTGAAGCACTCGGAACGGTTTACGGCAATCCTTCAAGTATCCATGGTACCGGTAGAGCGGCACGTAAAAAACTGGACGATGCACGCAAATTGCTAGCTGACAGCATACAGGCTCATGACCATGAAATTATTTTTACTAGCGGGGGTACTGAAGCGGACAATACGGCAATTTTTGGCACGGCTGCAAAAAAAGAAGGAAAGCATATCATCACTACAATGATTGAACACCATGCCATTTTGCATGCTTGTGAGGAATTAGAGCGACAAGGCTACGACGTAACTTATTTGCCAGTGGGTGAAAATGGACGCGTGCGAGCAGAAGACGTGAAAAATGCGCTGCGTGAGGATACAATTCTAGTATCGGTCATGATGGGCAATAATGAGGTTGGAACCATTCAACCGATTGCCGAAATCGGTGAATTGTTAAAAGATACAGATGTGACATTCCACACCGACGCGGTTCAAGCATTTGGTATATTGCCAATCGATGTTAACGTATTAAACGTTGATTTATTATCGGTCTCTGCGCATAAGCTAAACGGACCTAAAGGTGTTGGCTTTTTATACCAACGCAAAGGAACGGCGGTAACTCCATTGTTGTACGGAGGAGAACAAGAACGTAAGCGCCGGGCAGGAACGGAAAACGTACCGGCGATTTCCGCATTTGCTAAAGCAGCAGAAATTGCGTTAGCAACGATGGAAGAAAAAACAACAGCTTACGAGCAATACAAAACGATGTTTAAAGACGTTTTGGATAAACAAAACGTCAACTATAAAGAAAATGGCAGTCATTCTATGCCGCATATTTTAAATCTCAGTATTTCAGGTATAGAAATTGAGTCGTTTTTAATCAACTTGGATTTAGCGGGGATATCAGCTTCAAGCGGATCAGCGTGCACAGCAGGTTCAATTGATCCATCTCATGTGCTTGTTGCCATGTACGGCGATAAGGCTGTTGAAAGCCGTAATTCTATTCGATTTAGCTTCGGCTTAGGATTGACGTCTGAAACAATTAAGCAAGCTGCCGAAAAGACAGCTCAAATCAGCCAGCGTTTGGCATTAAAATGAAAAGGTGAATAAAATGACAAAATCATTACAAGATACACGTATTGTCGTCGGCATGTCCGGAGGGGTTGACTCTTCGGTTGCTGCGTATTTATTGAAAGAACAAGGTTACGATGTTATCGGCATCTTTATGAAAAATTGGGATGACACCGATGAAAATGGCGTCTGCACTGCGACAGAAGATTACGAAGACGTCATTCGCGTCTGTAACCAAATTGGTATTCCGTATTATGCGGTAAATTTCGAAAAGCAATACTGGGACAAAGTTTTCACGTATTTTTTGGAAGAATACAAAGCAGGACGTACGCCAAACCCAGATGTTATGTGCAATAAAGAAATTAAATTCAAAGCCTTTTTAGAGCACGCTTTAAGTCTGGGGGCCGATTATTTGGCAACTGGTCATTACGCACAAGTTGAACACGCAGAAAACGGCGAAACAAAAATGTTGCGTGGCAAAGACAACAACAAAGATCAAACTTACTTTTTAAATCAACTAGACCAACATCAATTGTCGAAAGTGATGTTCCCAATCGGCCATATGGAGAAAAAGAAAGTCCGTGAAATCGCGCTAGAAGCGGGGCTTGCAACAGCGACGAAAAAGGATTCCACGGGTATTTGTTTTATTGGAGAACGGAATTTCAAAGAATTTTTGGGTCAATACTTGCCAGCACAACCGGGTCAAATGGAAACGTTAGAAGGCGTTAAAATGGGTTCACATGACGGGTTGATGTACTATACAATCGGACAGCGACAAGGTCTCGGAATTGGTGGCGCGGGAGACCCGTGGTTTGTCATCGGCAAAAATTTGAAAAAGAACATTTTGTACGTGGGACAAAACATTCATCACGATGCGCTTTTCTCAGATAGCTTAACTGCGGTAAACTTAAGCTTCACATCAAATACAGCACCAAGCGGGATACTAGAATGCACAGCAAAATTCCGTTACCGTCAGCAAGATGTCGGTGTAACTGTTGAATTCAAAGGCGAAAGAGCCATCGTGACATTTGCAGAGCCGGTCCGCGCGATTACGCCTGGTCAAGCTGTCGTGTTTTATGATGGTGAAGAATGCCTAGGCGGTGGAACGATCGATCGTGTCTTTAAAAATGGCGCACGTTTGGAATATGTCGGTTAATGGGAGAGACAACAATGAATTACAACGAAATCGGGATACAAGCATTACAAGAAGGCAATACTGAAAAAGCCGTTGAAGCTTTCACACAAGCAATCGATGAACAACCGGACAACCCGCTAGGCTATATCAATTTTGGGCATGTCTTAACGTCGATGGACGAAATTGACCGTGCGGAAAGATTTTTCCAAAAAGCCATTACGCTTGATGAAACATCAGCGACGGCTTTCTATGGTTTGGCTAATTTGTATTTTAATTCAGAGCGTTATTCAGAAGCATTAAAGCTATATGAAAAAGCATTGCAATACGAACTTGAAGGCGCAGATGCGCATTTTATGATCGGTAAATGCTTTGAAAAACTAGAGCAGCCGAAACTAGCGTTGCCGTATTTTCAACGCGCGGTAGAACTGGATGAACAGGATGTTCAAGCCCGCTTGAGCTATGGCATCTGTTTGGCATCTATGGAATTATTTGAACTAGCAGAACCTCAATTTCTACAAGTAATCGACAGCGAACCAGATCATTCGGATGCTCATTATAATGTGGGTGTTCTTTACGCAGTCTCGACAAATCGTACAGAAGACGCTATGTATCATTTGAAACAGGCGTATACGCTAGATGAGCGCAATGAAATGGCACGATATGCTTACGATATGATTGCAACGACATTACAATAGCTACGTGAAGAGGAGACGACAGAAATGACCGGACAAATCGATTTATTTCAAGAAGAAAAACAGTTTGTATTAGGGCGTCCTGTCGTCTCGATTTTTCACAATCCTCAAAACTTATTCTCCATAGCCAAAGTGAAAATTCAAGAAACCAACACCCCGTACACTGAAAAAGAAATTATTGTATCTGGCTATTTTCCGATGTTAACGCTCGAAGAACAGTATCGTTTTACAGGCGTCGTGAAAAATCATCCGCGTTATGGTGTTCAATTCCAAGTAGAAACGTTTACGAAAGAAGTACCAGAAACCGAACAAGGAATTATTCATTACTTGTCCAGTGATATGTTTAACGGCATTGGCCGGAAAACAGCAGAAACAATCGTCAAAAAACTCGGCAAAGATGCGATCAAGAAAATTCTTGAAGACCCTGATGCATTAGATAAAGTGCCGCGGTTGTCAGATGATAAAAAAGACACCATTCGCGCGACTTTACAGATGAATCTCGGTCTGGAGCGTGTGATGATTCAGCTCAACGACTGGGGCTTTGGCCCTCAAGTGGGCATGCGAATTTATCAATCTTATCGCGAAGAAACCATTGAAATTTTGACGAAAAATCCTTTTCAGCTGATTGAAGAAATCGAAGGAATCGGTTTTCAACGTGCCGACGAACTCGGAACCAAGCTTGGCATCACTGGCAGTCATCCGGACCGAATCAAAGCGGCAATTTTGCACATTCTAAACCAAGCTTCTCTGTCTGAAGGCCATGTCTATGTAGACGCTAAAACCTTGATTCCGCTAGTTAAGGAAATGCTCGAATCACGTCAGCAAGGAGAAATTGCGATTGAAGCGATTTCGAAAGCTGCTATCGAATTAAATGAAGAAAGTAAAGTCGCAGGCGAAGAAACGCGGCTTTATTTGCCATCGCTGTATTATTCAGAAGTTGGAATTGCGACGAAACTGGAAACTTTACTGGCCGAACAAGAAAATCGCACAAAGTTTCCAAGTTCAGAAGTTCGTAAAGCGCTTGGTGAAGCAGAGGAACGTCTTGGTGTGAATTATGCAGAAACGCAAGTTGACGCGATTGAAAACAGTATTAATTCATCGGTCATGATTTTAACGGGTGGACCGGGTACCGGTAAGACCACGGTTGTCCGCGGATTGGTGGAAATCTATGCAGAACTGCACGGGTTGTCACTCGATCCGAAAGAATACGCCAAGAAAAAAGAGCCGTTTCCCATTATCCTAGCAGCACCAACGGGACGTGCGGCCAAGCGCTTGAGTGAATCCACTGACCTACCGGCAATGACAATCCACCGTTTATTAGGCTTTAATGGCCAAGAAAAAGACGAAGAAACCGAAAAAGAAATCGAAGGCAAATTAATTATTATCGATGAAATGTCGATGGTTGATACGTGGCTTGCTCATCAACTGCTAAAAGCAGTACCAGAAGACGCACAGCTAATTTTCGTTGGAGACCAAGATCAATTGCCGCCGGTTGGTCCCGGACAAGTGCTAAGAGATTTACTCGAATCAAAACGGATTCCGACTGTAGAGCTAACCGATATTTACCGACAAGCGTCAGGTTCCTCCATCATTGAACTCGCCCATCAAATGAAAAATGGACAATTGCCTGAAGACATCACTGTAAAGACGGCCGATCGTTCATTTATCAAAGCGGGAGCCGACCAAATTCCTGCTGTTGTTGAAAAAGTTGTGAGGAGTGCCTTGTCGAAAGGTCATTCGATTAAAGACATCCAAGTGCTTGCTCCGATGTATAAAGGACCAGCCGGAATCGATGCTTTGAACCGTCTGATTCAAGAAATGGTCAACCCGAATCCGGATGGCAAACGAAAAGAATTAGCATTTGGTGACATTACGTACCGCATCGGCGATAAAGTGTTGCAGCTCGTCAATCAACCAGAAAGCAATGTCTTTAATGGTGACATGGGTGAAATTGTCGCTATTATGAAAGCCAAAGAAACCGTTGAAAAACAAGACATGTTAGTGGCATCTTTTGACGGCATTGAAGTAACTTATGAACGCAGCGATTTAAACCAACTCACGCTAGCATACTGTTGTTCAATCCATAAGTCACAAGGATCTGAATTTCCAACCGTCATCATGCCAGTAGTTCGGGGCTACATGAAAATGTTGCGCCGCAATTTGCTTTACACGGGCATTACCCGGAGTAGGGATTTTCTTATTCTCTGTGGAGATCCAAGCGTCTTCCGTTACGGAGTTGAACGCACGGACGACGCACAGCGCATGACCACATTAAAAAGCCGTCTAGCGGTCACAACCGAACAACCAAAAACCGAACAACAAACAAAGCAACAAGTCGAGACAGAACAATGCGGTCCCGTCAGTTTAACTGCCGAAAATGTCCACGCCATCCATCCAATGATTGGCATGGAAGGCATTACTCCGCAAAAGTTTATGGAAGCTTGAGTAGATCTTTAAAATTTACACAACATGCAAAGGAAACCGTAATTTAGAATGCGGTTTCCTGTTTGTGTTGAAACTAAATTTCATATAAATACTTGTTATGTAAGTTACGAAGTAAACCAACGGAGACTCCCGCGGGATAGCGAAGTGCCGAAATCTACTCGGGCGTTAAGGCCGAGTTAGTTCGGCGCAAGCCCGCAGGAAAGCGGAGTTGGTTTACGCAGTAACACTGCCCAATTAAAGTATCACTATTGACATCACGCAAAGCTTTTTCTATAATTCAAATTAGATTGATAGACAAACACATTGATGGAGACAGTATAAAATCGGATTCGAAAAGAAACGGGACCCTAGGCTGAAAGGCTCCGACGACAGTCGATTTTAGAAAGCTACTCCGGAGTGCAGCTAATTCCTGCCGTTGAACCGCGTTAAGGTGTTCGAGAGACACAGAGCATGCTGCTTTGTGTAACTAGGGTGGTACCGCGAAATAAAGCCTTCGTCCCTTTTTTGGGATGAAGGCTTTTTATTATGTTAAGGAGGAAAAATAGATGAAAAATTTAAAAGCAGAAGACATTAGACAAATGTATATTGATTTCTTTAAAGAAAAGGGCCACGATCAGGAGCCAAGTGCACCGCTTGTTCCTTTTGAAGATCCTTCCTTGTTGTGGATTAACAGTGGCGTCGCTACCTTAAAGAAATACTTTGATGGCCGTGTCATTCCAAACAATCCTAGAATCGTAAATGCACAAAAATCAATTCGTACGAACGATATTGAAAACGTTGGTAAAACAGCGCGTCACCATACATTCTTTGAAATGCTTGGGAACTTTTCAATCGGCGAATACTTTAAAACTGAAGCGATTCACTGGGCTTGGGAATTTTTAACGGACGACAAATGGATCGGTTTTGACGCTGAAAAACTTTCTATAACAGTTCATCCAGAAGACGAAGAAGCATATGCAATTTGGTTAAATGAAGTGGGTGTACCTGCGGAGCGCATTATTCGTTTGGAAGGGAATTTCTGGGATATCGGTGAAGGCCCAAGTGGTCCGAACTCTGAAATTTTCTACGATCGCGGCGAAAGCTACGGCAACGATTTGACTGACCCTGAATTATATCCTGGTGGCGAAAATGATCGTTATTTGGAAATTTGGAACTTGGTGTTCTCACAATTCAACCACAACGCGGATCACACCTACACATTACTGCCTAAACAAAACATTGATACAGGAATGGGCTTAGAGCGCATGGCTTGTGTGGCTCAAGATGTAGCAACCAACTACGATACGGATTTATTCGTACCGATTATCCGAAAAACGGAAGAAATTTCGGGGAAAACATATGGCGAAGACGCGGATATGGATATGGCGTTTAAAGTGATTGCTGACCACATCCGTACGGTTGCATTTGCGATTGGTGACGGAGCCCTTCCATCTAACGAAGGCCGTGGATATGTATTACGTCGCTTATTACGTCGTGCCGTACGTTATGCGAAAAAATTAGGCGTTGAACAGCCATTCTTGTTTGAGCTAGTACCAGTGGTTGGAGACATTATGAAGAGCTTTTACCCAGAAGTTAACAACAAACAAGACTTTATCATTCGTGTGATGAAACTAGAAGAACAGCGTTTCCACGAAACACTTCATGACGGCTTAGCAATTTTGTCTTCGGTTGTGGAAAAACAAAAAGCGAACGGACAAACAGAAATTCCTGGTGAAGATGCATTCCGTCTTTATGACACATACGGGTTCCCGGTTGAATTGACTGAGGAATATGCGGAAGAAGAAGGCATGACCATCGACCATAATGGCTTTGAAGCAGCGATGCAAGCGCAGCGTGATCGTGCAAGAAACGCGCGTCAAAACGTTAATTCGATGCAAACTCAATCTGAAGTTTTGGGTAATATTAAAACAGCCAGTGAATTTATTGGCTATAGCCAGACTATTTCAGATGCTAAAGTAGTAGTTATTATTAAGGATGGTGAACTTGCTGACCGTGCACATGAAGGCGAAGAAGTTCAAGTTATTCTAGATCAAACACCATTTTATGCAGAAAGTGGCGGACAAATAGCAGATCGCGGAACCTTGAGCAATGATTTGGTTCAAGCGACTGTATTAAACGTTAAAAAAGCACCAAATGGCCAAAATTTACATTCTGTTCGTATTAACACGGGAGAATTAACACTGGCGTCTGTAACAGCACAAGTAGACGCAGCAGATCGTCGTCATACGGTGAAAAACCATACAGCGACACACCTTTTGCACCAAGCGCTAAAAGATACGTTAGGAACGCATGTTAACCAAGCGGGATCTTATGTAGGTCCAGATCGTTTACGTTTTGATTTTTCTCATTTTGGCCAAGTCATGAAAGAAGAGTTAGAGACCATTGAGAAAATCGTTAACGAAAAAGTATGGGAAGGAATCGCAGTTCAAACTGGATACCATAACTTGCAAGAAGCAAAAGATATGGGTGCAATGGCATTGTTCGGTGAGAAATACGGGGATGTTGTACGCGTCGTTGAAATTGGCGACTATTCACTAGAGTTATGTGGTGGCGTTCACGTATTCAATACATCGGAAATTGGCTTGTTTAAAATTGTTTCTGAAGGCGGCATAGGTGCTGGGGTACGCAGAATCGAAGCGCTAACAGGTAAAGGTGCCTATGAAAACTTGAAAGACAGTGAGCACGTATTAGAACAGGCGGCAGGATTATTAAAATCTTCTCCGAAAGAGATGATTCAAAAAGCGCAATCGGTTCAAGCTGAAATAAAAGCCTTGCAACGTGAAAATGAATCCTTGCTTGCGAAAATCTCTAACGCTCAATCTGCGGGCATTTTAGATGCAGCTCAAAAAATTGGAGACATTACCGTACTGTCCGTTAAAGTCGAAGCAAAAGACAATAACCAATTGCGTCAAATGATGGATGACTTGAAAACGAAAATGGATAAAGCAGTAATCGTTCTTGGTGCGACAGACGGAGATAAAGTAATGCTTGCAGCAGGCGTGACAAAAGATTTGGCGGGTGGAGATTACCATGCGGGACAAATCGTTAAACACGTAGCAGAACAATGTGGTGGCAAAGGTGGCGGCCGGCCAGATATGGCAATGGCAGGTGCAAAAGATGTCGACAAGTTAGAGTCGGCACTCGAATCCGTTTATAGCTTAGTGAAATAGGTTTAATAAATGGCCGCTATCGGTTATAATAAGAAGCAGACAGCAGGAGCAATTATTCCTATTTAAAATCCGAAAGCGAGGTGCTTGTCGTGAGTTCATTTGATCGAACTATGAAATTCGATTCGTCTGATGAGTCGATGGAGCAAGAAGTGAAGCAAGTGATGCTACAGGTCCATGCTGCACTTGAAGAAAAAGGCTATAACCCGATCAATCAGATCGTCGGATATTTATTATCAGGTGATCCGGCTTATATTCCTCGCCATCAGGATGCGCGAAATATGATTCGCAAACTAGAACGGGATGAAATTCTAGAGGAACTTGTAAAGTTCTATATTAAGAAGAATAACGGAGAATAAGGATGCGCATAATTGGACTTGATGTTGGTTCGAAAACAATTGGAGTCGCGATTAGTGATCCGATGGGCTGGACAGCTCAGGGAATCGAAACCATCAAAATAAATGAAGCCATCGAGGAATTTGGCATGGTCCGTCTCGGTGAACTAATCAAACAATATGAAGTGACTGAAGCAGTTGTGGGGTACCCGAAAAACATGAACAATTCAATTGGGCCACGTGCTCAAGCATCCGAAAGATTTGCAGATTTGCTGAAAGAAGCGTATAGTATACCGGTGGTCCTATGGGATGAACGGCTTACAACGTCTGCAGCAGAGAAGATGTTAATCTCCGCGGATGTCAGTCGCAAAAATCGCAAAAAAGTGATCGACAAGATGGCAGCAGTCATGATTTTGCAGGGCTATCTTGATTTTAAAAAATAATGAGGTGACGCAAATGGAACACGGACAAGAACACATTACAGTCGTTGATGAAAACGGCAACGAGCAATTATTTGAAGTATTGTTTACATTTGAATCAGCAGATTTCGGAAAATCATATGTTTTGTATTTCCCAATTGGCGCTGAAGAAGATGAAGAAGGCGAAATTGAAATTCACGCATCTTCATTCACAGAAAACCCTGAATCAGATGAAACTGAAGGTGGCGGAGAGCTTCGCCCAGTTGAAACTGACGAAGAGTGGGACATGATTGAAGAAATGTTGAACACGTTCCTTGACGAAGAAGAAGAAAACGAAGAGCTTTAAAAAGATGAGGGCGGAATTGATTGCTGATTCCGCCTTTTTCTTTTGTGCACTTTTCTTGTATACTGGTAGAAGTGAGCTATAACTAGCTCAACTTTTGCAGTACAGAAAAGCTGGGGGGAAAACCCGTGGGGAAACCATCAAAAAAAGAAATTATGTTTGAACGTATGAAAGAAAAAAAGAAGGAAGTGAGAGTCGTCCGACGCATCGTATTAATAGTCGCACTGATCCTAGTAATTATCATTGGGATTGCAGGTTTTAAAACCTATAGCTATGTCACTGATGCCTTAGAGCCGGTAGATGCCGACTCAGAAAAAGTGATTACCGTTGAAGTCCCAATCGGTTCGAGTCTGGACAGCATTGCGGCACTGCTTGAAGAAAATAATGTGATTGAAGACGCGCGCATCTATAAATATTATGTCAAATTTAAAAATGAATCTGAGTTTCAAGCAGGAACCTATGATTTGGTGCAGTCGATGACGCTGGATGAAATTACGGAAAGTTTGAAAACGGGTAAGGTTTATCATGAACCGTTGTTTACCATTAATGTTCCAGAAGGTTTAACGATTGAAGAAATCGCTGAAAATGTTATCGCTAAAAAAACATCGTATACGGCAGAAGAATTTCTGAAACAAATTGATGACCCTGCATATATTGAAGAGTTGATGGTTAAATATCCAGATTTATTGACTGACGAAATACGAGGTGATAATATTCGTCACCCTCTTGAAGGATATCTATTCCCGGCAACTTATCCTATGTATGAAGAAGAGCCATCGTTAACGTTAATTATTGAGCAAATGCTCAATGCGACACAATCCAACGTTGTACCATACCAAGGTGTCTTAGAAGAACTCGAAAAGTCGCCTCATTGGTTATTGACTTTTGCTTCTCTTTTAGAAGAAGAAGCCACAGCACAATCTGATCGCCAAACGATTGCTAGTGTTTTTTACAATCGCTTAGAAGACGATATGCCATTGCAGACAGATCCAACTGTAATTTACGCAATGGGCAAACACAAAGAGCGTTTGTTTAACAAGGATTACGAATTTGAACACCCGTACAGCACATACCAAAACAAAGGGTTGCCACCGGGACCTATCGCAAATGCAGGAGGCTCTTCGATTCAAGCAGTACTAGACCCTGCAAAAACCGATTACCTCTATTTCTTAGCGGACAAGGAAGGCAAGAATCACTTTGCTAAAACTTACGAAGAGCATTTGAAGAATCGAGACGAGTATATTGGAGAGTAAACCACTTAGAAGGAAGCGTCCTCGCTTTCCTTCTCTTTTTATGGTAAGATTTGAAGTAATTTTTGCTGAGTCGAAAAGGAGCTTATTTGTATGGTGACCAATCAATTATCAACGACGCTTAAAGCGATTCAGACGTATGCTGCTCTGCATCACATTCCCATCATGGAGGATCAAGGTATCGGAGAGCTGGTTGAACTTTTAAAAATTCAACAGCCTAAACAGATTCTTGAAATTGGTGCAGCGATTGGTTTTTCAGCGATTAAAATGGCTGAGGCGTTACCTGCTTGCACAGTGGATACTGTAGAACGCGATGACTCACGGTATCAAAAGGCGTTGGAATTTATTGCTCAAACAGAGTTAGCGAGTCGCATCCGTATTTATCATGCAGATGCACTAGAACTGGAACTATCCCAACTGAAACCGCAGTATGATGCAATTTTTATAGATGCTGCCAAAGGTCAATACGAGCGCTTTTTCGACAAATACGAAACATTATTGCCAACAGGTGGTATTATCTATTGCGATAACATGACCATGCATGGTCTTTCAGATATGCCATTGTCGGACGTTCCGAGAAGGAAACGGACGATGATTCGCAATTTGGCGACTTTTAAAGAACATATGCTCAATCACCCGTGCTATGATACAGAATTATTATCCTCAGGTGATGGCATACTGATTTGCAGAAAGAAATAAATACACTAAAAAGAGATTTACAGGGAGCTAACTAATATGTCTACTAAACGGCCGGTCGTTATTGGAATCGCAGGGGGTTCGGGCTCGGGAAAAACGAGTGTAACGAATTCAATTTATGAAGTCTTTAAAGAAAACTCAGTCGTCGTCATCGAGCAGGACTATTATTACAAAGACCAAAGTCATTTGGCTTTTGATGAGCGCTTGGAAACAAATTACGACCATCCATTAGCATTTGATACGGATTTGTTAATTGATCATATCAACGAATTGCTTGAGCGTCGTGCAATCGAAAAACCGGTTTACAATTATGCTTTACATACACGTGCAGAAGAAACTGTAGTAATCGAGCCAAAAGATGTTATTATACTGGAAGGCATATTAGTACTTGAAGATCCGCGTTTGCGTGAATTAATGGATATTAAATTATTCGTCGATACAGATGGTGATTTGCGCATTATTCGTCGTCTATTGCGTGACATTAATGAACGCGGGCGGACAATCGATTCTGTTATTGAACAGTATTTAACGGTTGTTCGACCGATGCATAATCAATTTATTGAACCGACAAAACGGTATGCCGATGTAATTATTCCTGAAGGTGGCCAAAATGAAGTGGCAATCGATTTAATGGTTACAAAAATTAAAACTATTCTTGAATAGATAGTGAAACTATAATATGATGATACGAGACTGACGGATGTAGGCATCCAGGTCAGCAGTTGAAGGAGTGGGAACAATGGCTAACGAAAAACAATTTCCAATGACAGCTGCAGGAAAGCAGAAGTTGGAAGATGAACTGGATTTTTTAAAAACAATTAAACGTAAAGAAGTAGTCGAACGAATCAAAATCGCTCGTGATTTTGGTGATTTATCTGAGAACGCTGAGTATGACTCTGCGAAAGAAGATCAGGCTTTTGTAGAAGGTCGCATCTCAACACTTGAATCGATGATCCGTAACGCAGTTATCATAAATGAAAATGAATCAAACAAAGATGTCGTTCGCTTAGGGACGACTGTAACATTCATAGAAGTTCCAGATGGCGATAAAGAGTCTTATACAATTGTTGGATCAGCAGAAGCAGATCCTTTAGAAGGTCGCATTTCAAACGATTCTCCAATTGCGAAAAGCATGATTGGCCGCACGATTGGTGAAAATGTTAAAGTATTAACACCAGGCGGAGAAATGGAAATCAAGATTCTTTCAATCACGTGATCAAGCGGCCATTCTTTAAAAAGGATGGTCGTTTCTCATTAGTTGAACTGTAAATGAAACGTATTTAACGCTGAAACGTCAAATTTGTCATAGTGTATTAATGGTAAACTATTAAGAAAGGGGGACATTCAATGAATAGCGAAGAAAAGCCGTATCCCTCTCGTTTGAAGAAAAAGAAAAACCGATCAAATTCGATTTTGAACATTTTGATTGGCTTGGTATTTGCATTGATTCTCATAATTGGAGTTTCCATGCTTTTTGGCGGAGGGAACGAACAAGCTCAAGATCCGGATCAAGTAGCGAGTTCGCCTGAAATCGACGAACAAACGAGTGGCACTGAAGACAGCGAAGGCACTGAAGAAACAGCTAAAGAAAAAGAAGCTGCTGAAAAAGAAAAAGAGGCCGCTAAAAAAGCGGAAGAAGAAAAAGAAAAAGAAGAGTCTGCCATTAAAGGTGGAACAATTACACGGGAAGACTCGAGCGATCCAATTGTCGAAGAAACCGTGATTAACACCAGCTGGGAGCCGATTGGCACGAAGCAAAAAGGCGATCATGTTTCTGTCTATCAAAAAAATTCAGCTGACTGGAACGAAAAAGTTCAAGCCGTTTCTTATGCGACGGGCCTTGATCCGAATAATATGTATGTCATGATGATAAAAAATGGCGGTGGTCCGCAGAAATCGATAGCGACTGTTCAGTCGAAAGATGAATCTGAAAAATACCGCGTCCATATGGAATGGGTCGATGGCGAAGGCTGGAAACCAGTAAAAATGGACGTCTTAAAAACGCTTAAAGGCGCCTATTAATAAAGGCGTCTTTTTCTTTTATCAAGTGAAATTGTAATGAAATTAAGATGAAATGAGGAATGGCAAGATGAGAATCGGTGTAATCGGTGCAATGGAAGAAGAAGTTCAATTATTAAGAAGTAGACTGGAAAATCCGCAAACGGAAGAAATTGCAAAATGCGAATTTACTTTAGGTACATACGAAGAACAGGAAATTATATTGTTAAAAAGCGGGATTGGTAAAGTAAATGCGGCCATGTCAACGACGATTTTACTTCAACAATATAAACCTGATATTGTTATCAATATTGGCTCAGCAGGCGGTTTTGATGAGGAACTAGAAGTCGGTGCAGTCGTGATTTCAGACGAAGTTCGTCACCATGATGTAGATGTAACTGTCTTTGGTTATGAAATGGGCCAAGTACCTCAATTGCCAGCAGCTTTTACTTCTAATAAAGAATTGATTGAGCTAGCCGTTAAAGCAGTTAAGGAAATGGGACAGCACGATTATGCGGTTGGATTGATCGCTACAGGAGATTCATTTATGAACGATCCAGAGCGTGTCGCAAAAGTGCGGGAACATTTCCCGTCGATGAAAGCAGCTGAAATGGAAGCGGCGGCAGTTGCGCAGGTGTGCTATCAATTTGATGTTGCTTTTATTGTCATTCGTGCATTGTCAGATATTGCCGGAAAAGAATCATCGGTATCGTTTGAAGAATTCTTGCCTGTAGCGGCTAAGCATTCAACAGAAATTGTTTTCAGTGTCATCAGCCAGCTAGCCGCACGTATCTGATTTTGTGAAGACAAAATAAAAAAGCTGGGGACGTTTTCTTAACGTCACTCAGCTTTTTTTAAACTTTTTTCAAGGTAAAGGTACTAATCATTAACAAAGAACAAAGAACAAATAAAAACATATAGACGACCGGTGAAAATACCGACAACGCAAAATACGATAAAGTGATAACTGTACCTGCAGCTGTAATAGGCAACCCAGTAAAGTATCCAGTCGAGTCTGAAATGTTAAAACGCGCCAAGCGAAAAGCGCCACATGACAGATAAAGTACAGTAAAAACCATTCCAATAAAACCGAAGTCTGACAAGACAAGTTGATAAATTAAAATTGCGGGTGCAACACCAAAGGACAACAAATCGCTCATTGAATCGAGTTGTTTGCCTAAATCAGATTCTTGATTAAACTTTCTTGCCACCATACCGTCAAAGCGGTCTAAAAAAGCTGCAATAAATATAAATAGCACGCTATAGCTATAAGATCCATTTAAAGTGGCCATAAGAGAAGCCCCGCCAAACAACATATTACCGATCGTAATGGAGTTTGCGGCCTGTGACTTCAGCTTTTTTATGGTGTGATCCATTCTTTCGATTATTAACAATGGAAAACACTCCTTCTTTTTTTGTAAACTTGTTCAATCTATTATACTGCGAAAGGTAAAATAATGGTAGACTATTTTAGCAACGGAGGCATCTCGATGAAAAAATATTTGTACCAGCGTTCAATAGAACTAACGAACGGAGCTTTTACTTCTAATTTAATTCGCCAATTTGCCGGTTCTCAAAAAAGCCGCAGATTTATACCGAGCTATATAAAAACATATCAAATCGCAACGGATGAAATCGAAAAACCTTTAGAAAGCTTTCAGACACTTCATGATTTTTTTGTTCGTAAACTTACTGGCAGTAGTCGGCCAATTGCTGAAGTTTCTGTCGTGTCTCCAGTGGATGGGAAAATTGAAATCATTGGGGACCTACGAAAAGATAGTCGTTTTTTTGTGAAAGGACACAACTATTCATTAGCCGACTTGTTAGGGGATAGCGATTTAGCTGATTGCTACCAAAACGGGAAATACGCAGTGCTGTATTTATCGCCAGCTGACTATCACCGTATCCACAGTCCGGCTGATGGCACAGTGAAGAGACAATATGTGCTTGGCAAAAAATCATATCCGGTTAACGCAGCTGGATTGCAATACGGCAAAGCGCCGATCAGTGGCAACTACCGGATGATTACGGAGTTAGAAACTGAGTTTGGCAAGATGTTGGTCGTCAAAGTCGGTGCCATGTTTGTAAATTCTATTAAACTCACAGAGACCGGTAGTGACTGGGAAAAAGGCAGCGAAGTGGGCTATTTCAGCTTTGGTTCAACGGTTGTGTTGTTTTTTGAGAACAATTCCGTTAGATTTGTCGAAGATATGTCTTCTGGACAACGGATCAAGGTGGGAGAAGCACTAGGAAATATGGTATAATCAATAGAATTAAGTTCGGAAAACAGGAGTGAGTTAGAGTGTATCAAAATTTTGTACCTAGTGAGTATGTAAAAGACGTTTTTGACATTAAGCCAGAAATATTAATTGAAAAGAATATTAAAGGGATAATTACGGATTTAGATAATACACTTGTAGAATGGGATCGTCCAGATGCTACCCCGAAATTGATTGAATGGCTGAAATCGATGAAAGATGCCGGTATTCAAGTAGTAATCGTTTCCAATAATAAGGAATTGCGCGTCAAGTCGTTTGCGGATCCTTTAGGAATTCCATTTATTTATCAAGCTCGTAAGCCGATGGGCCGCGCTTTTAGAAAAGCACTGCGCATTATGGAAGCAAAACGCGATCAAGTCGTGGTTATTGGAGATCAAATGTTAACGGATATCTTCGGAGGCAATTTGAACAAGATGCATACCATACTAGTATTGCCAGTAGCGCAGTCAGATGGCTTTTTTACTCGTTTTAACCGAAGAGTCGAGCGTAAAATCATGAAGAAGTTGAAAGAAAAAGGACAATTGATGTGGGAGGAAGAAAAGTGAGCGAAATGCCAACTTGCATCGGATGCGGTGTGCAGATTCAAACTGAACATAAAGAAGAGGTAGGCTATGCACCACCGTCTTCGTTAGAAAAAGAAGAAATTATTTGTCAACGCTGTTTTCGCCTGAAAAATTACAATGAACTTCAGCCTGTTTCATTAACGGATGATGACTTTCTGAAGATTTTAAACGGCTTGGGCGAACGCGATGGGTTGATCGTCAAAATCGTCGATATTTTTGATTTTAATGGCAGCTGGCTTCCTGGTCTTCACCGTTTTGTTGGGAATAATGATATTTTACTGATTGCCAATAAAGCGGATTTGTTACCGAAGTCAGTGAAACAGCCTAAATTAATCAACTGGATGAAACAAGAAGCTAAAAAATTAGGATTGAAACCGATTGACGTATTAACGGTAAGTGCTCACAGAGGAACCGGAGTTCCAGAAGCGATGGAAGCAATCGAAAAATACCGTAAAGGCAAAGACGTCTATGTGGTAGGGTGTACGAATGTTGGGAAATCGACATTCATCAACCGCGTGATTAAGCAAGCGACAGGGCAAGCAGATGTCATTACGACTTCACATTTCCCTGGAACGACATTGGATATGATTGAAATTCCTTTGGATGATAAACGTTCATTATTTGATACACCAGGAATTATCAATCATCATCAATTGGCTCATCATTTAAAAACAGCAGATCTCAAACAAATTATGCCAAAAAAAGAAATTAAGCCTCGTGTGTTCCAATTGAATGCAGGGCAAACATTATTTGTTGGCGGATTGGCACGATTTGACTTTATTCAAGGTGAGCGTTCATCATTCACTGTCCACATTGCTAATGACTTAGGGATTCACCGAACTAAACTAGAGAACGCGGATGCTTTGTACGCGCAACATCTAGGCGATATGCTAGCACCACCGTCAGCTGAGTACAAAGACGATTTTCCGGAGTTGGTGCGCCACGAATTTAGTGTCAAAGATGCAAAAATGGATATTGTGTTTTCTGGACTTGGTTGGATTACTATACAGCACGGCAACGCCGTTATTGCTGCTCACGCGCCTAAGGGTGTGGAAGTTCTCTTGCGCCCATCGTTGATTTAGGAGGTTTTTAGATGAAGAAATGGTACGCAGTAATTGGTGATCCAATTGCTCATTCCTTATCCCCATTTATGCATGAATCGTGGTTTGATGAACATGGCATAGAAGCTGCTTACCTGCCGATTCATGTGGAACCGTCGCAATTGAAAAAGTCATTGGAAGCTATGAAAACATTGGGCATCAGTGGTTTTAATATTACACTTCCGCACAAGCAATCCATTGTTCCGCTTTTAGGAAAACTAGAAGAAAGTGCTTCGCAAATGAATGCTGTCAATACGGTGAATTTTGATGGAACTCATTATGTTGGATCGAATACAGATGGTGACGGTTTTGTTCGCTCGCTATTTGTTCATGCCATCGATAAGACATCAAAAGTGTTACTGATTGGCGCAGGTGGTGCGGCAAGAGGAATTGCTTTTGCTTTGAAGCGCGCTGGCTTTACGAATGTGACCATTACCAACCGAACCTACCGGCGTGCAGAAGAGCTAGCGGCAGAAACAAATGCTTCTGCCATGACGCTCATTGAATCTGAACAACAATTGGCTGAATTTGCAATTGTGATTCAAACGACTTCTGTTGGATTAGCGACAGGTGAAGCGTTGCCGATTTCACTGGACCGAGTAAAATCAGGAACTTTAGTAGCGGATATTATTTATAATCCACTGGAAACACCTTTCTTGAAAAAAGCACGAGAAAAAAATTGCATTATCTCAAATGGCGTTGGTATGTTCGTTTATCAAGGAGCAATTGCTTTTGAAAAATGGACAGGGATACAGCCAAATACTGAAAAAATGATCCAAATGATCACAGAAAAACTAGGAGGCACTTATGTTAACAACTAAACAAAAAAGCTTTTTGAAAAGCGAAGCACATCATCTTGCACCCATTTTCCAGGTAGGTAAAGGCGGCGTCAGTGATGCCATGCTCGTTCAAATCAAAGAAGCATTAGAAAAGCGCGAATTGGTCAAAATTAGCATTCTTCAAAATAATGAAGATGGCAAAGATGAAGTAGCAGTAGCTCTTGCTAAAGGCACAAAATCACAGTTGGTTCAATTGATTGGTCATACTGTCGTACTTTACAAACAATCGGTTCATAATAAACGAATCGAGCTACCGGTTAAAAGATGAAAAAAGTTGGGATTCTAGGCGGAACATTTAATCCGCCTCATCTCGGTCATTTAATCATGGCGAGTGAAGCGCTTTTCGCGGCCGAATTGGCTGAAGTCCGTTTTATGCCCAATTATATTGCGCCTCATAAAGAAGTTGCAGGTGCTAGTGCCGAGCAGCGGCTCGCGATGACTAGGCTCGCGATTTCTGATCACGACCAATTTAAAGTAGAAGACTTCGAAATCAAACAGGGTGGAGTTTCTTATTCTTTTGATACCTTAACAAAACTGTCTGAACAAGAACCTGACGTCGAATTCCATTTTATTATTGGAGCCGACATGGTAGAAGGTTTGTCTTCTTGGCACCGAATTGATGAGTTGGTAAAGTTGATTCGCTTTATTGGTGTTAAGCGGCCGGGGTATACTACAGAGACACCTTATCCGGTGATGCTGATTGATTCTCCGGAATTGCGATTGTCATCCACATTATTGAGGGAACGGGTTGCTGCACGCGGACCCCTCGCTTTTCTGGTGCCGGAGAAAGTGGAAGCTTTTATTCGAAAGGAGCGCTTGTATGGATCACAACCACATGCTTCAGACCGTTAAAGAACGACTTCCAGAAAACCGATTTACTCATGTGCTTGGTGTAGTGGATACCGCAACTGAACTCGCTAAAGCATTTAAAGTGTCCGAATCCAATGCGCAAACAGCAGCAATTTTGCATGATGTTGCAAAATTTTCAGATCGAGAATGGATGAAATCTGTCATCGTTTCTGAAAACATGGATCCTTTACTACTCGAATACCACGCAGAACTTTGGCATGCTCCTGTAGGCGCTCATTTAGCGAAAAGCGAATTTGGAGTTACCGATGAAGACGTACTTAACGCCATTCGTTACCATACGACGGGACGTGAAGCGATGTCTGATTTGGAAAAAATCGTCTATATTGCTGATTTAATCGAACCAAACCGCAAATTTTCAGGTGTTGAAGAATTGCGACAATTAAAAAATCAAGGATTGGATGTTATGATGGAAGCCGCGATCAAACATTCCATCGAATTTTTAGAATCAAAAAATCAACCGGTATTTCCGGATTCACTGAAGTGTTACAATTACTTCGTGCAACAGAAAGGGAAAGTGAAAGAATGACTAAAGAAACTTTACTACAAGTAGCGTATAACGCAGCAGAAGATAAAAAAGCAGAAGATATCGTTGTTTTAAATATGGAGGGAATTTCGTTGCTAGCTGACTATTTCGTCATCTGTACAGGGAATTCAGATCGTCAAGTTCAATCAATTGCAAGAGAAATTATGGATAAAGCCCACGAAGAAGGCCATGAAGTGAAAAGCATTGAAGGATTCGACTCTGCACGATGGATTCTTGTCGATCTTGGTGATGTAGTCGCACACGTTTTCCATAAAGACGAGCGCTCATACTACAACCTTGAACGTCTGTGGAGAGAAGCTCCGCAAATGGAAATATGAAATACGGAAAATTTGCCGCAGTCTATGATGGACTGATGGAAGATATTCCTTACGAAAAGTATGTGGAGTGGGTCGCTTCCCATGTTGCATCCGGCAAGTTGCTGGATGTAGCATGTGGAACTGGCACATTGTCACAGCTTTTTGCTGAAATGGGCTATAACGTAACAGCGAGTGATTTGTCTGAAGACATGTTGACGATTGCCAATCAACGCTTTCAAGATGCAAACCAGTCAATTCCGGTACTTCAATTGTCGATGGATAATTTAGAAGGATTGACCGATTTTGATATCGTGACGATCGCTATTGATTCGGTTAATTATTTGCAGGATGAGCAACAGGTTCAGCAAACATTTAAAGAAGTTTATGAAGCCTTAAATGTGGGTGGTCATTTTTTCTTTGACGTGCATTCCATTGTCAAAGTGGATAAAGTCTACATGGCCAGTCCATTTGTTTATGATGCAGAAGAAATTGCGTACATTTGGCATACTGAGCCTGGAGAAGCAGAACATAGCGTGATTCACGACATGACTTTTTTCGTTCGTCACAATGAGTTATTCGAACGTTTTGAAGAAACGCATGAACAGCGAACGTTTTCTGTCGATGCTTACACAAAATGGTTGGAAGCGGCTGGATTTTCTGTAGAGTCGGTGACAGCCGATTTTTCAGATCAGGTGCCGGATGAAGAAAGTGAACGTATTTTCTTCTATGCTAGAAAAGTTTGAGGCGAATTGATGGAGCCATCTGCAACGTGCAGGTGGCTTTTTGTCTATTCAAAAAAGCTAGACAGCAGCAACCGAATTATTATATAATTCAAACAGCTTCTATTTAATTGTCTTCTGAAGAAATGAGGAATGCGAACTGAAATTTTCCGAGCTTCAGAACAAATTTGCATGGCTGCTGATCCCCACAGCTGTCATTGTGCTGCTACTAATTTACTTCTTGTTTCCTCAAAGTAAGTCAGAAACAGCTCCTGCTACTTCTCTTGAACTAATCAACGCTGAATCCCCTCAGCAGACAGAACCCCCAGAAAATGAAGTTCCCGTAATAGAGACTACCTTAATGATTGATATGAAAGGGCAAGTGGTTAATCCAGGTGTATACGAGCTACCGGCAGGATCCCGTATGCAAGATGCTGTTCAAGCTGCAGGTGGTTTCACAACAAAAGCCGATAGTCGTGCTATTAATTTGGCGCTCGTAATTGTGGATGAAACCAGTGTTTACGTACCAGTAGTGGGCGAAGAAATCAGTTTGCCAGCGGCATCGTCTCAGACAGCTTCAGCTAGTGGTAGCGGTTTGATTGATATCAACTTGGCGAGTGAAACCGAATTGATGGAACTACCGGGAATCGGTCCTTCTAAGGCCGCTGCTATCCTTGCTTATCGGGAAGAGGTAGGGCGATTTAAAACACCGGAAGAATTAACTGAGGTTACTGGGATTGGCGACAAAACCTTTGAACAACTAAAAGATCTTATTACTGCCAAATAGAAAGCCGTACAAGAAAAGACGGTTGACGAAATAGATGCCTCTGCTACAATTATTTTAACTACATGAGCAGGAGGCAATTAAATGAAGCGAATAACTTGGGACCAATTTTTTATGGCGCAAAGCCATTTGCTCGCACTTAGAAGCACTTGTACACGACTGTCTGTCGGCGCAACCATTGTGCGTGACCGAAGAATTATGGCAGGTGGCTACAATGGATCAATTTCAGGAGGAGACCATTGCATCGATAAGGGCTGCTATGTGGTTGATGGACATTGCGTGCGGACAATCCATGCAGAAATGAATGCGCTACTGCAATGTGCGAAATACGGCATTAGCGTCAGTGGCGCGGATATGTATGTCAGCCATTTTCCTTGTTTGCCATGTACTAAGTCGATTATCCAGTCCGGAATTGCTCGACTTTATTACGCGACAGACTACAAAAATCATGAATATGCCATTGAATTATTAGAGCAGGCAGGTGTAGAAGTCGTGCAAGTAGTATTTGACGAGCGGAAGATTGATTTTTTGAGTGTCGAAAAATCTGCTCTTTATATGGAACTCCTGGAAAAGTTGCGTGAAAAAGGTGGAAGTGATGAAGAATTGGCCCATTATACTGAACGGGTGAATCAATTATTCGGAGAAATCGAAGTGTAACAACTACTCCTTTTCTATATTTAGCAGCAGCTACCATTCTTGCTACATATGCAGCGCATGAAACAGCGGTTCAACTCGTGTTCATGGCGCTGCTTTTTAGTTGGATGTGTTGGAAAAAAGAAGGGCGAGTTCTTATTGTCGCAGTTTTTTTATTTACTTGTGCGGTGTATTTGGTGCAGGATTTTAGAAGTCAGCAGCTAGTTAATAAGCTACATCCTTATTCAGGAACACTGATATTTCATACGGGTGCAGTCATCGATGGCGATAGTCTTAGAGGATTTGCAGTACTAGAAGATCGTACAGTCGTTTACGCACGACACCGCTTAAGTTCCGCTGAACAAAAACTTCAATTAGAAAGTCTAGTTGACGACTCAATATTTCAAGTTAGCGGTGTTTTTGAACAACCATCATCTCCCTCGCATCGCTATTCTTTTGATATGAGTAAATATTTGCGGCATAATGGAGCAAACACGTTATTGGTCATCCAGTCAATAGATGGGGTGACAGAGAACGATACGTGGACAAATCGGCTACTTAGCAGGAGAGAGGCTTTAAAGCATCATATACGCGAGCATTTCCCAGAAAGTCTAGTTGCAGAAGCGGAAGCTTTACTGATTGGTGAGCGAGAAAACATGGATCCTGAAGATCAACGTGTCTATCAAACCTTAGGCATTTCTCATTTGTTTGCTATTTCAGGATTGCATGTTGGAATTGCATCGGGCCTGCTTTATGGCATTCTTGTCCGTTTGCATGTTCGAAAAGAGATGGCGCTCGTCATTTTGTTAGTTGTATTGCCGCTTTACGCGGTTCTAGCTGGTGGTGCGCCTTCAGTTTGGCGAGCAGTTAGTATGGTATGCGCTGTACTAGCAGGCAAGCTTTTTGGCTTCCGGTTACCTATTGCGAGTATTATGTTAACTAGTATGATCTTTTTTATTCTATGGAATCCATACGTCCTGTACAAAATTGGTTTTCAGTTGTCCTATGGTGCAACCTTTGGCATTATATACTCTTTAAAGTTCCTAAGTGAAATCCGGTCTGCTATAAAAACAGGCTTTGTCTTAACATTCATTTCTCAGGTGACACTATATCCGTTACTTCTTTTTCATTTTTATGAATTGTCGTTGTCTGCATTTGTGGTCAATAGCCTTTTTGTTCCTTTGTTTACTTTGCTGGTCTTACCGGCCAATTTTCTGTTATTGTTTCTGACTGTTTTATCTCAGCCAGTAGCAGATGTTGTTTTTAATGGTTATGAACCTTTGCGCGGACTGATCGATCAATTCATGAACCGTCTGGTCAAATTGCCTTATCAGCTTTGGAATCCAGGAAAGCCCACTCTTTTTATCGTGTTTCTTTTAGCAGCCAGTGTTTATTTGTTTTACTGCGCCGCTGAGCGAAAATTTCAATTTAGTCAGTTGTTGATTTTAGTAGTTCCTGCACTCCTGTTTACGGCTGTGCCTTATGTCGATCCGCGTTTGAAAGTAACTTTTCTCGATATAGGTCAAGGCGATAGTGCTGTAATAGAATTGCCTTTTCGGCAAGCTGTGTATTTAGTCGATAGTGGTGGCTTGCTGCGCTTTGACACAGAAGCTTTTAAAGAGAAGAAACGGCCTTATGAAATTGGGCGGCAAGTTGTAGCACCTTATTTAAAAGGCAATGGCATTTCTTCAATTGATGTTTTTGTACTTTCGCATCCAGACGCTGACCATGCAGAAGGGGCAGATGAGATTTTCGAGTTGTTTCCAGTTAAAGAGCTCCATCTAACACCGGGATCTGCTACAAACGCATTGATGCTTCAATTAGCTCCTTATACAAAGCAAACCAATATCGTGTTTCCGGGAGCTGGATCAAATTGGGGCGTTGCGGACACGCAATTCAGCTATTTTTCTCCAACAGATGCTACTTACGAAGGCAACAACGATTCACTTGTGCTATTTATGAAAACGGGTGATTACCGTGTCTTATTTACAGGAGATTTAGAAGCTGCAGGGGAAAAGGCATTAATAGAAACTTACAGCAGCGAACTCGCTGGTCTGACGGTATTAAAAGTAGGACATCACGGCAGTAAAACGTCCAGCAGCGAGGAATTTTTAACGCTACTCAATCCGGCTGTATCAATTTTTTCGACCGGCGTTGATAATCGGTACGGTCACCCGAGTCCAGAAGTAGTTGACCGGTTCGATGAATTGGAACTTGATACGTTAAACACCGCAGAAAACGGCACCATCCGATTACTTTATAATAAAGGAGAGTTAAAGCTCGAAACAATGCGCTGATCTCAGAAAAGCGCAGGCGCCCGTGTAGCTCTGACCGGCATAAGGCAAGTCGGCGAAGTGGCGTTCTTTGCCACACAGCAGAGTGGCCTTATGACCCGAAGAGCTGGGCGCCGGAGTCTAGACAAAGAAAAGCGCAGGCGCCCGTATAGCTCTGACAGGCATAAAGCAAATCGGAGAAGTGGCGTTCTTTGCCACACAGCAGAGTGGCCTTATGACCCGAAGAGCTGGGCGCCGGAGTCTAGACAAAGAAAAGCGCAGGCGCCCGTGTAGCTCTGACCGGCATAAGGCAAGTCGGCGAAGTGGCGTTCTTTGCCACACAGCAGAGTGGCCTTATGACCCGAAGAGCTGGGCGCCGGAGTCTAGACAAAGAAAAGCGCAGGCGCCCGTATAGCTCTGACAGGCATAAAGCAAATCGGCGAAGTGGCTCATTTCTATGCAACAAAAAAAGGTTCCGGTTATGAAAACCGAAACCTTTTTTTGATTTAATTACCGTGCAGCGAATTCTACAACTCCGGCGATAATGAAGATAAGGGCAAAAAATCCAAAGGATACGACAAAGCCCATTCCCGCGTCGATTGCATCGTTACGTTTGGACTGTACATTCTGTTCAAATTCATTCATTGAAATCCCTCCTAATTCCTTCTAATTATAAGCGAAGACAAAGTAAAAATCTAGATTGAAGTAAAGTTTAAAGGATGAAATTCTTTACTGACACATAACTGTCAAATACCCAAAGTCGTATAAATCCGATATAGTAGAAGAAGGGGAGGCTGATAAGATGATTACTTCCGTGTGGAAATCCATACGCAGCGGACAAATAGACCCTGTTTATCTCATTGTGGGAACAGAAAGCTATTTTATTGAAAAAACCTTGGATTTGCTAAAAGATAAATTGACGGACGGCGGAGAATTAGAACTAACTTTTTTTGATTTGGACGAAGTACCGGTTGACCACGTTATTGATGAGGCAGACACCATTCCTTTTTTCAGTGACCGCAAGCTGATTATTGCACGCAATGCAACGTTTTTAAAAGCAGCAGAGCGTGGCAAAGAAAAAATCAATCATGATCTAAAGGCACTCGAAGCCTGGTTAGAACATCCACCAAGTAGTTCGGTGACAATTTTTGTAGCGCCTTATGAAAAAGTAGACGAGCGCAAAAAAGTAACCAAGCTGATGAAGCAACATACCGTACTAATAGAAGCCAAGTCACTCCAGACTAATGACTTAGAAAGTTTTCTAATGCACGAAGCGAAAAATTTTGGTAAAGGCATCGATTTGAAAGCGGCTCAGCGATTAATGGAGATGGCAGGTACCGACCTGACATTATTGTCTTCAGAAATTGAGAAGATGTCGCTGTATCTCGGGGCAGCAGAAGGAGACATTACGGTAGACCTTGTAGAACAAATGACAGCACGGACGCTTGAGCAAGATGCATTTAAAATGCTTCAGTCGTATCTTGACGGCGATGTTAGCGGCGCCCTAAGTGTTTACTACGACTTGTTGCGTCAAAAAGAAGAGCCGGTAGCATTAGCGGCTTTACTGGCTTCGCAAATACGCTTTATGATTCAAGTGTATTATTTGCAGAAAAAAGGGTATCATGCGCAACAAATTTCTAAACAACTAAAGGCGCATCCCTATCGCGTTAAGCTACTAGTGGAAAAACGCCAACAGATTTCTGAAAAGCGACTGTTGCAGGTACTTGGTGATTTAGCAGACATCGATCTTCAGCTAAAAACACTTAGTGGCAATCGTGAGCGCATTTTGGAATTTTTCTTGATGAAGCGCGCGATCAAACAACAACGTTAAAATGAATAAAAAAAGCCAGATCCTTTTAAAGGATCTGGCTTTTTTTATGTTTTACGCTTGTTTCATCAAGCGAGCTTTTTTACGAGCTGCAGTGTTTTTATGGATCAAGCCTTTAGAAGCCGCTTTTTCCACCTGTTTAATCGCCGCTTTTACAGTATCGCTAGCGTTATCGTCTTTGTTAGTCAAAGCTGTTTCAGCTTTCTTAATAGAAGAACGCATTGCTGATTTCGTATGCGAGTTTTGAACGTTTTTGCTTTCGTTCGTACGCACGCGTTTGATTGCAGATTTAATGTTTGGCATATCTTTCACCTCCTAGACAATATGAAAGAGAGGAAATCATCCCAACTCTTTAATGTCTCTATACAACATGAGTTATTTTATCAAATCAGCGGAAGGATTGCAATAGTTACGTGCAAAGAAGTTTTCCTTGACAGCAAAAATGAATTCACGAGCTTTTATTGCTCAATGCTTGTTGTACTGCTATAATTCATAGTAGTTTATATAGGAGTGAAGAGAATGAATAATGAGGAAAGATTATCTCGGCAAAGCAGAATTCGCAACTTCTCGATTATTGCGCACATCGATCACGGTAAATCTACGCTTGCAGACCGAATTTTAGAAAAGACGGAAGCACTGACTTCCCGAGAAATGAAAGCACAGTCCCTCGATTCTATGGATCTTGAACGGGAACGTGGCATTACCATTAAATTGAACGCTGTTCAGCTTAATTATAAAGCCAAAGATGGCGAAATTTATATTATGCATTTGATTGACACTCCAGGGCACGTCGACTTTACCTATGAAGTATCACGCAGTTTAGCAGCTTGTGAAGGCGCTGTACTTGTTGTCGATGCGGCACAAGGAATTGAAGCCCAAACATTAGCAAACGTTTACTTGGCGCTAGATAATGAATTAGAAATTCTACCAGTTATCAATAAAATCGATTTGCCTGCCGCTGACCCAGAACGTGTTCGCCAGGAAATCGAAGAAGTAATCGGTTTGGATGCTTCTGAAGCGGTATTGGCATCAGCAAAAGCCGGAATTGGAATTGAAGAAATTCTCGAACAAATCGTTGAGAAAGTTCCAGCTCCAACTGGAGATCCAAGTGCGCCGTTACAAGCGTTGATTTTTGATTCTCTTTACGATCCTTATCGTGGTGTTGTAGCGTATATTCGGATTGTTCAAGGAACTGTAAAACCTGGAGATCGTATAAAAATGATGGCTTCTGGAAAAGAATTTGAAGTGATTGAAGCAGGTGTTTTCACTCCTCATGCAACTCTTCGCGAAGAATTAACAGTTGGCGATGTTGGCTTTTTAACAGCTGCTATTAAAAACGTGGGTGATTCGACAGTCGGTGATACAATTACACTTGCTAATAATCCAGCAAGCTCAGCGTTGCCTGGTTACCGTCGATTAAATCCAATGGTTTATTGTGGGTTGTACCCAATTGATACTTCTAAATACAATGATTTGCGTGACGCGCTAGAGAAATTGGAATTGAATGATGCAGCTTTGCAATTCGAGCCTGAATCTTCTCAAGCACTGGGCTTTGGGTACCGTTGTGGATTCCTTGGCTTGTTGCACATGGAAATCGTTCAAGAACGAATCGAACGCGAATTTAATATTGACTTGATCACAACTGCACCAAGTGTAATTTATGAAGTTCATATGACAGACGGGGAAGTTTTGAAAATCGACAACCCGGCTATGATGCCTGACGCACAAAAAATTCAACTAGTTGAAGAACCTTATGTGAAAGCAACAGTTATGGTACCCAATGATTACGTAGGCGCGGTTATGGAAATTTGCCAACGCAAACGCGGTAATTTCTTAACAATGGATTACGTTGATGATACACGTGTTAGCATTATTTATGAGTTGCCATTGGCTGAAATCGTTTATGATTTCTTCGACCAATTAAAATCAGGGACAAAAGGCTATGCCTCTTTTGATTACGAATTAATTGGCTACAAAGAATCTAAATTGGTCAAGATGGACATTTTGTTAAATGCTGAACAAGTAGACGCTTTGAGTTTTATCGTTCACCGTGACTTTGCCTATGAACGTGGAAAAGCCATTGTCGATAAGTTGAAGAATCTAATTCCACGCCAACAATTTGAAGTGCCAATTCAAGCGGCTATCGGTCAAAAAATTGTGGCACGTCAAACGATTAGTGCGATACGCAAAAACGTTCTTGCTAAATGTTATGGTGGCGATATTTCCCGTAAACGGAAACTTCTCGATAAGCAAAAAGAAGGTAAAAAACGCATGAAGCAAGTTGGATCTGTAGAAGTTCCACAAGAAGCATTCATGGCTATTTTAAAAATGGACGACCAATCAAAATAAAACGAAAAAAAGGAGGCGGAATTTTAGCCTCCTTTTCTTATTAGAAAAGAGGAAATAAAATGGTAAAAGGATTGTATATCCATATTCCATTCTGCCACCAAATTTGTTTTTACTGCGATTTCAATAAAGTATATTTCAAAGACCAGCCGGTGGATGCTTACATTGATTCCGTAGGAAAAGAGTTGGCGTTATGGAAAGAACAAGGAGCACTCGATCATCCTTTGGAAACAATCTTCCTTGGTGGAGGGACTCCTACATCGTTAACACCTGTTCAATTAGAGAAATTGCTGGCACATATTCATCGCTATGTCCCAATGGCTGCTAATTTGGAATGGACATCAGAAGCCAACCCAGATGAATTGACACAAGATAAAATGCAAGTGCTATTTGACGGAGGTGTCAACCGTCTAAGCATGGGCGTTCAGTCATTCGATGAAGATCTTTTAAAACGACTTGGCCGAACTCACAGCAACTCAGATGTTACACGTGCAGTTAATGCTGCTCGCAAAGTAGGCTTTAAAAACTTGAGTTTCGACTTGATGTACGGATTACCTGGCCAAACGATGCAACAATGGGACGATACACTGGAGCGAGCTTTTGCATTTGATATGCCGCATTTCTCAGCCTATTCCTTGATCATTGAGCCGAAAACAGTATTTTATAACTTAATGACAAAAGGTAAGTTAAATACGGTAACAGAAGATTTAGAAGCCGATATGTACGATAAGTTGATGAATGAAATGGACAAACGTGGATTAAAACAATACGAAATTTCCAATTTTGCGCGTCCTGGTCATGAATCACGACACAACTTACTGTACTGGGACAATGTTGAATATATTGGCGTTGGTGCCGGTGCGCACGGTTATGTAGATGGTATTCGCTATTCCAATGCCGGACCTTTAAAAAAATACATGTCTCCATTAGATGCAGGTGAGCGTCCAATTTTGAGTACACACCAAGTGCCGCTCCATGAAAAAATGGAAGAAGAGATGTTTCTAGGGCTACGAAAAACAGGCGGGGTGTCGCTGTCTCATTTCCAAATTAAATTTCAAAAACCGATTCAAGATGTTTACGGAGATATCTTGAAAAAAGAAATGGCTAAAGGAAATTTAGAAGTTGCTAGCGATTTTGTTAGACTGACCCGTAAAGGACGATTTGTTGGCAATGAAGTTTTTGAGCAATTTTTATTAGCTTAAAGCTCTTCCGTTGACATTGATCATTTTATTTGTTAATTTTAATGTAGTATTAGCACTCGGGTACTTAGAGTGCTAACAGAGGTGATGATCATGTTAACAGAACGGCAACTGCTCATTTTAAAGGTGACAGTAGATGATTACATTCAATCAGCTCAGCCGGTAGGATCGAACCAACTCTCCAGAAGACCTGATATTCCGTTTAGTCCTGCCACTATACGCAACGAAATGGCGGATTTAGAGGGGATGGGGTTTTTAGAAAAAACACATACGTCTTCCGGACGCATTCCTTCGGAGAAAGGATACCGCTATTACGTCGATCACTTGCTGACACCAAGACCACTACCACAACAGGACATTTTACAGTTGCGTTCAATTTTTGAAGAAAAGCTGACAGAGACAGAAGAAATTATCAAACGCTCTGCCATGATTCTTTCGGAATTGACCAATTACACTTCTATTTTATTGGGTCCTGATGTACGTAGACACATCGTTAGGAAATTGTCGATTGTTCCTTTAACTTTAGACACAGCTGTGGCGATTATTGTGACCGATTCTGGTCATGTGGAAAATCGGATTTTTCCCATTCCGCCTGGACTCGATCCATCGGATATTGAAAAAATGACGAATATCCTAAATGAACGGCTCGTTGGTGTATCGCTAAACAATCTGCACCTGCGGTTAGAACAAGAGACATTGACGATTTTACAGCAGCATGTTGAACGCTATGGTGAATTGTTTCATACGTTTAGGCAAGCCGTTTTATTGCCACATACGGATGAAAATATTTATTACGGCGGTAAGCTGAACATCTTAAGACAACCAGATTTTCATGATCTTCAAAAAATCAGAAATTTAATGGATGTCATGGAAGAAGTAAAGCACATTCCGATGATCTTGCCAGTTGGAAGCCAAGGCCTCCATATTCGCATTGGCTCGGAAAATGTGCTTACAGCAATGGAAGATTGTAGTGTCATTACGGTATCTTATGATATCGGAGAAGAACAGACCGGTTCCATCGCTATAATAGGTCCAAAACGAATGGATTATAAACGCATCGTTTCTATATTGGATTTGCTAAGCGGTGATTTATCGAAAGAACTGAACCGGTTGTTTAATGGAACGTGAACAAAGGAGGAACAGATTTGTCGAAAAAAAATGATTCATTAAAAGCAGAAGAACATGTAGCACCAGAAGCTGTTGAAGTAAAAGACGCTGAAGCTGAACAGTCACCAGAATTAGTAGATGCAGAAGCGCCTGACGAATCTTCTAGTGAGGAAGAGTCGTCAATAACGGATGAAACTGAAGAGCTTCGTGCGCAACTTGAAGCTGAGCAAAACAAATATTTGCGGTTACTGGCTGACTTTGATAATTTCAAAAGACGTACTCAAAAAGACAAAGAAATCGCCAATAAATTCCGTTCACAATCACTATTAGCGGATATTCTGCCAGTACTAGACAATTTTGAACGTGCTTTGTCTCTTACGACAAGCAGTGAAGAGTCAGCGTCCTTGCTAAAGGGCGTGGAAATGGTACAGAAATCGTTAATTGAAGCTGTGAACCGTGAAGGCCTAGCAGAAATTAAAGCGGTCGGCGAACCATTTGATCCGAATTTCCATCAAGCAGTTATGCAAGAAAAAGACGAAGCTGCAGAAGCGGGAATTGTGTTACAAGAATTACAAAAAGGCTATATGTTAAAAGATCGGGTTATTCGCCCGGCAATGGTAAAAGTAAACGAATAAAAATATTGGAGGAATTTAACAATGAGCAAAATTATCGGTATTGACTTAGGAACAACAAACTCAGCAGTCGCAGTATTAGAAGGCGGCGAGCCAAAAATTATTCCAAACCCAGAAGGCAACCGTACAACTCCTTCTGTTGTCGCTTTTAAAAATGGCGAACGTCAAGTCGGCGAAGTAGCTAAACGCCAATCAATCACTAACCCGAATACCATTCAATCCGTTAAACGTTTAATGGGTACGCAGGAAAAAGTAACAGCTGAAGGCAAAGATTATACGCCTCAAGAAGTTTCTGCAATGATTTTACAATACCTTAAAGGGTACGCTGAAGAATATTTAGGCGAAAAAGTAACAAGAGCGGTTATTACAGTTCCAGCTTACTTCAATGACGCAGAGCGCCAAGCAACAAAAGATGCGGGACGTATTGCAGGTCTTGAAGTAGAACGTATTATTAACGAGCCAACTGCAGCAGCATTAGCATACGGTCTTGATAAAACGGAAACAGACGAAACTATCCTTGTTTATGACCTTGGTGGCGGTACATTCGACGTATCGATTCTTGAACTTGGCGATGGCGTTTTTGAAGTAAAATCAACTGCCGGCGATAACCGTCTAGGTGGAGATGATTTTGATAAATTGATTATCGATTATTTGGTACAAGAATTCAAAAAAGACAATGGTGTTGACTTGTCTAAAGACAAAATGGCTACTCAGCGCTTGAAAGATGCTGCTGAAAAAGCGAAAAAAGACTTGTCAGGTGTTTCTTCAACTCAAGTTTCATTGCCATTTATCACTGCTGGAGCAGAAGGACCGCTTCATTTGGAAGTTACAATGAGCCGTGCAAAATTTGACGAGTTAACTTCTTCATTAGTTGAACGCACAATGGGACCTACACGCCAAGCATTAAAAGATGCTGGTATTTCAGCTTCTGATCTTGATCGCGTTATTCTTGTTGGTGGATCTACTCGAATTCCAGCTGTACAAGAAGCTGTGAAAAAAGAAACAGGCAAAGAGCCATATAAAGGTGTTAACCCGGATGAAGTTGTAGCAATGGGTGCAGCTGTACAAGGTGGCGTATTAACTGGAGACGTAAAAGATGTGGTCTTACTAGACGTAACGCCATTATCACTTGGTATCGAAACAATGGGCGGCGTATTCACGAAATTGATCGAGCGTAACACAACGATCCCAACTTCGAAATCGCAAACATTCTCGACTGCTGCTGATAACCAGCCAGCCGTAGATATTCATGTATTACAAGGCGAACGTCCAATGGCAGCAGCTAACAAAACACTTGGCCGTTTCCAATTAACGGATATTCCGCCAGCACAACGCGGTGTACCACAAATCGAAGTAAGCTTTGATATCGATAAGAACGGTATCGTTAGCGTTAAAGCGAAAGATCTTGGAACGCAAAAAGAGCAAACAATTACAATTCAATCGAATTCGTCTTTAACTGACGAAGAAGTTGAACGCATGATCAAAGAAGCAGAAGAAAATGCTGAAGCAGATGCAAAAGTAAAAGAAGAAGTAGAAGTTCGCAATGAAGCGGACCAAGCAGTCTTCCAAACAGATAAGACAATTGCAGACCTAGGCGAAGTTGTTACAGAAGAAGAGAAAAAACAAGCGGAAGATGCACGCGATGAACTAAAAGCGGCATTGGAGTCGGATAACATCGACGACATTCGTGAGAAAAAAGACAAACTTCAGGAAATCTTGCAAGGATTGTCAATGAAAGCTTATGAGCAAGCAGCAGCAGCTCAACAAGCTGGAGAAGAAGAAAATGCTGCGTCGGGAAATGACGATGTCGTTGATGCAGAATTTGAAGAAGTAAACGACGATAATAAGTAAGACCTTGAAGAGTCAAAGCAAAGCAACATGCTTTGGCTCTTTCAATGTCTTTGCAACAGCGATTTAAACCGTGTACAATTACAGTTGATTGTTAGAGGGAGAGTGACTCATGAATAAACGAGATTATTATGAAGTACTGGGTGTATCTAAGACTGCTTCTAAAGAAGAGCTTAAAAAAGCATACCGGACTTTATCGAAAAAATTCCACCCAGATATTAATAAAGATGCCTATGCATCGGAGAAATTCCAAGAAGTAAAAGATGCCTATGAAGTACTGAGTGACCAACAAAAACGGGCACAATACGATCAATTTGGGCACCAAGATCCCAATCAAGGATTTGGTGGCGGCGGAGCTGATGGCTTTGGTTTCGACGATATTTTCAGCACGTTCTTTGGTGGCGGTTCAAGACGCCGCGATCCAAGTGCTCCGCGTAAGGGTGACGATCTACAGTATTCGATGACCATCGATTTCATGGATGCTGTGTTCGGGAAAGAAACAGAAATTGAAATTCCTAAAGATGAAACATGTGATACTTGTGACGGTTCCGGTGCAAAGCCTGGCACAAAGAAAAAAACGTGTCCATATTGTGATGGTTCTGGTCAAACAAATGTAACGCAAGACACACCTTTCGGCCGTATGGTCAATCGTCGTGCTTGCCAGCATTGTGAAGGCTCTGGTCAAATTATCGAAGAAAAATGTTCAACTTGCCGTGGTCAAGGCAAGGTTCGCAAAGTTAATAAAATCAAAGTGACTATTCCGGCAGGGGTCGATGATGGCCAGCAATTGCGTGTCACTGGACAAGGTGGACCAGGTGTTAACGGAGGACCTTCAGGAGATTTATATGTTGTTTTCCGTGTGAAATCACATAAACAATTCCAACGTGAAGGCGATGACATTTATTTAGATATTGCCATCACCTATCCGCAAGCAGCATTGGGTGACGAAATTGAAGTGCCGACAACTTCAGGGAAAGTGAAATTAAAAATTCCGGCCGGCACACAAAGTGGTGCGCGTTTCCGTCTAAAAGGCAAAGGTGTTAAAAATGTCCATGGTTACGGAACGGGCGATCAACATGTTATTGTTCGAATAAAAACACAAACAAACCTCAGCGAAAAGCAAAAGCAGCTATTACGTGAATTTGCTGAAATTAGCGGCGATATTCCAGAAGAGCATAGCAGTTCTCTTTTTGAAAAAATCAAACGTACAATTAAAGGCGATTAATAAGAGCTACGGGGTTAAAATTTTCTTTTTATGAATAGTTAAAGCAACTGGATTTTTACAAACAGAAGACTCTGGCGAAAAGCGAGAGTCTTACTGACTGTGAAGTCGAAAAGGAGCTGAGTGGAAGTGAAATGGTCAGAACTGTCGTTTCATACGACAAATGAAGCAATTGAAGCGGTCTCTAACATCATGCATGAAGCAGGAGCCAGCGGGGTTGTCATTGAAGACTCGGAAGACTTAACGAAAGAAAGAGAATATCGCTTTGGAGAAATTTATTCACTAGATCCTGAAGATTTTCCAGTAGATGGAGTGATTTTGAAAGCTTATCTCCCCGTCAATAGTTTTTTGGGAGAAACGGTCGATGCGATTAAAGTGGCGATTAATAATCTAGCTGCTTTTGATATCAACCTTGGCAAAAACGAAGTGACAATTAGTGAAGTGGACGAAGAAGATTGGGCCACAGCTTGGAAGAAGTACTACCACCCTGTAAAGATTTCCGAACGTTTCACGATTGTTCCAACTTGGGAAGTTTACAATCCGGTATCAAGTGACGAATTAATTATTGAGTTAGATCCAGGAATGGCTTTTGGAACGGGTACCCATCCTACTACTGTTATGAGTCTTCAAGCGTTAGAAAAAGTAGTACGACCATCTGATCGTGTCATCGATATTGGTACAGGTTCTGGGGTATTGGCAATTGGTGCTGCATTATTGTCTGCTAAAGAAGTGTATGCACTGGATTTGGATGAAATTGCTGTAAAAGCGGCGATTGATAATGTGGAACTAAACAAAGTTCAAGGCATTGTGACAGTTGAAAAAGGCAATCTAACTGATAAAGTAGATCAACCGGCTGATGTAGTTGTAGCTAATATTTTGGCGGAAGTTATCATGTCGTTTACAGATGATGCTTTCAATATCGTTAAACCAGGCGGTAGCTATATCACTTCAGGTATCATAGAAGCGAAAAAGAACGACGTTAAAGCCTCGCTTGAAGCTTCTGGGTTTGTCATTGAAGATGTCATGATGATGGAAGATTGGGTTACGATTATTTCAAAAAAACCTGAGTAATGAGGTGCCACAATGCAACGATATTTTATAGAAGGCAAAATTCCTGAAAATCAAATAGTGGCGATAACTGGCGATGATGCAAAGCACATCGCCAAAGTTATGCGCCAAACTATTGGGGACGATTTGATTGTAGTTATGGAAGATCAAGCGTATCAGGCAAAAATAGTCAGTGCAGATTTTGACGTAGAGGTAAAAATCGGTAGCGATTTGGGAATGGAAGTCGAATTGCCGAAAAAAGTGACCATCGCTTGTGGATTGCCAAAAGGTGACAAGCTGGATTTGATCACGCAAAAAGCGACAGAGCTCGGAATGTATGCATTAGTACCATTTTCGGCAGAACGCTCTATTGTAAAATGGGACAGTGCTAAAAGTGAAAAGAAGATTGGACGTCTCCAAAAAATTGCCAAAGAAGCAGCTGAGCAATCACATAGAACGCATGTCCCGGAAATACATGGCATTCACAGTTTTAAACAATTGCTAGATAAAGCCAACTCGTATGACGCGGTCATTGTAGCTTACGAAGAAGAGGCGCGGCAAGAGGATAGGACTCGGTTTGCTGAAATTTTAAAAGCATTGTATGATAAAGATTCAGTGCTGATCATCTTTGGTCCAGAAGGTGGAATTTCACAAGCAGAAGTGGCGTCTCTAAAAAACGCTGGAGCGAGTTTTACTGCTCTCGGTCCACGGATTTTACGGACAGAAACGGCACCTTTGTATGCATTATCTGCGATTTCTTATGAATTTGAATAACACTGCATAATAATTTTAAAAAAAGAATGGGGATTTTTAGTCATGACAACAATTGCATCATACATTGATCATACTTTATTAAAACCTGAATCTACAGAAAGCCAAGTTGTTCAGCTTTGTCAAGAAGCGGCTGAATACAAATTTGCTTCTGTATGTGTTAATCCGGCTTGGGTTGAAACGGCAGCAGCTGAGTTGGCAGAGAGCGACGTGAAAGTTTGCACAGTTATCGGATTTCCATTAGGTGCGTCAACGTCTGAAACGAAGGCTTTTGAAACGACGGATGCTATTCTAAAAGGCGCTGGTGAAATCGATATGGTCGTGAATATTGGAGCACTTAAAAGTGGCAATACTGACCATGTGAAAAAAGATATCGAAGCGGTTGTCAATGCAGCAAAAGGCAAGGCGATTGTCAAAGTGATTTTAGAAACTTGTTTATTGACTGACGAAGAAAAAGTGACTGCTTCACGTTTATCCAAAGAAGCAGGAGCTGACTTTGTCAAAACTTCTACGGGCTTTTCAACTGCTGGAGCTACAGTTGAAGACGTCAAACTAATGCGTCAGACAGTAGGTCCAGATTTGGGCGTTAAAGCTTCTGGTGGCGTTCGTAGCCTTGAAGATGTAGAAGCCATGATCAAAGCAGGAGCTACGCGTATCGGTGCAAGTTCAGGCGTCAAAATCATGCAAGGGTTAACTTCTGATTCTGATTATTAACTATTGACCTTTCATCTAGAATACGATATAATTTTTGAGTATATAACACTTGTTGTTCTTCGCTTCAACGTGTGTTCGGAGGGAGGGAAAAAGAGATGTCAAAAACTACAGTTCGTAAAAACGAATCGATTGAAGATGCTCTTCGCCGCTTCAAACGCACTGTTTCTAAATCTGGAACAATGCAAGAGGTAAGAAAGCGCGAGTACTATGATAAGCCGAGCGTGAAACGTAAACTAAAATCAGAAGCTGCGCGTAAACGTAAATTTTAATTGACCTTAAGCAGTATAATGACTTTTAAAAAATATGAACGACCAGCCTAAACCACCATCACGAGTATCGTGATGGTGGTTTTTCTATTTATTCTATTTGTAAGCGCGTTCTTTCGTTATTACTGAAGATTTACTTTATAATAGGAGACGTACCTTGAAACTTATTTCCTGTTCATCCGTATAGATACAAACAGTAAATTTGAAATGCGAAAGGAGAGATCCTGTTGAGCAGAGTCAAAGTCTGTATTGGTTTTGGGCTTTTGCTACTATCGTTTTTGCTCATGCTCCCGGCCATACAGGCTGATACTTCGACTGTGTACGTGATACCTATTGAAGATGAGGTCGAAAGAGGACTGCAGGCTTTTATTGAACGGGGCATTGAAGAAGCAGAAGACGCTGGAGCCGAAGCAATCATATTCGAGATAGATACACCAGGTGGATTTGTCGCAGCAGCAGATGGCATTGCCCGTCTATTGGACAAAACGTCATTGGAAAAAATAGCTTTCATCAATCAAGATGCTTTGTCTGCAGGTGCTTTTTTAGCTTTGCACAATGATGAAATCTATATGCATCCGAATGGTCGTATGGGTGCAGCACAGGTAATTGATCAAGCCGGTAACGCAGCTGCTGACAAAGCCAATAGCGCTTGGCTGGCATCCATGAAGAACGCGGCTCAGACAGCAAGTCGTAATCCTCAGATTGCCTTAGCGATGGCTGATGCTTCCATAGATTTGCCTGAACTTGGTGCGGCTGAAGGGAAGTTGTTAACTTTGGGTGCGGCTGAAGCTGAACAGGTGAACTATTCGCAAGGGACGGTATCTACCTTAGACGAGCTACTTAGTTTGAAAGGACTTGAAGATGCCACAGTCGTGACAGTCGATGAAACGTTCTCAGAAAGCCTCGCTCGTTTTTTGACCAACCCGATTGTCGTGCCAATTCTTCTATCAATTGCAGGTCTTGGATTACTTCTGGAGCTATTTACACCTGGAGTTGGAGTTCCTGGATTTATTGGTTTGACGTTCCTTATGCTGTTTTTCTACGGACATTTGGTAGCAGGGTTAGCTGGTTATGAGTCCATTGTTTTATTAGTTATTGGTTTTGGTCTATTAATAGCTGAGTTTATTATTCCTGGAGGTGTTGCTGGATTCCTGGGAATTGCAGCGATCCTAGGAAGTGTTTTACTCGCGGGAGGAGATCTTAAAACCACCGCCATAGCAGTACTTATTGCAATGATAGTAGCAACAATAGGGATGGTGATTGTAGTGAAATTCTTTGGTAAGCGGCTTGATTTGTTCAAACGGATTATCTTGACGGATGCTACCGATACGGCAGGTGGTTATGTATCGACTACAAATCGCCCAGAACTTGTCGGTAAAATTGCCCAAACAGTGACAGCGCTCCGTCCTTCCGGTACCATTAAATTAGAAGATGAGCGCATTGACGCTGTATCAGAAGGCAGATTTATCGACAGTGGTAAAGATGTTAAGATAATCAAGGTAGAAGGTTCACGTATCGTCGTTCGTGAACTTGAAAAACAAGAGGAGGAATAGAGAAATGGGAATTGAAACAATTGGTTTAGGTGCTGCGATAATTGGTATTATCGTCGTTTTGGCAATTTTCTTCACATTCGTACCAATTACATTATGGATTTCAGCATTAGCTGCAGGGGTCAAAATCAGTATCTTTACGCTAATCGGAATGAGATTACGTCGCGTTATTCCGTCACGTATCGTCAATCCATTAATTAAAGCATCAAAAGCAGGATTAACAGTAACCATCAATCAATTAGAAAGTCACTATTTAGCTGGTGGTAACGTTGACCGTGTCGTTAATGCGTTGATTGCGGCGCATCGTGCTAATATCGAATTGCCGTTTGAACGTGCAGCAGCGATTGACCTTGCAGGTCGTGACGTATTAGAAGCAGTTCAAATGTCGGTTAACCCGAAAGTGATTGAAACACCATTTATTGCAGGTGTTGCAATGGACGGAATCGAAGTGAAAGCAAAAGCTCGTATTACAGTTCGTGCTAATATTGACCGTTTAGTCGGTGGTGCAGGAGAAGAAACAATTGTTGCTCGTGTAGGTGAAGGGATTGTCTCTACTTTAGGTTCGAGCACTAGTCATAAAAAAGTTCTAGAAAATCCGGACTTGATTTCTCAAACCGTTTTATCTAAAGGCCTGGATTCCGGAACAGCGTTTGAAATTCTGTCGATTGATATTGCAGACGTTGATATTGGTAAAAACATTGGCGCAGAGTTGCAGACAGAACAAGCAGAAGCAGATAAGAAAATTGCTCAAGCAAAAGCAGAAGAACGTCGTGCAATGGCTGTAGCAAGTGAACAAGAAATGAAAGCCAAAGTTGTTGAAATGAGAGCAAAAGTTGTAGAAGCTGAAGCTGAAGTACCACTTGCTATGTCGGAAGCGCTACGCAACGGCAATATTGGCATTATGGATTACGTCAATTACAAAAATGTCCAAGCAGATACAGGTATGAGAGAGTCTATCTCAAAAACGGGCATGGACAAATCCGACGATAAATAATCGGCAGCAGTCATAAGGGAGGTTTGTCGTATGGAAGCTCTCATATTTGGACTTGTTATCATGGCGGTAAGTGCTTTTTTTAATAAAAGCAAAAAAGATTCACCCGATGGAGATGTTCCTGCTAAGCCCGTCTCAACAAAAGCGTCAACTGATCGAGACGGTCGCTCTGACCAAGGGAGGTTCAAACGGGTGGAAGATTACGCTAAAGAAATTTATGGGGAACTACAAAATCAAAAAAATCAAGGTTCTGAGCGTGTAGGGCAGGCAAAGAAAAAAGCGGAAGAAATGGTAAACCGTGCACCTCTTCGTGAAGCACGACAAGAAGTGCAGCGTCGTGTTTCGTCTAGAGATGCACAACATGAAATCCAAGATCGCATTTCTACGCATAGATCAAAGCCGCTACGCGATCAGCCTGTTAGTCAAAGTCCTGAAGAAATATCGCATGAATTTTTGCCGTTGAGTAGTGAAGATGTAAGAAGAGGCATTATTATGGCAGAGATTTTACTACCGCCCAAATCCAAAAGATAAAAAACAGCAACTAGTTCCCGCTAGTTGCTGTTTTTTATTAATAATAATATTATGTAAAGTTATATGGCGTTTAAACTGCTTATTGATTTACATAGCAGATTTAAAAGTTGTAAGTTAAACTACTGTTTTTGAGTTACTGCTATTTCGTAAGCGAAACATCGTTTATTAGCTGCTCTTCTTGTTCGATTTTTGTTATTTAGTTTTTTCAATCAATTTATCCAGAACAAAAATTTTACAAGTGATTATCTTTAATGATAGAGTGAAATTAGCAGTAAATACTCGATTCTAAGGAGCGTCCACATGACAGAAAACAACTTACTAGAACTACATGTGAAAGACCCAAATGAAGCGGTTCAACTGCTCGGGATCTCAGATAGTCATTTAACATTAATCGAAGAAGCTTTTAACATTCAAATTATTACCCGCGGTGAGGTCATCAAGTTATCAGGTTCTGAAGAAGACAAGCAAACGGGGAAACTATTAATAGAACAATTATTGCGGGTTATACGCAAAAATATTAACATCAATCAGCGAGATATTATCTCTGCTATTGAAATGGCTAAAAGCGGCACAATCGAATATTTTGCCGAACTTTACGACGAAGAAGTGGCGCGCAACGCTAATGGCAAGTCTATTCGGGCAAAAACAATAGGTCAGCGTCATTATATTCAAGCTATGCGTAGCAAGGATTTAGTTTTTGGAATTGGTCCTGCTGGGACAGGTAAAACGTATTTAGCCGTCGTCATGGCAGTTCAGGCGCTTAAAAATGGTCAAGTAAAGAAAATTATTTTGACACGGCCTGCTGTGGAAGCAGGGGAAAGTCTTGGTTTTTTACCAGGAGATTTAAAAGAAAAAGTAGATCCTTATTTGAGACCACTCTATGACTCTTTACACGATGTGTTGGGTCTTGAGCAAACAAATCGCTTTATCGAACGCGGAACGATTGAAATTGCTCCTCTTGCTTATATGAGAGGTCGTACACTTGACGCAGCTTTTGTTATTCTCGATGAAGCGCAAAATACCACAAAGGCACAAATGAAAATGTTTTTGACGCGGCTAGGTTTTGACTCGAAAATGATCATTACCGGTGACAAAACACAGATTGATTTGCCGCGTGGGGCTGAGTCGGGGTTGATTGCAGCAGAAACCATTTTAAAAGATGTTCCAACTATTCATTTTCAGTATCTTGAAAGCGGAGATGTGGTTCGTCATCCACTTGTAGCAAAGATCATAGATGCCTACGAAAAACAGTCGATTTAATTAAATGTAAAAGATGCAGGGGCGAAAATCCCTGCATCTTTTTTAGCATTTTTTTAAAAAGGACTCACAACCTCTTATTTCTCATAAATATGGGGATAATTTCAAATTTTTAGAAAAACACCGTGAAATCTATTTCTTTACTTGTTATGATGGAAATAGGAAATGTGGGGTGTACTGGCATGCGTCAAAGAGTACAAGAAATCTTTGAGAAATTGGGTTACCGGAAAATAATGATGGCTGGCATCTTGTTGACTGGCATAATCCTATATGCTTGTTTGATGGACTCTGTCCAAAGCGATACATACGATATCCAACTGTTTCAACTATCGACTGAAACCATTCGTTCGGAGAAAACAGTCGAGGACCCGGTTAAGACGGAAATTGAACGGCAACGACTTACTGAAGAAGTAGCGCCAAGCTATCAATTTATGGATGAGATCGTCGATAATCAAATAGCCTTAATCGATTCGCTGTTTGGTTATTTGTTAGACGTAAAAGCTGCGCCTGAAAAAGGACAAGAGAAACTTTCTCGTGACGCTATGATTGCGAAACTCACGGAAGATCTGCGCTTACTGGAAACTAGTGAAAATGGTCTGCGTTTAACAGATGACATGTTGGAGTCTTTGGTGTCTCTTTCAGACGATAGTCTTATTGGCATTCAAGAACAGTTAGATGAGGTGTTAACATCCTATTTAAACGAACCAATACGAATAGAAGAAGTGGCACGTAGTCGTACTGAAATTGAGCAGGAAATTCGCCGGAATCAGCAAATTCCAGATGAGGTTGTTCAAGCGGCAGTAACCATTGGACGATTTGGTATAATTGCCAATGAATTGGTTAATGAAGAGCTCACAGCGAGTCAAATAGAACAGGTGCGCAACAGCGTGGAGCCCACTCGTATTTTACAAGGACAAGTTCTTGTTCAAGAAGGTCAAATAGTAGATCGAGAAGTTTATCGACAATTAGAACTAGCGGGCATGACAGAAGAACAACAGAACTATAAACCGTTGCTTGGTTTGTTGGTTTTTGTCATCATTACTACGGGTCTCTTGCTGTCCGTTATCTTTCGGTCGCAAAGGGATGATAAAGGCAAGGTCACTGAGATGCTTGTCATACTAATAGCTGTTACCATCTCGTTGCTGTTGATGAAATTATTATCAGCAGTCAGTGAAAATTTCGATTTAGTGATTTCGTTTATTTTTCCTACGGCATTAGCTGGTATTCTTGTTCGTTTGCTCGTTAACGAACGGGCCGCTGTTTTTATCACGATTTTGGTCAGTGCAGCAGCAGGAATTATGTTGCCAAGCGGCTATTCGTCTTCGTTGCAAGTGGACATTGCTTTTTATATTTTATTTGGAGGATTAACTGCGATTTATTTAATTGAACGAGATGGTGGCAGAGGGCGTCTGTTGCAAGTTAGTTTAGCGGTAGCTGGAGCTAATGTGCTTTTTGTCGCTTTTTACCTATTGATTGGCCAAACACAGTATAATTGGACAGAGATCGGCTTTTATTTTACCGCAGCGATTGTATCGGGGTTATTATCGGGTGCACTAGCCATTGGTTTCTTGCCCTTTTTTGAATCGGTATTTGGTATGTTATCAACGATGCGTTTGATCGAGTTGTCAAATCCGAATCATCCGTTACTAAAGAAAATTTTGACGGAAACACCGGGTACGTATCATCATAGCCTTATGGTTGCCAATTTGGCGGACGCTTCTTGTGAAGCGATTGGAGCTAATGGATTGCTTGCGAGAGTTGGTTGTTATTACCACGATATCGGTAAAACAAAATATCCGCAATTTTTTATCGAAAATCAAGTGAATATCGAAAATCCACACGATCGTTTGCCACCGGAAAAAAGTCGAGATATTATTCTAGCGCACGGTGTGCAAGGAGCTCAAATATTGAAGAAGTACAAAATGCCGAAAGAAATCGTTGATGTGGCAGCGCAACACCATGGCACGAGTCTTTTGAAGTTTTTCTATTATAAGGCCAAAGACATCGATTCAGATGTTGAAGAAGAGTCGTACCGATACGTAGGGCCAAAACCCCAAACAAAAGAAATTGCCATTATTTGCATAGCAGACAGCTTAGAAGCAGCAGTTCGCTCAATGAAAGAGCCAACATCAGAAAAGATAAAAAAATTGGTAGATGCCATAGTAGAAGATAAACTAAAAGATGGGCAATTTGAAGAATGTGATTTATCGCTAAAAGAACTGAAAACGGTAAAAAAAGTGATGTGTGAAACGCTGAATGGCATTTTCCATTCTCGTATTGAGTATCCGAAAGAACCTAATTGATAGGAGGACTATTATGATAGCGATTGATTTTATGGATGAAACAGAAACACTGAAACAACCAGAATTGGATTTTGTGCAAAACATACTGGAGCATGCAGCTAAAGAAGAAGCGGTAGGAGAATCTGAGGTATCGGTAACATTTGTTACTGATGAAATGATTCGCGATATTAACCGTGAATACCGGGGGAAAGACCAACCGACGGATGTCATTTCTTTTGCTATGGAGGAATTAGGTGAAGGTGAAACGGCCATCATTGGTTCATCAGAGCCGCGTATGCTTGGAGATATTATTATTTCACTCGATCGTACTAAAAAACAAGCAACAGATTATGGCCATTCGTTTGAACGAGAGCTTGGCTTTTTGGCGGTTCATGGCTTCTTGCATTTGCTCGGCTATGATCATTTGACAGAAGAAGATGAAAAGAAAATGTTTTCTCGTCAAGATGCCATTTTGCTGTCACTTGGAATTACGCGTGATTCGAATGATGATGCGTAAGTTTTTACGCTCTTTTCGATTTGCAACAGCAGGCATAGTGACTGCTTTCAAGCGAGAACAAAACATCAGATTTCATTTGATCGCAGCGATCATCGTGGTACTTGCTGGCTGCTTGACAAGAATATCTCATGTGGAATGGTTCGTTGTTATTTTATTAATCGCAGGGATGCTGGCATTAGAAATGGTGAATTCAGCCATTGAACGCGTAGTTGACTTAGCGACAACCGATTTCCAGCCACTTGCTAAGCAGGCCAAGGATATGGCGGCAGGTGCAGTTTTGGTATTTGCCGTGGCAAGTGCTATAATTGGTTTACTAATATTTCTACCCAAATGGTTTTAAATTCGCAGAGGTGATTAAAATGGAAAAAGAACAATTGATGGAGCAAGCGATAAAAGCACGCGGCAATGCCTACGTACCTTATTCGAAGTTTCCTGTCGGCGCAGCATTACTGACAGCTGAAGGCAAAGTATATCTAGGTTGTAATATTGAAAATGCCGGTTATTCGTTAACGAACTGTGCAGAGCGCACAGCGGTTTTTAAAGCGGTGTCTGAAGGCGACAAGAGCTTTGTGGCATTAGCTGTTTCAGCCGACACTTCAGGTCCTGTATCGCCGTGTGGCGCGTGTAGACAAGTGTTAGCTGAGTTCTGTCCGCCAGATATGCCAGTTTACTTAACAAATTTAAAAGGTGACGTCCAGGAAACAACAATTAGCGAATTGCTTCCCGGCGCATTTTCAACGGAGGATTTAAAATATGCAGCCAGAGAATAACGGTTTCAAATCAGGATTTATTTCAATCATCGGTCGTCCGAACGTCGGCAAGTCGACATTCCTTAACCGCGTTGTAGGTCAAAAAATTGCCATTATGAGTGACAAGCCTCAAACGACCAGAAACAAAGTGCAAGGCGTTGTGACGACGAATGACAACCAAATGATTTTTATTGATACACCAGGCATTAACGAACCGCGTCATAAATTAGGCGATTTTATGCTGAAAGTAGCAAAAAATACGTTCCGAGAAGTTGACGTTTTATTGTTTGTAGCAAGTGGTGTCGACCGCGTTGGTAAAGAAGATCGCTATGTACTGGATATGTTAAAAGGCATTGATGTACCGGTGTTTCTAGTTCTTAATAAAATCGACCAAGTACACCCTGATAATTTACCGAAAATTATCGAGTCGTACAGCAAAGAATTTGACTTCGCTGAAGCAATTCCGATTTCAGCGCTAGAAGGCAATAATGTGGAGACTTTGTTGGCAAAAATTAGCGAACGTCTTCCAGAAGGACCGCAATATTATCCAGCAGATCAAATTACAGATCATCCAGAACGCTTTATCATTTCTGAGCTTATCCGTGAAAAGGCTTTGCATTTAACGCGCGAAGAAATTCCGCATTCGATTGCTGTGGTCATTGAAAAAATCGCACCCGATTCCGAAAATAAAGACATGATTCGTATACAAGCAACAATTATGGTTGAGCGTGATTCTCAAAAAGGCATCGTTATCGGTAAAAAAGGTGTTTTGCTCAAACAAATTGGTACACGTGCCCGTCAAGATATCGAAAACTTGCTTGGGTCAAAGGTGTATTTAGAACTTTGGGTTAAAGTGCAAAAAGATTGGCGTAACAAAGCCATGCATTTACGTGATTTTGGCTTTAGAGAAGACGAATACTAAGGAGTCCTTCCCATGCAAAGCCAAGTAGAGGGAATTGTCATTCGTACGATGCCTTACGGCGAAACTAATAAAATCGTCACTTTGTTTACGAGAGAAGCAGGGAAAATTACTTGTATGGCAAGAGGTGCAAAAAAACCCGCTAGTCGCTTAGCGGCCATTACGCAGGTTTTTACTCATGGAACATTTTCTGTTTACAAAGGAAGAGGCATGGGTACCTTGCAAGCAGGGGATCCGCTAGAATCGTTGCGGCATATTCGAGAAGACATTATGTCGACTGCGTACGCTAGTTACGTTACTGAATTGATTGATCGACTAACTGAACAAGACGAGCCACAGCCTGCAATTTTTGATATGCTGTTCCAGGCGCTTCATGCAATTGATGAAGGCTACGACCCTGAAGCTATTACTTTGTTTGTGGAATGGAAAATGCTCCAGACAGCAGGCTTAACGCCGACGCTTCATCAATGTGCTAATTGTGGAGCGACAGAAGGAGAATTTGCATTTTCATTTCAAGAACTCGGATTTCTTTGTCATCGTTGTTTTCATATCGATCGCTACATTATTCGTTTGAGTCCAGCGTTAGTGAAGTTGATTCGCACCTTTTACTTTGTGCCAATTGACCGTGTAGGCTCCTTAACGTTGAAAAAAGAATCCAAGAGCTTGCTGAAACAAATTGTTCGTACAATTTATGAGGAAAAAGCAGGGATTCGCTTAAAGTCACGAAAATTTCTCGAACAATTAGAGCGAACACCAGGATTTTTACCTAAAAAAGAAGAGCTGCCAAAAGACGAATAGTCTTTTGAGCAGCTCTTTTTTGAAAGGAATAAGTCACGTCGGCTATTAAAAAAAATAAAGAAGTGGTGGAATAGACTCAGTCCACCACTTCTTTTGGAACTTCCGCTTTTCAGTGTCTAGCTTCACCGGCCAGCTCTTCGGGTCATAAGCCAATCAGGTTGTGCGGCTGAAAAGACGCCGCTTCACCAGATCGTCTTATGCCTGTCAGAGCTAAACGGCCGTTTCCGCTTTTCAGTGTCTAGCTTCACCGGCCAGCTCTTCGGGTCATAAGCCAATCAGGTTGTGCGGCTGAAAAGACGCCGCTTCACCAGATCGTCTTATGCCTGTCAGAGCTAAGCGGCCGTTTCCGCCTTTCTTACTTAAAACTGAATATGTTTTTCGATATATGCTTGTACTTCAGCAATTGGCATACGTGTTTGCTCCATTGAATCACGGTGACGTACTGTAACTTGACCGTCTTCTACGGAATCAAAGTCGTATGTGATACAGAAGGGTGTACCGATTTCGTCTTGGCGGCGGTAACGTTTACCGATCGATTGCGACTCGTCGTAGTCTACCATAAAGTGCTTAGCTAGGTCAGCAAACACGCCTGTTGCGCCTTCTGCTAATTTTTTAGATAACGGAAGAATTGCCGCTTTGTAAGGAGCTAAAGCTGGGTGGAACTTCAATACTGTGCGTTTGTCGTCGTTTTCAAGTGCTTCCTCTGTGTAAGCATCTACTAAGAAAGCGAGTGTAACGCGGTCAGCTCCAAGAGATGGCTCGATGCAATAAGGCACAAAACGTTCGTTAGTTACAGGATCGATGTAATTAAAATCTTCTCCTGAATGTTCCATATGGCGTTTCAAGTCAAAATCGGTACGATCTGCGATTCCCCAAAGCTCGCCCCAGCCAAATGGGAATTTGTATTCGATATCCACAGTTGCGTTTGAGTAATGTGAAAGTTCATCTTCGTCATGCTCACGCAGGCGCATATTGTCTTCAGTCATATCCAAGTTCAGCAACCAGTTTTTGCAGAAATCGCGCCAGTAAGCGTACCACTCCAAATCTTCACCAGGCTTGCAGAAAAATTCAAGTTCCATTTGTTCAAATTCACGTGTCCGGAACGTAAAGTTACCAGGTGTGATTTCGTTCCGGAAACTTTTACCGATTTGTGCAATACCAAACGGCATTTTTTTGCGCATTGAACGTTGAACGTTTTTGTAGTTAACGAAAATTCCTTGAGCTGTTTCTGGACGTAAAAAGATTTCATTTGTTGAAGCTTCAGTAACGCCTTGGAAAGTTTTGAACATCAAATTGAATTGGCGGATGTCCGTATAATCTTGTTTACCACATGTTGGGCATTTTACTTCATGTTCTTGAATTAATTCTGCCATGCGATCAAAAGATAATCCATCCACGATCAATTCAATGCCTTTAGCATCTAATGCATCTTCGATTAATTTGTCCGCACGGTGGCGAGTTTTACAGCTCTTACAGTCGATCATTGGGTCGTTAAAGTTACCGACATGCCCAGAAGCTACCCACGTTTTCGGGTTCATCAAAATAGCAGCGTCAAGTCCTACGTTATAAGGAGATTCTTGAACGAATTTTTTCCACCATGCTTTTTTAATATTGTTTTTCAGTTCAACGCCAAGTGGCCCATAATCCCACGTGTTCGCCAATCCTCCGTAAATTTCAGAGCCCGGGAATACAAAGCCTCTGTGTTTTGCTAATGCTACTACATCTTCCATTGACATAAAATTACCTCCATAAAATAAAAAATCGCACTCGTCCTCGGACATGTCTCCATGTCCGAGGACGAGTACGTTAAGACCCGCGGTTCCACCTCGATTGACTGCAAAAGACAGTCCACTTTAAAATAACATTGGCTCTGGATCACCGTTTCCTGTAGATGCAGGCTTCCACTATCCCTGCTCGCTTTAAGTTACAGTACTTATCTATCCGTCATTGCCTCTATATGAGTTCGTTCATATTGTACCACGGCAATGTTTTCTTCGCAATATCACGTTCATTAGTATATAATAATTGATATTGAGTATAACATATATATATTTTGAGGCGGTGAGTCCAATCGAACTCAATAAACGACAAGAGGAAATATTGCAAATCGTTAAAGGCAACGGACCGATTACTGGCGAACAAATAGCGGATCGCTTGAGTTTAACTAGATCGACGTTACGACCTGATTTAGCCATCCTGACTATGGCAGGCTTTTTAGATGCCCGTCCGCGTGTTGGCTATTTTTATTCGGGTAAAAAACCAGGGCAAGACGTAACAGATACGATGAACAACATGAAGGTCAAGGATTTTCAGTCGATTCCGGTTGTTGTTCGAGAAGATGTTAGTGTTTACGATGCCATTAGCCAAATGTTCTTGGATGATGTTGGAACACTTTTTGTGGTAGATAAAAAATCGTATTTGTCTGGTGTGCTGTCGAGAAAAGATCTACTGCGTGCAAGTTTGGGTAGTCAAAATCTCACGAGTATTCCTGTACATATTATTATGACGCGTATGCCCAACATCACTTATTGTGCAAAAAATGAGTCTTTAATCCAAGCAGCACATCGGTTGATTAATCAGCAGATTGATGCCTTGCCAGTAGTAGAAGAACAGCCAGATGGCTTTAAAGTTGTCGGCAGATTAACAAAAACGAATATTACTCGTGCGTTTTTATCACTATCTGAAAACCACGATTTGTGAGGTGTCAATTATGAATTCACTCCGATTGTTCATTGTTTCCGATTCGGTCGGTGAAACAGGCGAACTCGTCGCAAAAGCGGCAATCAGCCAATACTTAAATGCAGATCAAAATGCGGTATTGAAACGATTTCCTTACATTGATTCGATCGAGCATTTGCAAGAGATTATTAAATTGGCTGTCGCCCAACAAGCTTTTATCGTTTATACGTTAGTTTCACAAGATTTGAGAGACTATATGCAGGTAGAAACTGCTAAATTTCGTGTAACAGCAGTCGATCTTATGGGTCCTCTCTTGGATGCGCTAGCACAAGAACTAAATGCAAGACCTCTACAAGAAGCCGGTTTGGTTCGGAAACTAGACGATGACTACTTCAAAAAAGTCGAAGCTATTGAGTTTGCAGTTAAATATGACGACGGACGAGATCCGCGAGGCATTTTAATGGCCGATATCGTTTTGGTCGGGATATCTAGAACTTCTAAGACGCCGTTATCCCAGTACTTGGCGCACAAGCGGCTGAAAGTTGCAAACGTACCATTGGTGCCAGAAGTTGACCCACCGGAAGAACTTTACCACGTAGATCCAAAAAAATGCTTTGGTTTGATTATCTCACCGGATAAGCTTAACCACATTCGTAAAGAACGATTGATTGCTCTTGGGTTAAATGATGACGCTAATTATGCGAAAATCGATCGAATTCACGAAGAAATCGATCATTTTCATAAAGTGGTCGATCGCATTGGCTGTGAAATAGTAGACGTAACAAATCGGGCTGTCGAAGAAACGGCTAATTTGATATTAAGCAAACGCCAAAAATGATTTTGGAAAAACTCCCTTCATGGGCGGTTTTTCTTTCTTTTTTTGTGGATTTTTTAATAAAAACGTTTTATAATGAAGAATTGTGGCTAAAGCTTACTAGTGGATAAAATAGTTTGCTTTATCTTTTTGTCGAAAAATGAAGGATTTTGTCTTTACATCACGAATTAAAGTAGTTAAGCAAACAAAGATGGTGAAAATAATGTCCAATCGAGTTCCTGAAGAAGTGATCGAAAAAATCCGATCTAGCACAGATATTGTGGATGTCGTCGGTGAGTATGTTCAGCTAACAAAAAGGGGCAGAAATTGGTTCGGCCTTTGCCCTTTCCATGGAGAAAGTACACCATCTTTTTCTGTTACTGCCGATAAGCAGATTTTTCATTGTTTTGGTTGTGGAGCTGGTGGCAATGTCATCACTTTTTTGATGGATATTGAAAATTTAACGTTTCAGGAAGCTTTATCGAGACTGGGAAGTCGCTCAGGTATAGATGTCGATATACAGTCGTCTGCTGAATCGGGTCCCGTGCAATCAAAAAGCGATCACCAATTGGTTCTGATGCACGAGTTTGCTGCGGACATGTACCACCATATTCTATTGAATACAGAAGAAGGCCAAGCAGCACTGGACTATTTGGAAAATAGGGGCTTTACTCGAGAAATTATTGAGAAAAACAAAATTGGCTGGTCGCTTCCGGAATGGAATTACATGGCATCTGCCTTAAAGCGAAAAGGCTTTAGCGAAGAAGAGCTAGAAGCAAGTGGATTAGGCATTCCTCGTGAGCAGTCAAGCGGCTATTTCGATCGATTCCGTGGTAGAATTATGTTCCCTATCATGAACGAAACAGGTAAAGTGATTGCCTTTTCGGGAAGGGTTCTTGAGCACACCAAACAAGAAGCCAAATACATGAACAGCCCAGAATCTCCGATTTTCCAAAAAAGCCAAGTGCTCTATAATGTGCATCATGCAAGAAGTGCCATCCGTAAAAATCGGAAAATCATTTTGTTTGAAGGGTTTATGGATGTTATTGCAGCGGGTAAAGCAGGAGTCGATAATGCTTTAGCAACTATGGGTACTTCACTTACTGCCCAGCATATTCGGCAAATGAAACGCTTTGCACAAGAAGTGGTCATTTGTTTTGATGGCGATGACGCAGGCTGGGAAGCTGCCAAAAGAGCAGCAATTTCCTTGAATGAAGAAAACTTCAAAGTGGAAGTAGCTGTTCTGCCAGGTAAAATGGACCCTGATGATTTTGTTCGTGAAAATGGTGCAGAAGCCTTTAAAGAACAGATTATTGGAAAGCCTCATGCATTTATTGCATTTGCGATGATGCATGCCCGAAGACATAAAAATTTTCAATATGAAAATGACTTATTGCAATACATTCAGGAAGTGCTACAACTATTGGCTGGTAGATCTTCGCCTTTAGAGCGAGATTTATATATAAAGCAATTATCAGTAGAAACTGGATTATCTCAGGAAGCTATCCTGCAGCATTACCGAAAGTTAGAAAACAAAACAATTGAGCGTAACCGGCCTGAACCGCCGGTAGTAAAAACTGCTAAAAAAGCACCCAAACAGGTTACATCACTGCACAGAGCAGAACGGATGTTGTTGTCACATGCTCTAGCAGATCCATCAGTTATGGAGAAATTAGTAGTTGAAGACAATGACATTCCATTTATCAGTGAAGAATTCCGGGCGCTGTATGTTCAATTGCTCGGTTTTTATGAGGAATGGGATAAAGCAGATTTTCACAAGTTTTTAGAGACGCTTCAAGATACAGAACTCCGTAAACTAGTTATGGAAACGGCCTTATCTGAACGCGATCCGGAACACGCGGATGAAGAAATTTCCGATTGTTTAAAGCATCTGCACAAACATCGGGTCGAACAGCAAATTAATCTGAAAATCCAGCAATCAAAAGAAGCGGAAAAACAGCATGACTTAAAGCGCGCTTTACTTCTTGCTCAAGAAGTGATTGCTTTACGCAAATCACTATAAGTTAATTCCGGTTTTTTTAAAGGAGGAAGTCAAATGGCCGAGAAATCTGAACGCCAAACTGAAGTTGAAGCAAGCAATGTTCCATTGACTACTGAAGGTCCGGAAGCGACTGTGGAAGAAGCAAAAAAACAGCTAATCGAAACAGGTAAAAAAACCGGAGAACTCAATTACGAACAAATTGCTGATAAATTAGCGGTTTTCGAAATGGAATCCGATGCAGTAGAAGAGTTTATTGACCAACTAGAAGGTCACGGTATCGAATTAGAACGTAAATCTGATGATGAAGAACATTTGGATCGTTTGATGAAACCGACAGAAGATAAATTCGATTTAAATGATTTAAGCGTACCACCTGGTGTTAAAATCAATGACCCTGTCCGCATGTATTTGAAAGAAATCGGACGCGTTGATCTGCTAAAAGCAGAAGAAGAAGTTCGCTTAGCGAAATTGATTGAACAAGGTGACGAAGAAGCAAAAAAACGTCTTGCTGAAGCCAACTTGCGTCTAGTTGTGAGTATCGCAAAACGCTATGTTGGTCGCGGCATGTTGTTTTTAGACTTGATTCAAGAAGGTAACATGGGCTTGATCAAAGCAGTAGAAAAATTTGATTACTCTAAAGGATTTAAGTTCAGTACGTATGCAACGTGGTGGATTCGTCAGGCTATTACCCGTGCCATCGCGGACCAAGCGCGGACCATTCGTATTCCGGTTCATATGGTTGAAACCATTAACAAATTGATTCGTGTTCAACGTCAATTGTTGCAAGATCTTGGTCGTGATCCTTCTCCAGAAGAAATCGGCGAAGAAATGGATTTATTACCAGAAAAAGTTCGGGAAATCTTGAAAATTGCTCAAGAACCGGTATCATTAGAAACACCAATCGGTGAAGAAGATGATTCGCATTTAGGTGACTTTATCGAGGATTCAGATGCCCAATCGCCTTCTGATCATGCAGCTTATGAATTATTAAAAGAGCAGTTAGAGGATGTTTTAGACACATTAACGGATCGAGAAGAAAACGTCTTACGTCTTCGCTTCGGCTTAGATGACGGTCGTACACGGACGTTAGAAGAGGTAGGCAAAGTATTTGGCGTAACGCGTGAGCGAATTCGTCAAATCGAAGCAAAAGCTTTGCGCAAACTGCGCCACCCATCGCGCAGCAAGCGGTTAAAAGATTTTCTTGAATAAATAAAACAGCTAGAGTCACATTCCAATTTTTTCGGAATGTGACTCTTTTGTTGATACTAAAAAAGGAATTAAGGTTAACGCTTGAACTTGTCTTAATTTTCCCTATATAATGAAAGATGTAAGCGTATTCAAAACAAAGGGGATGTACACAAATGAATTTCGATTTGACACAAGAACAACAGATGATCAAAAAGACAATCAAGGAATTTGCTGATAAGGTAGTAGCACCAGGCGCTATTGATCGTGACCGTTCAAAAGCGTTTCCGACTGAAATCTTTAAACAGCTGTCCGACATGGGGATGATGGGCTTACCGTTTGATGAGGAATACGGCGGATCTGGAGCGGATACTACTAGCTTTGCTATTGTGACAGAAGAATTAAGTCGTGCCTGTGCATCTACCGGAATTACTTATTCTGCGCACATTTCACTTGGTGGTGCACCACTGAATTTATTTGGAACAGAAGACCAGAAAGAAAAATACTTGACGCCCATTTGTACGGGTGAGTCATTTGGCGCTTTTGGATTGACTGAACCAAATGCGGGATCCGATGCTGGAGGAACAGAAACTCGTGCAGTAGAAGATGGCGACGACTGGTTAATTAGTGGTTCCAAAGTTTATATCACCAATGCCAGTCATGCGAAACATTTAGCCATAACAGCCATTACGGGGATGACTGATGGCAAAAAAGAAATTAGTGCTATTATCGTACCCACAGACGCAGAAGGATTTACCATTATCGATAATTACGAAAAAATGGGTCTGCATTCTTCTAATACAACAGAACTAGTGTTAGATAACGTCCGCGTACCGAAAGAGAATCTATTAGGCAAGCGTGGAGAGGGCTTTAAACAGTTTTTAGTAACATTAGATGGCGGACGTATCGGTATTGCAGCTATGGCTGTAGGCATTGCGCAAGCGGCCTTTAATAAAGCGCTGGCTTACTCAAAAGAACGCAAACAGTTTGGTAAAACCTTATCTGAGTTCCAAGTAACTCAGTTTAAACTCGCCGACATGGCAATGAAAATTGAATTGGCACGTAATATGGTCTATAAAGCGGCCTGGTTAAAAGATCAAGGACGTCCATTTACTAAAGAAGCTTCGATGGCAAAATTGTATGCTTCTGAAATTTCGATGGAAGTGGCTGATGAAGCCATTCAAATTCATGGGGGCTACGGCTACATGAAGGAATATGAAGTTGAACGCTATATGCGTGATGCGAAGTTATTAGAAATCGGCGAAGGGACTTCAGAAATTCAACGTATGGTCATTGCGCGTCAAATTGGGTGCTAAAGAACAATTTTTGAGTCCTGTTCCGTACGGGGCTTTTTTTCTTAATAAGAAACTACTTTTAAAGATTTTGTGAAATAAGAATTTCTCGAAAATTCATGACAAATCTATCTCTAACAGCAACAAGCAAAAATTAAATTACCGTTTTTGTCACAAACGAGGAAAAGTTATCTGTTAAGACTTTTCGTTTCATTGATAATACAGTACAATAATGAATGATACGAATAATATCATCAAGCAGAACTTAGTAGAGGGAGGGGTAACGGATGCAAAAAAATGCAATTGTACCTTATATCTTAATCATGGCGTTCGGTATTGGTTTAATTTTCTTCTTGTCAGTACAAGGAGTAAGTGACGAAGCTGAAATCGCAGAAGAAAATGCAACAGAAGAAAGTGGCGGAGAAGCTGCTGAAGGCGAAGGCGGAGAAACAGCTGAAGGAGATTTCGATCCTGAAGCAACTGCACAAGCTAACTGTATCGCTTGTCACGGTTCAAGCTATGAAGGCGGAGTAGGTCCATCACTAGTGGCTACTGAACTTCCACAAGAAGACATCGAAAATATTTTAGTCAACGGTAAAGGCACTATGCCAGCGGGTCTCATTGAAGAGGCGAACGCAGCGGCAATGGCTGAGTGGGTATTGTCACTCGAATAGCATCTGAAAAACCCTTAGTTCTTTTAGAGCTAAGGGTTTTTCTGTTACATTAGGAGGATCTGGATGAATGCACAACAATTATCGCATCGGTTAACAAGAGTTGCCCATTATGTACCTCAAAATGCAGTCGTAGCCGATATTGGCAGCGATCATGCATACTTACCTTGTTATTTAGTACTAACTGGCGTAGTGAATAAAGCCGTTGCAGGAGAAGTCGTCAAAGGTCCCTTTGAATCGGCACAAAAACAAGTTCAGCAAGAACAATTAGCGGAACAAATTGACGTCCGGCTAGCAAGTGGTCTTGATGCAATCGATGTAGAAGATGGCATTACAACCGTCACCATTGCAGGTATGGGCGGCCCGTTAATTTGTTCGATATTAGAACAAGGCAAAGAAAAACTAGTAGGTATCGAAAGATTAATCTTACAACCAAATGTTCACGCGAAAGCAATACGTGATTGGGCTATAGTAAATGGATGGGACATTGTAGAAGAAGAAATACTAAAAGAAAATGAAAAAATTTACGAAATAGTGGTGCTTGAAAAAACGGAAGCCGTCATTTTTTGGACGCCACAGCAATTATTGATGGGTCCTGAGCTACTAAAAAATCAAACCGTGATTTTTGAAGAAAAATGGATGCGTGAAAGTGCACAATGGAAAAAAATCGTAGCATCAATGGAAGCCACTGCACAAACACTCGAAATTATTGAAAAGAAACAGGAATTAGTGAAAAAAATACAATTGGTAGAAGAGGTGTTGCAACGTGAAAATTCCTAACGGTCACCAAATTATTGAGGAGTTTGAGAAATGGTCTCCTAAATATTTGGCCATGGAAAACGATCCGATTGGTTTGCATGTAGGAACGTTAAACAAAAAAATCGACCGTGTGTTAGTAACGTTAGATGTGAACGAAGAGGTCGTAGACGAGGCAATAGCCAAAGGCGCAGGATTGATTATTGCACATCACCCTCCCATATTTCGACCAATGAAAAACTTGCAGACAGATTTTCCGCAAGGGCGTTTAATGGAAAAACTAATAAAATCGGATATTGCCGTATACGCAGCACATACAAATCTGGATGTGGCTATTGGCGGCGTTAATGATTTATTGGCGGCATCACTCGGTTTACAAAACACGAAAGTATTAGTGCCAACTTATGAAGAAGAATTGGTGAAAATTGCAGTGTTCGTCCCGGAAACTCACGAAGAAACTGTTCGTGAAGCCTTTATTAAAGCTGGAGCTGGAACGATTGGCGATTACGAAGGATGCAGTTATACCTTATCTGGGACAGGGCGCTTTCGTCCGACTGCTAAAGCGAAGCCATTTATTGGAGAAGCAGGTGAAATGGAAGTAACCGCGGAATCGAAAGTAGAAGTCGTGGTTCGCAAAAACGAAAAAGACCGTGTCATCAAAGCAATGCTTTCTGCACATCCGTATGAAGAAGTGGCATATGATGTCTTTGTTTTAGAAAACAAAAGAGCTGTAATGGGACTTGGACGTGTAGGAACGCTTGTAGCACCTATGACTTTAGTAGAATTCGCCAATTGGACAAAACAGCAATTGGATGTTTCGTCTCTACGCATCGTGGGAGACCCAGACGCTGTTATTAAAAAGGTGGCGGTACTCGGCGGAGATGGCAATAAATACTTCCAACAAGCTAAGCGTGCTGGAGCGGATGTCTATGTCACAGGTGATATGTATTTCCATACGGCTCAAGACGCACAAGCCATCGGACTAAATATTGTCGATCCTGGCCATCACGTAGAAAAAGTGATGATTCAAGGCGTTGTCGACCATATGTCTAAACAGCAACCTACTTGGCAATGTGAGTTTTTGTCGTCACAAATAAATACAGAACCTTTTCGATTCATCTAAAAAGCAGTGGCCGCGGCCACTGCTTTTTTTATATAGGTCTCTTTTTAAAATTTATACCTAAAGATAGAGTTGCCTTATAAGTTTAGTTGAATTGCGTTCATTCGTTAAATGTTTTTCTAATTTTACGAACGCCTTTTAATAATTACATTAGAAAACTGATTCTACTAAGACTAACTATGGGTAATCAAAAAACACTTGAATATCTCAAGCGCTCCACCTTTTCCGCTGCTTACTCTTTACCTATCCTTTAACTTCTGAAGTTTTACTACACAAAAAAGAATACTCCAAAACATAACATGTTTAGAGCACTCTGGTAATTACTTTTGATACACATAGTAATCTTGTGCATGCTTAACTACAAAGCCGATTGCTTCGTACAATCTTAAGGCATGAGCATTCTTTGTTTCCACGTCAAGATGAATCGAGTAGCCTGCTTCACTTTGTTGTTTAACAGTGTGTTGTAGTACTTTGCGTCCTATTCCTCTACCTTGATACTCGGGAAGAATTGAAAATCCATAAATCCATGCTTGGCTATCTCTTCTTTGTATCCGGATTTTTCCGATGGTCTCGTTGTTTACATCAATCATCAGCATTTCTGTATCTTGCTCTCCGTTGAGTCTGCTCTCCATTGCCGTAGCATCCTCTAAGGATATATCGAATGCCTCCACATCCAGCCGGATTCTCATTTTTAAATCTGTACTTTCAGCTTGACGTAATATGAAACCGGTTGAAGCAGTAAGAGGCTGTGGTTCCCATTGCATTTGATGTTCTGAAAATTTGTAGAGGGCTCCTTGATTCTTCAGGAAATCCTGAGCTGCTTTAGCACGGGCTGGTGTATTCAACAAAACTTTCTTATAACCAATTTGCTGTACTGAAGTCATCGCTTCTTCAAATAGCTTTGTGAAATGTCCTTTGCGACGCTCTGTCGGTTTTACCATTCCCGTTACTTCAACAGTCGAACCAAACGAATACAATCCGATAAAAGCGATTAGTTTATTACTTTCATAATGGAAAAAATCAAGTTGTTTAGAATCTCTTGATCGAAGCATTTCCCAATTTAACTTTAATTCGAGTACATCATATGCTTCGACTTCTTTTTGAAGTTGTTCTATCTCGTTCAGTTGTCTTGTTGATAACATTTAAGTCTCCTTAATAAACTGTTTTTTGAATATTCACTATCAAAAATTTTCTCATATTCTCAAATGAGAAGCAAGCCGATATCTTCCATTTTGATTTTAATCATATAAGCCACAACACTCAACGCCGTCTACAACCAATTGTTTACGGCATTGATTGCTTATGTGCTCATGCGGTGGCTCTATCAAAAGACAAAATCGACAATTCAATTGCCAGCTTTGTCACTTCTGGCCTTTCAGCATACGCGATTGACCGGTACGCTGCCGCTGATTTGGCGGGATGCCCTGACGACATTTCTGCACGAGCATTTTGCGCTCAGCAGGAATAGTCTGTCATTTGTTGATTAATCGACACACGTGATAAATTGAATTTAAAAGTGGAATATTCGTAATTATCGTATTTTTTATTTTACATATATTGTATGATTGGATGAGTGTATAAAGAAAAATCAGAAAGTAGGAGATGGGAAATGTGGAAAGAGCGCATCGTCGAAACAGATCGGGGAAGCTTTGAAATCTTTGAAAAAGGGGAGGGTGAGCCGTTAGCCATTACTCACCTTTACAGCGAGTTCAATCAGAAGGGAAATTTGCTGGCTGATCCCTTTACCGACTATTATCATGTCTATTTGATTAACCTTCGTGGAGCTGGACATTCTGTAAAAGCAGCAACACCTGATGAATATGGCATGGAGGAAACAGTGAGCGATTTAGAGGCCATCAGAAAAGCCTTAGGCGATAAAAAGTGGGCGTTTGCCGGGCATTCAACAGGCGGGATGCTGGCATTAAAATACGCCATTATCCATCAAGCATCGCTGACAAAAATAATTGCAGGGGGAGCTGCAGCAAGTTACGAATACGGAAAAGATGAAAACAGCATCTATTGTAGAAAGAATCCAAATTTCAATCGAATTGTTGAAATTATGGACCTATTGAATGCACCATCAACTCCAGTTGAAGTACGCCAGGCAATCAGTTACGAATGGGCCTTGATGTCATACCAATCAGAAGAAAAATTGAAAGAATCGATGAAAAAACCAAATAGCGGTAAAATTGTCGGTTCACGTTTGGATTATTTCAGCAAGATGGAATATCCGACATTCGATATCAGAGAAGAACTGAAAGAAATACATATTCCAAGTTATATTTACTTAGGAAAATACGATGCACAATGTCCGTTAAAGTTCGGAGAGGAAATTGCCGAATTGATTCCAAATGCCAAGTTCACGATTTTTGAAGAAAGCAATCACAATCCCTTTTCGGAAGAAGAAATTAAGTTCCAAGAATTTGTTAGAGGAACGCTTAAATAGAGGATAAAAGAAAGAGTTACCAAATAACGAGCTGACTTCATGGAACCTCAATCCGTGATGAAAATTACAAGGGGGAAAATTATGGAACGCCTATTTACTGAAATCGTCCATATTATGCAGCACGACTATGCGGGATGGAAAGATAAACAAGGTTGGGACAACCCCGATTATTACCTTGGGAACTTGAGAGATTTAGAAAATCAGGGAAGGCTGAACAAAGCTCAATTCACAGAACTGGTCAAAGAGTACTTGCTAGATTTTAAGGATCAGCATATTCATTTTGCTAGTAAGGGGATAAATGAGGAGATTAGAAAAGATAGGGGATTTCGGGTTAGGCGCTTTGAGGATCAGCTATACGTGACTACAGTATTCCAGGAGAATCGGGTTTTGAAAGGAATGGCTTTTACGTCAATCGGGGGCTATACAATCCCGGAACTAAAGGAAAAGCATTCGCGTCTGCTGAATGAAAATCATCCAGAACGTGAAAACTGGAATTTGATTTTTTCTCTTTATGATTTTGGTGAAATTGAAACTGAAATAGGCGAGAAGCAAAGGTTTTCATTTGAAACTTATGCTAAAGAGGGCTATGTGGCCACCTATTCGGTCCAGCAATTAGACAAGGCGATTTTACTGACGATGACAGATTTTATGAATCCCGACGCCATTGTTAAGATGATCAAAGAAAATCAAAGTCTTCTGGAAAATGCGGATGCTTGGATTATTGATGTGCGCGTCAATTACGGGGGGAGCGATGGGAGCTATTTCCCTTTCTTACCATTTATCATGCCAGAAGAAGGAGTAGATCTGGCAGCAGGTGACGAACAGATGCATTTCAATTGTACCCTTGCAAATACGGAACGGGAATTAGCGATGATTGTTAAACAACGTGCAGAAACAGAAGATGACAATGCCCAGCAATTTTTAAGCGTATTCGAACGAGAGTGGACGAAAAATAAAGGCAAGGGGTTTGTGGAATTCAATTTTGAGGATATTATGCCGGAAACTGTCATCAAAGGAACCACTCAACCCAAATCGATTGTCGTACTGACAGAAAATAGTTGCGGAAGTGCGGGCGAATCGTTTGTAGAGACCTGCAAAAAATCTAGAAAGGTTCATGTGATGGGAAGACCCACCATGGGGCTGAATGATTATGCGAACCTTGTCTGTAAAGATTGGGAAGAAGGTTTTGAATTGCTGTACCCGACTTCCCGTCTCTCTAGAGTTGATGCCAATGAAGGCATGACCGGAGTCGGCATACCACCTCATACACATATTCCTTGGACATCGGAGCATGTAAGAATTGATGTAGACTTGGACAAAGCGTTGAAATACCTTTCATCAAAGACGTAAGGTTAATTGAGATTTTTGGTTATCAATTCTTGAGTTTTCGATCAACCTTTATTAATAAACTAATAATGATGGATAGTAAAATGACGATAATTAATCCTACGGCCATGATTAGACCATCCACATAGTCTGTAAAGCCAAGTCCTCCTAAGATAAAGAAAATAATGATGCTCAACCCTAAAGTTGCTAATGCAATAGCGAAATAATTCATCAATTCCTCTGCCTCCTGAATTATCTACTTGTTCTAACTGTAATGATTTGATTATATATCAAAGATAAAAATATGTATAACTGAATAAATAAGAATAAAGAAAGCTATTTGGACAGGAAAGTGAAACAAAGAACCGATTCAAATCGTTTTTTCGTCTGTAATAACCATAAATGATAAGTGGAGTAAAGTATTTGGCGCATGCCTTTAGAATTGAATACTGCAAGACATAAAGAAAAGCTGTCACAAAAGTTAGGTTTTAACTTTTGTGACAGCTTTTACTTATTCGCCCACTGGATAAGGCTCAATGCGATCCGATGGTTTTGGATGCTTAATTTTCGGTAAAATTTTATTGAGCGGTACAGAACGAGTTAGTTCATGCGTACTTGGGTCTGCTGGGTCATAGAGATCCAAGAACTTCATCACTTCTTTAACGATTGGTGTTGGCGTGGAAGCACCTGCTGTGATACCTACCGTTTCAACACCTTCTAGCCATTCCAATTTGAGTTCAGAGATATCGGAAATACGGTATGCAGGAGTTCCAGCAATATCTTGTGATACTTGCGCTAAACGATTTGAGTTATTGCTCATTGGATCCCCAATGACGATTAACAAATCGGTATCGCCAGCTTGTTGTGCGACTGCTTCTTGGCGAACTTGCGTGGCCAAGCAAATTTCCTTGTGAACTTCAGAGTGCGGGAATTTTTCTTTTAAGCGTTCCATCATGTCCACAACATCCCATTGACTCATCGTTGTTTGGTTCGTGACGATAATTTTTTCGGAATCGAGTTCTAGACGATTAACGTCTTCGACACTTTCAACTAAGTGAACCATGTCAGGTGCAACACCAATGGCGCCTTCTGGTTCAGGATGTCCACTTTTTCCGATATAAACGATTTGGTAGCCATCAGCCGTTTTCTCACGAATCAAGTCGTGTGTAACAGTCACGTCTGGGCAAGTCGCATCGATCGAGACCAAGCCTTTCCGTCTTGCTAACTCACGTACTTGTGGAGAAACACCATGTGCTGTAAAAATAACCGTACCGCTTTCTACTTTTTCTAAAATTTCAAGACGATTAGTACCATCTAAAGTAATGATGCCATCTTGTTCGAAAGCGTCTGTGACATGTTTATTGTGAACAATCATTCCTAGTATATAAATGGGACGTGGTAAACTTTCATCCATCGCAGCGTTCTTTGCGATAACCATGGCATCGACCACTCCGTAACAATATCCTCTTGGCGATATTTTCATAACTTTCATCAAGTACCGCGCTCCTTTCAAAATCATATATTCATTATAACGGAGACGGCACAGCTTTACAAAAGTTGCATCGCGTAAACAGACGGTTTTATGCTATAATGTCTAGAGCGTAAGGAGGGAATTTAATCCCATGACAAAATTCAACGAATATCCATTCAAACCGTTCCTATTAGAAGCGGTAGAAAAACTCGGGTTTACAGAACCGACTAAGATTCAACAGGAAATGATGCCCCATATATTGAAAGGCACAAGTGCAATTGGCCAATCCCATACAGGAACTGGAAAAACGCATAGTTTTATTATCCCAATTGTAGAACGTATCGACGTCAGCAAACAGGAAGTGCAGGCGGTAATCTCAGCACCGACGCGTGAACTTGCAATGCAGATCTTTAATGAGTTGCAAAAACTAGTTATTGGATCTGGCATAGAAGTAAAATCGTTTATCGGTGGGACAGACAAGCAGCGTTCAATTAACAAATTAAAAACACAGCCCCATATCGTAGTCGGAACTCCTGGTCGGTTAAGAGACTTGGTGAAAGAAAACGCATTGTTGGTACACACAGGTAAAATCCTTGTAATTGATGAAGCAGACTTAGCTTTTGATCTTGGCTTTATCGAAGAAATTGACCAAGTTGCTGGAAAGATGAAAGAAGACCTGGAAATGTATGTCTTTTCAGCAACAATTCCAGAAAAGTTAAAACCGTTCTTAAAAAAATACATGGAATCACCAGTTCATGTCAAAATTGGCGATAAACGTCCAACTGCAGAAGGGTTAGACTTTTACTTGGTCCCCGTTCGTAGTAAGAAGAAAATGGAGCGCTTGCAAGATGTGATGAAAGTCATCAACCCTTATTTAGCGATCATCTTTGTTAATACTCGTACAAACGCCGATTATGTTGCCGATCAATTAGCAAAAGAAGGCATTCGTGTTGGGCGTGTACACGGCGACTTGGCACCGCGTGAACGCGTCAAAATGATGCGTCAAATTCGCGACTTGGAGTATCAATACATCGTAGCGACAGATCTTGCTGCACGTGGAATTGATATTCAAGGCGTCAGCCACGTAATCAACTACGAATTGCCGGAAGACCTGGAGTTCTTTATTCATCGTGTGGGCCGTACAGCTCGCGCTGGGATGAAGGGGCTAGCAATTACGCTATTCAAGCCAGAGGAAGACGATGCGATTGTTCGTATTGAGAAAATGGGCATTCCGTTCCAACAAAAAGATATTGTGAAAGGCGAATTCGTTGATTTAAAAGAACGTCACAGCCGGACAACGCGCATTAAAAAGACAGACGCAGCCGATGCCAAAGCAAAAACAATGGTTCATAAGCCGAAAAAAGTAAGACCGATGTACAAGAAGAAGATGAAGTGGAAAATGGACGAAATCAAAAAAATGGAACGACGTAAAAATCGCAAAAAGTAAGGAGATAGTTTCATGTTACTAGGATCTCACGTCTCGATGAGCGGTAAGAAAATGCTACTTGGCGCAAGCGAAGAAGCGGCTTCTTACGGAGCTACAACTTTTATGATTTATACCGGTGCACCTCAAAACACACGTCGCAAGCCAATTGAAGAATTGAATATCGACGCAGGTTTTGCGCATATGGCTGCCAATAATTTAACGAATATTGTGGTTCATGCCCCGTATATTATCAATTTAGGCAATACCCAAAAGCCTGAAACCTTCGAACTGGGCGTGGAATTTCTTCAAAAAGAAATTGAACGCACTGCAGCACTGGGTGCAAAACAAATTGTCTTGCACCCAGGTGCTCACGTCGGAGCTGGAGCAGATGCCGGTATTGCTAAAATTATCGAAGGTTTGAATGAGGTATTAACGCAGGATTATCCAGTCAATATCGCACTTGAGACGATGGCTGGAAAAGGCACAGAATGTGGTCGCAGTTTTGAGGAAATTGCTGCAATCATTAATGGTGTGACACATAACGAACGCCTATCTGTATGCTTTGATACGTGTCATACACATGATGCCGGGTATAACATCAAAGAAGATTTTAACGGCGTATTAGAAGAGTTCGACCGTATTGTTGGGATCGACCGCCTTCAAGTACTGCACATCAATGACAGTAAAAATATTCGCGGCGCAAGTAAAGACCGCCACGAAAACATTGGCTTTGGTGAAATCGGATTCGATGCGTTAAATGGCATTGTTCATCATCCTGATTTGATGCACGTTCCTAAAATCCTTGAAACGCCTTACGTCGGATTAGATGCTAAAAATAAAAAAGCGCCATATGCATTTGAAATTGAAATGTTTAGGGCGGGTATCTTTTCACCAGGCGTGATCGAGGAATTGAAATCTCCTTTATAAGGAAATCAGTTATAGTTGAAGGCAGTCCCTGCAATCGGGGACTGTCTTCATTTTTTATGATGAAAGTATGCGAAATGACGGTCAGCTAACTAAACGAGTCATGTGATTTTTGCAAAATCGATGACTCGTAAATTTAAAAATCATATTTACTACATAGGAGAAGCTTTATTTGTACGGTTGCACTCAAGTTATTTAAGTCTAATCCATTTACATTAGTAGTGAACTCTACTATACTTTTCTAATGTAAATCGTAATCATTATTAATTAGAAAAGAGGCGGCACAATGGCTGCGCCATTAATTGACATTAAAAATATCAGTTTTGAATATGAGCAAACAAAAGCACTTCATAATATTTCTATGACAGTAGAAGAAGGCGATTTTTTGGCGATTTTGGGTCCTAACGGCTCAGGTAAGTCGACATTATTGAAAATCATGCTAGGGCTAATCAAGCCGACTGCAGGGAAAATTGAACTTTTCGGTGAAGATGCAAAAAAATTTAAGAAACGTGAATGGATCGGATACGTATCTCAGAAGTCCAATTCGTTTAATTCAGGATTTCCGGCAATTGTAAAAGAAGTTGTGGCAGGTGGACTTGCAAAGAAGACCGGTTTGTTTCACCGGTTACCAAAATCCACTCATGAACAAGTCGCAGAAGCATTAGAGGCGGTTGGTATGGCTGATTTTATTGATAGAAGCATCAGTGAATTATCGGGTGGCCAGCAGCAGCGGATTTTTATCGCACGAGCGCTAGTAGCAAAGCCGAAAATTCTAATCCTCGATGAACCAACTGTTGGTGTAGATCACCAGAATGTCCAATCATTTTATGACATGTTGGCTAAACTCAACCGTGACAAACATATTACAATGGTTTTGGTTACCCATGATGTAGATACGGTAACAGATCGCATTACCCATGTCGCTTGTTTGAATCAAACCATCCATTTCCATGGCTTTAAAGAACAGCTACACACGATGAGTGATGAACAGCGTGAAGCATGGTACGGTCATTCTGTTCGCAAAATTCACCATATCGGAGGAAGTCACGCATGATTGAAGCCATATTGTCCTACGAATTCTTACAAAATGCCTTTGCGGCTGGATTAATTATCGGAGTAATCGCACCTCTTCTTGGTGTCTTTATTGTTGTCCGTAGATTATCGCTCATTGCAGACGCTTTAAGCCATGTAACACTAGCTGGCATCGCAGGAAGCTTATATTTGAGTCAAAGTGTCGCTTCACTCGCCTTGTTAAATCCTTTATTTCTCGGTATTGCAGCTTCAGTCGCCGGTTCGGTACTGATTGAACGCTTGAGAAGTCTCTATAAGCATTATGAAGAATTAGCAATTCCCATTATTTTATCGGCTGGTATTGGCTTTGGTGCCATCTTCATCTCGTTAGCACAAGGTTTCTCAAATGATTTGTTTGGTTATTTATTTGGCTCAGTTTCAGCAGTTAGCAGAGAAGATTTGTTGATTGTAGCAGGAGTTGCACTAGTTGTATTAGCCTTTATTTATCTTTTCTTTAAGGAATTATTTGTTTTGTCTTTCGATGACGAATATGCTAGAGCTTCCGGGTTACCTGCAAAATGGATTCATTTTATGTTTATGATTGTTACGGCATTGGTCATTGCGGGATCTATGCGTATTGTCGGGATTTTACTTGTCTCATCTCTAATGACGATTCCGGTGGCTACGGCAATGCGTGTAACGAAAAGCTTTAAACAGACAATCATTCTATCTATCGTTTTTGGTGAGATTTCAGTCATCACAGGTCTAGTAACAGCCTTTTATTTTGATTTGGCACCAGGCGGCACGATTGTCGTAACTTCTATTTTCCTGTTGCTACTAGTTCTTGCTTATAAAAAAATCATGGTTTTATATAAAAAAGGAGCGATTGCATGAACTTAACGACTGCATGGCAGGTTCTTAAAGAAAAAGGCTTTAAAGAAACTTCTAAGCGTAACCAGATTCTGGAATTGTTTGCTAATGATGAACGTTATTTGACGGCACGAGATTTGCTAGACGTCATGCAAAAAGACTATCCGAGCATGAGCTACGATACGGTATATCGCAATCTAGCGACATTTGTGTCACTTGGCATATTAGAAGAAACAGAACTATCGGGTGAACGCCATTTTCGCATGCAATGTGAAAGCGATCACCACCACCATCATTTTATCTGCATGGATTGCGGAAAAATAAAAGAAATTCCAATCTGCCCAATGGATTTGGTTGGAGCGGCTTTACCGGCATATGAGATTGCCAATCATAAGTTTGAAATATACGGAAAATGTCCGGAATGTAAATAAAAGCGAGAGTGGATTTTCCACTCTCGCTTTTATTCGTATCAACAAATTATTTGCCACTCAAGACTTTTTGAGTGCTGAATTCATTTTTGACCCATTCATTTGCCTCGAGCCAGTTAGTAACCCGTATAACATTGCTCGGAATCGCTTGACGATTATAAGGTGTATCAAACAGCAAAACAGGAATGCTTAGCTCTTCAGCGATTTCGACAGCATTATCGTGTTTGTCTTCGAAGAACAAGTGAACATTATGGCGTCTTGCAGTTTCGATTTTCTTATGTGAACCAATCAATTCAATGTGATCGTAAGCAATCGCGTGCTCTGCAAACCAATCAACAGTAACGTCGCGAACATTATCGCCCCTAGCAGAAATATAATACAGTTCGTATTGGTCTTTCCAGTCATTTAAAATCTGCTTGGCATTTTCAGAAACAGGAGAAGCTGCATAGATTTTTGGCTCAGAACTACGGAACCAGGAATAGAATTCACCCTGTGTCAAATGGGGGAGAGCCGCAGTCAAATCGTACTCTTTAATATCGTCCAACGTCAGCGCACTGTTAAATTGTTCGTTTATATGAGGAAGTAATGACGTTGGAGAAGTCACGGTTCCATCAATATCTATTCCAAAACGGTATCTCATCTATTCACAACCTTATACTTGTTGTTGTTCTAATTCTTTTTGCGCTTTTTCAGCTGCTTGTTTTTCGAAATAAGCTTCCGCTAATTTATCGATTTCGATTTTCAGTTCTTCAACCATCGTGGCTTCAGGAACTTTACGGACAGTTTTACCATGCATAAATAGTAAGCCTTCTCCGCGAGCGCCAGCAATCCCAATGTCGGCTTCACGAGCTTCACCAGGACCGTTAACTGCACAGCCCAACACAGCTACTTTTAAGGGTGCTTTAATATGAGAGATGTATTCTTCCACTTCGTTTGCAATGGAGATCAAGTCAATTTCAATGCGTCCGCATGTCGGACAAGAAATAAGTGTCGCAGCATTTGAAGAAAGACCGAAGATTTTCAGCATTTCACGTGCTACTTTAACTTCCTCGACAGGATCGGCACTAAGCGACACGCGAAGGGTGTTACCGATGCCTTTTGCAAATAATGCCCCAAGACCCGCCGCACTTTTCACTGTGCCTGAGAATAATGTGCCTGATTCTGTAATTCCTAAGTGCAATGGATAGTCAAACGCTTTTGAAGCAAGTTCATATGCTTCAACAGCTAAGCTGACATCTGAAGCTTTTAAAGAAACAATAATATCGTGGAAATCCAAGTCTTCTAAAATTTTAATGTGGTGAAGTGCACTTTCGACCATACCTTCAGCCGTTGGGTAGCCATATTTCTCTAGAATTTTACGTTCTAGTGATCCTGCGTTAACACCGATCCGAATTGGAATGCCTTTTGCTTTTGCGGCATTCACAACAGCTTCTACTTTTTCGCGACGTCCGATGTTCCCTGGGTTGATGCGGATTTTGTCTGCACCTTGTTCAATGGCAATCAAAGCCAATTTATAATCAAAATGAATGTCTACTACTAAAGGAATGTTAATGCGCTCTTTAATGGCACCGATTGCGTAAGCCGCACGTTCGTCAGGACATGCCACGCGGACGATTTGGCATCCTGCTTCTTCAAGTCGCAGAATTTCTGCAACTGTTGCTTCCACATCATGCGTTTTAGTCGTTGCCATACTTTGTATGAATAATTCATTACTACCGCCGATCGTTAAATCTCCGACTTTTACGGGGCGTGTTTTTGAACGGTGTGTCATTTCGCTCATGAAAAAATCTCTCCTTTTTAATGGTGGCCTATTCTTGCGGCTCACATGTCTTTGTCCTATAAATGATGGATTAACCGAAATTTGCAGGCTCTCTTCTATTACCTATAGCCATTTTAGCAGTGTAGCGCTCTAAAAGACAAGAAAGACGGTTAGTTATTAAGGTCTTTACAAAAACTCAAGCCTTAGATTGCGCTTTTTGGATAGGTGGTTTTTTGGGGTAGTAACCGATAGCCAAATACAAATAGAGGACGGTTAATAAGCTGGTCAACAGGGAAACGCTATATCCTAAGTCTAAAAGACTTAAGGCAAATGCTAGTAATGTCGGAACTGTGACACTAAGAGCTGTAGTGCGCCATAAATGGCGATATTCACCGCGCCGTTTTCTAGCATTTAAAATTACTAAAGCAATCAATGCGAACAAACTAATTTTAACGAAATGATAAATGGTCGTAGAGACAAACAAAGAGATGACAGCAAATGGATAAAGCAGCCATTCAATTTCCTCAACAAACTCTACAAGTCCGTCTAAGTTACTAGTAGCAACGTCTAAACTGGAAATCAATTCGATAAAAGCAATGACTGTTAAAAAAGCAATAAAGATGAAAATAAACTGCATAATTTTCCCGATAGTCATAATACGGACGGCAGCTTGCCTTTTTGGTTCCATTAAGCTCGCTTTGAATAATTGGTATAGGTTCAAAATCATCTTCCTTTCATTTATATAATAATCGTACCATGTAGAAAGGAAGAAAAAAGGTCGCTTTGTTACGGGAATGTAAATTTTACATAAAGGTGTTTACAAATTATTAGTAAACTACGCATAATAGGTTAGGTGTGAATATGAAATTTAGGAGTTGAATAAGTATCGTGGAAATGAACTGGCAAGAAATCTTCTTTTCCTTTTTCGGTGGACTAGGAATTTTCTTATTTTCAATTAAGTTTATGGGGGATGCTTTGCAAAAAGCAGCTGGCGATAAACTTCGTGACATTTTGGATCGTTTTACAACCAATCCATTCATGGGTGTTCTAGTCGGAATTATCGTTACGATCCTGATTCAATCGAGTTCTGGTACAACTGTAATTGTAGTTGGATTAGTAAGTGCTGGATTTATGACGTTGAGACAGGCGATTGGTGTCATTATGGGAGCAAATATTGGTACCACTGTCACAGCCTTCATTATTGGCCTAGATGTTGGAGAGTACGCTTTACCGATTATGGCAATCGGAGCGGCGATGATTTTCTTCATCAAGAAAAATAAAATTCAGAACATTGGACAGGTCATTTTCGGTTTTGGTGGTCTTTTCTACGGTATGGAATTAATGAGTGGCGGCATGAAGCCACTACGAGAATTACCAGCTTTTATCGATTTAACAGTCAGTTTGAGCGAATTCCCGATTCTTGGAGTTGTGGTTGGAACAGTCTTCACGTTGATTGTTCAGAGTTCAAGTGGGACAGTAGCGATTCTTCAAGGACTTTATGATGAGAACATTTTATCGTTAGCTGCATCACTACCAGTTCTATTCGGTGATAACATTGGAACGACGATTACGGCTGTTCTTGCAGCACTGGGTACGTCAATAGCAGCTCGTCGTGCAGCAGCAGTCCATGTTTTGTTCAATATTGTTGGATCGGTCATTTTCTTGATTTTGTTAATACCGTTTACTGCTTATGTAGAATGGATCTCTGGCATCCTAGCATTAGAGCCGAAGATGCAGATTGCTTTTGCACACGGTTCATTTAACGTAGCAAACACGATTATTCAATTTCCATTAATAGGTGCCTGGGCTTATCTCGTTACAAAAGCGATTCCAGGAGAAGAAGTATTGATTGAATTTAAACCAAAACACTTGGATATCCATTTTATCGAGCAATCTCCTTCTATTGCATTAGGACAAGCAAAAGAAGAAATTTTACGTATGGGTGAATATTCGGTTCAAGGTTTACAGGAGACATATAAATACTTAATGACGAAAAGTAAGAAAAACGCAGAAATGGGTTATCAGTTGGAAGACGCCATTAATAATCTGGATGCTAAAATCACAGATTACTTAGTGTTGATTTCAGCAGAATCTATTTCAGCTGCTGATTCTACACGGCACACGATGCTGATGGAAACGGTTCGAGATATTGAACGAATCGGGGATCATTTCGAAAACATCATCGAATTGGTTGACTATCAGGAAAACAACAAAGTAAAAATCACAGAAAGCGCGATGGAAGATTTAACCGAAATGTTTACGTTAACCATTGCCACTGTTCAAAAAGCGCTTGAGGCGTTAAATACAACAAGCCATGAATTAGCTCGCGAAGTAGCTGAACAAGAAGACTTGATCGATAAAATGGAACGCAAATTCCGGAAGAAGCATATCTTGCGTTTGAATGCAGGAACATGTACAGCACAAGCCGGAATTGTCTTTGTCGATATTGTCAGCAACCTTGAACGAATCGGAGACCATGCAGTTAATATTGCAGAAGCCATTTTAGGCAACCGCGCTTAACGAAGAAAAGCGGAAGTGCCCACATAGTGCTGACTAATAGAAGCTCTTTTCCTCTTGCTTTACATTTTAAAAAATGTAGGGCACGATGGAAGAGAGCTTTTATTATAGGGAGGAATACGGATGGAAATCATCGGCTGGATTGTGATCCTATTAAGTTTTGTAATTGGTTTTATTGGGTTAGTTTATCCAATTATTCCCGCAGTCCTGTTTATCTTTGGGGGCTTTGTTATGTACGGCTTGTTTTTTAGTTTCAGCGATTTACCTTGGTGGTTTTGGGCGATTCAGAGTTTGTTTGTGATTTTATTATTTGGGGCGGACGCCATTGCCAATGCCTTTGGTGTGAAAAAATTCGGTGGCTCAAGAGCGGGACTTTGGGGCAGTACGATTGGTTTAATTGTTGGTCCGTTCATTATTCCGATTGTGGGTATTTTAATTGGGCCTTTTCTTGGAGCAATTATTGCGGAAATCTTATTCAATAAATCAACTTTGAAAAAGTCGTTCATGTCTGGAGTTGGCTCAGTAGTCGGATTTATTACGTCGGTCTTTACTAAAGGCATTATCCAAATTGTCATGATTGTCATCTTCTTTTTTACAATTTAACTGAGCAAATCAATATGATTCAGTCAAAGGTCTGAATAAATGGATTAAACATGCATTATGTTTGTAACGCTCTAGAAATTTTGATACGCTAAGAAGGTAGACCAATAGACTCAAGGAGGAATTTAATCATGGCATATGAATTACCAGAATTACCTTACGCGTATGACGCACTTGAACCACACATCGACAAAGAAACGATGAATATTCACCATACGAAACACCACAATACTTATATCACAAACGTAAATGCGGCTCTTGAAGGCCACGAAGATCTTGCTTCAAAAACGGTGGAAGAACTAATCGCTGATTTAGATGCAGTTCCTGAATCCATCCGTACAGCTGTCCGCAACAACGGCGGTGGACACGCGAACCACTCATTATTTTGGAAGTTGTTATCTCCAAACGGTGGTGGCAACCCTACAGGTTCGCTAGGCGAAGCGATCAATAGCAAATTTGGTAGCTTTGACGAATTTAAAGAAAAATTCGCAGCAGCTGGTAAAACTCGTTTTGGTTCTGGCTGGGCTTGGCTTGTTCTTTCAAACGGAGAACTAGAAGTGGTTTCTACACCAAACCAAGACTCTCCAATAATGGACGGTCAAACGCCATTGCTTGGACTTGATGTTTGGGAGCATGCTTATTACTTGAAATACCAGAACAAACGCCCAGATTATATCAACGCATTCTGGAATGTAGTAAACTGGGAAGAAGTTTCAACTCGTTACGAAACAGCAAAATAAAAATTATAATTGAAACCTTACACACACTTTTTCGTCTGAAAAAGTGTGTGTTTTTTTGATGTAATGATATACTGGTAAATGGATATTTTTGCGAAAGGAGCATATAGCTCATGAAACCGCCTCAAAAAAGACGGATTTCACTTGCAAGAGTGAAATTGCAGTCCAATACAGCCTTTCGAATGAATGTCCTGTTCTTCACCATCTTCTTATTGTTTTCCATATTGATTCTGCGTTTAGGATTTCTTCAAATTGTCAAAGGAGAAGACTATGCGCGTGCAATCGCAAGAACTGAAGAAGTTCCTGTCAATACAAGTGTTCCAAGAGGACGTATTTTTGATAGCGAAGGACGGATTCAAGTCGGAAATACACCGGTTAATGCGATTACCTATACGGCAATGCAGACGACCAAGAGAGAAGAAATGATGATTGTGGCAAGGGAATTAGCTAGGTTGATCGAAAAAGATGATAACAAAGTGACGCTACGGGACAAGCAGGATTTCTATATACAGTTAAATACCGAAAGTGCGACAAAAAAAGTAACGGATAAAGAAAAAGAGGCAATTGCAGCACAAGACATTCCAGAAAAAGAAAAGCAGCAGGCGCTTGACGCATTGATTAGAGAGAAGATCACTGATAAAGAGTTAGCCAGTTTAAGTGCAGAAGACTTAGAAGTATTGGCTATCTACCGTGAAATGACTTCGGGGTACGCACTGACGCCTCAGATGATCAAAAATGAAGGTGTGACAGATGAAGAATTTGCACGTGTTTCAGAGCGTTTAACTGACCCTAAGTTAAAAGGAGTCAATACCGTAACAGACTGGAAACGAGTGAAATCAAGTGATTTGACGATTTTGGGAAGTACGACAACTCCGGAAACGGGAATACCTGCCACTAAACTAGATTATTATTTGGCACGCGACTACTCTCGCAATGATCGCGTGGGCACTAGCTTTTTAGAGCAGCAGTATGAAGCGGTACTGCAAGGTCAGAAATCAGTCGTCAAAAATGTGACAGATGGTCAAGGCAGTGTTATCGAAACCTTACCTGTGGATGAAGGGAAAGCTGGAAAAGACCTGGTTTTATCGATTGACAGCGAGCTGCAAAGTGAACTTGAAAAAATAGTTGAAAATAAATTGTTGCAATTAAAAGCTGGGCCGAGCTCGAAATTGGTCAAAGATGCGTATTTAGTTATGATGGATCCACAGACCGGAGAAGTATTATCAATGGTCGGGAAACGTTTAGGTGAAGATGAAAATGGCAACCAAGCTGTTTATGACTATGCTTTCGGCACATTTACAGCCTCTCATGAAATGGGTTCTACGGTAAAAGGGGCAACACTGCTGACGGGTTATTCTGAGGGAGCAGTCGAATTAAATGAAGTTCAAATAGATGAGCCTTTAAAGTTTGCCAGCACGCCTCAAAAAAATTCTATTTTCAACACACGATTATTTAATCGTATCCCAATTAGTGATTTAATGGCCATCGAGCGTTCTTCTAACGTATACATGTTTAAGATTGCCTTGAAAATTGCAGGAGCAGAGTATCAATACAACCGCGGTTTGTATATAGCTCCGGAAAGTTTCGCCACAATGCGTAATTCGTTTGCGCAATTCGGACTGGGTGTTAAAACAGGTATCGATCTGCCAAATGAAGCAACGGGCTATATGGGTGGGACTTCTCCTGGTCCCAAACTGCTCGATTTAGCAATTGGTCAGTTTGATACGTACACACCGCTACAGCTAGCGCAGTACATTTCAACAATTGCGAATGATGGTTACCGGATGGAACCTCACGTTGTTAAGGAAATACGCGAAGCTTCTAGAGATGGTGAACAGCTGGGGCCGATTGAAACGATTATCGAACCCAAAACCTTGAACCGCATTAATAACACACAAGAAGAAATAGAACAGGTTCAAACCGGTATGCGTAATGTGTATATTGGAAGTTCAGGATCGGCACGTGCTCAATTTAGTGATGCACCGTATAGCGCTGCCGGAAAAACCGGAACAGCCGAAGTTTATTTCCATGAAAAAGATCATGAAATGAATGGCGAATACGCAATTAATATTGCACATGTTGGCTATGCACCTTATGAAAATCCGGAAATTGCTTACGCTGTAGTGATTCCGTACGTTACAACAGACCCAAACAATGTACCAAAAGCAAACAACGAAATTGCCCGTGCGGCAGCAGATAAGTATTTTGAGTTAAAAAACAAAGAAGCGCAAGCAGCATCTAATGTAATAAAAGAGCCTTATAGCGATTCAGTTGTTGTAGAAGGCGAATAAAGTAAAGCCCTGAAGAAATTTCTCTAAAAGAGAATGCTCTTTAGGGCTTTTTCTGTAATGCGCTCAATTTACAATTTCTTAACATAGCCTTTATATGTTCTCAACAATCCTTCTCTATAGTAGAGAATGTAAACAAATACAAACACAAACACATAGGGGGACATAACGTAATGAGAAACTGGAAATTCGCAATGGCTTCAACAATTCTTGGATCAGCTTTAATTCTTGGTGCTTGTGGCAGCACAGATGCCGGTACAGAAACAGGAGAAACCAGTTCAGAAACAGCTGGAGATGAGGCAGTTGCTGAAGGAACCGTAGCAGGTGACGGATCCTCTACAGTCGCACCCATTATGGAAGGCATTGTGGAAGAATATGCTGGAGCTCAGCCAGACGTCAAAGTAACAGTTGGTACATCGGGTACTGGTGGCGGATTTGAAAAATTCATTCAAGGCGAAACAGATTTCTCTAACGCCTCTCGACCTATAAAAGAAGAAGAAATAGCAAGTCTTCAAGAAGCAGGCATTGACTATACAGAATTTCAATTGGCTTTTGATGGGCTATCAGTTGTTGTCAGTCAAGAAAATGACTGGGTAGAAGATTTGACAGTAGAAGATTTGAAAAAACTTTGGGTAGAAGATGGCACAACGAAAAAATGGTCTGACATCAACCCAGAATGGCCAGAGGAAGAAGTCGTCTTCTATGCGCCAGGCACAGATTCAGGAACTTACGATTATTTCAATGAAGTCATTCTTGAAGACGAAGACTTGGTCAGCTCAGCAACTCTTTCGGAAGATGACAACACATTGGTACAAGGGATTCAAGCGGATCCAAATGCCATCGGATTTTTTGGCTATGCCTATTACGTAGCTAACCAAGATACATTGAAAGTCGTTTCAATTGATGGTGTTGAACCAACTAACGAAACAATCGAATCAGGAGACTATGCGCCGCTATCGCGTCCACTATTCACCTATGCGAACAATGCAGCACTTGCAGATAACGATGCGGCGTATGATTTCATGAAGTATACGTTAGAAAACGCTGGAGCTATGGCAGAAGCAGTCGGTTATGTTGCGTTGCCACAAGAAGCGTACGATAAAGGATTAGCTGATTTAGAAGCTTTAAAATAAGTAATAACTGTCTGAATAAGCAAGGAATATCAACAGGTTGATACATTTATATAGTTTAAGTTACGGGTGAGCAGCCACTGCTCACCTTTCGCGGTTGAAAGGGGATTTTATATGCGACCATCTGTACAAGAAATGATCGCACGGTCAAATGGCAAGAAAAACAAAAAAATAATTGAAAAAATCATTCCAATTATACTGTTCTTAATTGCGTCAGTATCCGTTTTGACGTCTATTGGAATCGTTTTAACATTAATTGTTGAAACGATAACATTTTTCACGCGCGTACCATTTTTTGACTTTATTTTTGGGACTACGTGGCTACCGTTTTCAAATAAAGATGCACAATTTGGGATTCTCCCTTTAATTGTTGGAACCTTGAAAGTTACGTTAATCGCAACTGTAGTGGCGGTGCCAATCGGAATTGCAGCTGCTATTTATTTGAGTGAATACGCTAGCGAAAATGTTCGGCGTGTCTTAAAACCAATTCTTGAAGTATTGGCCGGTGTTCCAACGATTGTTTATGGATTTTTTGCGCTAACATTTGTAACACCTATTCTTCAATCGGTATTTCCAGAAATTAAGATTTTTAATGCAATTTCACCCGGAATTGTTGTCGGTATTATGATTATTCCGATGATCGCTTCCTTGTCAGAAGACGCCATGTCTGCTGTACCGAAAAGTATACGAGAAGGCGCTTTGGCAATGGGGTCGACAAAATTTGAAGTCGCTTGGAAAATTACTGTGCCGGCTGCTCTTTCAGGGATCATTGCATCTGTGGTTCTTGCCGTATCGAGAGCCATTGGAGAAACGATGATCGTTTCGCTTGCCGCAGGATCAACACCCAGATTCGATGGGGACTTTACCGGATCCATACAGACCATGACCGCATACATTGTCCAAGTATCAAAAGGGGACGCGGGATATGGCACAACTATCTACTATTCCATCTATGCAGTTGGATTTACATTATTTGTCTTTACAATGATGATGAATGTCCTTGCCGGCTACGTCTCAAAACGTTTCAGGGAGGAATATTAAGATGAGATATATTGAACACCAGCAAGTTATAAAGCGAATGAATGGCAGATTGCTTGTTAACCGTATTTTCAAAGTCATCTTCTTAGCTGCAACTTTACTGGCATTATTGGCATTGGTTATTTTGCTTTACCGGATTGTCACGCAAGGAGCAGGGCATCTATCGATTGAATTTTTAACTAACTTCGCTTCGCGGTTCCCGGAAAAAGCGGGGATTAAAGCGGCACTCATCGGCTCGTTATGGTTAATGGTCGTCGTCGCTCCGACTTCTATTATTTTAGGTGTTGGCTCTGCTATCTACCTTGAAGAATACGCAAAACAAAACCGCATTACCAGTTTTATTCGAATGAACATTTCCAATTTAGCGGGAGTTCCATCAGTGGTATTTGGTTTGCTTGGACTGACGATATTTGTTCGTGCTATGGCACTAGGAAATAGTATTTTAGCGGCAGGCTTTACGATGAGCCTATTGATTTTGCCAGTCATTGTCGTAGCTTCACAAGAAGCAATTCGCTCAGTTCCAGGTGAACTTAGAGATGCATCGTACGGTATGGGCGCTACAAAATGGCAGACTATCGTCAAAATTATTTTGCCAGCGACTATCCCCGGCATCTTAACAGGCAGTATTTTAGCATTATCACGTGCCATAGGAGAAACAGCACCATTGATTGTTATTGGTGTGCCAGTTATTATTCAATTTTTGCCAGCTGGTGTTATGGATACTTTTACAGCGCTGCCTATGCAGATTTACGATTGGTCAAGTCGACCGCAGCAAGAATTTCAAACTGTGGCAGCTGCAGGAATTATGGTGTTGATGGCAGTTCTGTTGTTTATGAATTCCATCGCAGTTATTATCCGCAATAAATTTGATAAACGCTATTAATGTTAATGATGTGGGAGGGTTCTACTGATGACTACTATTATGACGAAAAAAACAGTGACAGAGACAAGATCAACTGAGATTGCAAAAAAAGCTGTTTATGAAACCAATCAACTAAATCTTTGGTATGGCAACAATCATGCCTTAAAAAATATTGATTTAGAAATTAAGGAAAATGAAGTTACTGCTATTATCGGACCTTCGGGATGTGGCAAATCAACTTACCTTAAAACCTTAAACCGCATGGTTGAATTAGTGCCTTCAGTGAAGACGTCTGGAGAAATTCTTTATAGGGGACGTAATATTTTCGATCAAGATTACGGCGTCGAAGAGTTGCGGACTCGCGTGGGCATGGTTTTTCAAAAACCCAATCCATTTCCAAAATCAATTTATGATAATATTGCCTACGGTCCTCGTATCCATGGCATTAAAAATAAAAAAATACTTGATGAAATTGTTGAAAAAAGTTTACGTGGAGCGGCTATCTGGGAAGAAGTAAAAGATCGCTTGAACGACAATGCGTATAGCATTTCAGGTGGACAACAGCAACGAATTTGCATCGCACGTGCTTTGGCGATTGAACCTGACGTTATTTTAATGGATGAGCCGACATCAGCTTTAGATCCCATTTCCACGTTAAAAGTCGAAGAGTTGGTTCAAGAACTGAAAAAAGACTATAGCATTATTATTGTGACGCATAATATGCAACAAGCGGCGCGGATTTCAGATAAGACAGCATTCTTTTTAAACGGAGAAGTGATTGAATATGATCACACAGATACGATTTTTTCAAATCCTTCCGATAAACGAACGGAAGATTACATTTCAGGCCGATTCGGCTAAAAGAGGAGGTGGAATTTTTGTCAGTACGTGAAAAATTCGAATTCGAATTAAATACCGCGCAAGAAGAATTGGTGTCGTTGAGTACGATGGCGGTAAAGGCGTTAAATAAATCAATGGATGCACTTATGACGCAAGATGTGGATGCGGCACTCGAAGTGATTGAAGACGATAAGGATATCAACCAGTTAGAAGAGTTTATTAATGACCGTGTCATTTTATTGATTGCAAAGCAATCGCCAGTTGCTACCGATTTAAGGCGGTTAATCGTTACGATAAAAGTGGCGTCAGATATGGAACGTGTCGGTGATTATGCAGTAAATATTGCTAAAGAAACAATTCGCATTGGCAATCAACCATTATTGCCTCAAATAGCGCAAATTCAGCAAATGCAGAAGTTAGCGGTTGCAATGTTGCATCAAGTGATTGATGCGTTTGTCGAAGAAGATATCGTTAAAGCGAAAGAAATTGCTGAATTAGATGACCAAGTAGATGAATTATACGGGGATGTAATTCGTAAATTGATACAAGCAGGTGGCGAAAACCCAGACAAGCTTGGCCAAATTACACAATTGGCATTTATCAGCCGCTATATGGAACGCTCAGCCGACCATGCGACTAATATCGCTGAACAATTGTTTTACTTGGTGCGCGGACAACATTACGATCTGAACAAATAAAAAGAACCAATCGACTATGAATAGCGACTGCAAAAAGCAAAAAGCTACTGGCATTTCTGTTTATTTAGAAAGGTTCAATAAAAATGGGATTTTACAGTAGACTTTACCATGAGATATGCTATAATAATTAAGTCGTATAGATCACGCTTATTTACAAATGATCTTTGAAAGAATTAGGAGGGATACCGATGCGTGTTAACATCACTTTAGCTTGTACAGAATGTAGCGAACGTAACTACAGCACTGTTAAAAATAAGCGCAACAACCCTGAGCGTCTTGAAATGAAAAAATATTGCTCACGTGAAAAGAAAATGACAGTACACCGTGAAACGAAGTAATTCATTGATTGCCAAAACCTAATACGGGTTTTGGCTTTTTTCTTTTTAAAGGAGCTGGTGCGATTATGGATAAAAGAACGCAACGAAAAAAAGTGCTAAGTTTACTTCAGGAAATGACAACAACAGAATATAAACAGAAGTCGGCAATTATAGTCGACCGTTTACTGGAAGACCCTGCGTTTTTAGCAGCCCAAACAATCGGTATAACAATTTCTGCATTCCCAGAAGTAGCTACATGGGACTTGATTGAAAAATGTTGGGGAAGGGGTAAACGAGTAGTCGTGCCGAAATGTCACCGGGTGAGCCGCACACTAGACTTCCATGCAATTGAGCACAAAAACCAGTTGGAAGTTGTCTATATGAATCTACAGGAACCGATCGTTTCAAAAACACTATACATAGAACCTAAAGACATTGATTTATTAATTGTACCGGGTGTAGTTTTTTCAAAAGAAGGCTTTAGAATCGGTTTTGGAGGAGGTTATTACGATCGTTTCTTAGCGAGTTTTTCTGGCGCTACATGTTCTTTAGCTTTCGATTGCCAGGTTGCGGAGTCGATACCTGTAGAACCGCACGATTTACCAGTTCAAAGGATTTTCACAGAAAGTAAAATTATTACTCCGAAGGCGGTGGATAGATGAAAAGCTTGTATGATGTGATGCAATTGTTAAAACGTTACGGGACAATTATTTATACGGCTGATTACAGTGCCGACCTTGGGTTGATGGAAGAAGAAATAAAAGAATTGTATCGCTTGCAATTTATCACTGCTAAAGAATACGCAACGGCAATGCTCATCTTACGCCAAAAAAAATCCGAATATGATAAAAAATAAATTCGTTTAACGAAACTTATTTTAGCTCTAGTCGTCTAAAATAAGGGATATTACTTCATATAAATTTATTAATCTTCTATACTGGGTTATTAAGGCATGTTCGAAAAAATCACTGAGAATAGGAGGGTGTCTGGGAATGTTGAAAAAAGAATGGCCGAAACATTCAATTCTGGCAATTGCCATCATCGCCACTTGGCTAAAAACATACATTGTTTATAAGACCAGCTTTTCGATTACAATCGATAATTTATTGCAAGAATTTATCTTGTTTATTAATCCTTTGAGTATGTTGTTGTTTATTTATGGGGTCTCGTTATTTCTTAAAAGTGAGAAAGCCAAAAATCGTTATTTAGTGGCGGTCGCTGTGGTAACATCGATTGTCCTTTATGGAAACGTTGCATTTTACCGATTTTTTAGTGATTTTATCACGTTACCCGTGTTGTTTCAGACTGATAACTTTGGCGATTTAGGAGCAAGTGCCGCTGCGAGTGTATTCTGGACAGATCTTTTTTACTTTACAGATGTCCTGATTATTTTAGTGGCGATTAAATTTGTCAAAGTAAAAACGGGTACAGCAAGCTCTTATTCTGTTCAGCGCAAAGCCTATTATGTATTGGCGCTTGCTGTTTTGTTTTTTAACTTAGGACTTGCTGAAGCAGAGCGTCCTCAATTGCTGACGCGTAGCTTTGATCGTGAGATGTTAGTAAAAAATTTAGGAATGTACAATTATCATTTATACGATATTTACATTCAGTCGAAATCACAGGCACAACGTGCATTAGCAGACGGTTCTGAGCTCGTTGAAGCCAATAGCTATGTGCGTGCCAATCAAATTGAGCCTTCAGAAGACATGAAAGGAATTGCTGAGGGACGTAATTTGATTGTCGTGACTTTGGAATCTTTGCAGAGCTTTGCTATCAATGAAGAAATGAATGGGCAAACCATAACACCGTTCCTTAATTCGTTAACAAAAGATCAAGATACAATTTATTTTGAGAATTTTTATCACCAAACAGGGTTAGGTAAAACATCAGATTCAGAATTTCTACTTGAAAATTCTCTTTATCCATTGAGTGGTGGCGCGGTGTTCTTTACACATAGCGGTAATACATTCAACTCAATGGCTGAAAGTCTTGGCAATGAAGGCTATTCTACAAATGTTCAACACGCCAACACGAAAAGTTTTTGGAACCGAGATATTATGTATGAATCGTTAAATATCGATGAGTTTTACGATATTGAAAGTTATGAGATTGCAGAAGGTCAAGCAGTCAATTGGGGCATGAAGGACATTCCATTTATGGAGCAGTCCGTTGATCATATGACTGAAATGCAGCAACCTTTTTATAGCCGATTGCTGACGCTGACAAATCATCATCCATTTACTTTAGATGAAGAAGATAAATTGATTGATGAATACGATTCAAATTCAGGTACGTTAAATCGTTATTTCCAAACTTCACGTTATTTAGACGAATCGGTAAAAGTTCTTTTTGAAGAATTAAAAGAAAAAGGCTTATACGAAAACTCCATTATTGTTATGTATGGGGATCATTACGGAATTTCCGAAAACCACAATGAGGCCATGACGCAATATCTTGGAGAAGAAGTGACAGATTTCACTTCTGCTGAATTGCAGAAAGTTCCTTTCTTTGTACACATCCCCGGCTACGGTAAAGGGTATGTTGACGATGAAGTTGGTGGACAAATCGATATGCGTCCAACGATCATGAATTTGATGGGCATGGATACATCAAAAGACATTCAGTTCGGTGGAGACTTATTCTCAGAAGAACACGAGGAACTGGTGATATTCCGTGATGGTCGACTCGTAACTGATGAAGTCGTATATGCGGGCAATGTTTGTTACGATAAAGAAACGGGTGAACCAACTGAGCAAGAGTTATGTGCACCATTTATCGAACAGGCATTTACAGAGCTGGAATATTCGGAGTCAATTATTAACGGAGATTTATTGCGTTTTTACGATGAAGAAGATGGCCAACTGACTACTATTCCAGATGTCGAATTAAAACAATAAAAAGAGAGAGTGCGCAGAGCGTACTCTCTTTTTTTATTGCATGAAAAAAGCTACTGCATTTAACGGCAGTAGCTTTTCTCTGATTAATGAAGGCTTGGTGGATAACCTTGTGTGATAAGTGTAGCGACAGTAAATGCGCCAAAAATCACAAAAGTTCCGAAGTTAAAAAGAAAACCAAGGACTTCTTTGTTTTTAAGCGTTTGTACAGTGCCGATTGCTGCAAGAATTGCAATAAGTCCAAAAATAACTAATAACATCCAACTCATCGATGACACTCCCTTCAACTTTAACAGCCAGTGCCGCTTTGTTCTCTTTATATTGTAAAGATAATCAGCTGTTTTGTCGAGGATAAAAAGTGTCCGTATCTTGACAGTATGGAGAGAACAGCATGTTATAATTGAAGGGAGGTGAAGAAAATGTTAAAAATAGATCAATTAGAGTTAGGACCCATTCAAACCAATTGTTATATCATATCGAATGACCAGAGAGAATGCCTAATTTTTGATCCGGGAGAAGAAAGTGCAAAAATTGAAGCAGTGGTAAAAAAGAAAAACTTCAAACCAATTGCTATCCTTCTGACTCATGCTCACTTTGACCATATCGGAGCAGTTGACGACATCCGTGACAGGTATTCAATCCCAGTTTATCTGCACGACTTGGAGAAAGAGTGGTTGAGCCGACCCAATTTAAATGGTTCAGGGAAATATCCAGCTGTGCCTGATTACCGAATTAAAGACGCAGATATTTTGCTGACAAATGAAAAAAAGTTGCAGATTAGTTCTTTCGAAATTGATGTTTTTCATACCCCTGGGCATTCTCCAGGCAGCGTCAGTTTTTCATTTGGCGACGAAGGCTTTGCAATTGTTGGCGATACCATTTTCCGTGGCAGTATCGGTCGTACGGATTTAATAGACGGTTCTGAGAAAAAGCTTCTGAAATCCATTCAAGACTCCTTGTTGACACTTCCTAAACAGATGATCCTTTATCCTGGTCACGGCCCGGAAACGACCCCTGAGCAAGAAATGAACAGCAATCCATTCCTTACTGGGTTGTAAAGAGACGAAGATTTGCTAGAGTTTACAAAAAAACAAAAGGTGTATCGGAAAAATCCGATACACCTTTTGTTTTTTATTCGGGTTGATTAATGTCCAGCACCAGGAATGTGGATGAACGTTGAGTAGTACGTGAAGCCTACGAAAAATACTGTTAGGTAGGCGCCAAAAATATACAAATACATGCGTTCAGAAATATTTAAAAATCCAAGAAGAACAAAAAATCCGGTGTTAGCGACCATTAATAATGATACTTCGACCATATCGCCTACATAAAAGAGAACTGCAAATATACCAGTCCACCATCCCATTAATTTGAACATATTATTCATGGGTAATCCCTCCTTTGCCACAACACAATAATCTCTCATTCATTATATAGGAAACAGAGTGAATGTGTAAACAGCGAGTTCATCTTTCTTTGTGACAAACACGTGTACGGGTGAGAGCGCTTGAGTATTTCAAAAAAATATACGAACCTGTTCTTCGACAGAAAAATAAATCCCTTCAAATATGAGATTTAGCCCGAATTCGGAGGTCAAAATTTTATTTTGACAAAAACTATTTCTTTCTTAAAAAGAGCTAGTTATACTATGGGGGAACAGAGCGGCAGCCTTTGTTCAAACCGAAACTGGAGGTGGATATGCAATCGATTATCGAACGTCGCTGTGTAGACCTTTTGCACGATGCGGCAAAAAATGATACTACGGACATTCATATTAAACCCGAACCATCCTGCTATACTGTGTCGTATCGCTCGTTCCAGAACCTGCGGCAAGTAACACAACTCCCCTTTGATTTGGGTGATCGCATGATTGCTTATTTCAAATATTTATCCCTTTTAGACATGAGTGAAAGAAGAAAACCCCAAACTGGCTCATTCGAACTCTCCATTAACGAACAATCTCATTATTTTCGAATTTCCACTTTGCCTTCTGTGTTAACGAAAGAAAGCATTGTTATACGAATCATGGCAGACGACAATGCTCAATCCATTCATCAGCTGGCTGCTTTTCGTGACTCGGCTCGGTTATTAGAGAAATTGGCCGAGGCATCTCAAGGGCTTATTTTACTAACCGGCCCAACTGGGTGTGGCAAATCAACCACTTTATACGCGTTGCTAAAACATTGTGCTGAAAAGTTGAACCGTAACATCATCACGCTTGAGGATCCTGTGGAACGAAAAAATCAAGCAATTTTGCAAATTCAAGTTAATGAAAAAGCAGGTCTTAGCTATGCTGCAGGGTTAAAAGCGATTCTCAGGCATGATCCTGACATTATTATGATTGGGGAAATACGTGATGCCGAGACGGCTCAAATTGCGGTACGCGCAGCTTTAACAGGTCATTTGGTTTTTTCCACTATTCACGCTAGGCATTCTGTTGGCTGTCTACACCGATTGCATGATTTGGGTGTCTCTTTTGAAGACATGTCACAGACTTTAGTGGCGGTATCTGCTCAGAAAATAATTCCGACGTTTTCTGATAGTAAACAATCAGAACCTTGTCACCGTGCACTGTATGAAATCCTTGAAGGTGAACGATTACAAGATGCTCTACTGTCAGCGAGTTTGAAAAAACCCTATGCATTGCCAGATTCTCTGTCATTTAGTGGGCAGATTCGGGAAGGGGTGAAAATTGGTGCGATTCAAGCTTCTTATGCGCTCCGACAAGATTCGTCTTCGTGACCGTGAGCAATTTCTAACGCGTCTCGCAGTTTTAATGAAAGAGGGCTATTTACTACCAGTTGCGCTGACGTTATTGTTGCCGATGCATACGTCGAAATTTGAAGAAACCTTGAACGGAATGACGGGTATCTTAAAAGGAGGCGGTAATGCTGCTGAAATCCTAAAGTTTTTGGGATTTAAGGATCATGTATTATTTCCTGTGGAAATCGCAGAATATCATGGGCGATTACCGGAATCGATAGACAGTATTGCAAAGAGTTTTGCACGCACGGAGCAAGTGCAGAAAAAATTGAAAAATATTTTAATTTATCCTGTCTCTTTGCTGATTTTTACTTCAATTCTATTTTTATTTTTTCGGACCAGTTATGTGCCGAATTTAACGGCAATGATGAAATCATTGCAGTCAGGAGATGGAGAAACGGGAATTCCTGCTTATTTGCTTAGTCTGCCGGATTTCTTCATTGCGTTTTTTGCAATAGCGGCCTTTTCGATATACGTATTCAGGCTATTGCTGAAAAAACAGCCAGTTCAGCGTCAAATTAACTGGTTGCTGGCCATTCCAGTCATTAGAAGCTTTGTGAAGTTGTACTGGTCACACCTATTGGCTCGAGAACTCGGCACTTTGTTACACAGCGGCATTTCCATGCAAGAATCACTCGATTTGCTGCAGCGTCAGAACTACCATAAGATTATTCAATTTATGACTCGGTTATCACATGAAGAATTGATGATGGGACAAACTTTTTCTGTATCGCTCCATCGTTTTTCGTTTGTCTCGAAGGATATGGCTGCTTTTGTTCATCACGGTGAAATGACCGGTTATTTGGGCAAAGAACTAATTCTTTACAGCGAAGTATTAATGGAGCGTATTGAACTGCAAACACAACAATTATTGCGGATTATCCAGCCGAGTTTTTTTATTATGATTGCGGTCTGTATTGTAGGCGCATATTTAGCAATCTTGATGCCGATGTATAACTTAGTCCACACCATTTGAGGAGGAAAAACATGCGATTATTAAAAAATCAAAGAGGATTTACATTAATTGAAATGCTAATTGTTATGTTAATTATTACGGTGCTAATTGCAATCGCTATTCCAAACGTTACGAAACAATCATCAGCAGTAGATGAAAAAGGGTGTAAAGCATTTGTGCATATAATAAGAGGTGAATACAACAAACTGGAAAAGTCAGTCATATCAAGGCTTTCAAAGGTTGTTGAAAATAAGTTAATTAAATTGAGTTTCTTAATCGCATATAAGCATAAAAAAATAAGAGATTACAAAACGTTTTCTTTAGAGCTACCAACTCTCAGAAAACCGTTTATCAACCGTCACTACACGGATGAAAAACACTTTTTGCAATCTCTTGATGTATCTATCTTACAACATAGGATAGGTTTATTCAAGGGAGACAAGAGGAGTTTTAACCGTATTCAGACGGTTGGGACTCCTCTTTTTGTTGTGCTGGTCGTGGAATGCCTAGTAACACGACTTAAATCTAAACTTGACAGGTTACGGCGAGCCAATGCAGAAAATTCGCCTATATCATCTTTAAGCCATTCCCTCTTATGGTTGATGATGAACAGGCGAGAACAGCCTTTAAAGGTTCGGTGGATCATTGGCTAACTACTTGTTAGGGTGATTCTATTCACGCTTCTAGGAGGCTTTAAATAGCTTTTAGAGGCACATTCAGGACAATGATTGAATGAGGATGGAAGAAGTGAAAACTTCAAATTTAAGAGGGACATACAAGAAACTTCAGAATCCGATTATGACGCTGAATGATATGTGATTTTCACTTTTGCTCAGATAATATTTGTTTTCCTTTGTCTGAGCAAAGGTGAAAATTTACGCCAATTTCTTAGAGCTTCCTCCTATTCTGCTGAATTAAGAGTGTTGAAAGTCAACTACATAGACACGAAAGATTAAAGAAATATACCCTGAGGAGGAGAATACACATGGATGAAAGAACAAAAGAAAACATGGAAATGAGTATAACTAGACTGGAAGAAGAGATTAAGCAAGCTAAGGATCAGCTATGGAGAATGTTGCTGAATGGAGAATCTATTGAAAAAGTAGTCAATGTAAAATCTTACATAAGGTATCTCGAGAATGAAAAGAAGAAAACAAGTCATTAAGCAACATAAGGAAATTGTATAGTAAAATTTAACTATACTAAATTGTTTGAAAGTGGTATGTTGATTTATGGGAGGTGAGAGGAAATGGAGAAAAATTTTAAGTCAATGAGTATTAATGAAGAGCCATATAAATTTACAGGAATTTTTACAAAAAGTGGTTCTGAGCTTGTTATATCATTCGATTCAAAATCATATGCGAATGAAATAGGCTCTCTACTTAATAAGCGGGTTATGATTGATAATATCGCCTTCTTTGGAGAAGATGAAACTGCAATACACTATGCTGGAAAGTTCATTATTAAAAGTATTAGAAACAAGGAAGCATTATTAATGAAATTCTAAAATATTTAGAGGTGATTAGATGGATTATGCAGGCGCATATGAAACGCTATTAAATTTTAGACATCTATTGGTAGATGAAAATTTAGAAAATATTAAAAAAGATTATATTCAATTTTCTTCTCATGAAATTGGTAACTCATTCTATAAACTAGTAGAAGAAGGATATATAGAAATTAAAAAAGTAAATGGTAGAAGTCCAGTAATACTTAAAGTCTTAAAGTAAGTTTAATCACTAAATCGGAATGGGAAGTGTAAAATGGAATACATCATTGAAAGAAACTCATCTACAAGAACTGATGATAAAGCTACAGACGTTCAAGCAGCTGGACTCAAAGAGTATGTAAACTACAATGTAAATGAAGAAGGTTATAAGCTTCATTCTATAATTCCTATTCCTAATGGAGATCATTTAGTAGTTTTAGAGCCAGATAATAGTATTGCATACAATATTTATTATTATGACAATGACTCAGGAAAGATGATTCTTGAGTTTGAAACTGCTGATATGCTTGAACAACTAAAGCTAATCAAAGAAACGGATGAAGTTATAATAGAGAACTCAGAGGGTATTTTTGAGTGTAAATATGTTAAAAGCAGAATTAATATTTTTGATAGTGGATCAATCATTTCTGAAGTATTAGATGTTTTCCTAACGGTAAACAAAGTAGAATAACCATTCCAACATTCTCATTGACTTGAGAGTGTTTTTTATTTGTTCATTTTTAATCCTGTGAGACTGTTAAGACGACTTTGTTATAAAGGTGAATTCTTATTCACTTATCTCGGGTAGAAGCCTTCAGCAATTGATTAGCTGTTAAAAAAGGAATGTAAAAGGTTGTATGGATGCTAGAAATAAAATACTATATAATAAGTTTAATTATTTCCTTATTTAGTATATCTTGTAGTCTTATAGTAATGGTATAATTAACTGTGTGAATATTTTATCTATATGCCATCTAAATTAAATAAAGGAGTGATTACAATTAAGAAGAACTTAGGATATTTTTTGTTAGCGGCAGTGATATTAACTGGTTGTAGCGATTCTGGAAATGAAGTAAAAGCAGAGGTAGAACAGTCAACCGCATTATCACAAGTGCTATTAGAAAAATACAATAAACAACTTAATTATGGTCAAGAAAGTGATTTAATAAAAGATTTCCAAAATGATGTTGTATATGGCTCTAGTGGAATTGAAGTAAATGACGAATTGCTTGCTATTTATAATGAAGCCATAGTAAATATTGTTCAATCAGATTTAGAAAAATATGTATTTTTAGAAAGCTATATTTCTGAGGAGCATATCAACGAAGAAAATATAAAACTTATAGAAGATAAAAAAGAAAAATATGCTTTAGAAGCCATAACAATGCTTGATACTTATATTGAAAACTTTGATGAAAGTAACAATCCAACTACTGAATTAGGATATTTAGAAACTACTGGTTTTCTTGCAGATAATCAGGAAGTCCAGGCATTATTAGCTTATGCTCACTTATTACAGAATCAAGACGATCATGCCGCTTATGTAGCTCTATATGATAATGTTGAATCACCTTATAGAGGAATTAGATGGGGAGAAATAGTCGGTTTATTATCTAGCAATGGGGTTACAGAAGATGATTGGAAAAAAGTTCGTGCTTTTAATATTGAAGATAATAAGCCTGAATATAATCCTGCCATCGGTATGACTCCAGAAGAGGTAGAAGGATCAACATGGGGGAAACCTCAATCAGTAAATAGAACTGTAACTGCTACTACTACTAGAGAACAATGGGTTTATCCGAATTATAAATATCTATATTTTGAAAATGGGATTATGACTAGTTTTCAGGATTAGTATTGCAATAATTAGTACCTCAAACTAATGAGGTGCTTTTTCATTTTGTATAAGGAGTGGCTTCAGCTCTCAGAAGCTCTCAGAGCCGTTTTAAATGTGTAGATGAAACTATTATATCTATGAACCTTGTCAATACACATTCAGGAGTTTATTTTGTATTGGAAATAGGGATTTATAAGATTTTGAATGAGGAATATAGAGTGAAGAGATCTATTTTCTTCTAAAAATAAAACTATTAAAAGATTTTTTAATCATATGAAACGATTTAAAGCATCCTATGTATTTGTAGCTACTAACCCTAATATCCAGCTAAGGCTTCTCTACGATTAACTGAGATTCTTAGAGGCGTACATAAAAGCATATCTAAGAATCGGCTGAAAACATATGGTGAATATTAAGAAGGATATAGTAAAATAGTATGAAAAATTATTTAAAATAGTGGTTGATAAAATCGAGGCTCAACCGTATAATGTATAATATAGGGATAATTTAATAAGAATTTGATATTTTATTGAAGCGCATGGGCTGAAATGAGCCTATTGCGCTTTTGTTGTTTCATTTAATGTAAATAAATTCTTCAAATGTAAAATAATATAAAAAATAATTATAAAGGTGGACTTTTAGAATGAAAAAATATTTCTATTGCTACAATCCGAAACTTAGAAAACATTTAGGACTTAACGGGCTGAGGTGGGAACGAAAAGGAATAAATCTTAATTCTAATAAAACTTATTGGGCGTTTTACCAATCTGAAAAACTGAGTAATTTAATAGGAACTTTTAAAAGCGAATAATATACAGATGGCGAGCAACCAGCTTATCATCTGTAAATAAAATTAAAACTAAAAGGACGGGAAAATTAAATGAGAGTATCAGAAGTAGTAACAATCGAGGAAATTGAAAGCTGGAATATTGGAGATGTAGTAACTATTGAAGCAGGTACAGGATCAGGCAAGAGCTATTTTATTAAAAATAATTTATATGCGATTGCCAAGAGAGATAAGAAGAGAATTCTTATGCTAATTCATAGAACCAATTGTGTTAATCAGTTTCAAATGGAAATCGAGAAAGACAATAAGACTGATGTAATTGACATTATGACTTATCAATCGATTGAATACAAAATGAAGAATAAGCAAGAATTCAATTTTGATCAGTATGACATAATTTGTGCCGATGAAATGCATTATTTTTTTTCCGATGCTAGCTACAACAAATATACTGATTTGTCTCTAGAAGCAATTCTAAAGCAAACTAATAAGATTAGAATCTTCATGAGTGCGACTAGTGGAAACATGCAGAAATACATTAATAAGCATAAGAAAGTTAAGACAATTGATTATAAGTTGCCAATAGACTTTTCATTTATTCAAAGTTTAGAGTTTTATGCAAATGATGAAACATTAGACAGATACGCTAAAGAAGCAATAGAACTAAATAGAAAGACTATATTTTTCATTCAGTCTGCTAAGAAAGCATATGAATTTTATGAGAAATATAAAGATTTTGCTCTATTCAATTGCAGCAAGAATAACGCTGATGGCTATTATCAACATGTAAACGCTGAAAAGATTAATAATATGCTCAAGAATGAACGCTTTGAAGAATCTATTTTAATTACAACTACTGTAATGGATGCAGGAGTCAACATTATTGACGATGAATTAAGTCACATTGTAGCTGATGTGAGCGATACAGGAACACTTATTCAGTGTATTGGTCGCAAGAGACTTAAGAATAAGGAAGATAAGATTACTCTTAGAATTAAAGTTATAAGTGGTCAAAGTTTAGGGGGTCGAGAAAGTCAGACTAGAAAAAAAGTAGAGATGGCTGCTTACTTTACTCAAAATGGACAAGATAAGTATATAGAGAAATACTATCGAGAGTTGGATCAAAGTCATATTATTTATGATGAGTTAACTGATAGTGGATATGAAAAAAGAAGAAATGATTTAATGTTTTTTAAAGCTATTATTGATGTCAATGAGATAGAAGCTATTAAGGGAAATCGGGAGCAGGCTTATTGTAAATACATTGCTTCAATATTTCATATTAAAAAATACTCTATTCTCGAAGATATTCAAGCTAAAGATGAATTGAAAACCTATTTAGAAAGAGTTATAGGCCGAAAGCTTTTTAAAAACGAACAAAAAGAATTAGTTGAGAAAATATGCTTAAAAGATTCAAGAGGAAGATTGCAAAAAGGTATTAGCTTATTAAATGAATACTTCAAGCTAAATAAAATGAATTATTTGATTGTCTCAAAAAGAACAAATGAATTAAAAGACGGTAAGAATATTAAAGTAGGTTACTGGGAAGTATTAGATAACATTATAAATTAAATTTAGGACAAAAATTTGGATAAAGCTATATATAAGCTTACTCCATAAAAATGTCCAAAAAGTAAATGAAAATTAAATATGAATTCTTAGAGAGCAAACTTGTTTGCGAACAGAGTTGGCATACCTGCCAACGATATGGATAAATTTTATATAAGACTCATACAAGCAAAGTCCGCTTGTATTTCGCAGACCATATAAGCAAAGTGCGCTTATATGGTCGTGTGAATTAGTTAATTTATTTATCAATTTTTAATTTCATACTACGAAAAGTGCAACAAGTCTGCATTTATATTTATGTAGGCGATAAGCCTATAAGATAGTTTTCCTTGTGATAGTTTTCAATTCATTCTTTTTCCTTTTTCTCCTAGTTTTCGAAATTGTAATCATGGGTTAATTTTTGTCATTATTTATTCCTCCATGAAATGCTTAATAGTTATTCCTTCCATTATAGCTATTAAGTCAATTTTTTTGAGAATAAGGAAAATAATTATTCATAAGATAAACAATGGAATTATAAATAAAGGCGAATGAAAGAGGTGAAATAATATGAATCATAATGAAGAAGTAAGAAACGAGTTTCAAAGTTATCTTAAAGATAACGGAGTTAAGATGGGTTTTGTAGCGAGTGAAATCGGAATTCCCTTAAACTCATTGTCTAAGTGGAGAAACTCATATTTTGATTTTCGTATAGATAAATTAATCATGATTAAGAAATACCTTAAAGAAAAAGCAAAGTAAGAGTAGAGAGATAGAGAAGAGAAAAAAAGAAAATGGGGTTAACGGGAAATGGTAAAAGTAGAGATTGATAATAAAACATATGGTTCTGAATTATATTCTGATAAAGAAATTGAAGAAATTAAGCAACAGTTTTTAGAGGAGTTATGGGTAATGGAAATTAAAAAGTCTCCAATGGGTTATAAATTTCCTGATGGAACTTATGTAAAGCATCAGATGAAGTCTTCAAATGATTGGTTTAATTCTAGGGTTCATAATTCTTGGAAAAAAGTTAGGATTAACCGTAAAGCATACGATCAAGCACCTTTACACTTAGATGAATGGCTTGGAGAAGTTGCCATAGCGACTCAAACTATTGTAAGCAGCTTTAAGCCTGAAATCAGTATCAGAGCTAACTACAACTGGAGAGGCATCCTAACAGAAAACTTTAGTAGCTTAAATATATTGTTTGCATATGTAAATGTTGGTTTAGATAAATCAATGGCGAGATATGTAAGATTGCAAGATGAAATTAGAGAAACTACTGAAACTCAATATTTAGCAGACGGATCAAGCTATAAAGCCACTATTTATACTAGTATAGGTGCTCAATCAACTGATGAATTAGTAGAAGGTGCAGATGGAAATCAAGAGCCATTAATGAACCTTTTAGGCGATGAGGCAAGCTTATATTTTGCAGGTGGAAATACTGAGGGAAGTCATTTCATGCAATGGTTTAAAAAGTCTAAGAAACGTATTCTTACTAAGAAACAACTAAAATTCCTTGATGATATGGAAAAAGCGGATCATGAGGGAACTACAAAGAATAGTTATACGATGAATGATAAGGAAGAAATAACAGGAATGTCAGCTTCAGGAGTTAGCAGAATTAAGAGAAATATTTTAGAAAGAACATTGAAAGCCTATGAAAAAGAAAATCCATTAGGAAAGCAAACGAATTTACAACTTAGAAAAGAAAGTGAACTTAAATTTTGGAATGGAGTTATTGACATTATTTATTGTGAAGAAGAGATGATAGACAAGCAAAATCAATTTTTCTCAAATTGGATAGTTGCCAATATGACAAATTCATTCCTATCTGATTTAGTTTATGATAATTTATCAAATTCGGACGTATTCAATGTTACTGGTGCAATGTTCAATAAGAATTCAGTTATAGAAGGAAAGACGTTGTATAAGATTGTAGAGTTGATTGAGGCAAGACTAAATAAGCTTGAGGCATTTGATACATCTGTAGTTAAATTCTATCGCAAAGAATCAGAAAATAATAGATGGAGTCTAAAAAGGCATCAAGCATGGAAACGAGAGAATTTAGCTTTCAAGTATCCTGATAAATATGATTATGATAAGAAGAAAGATAAGTTGATTCAGAAAAAGCCAGTTGATTTAGGAAAGAAAAAATTACACATCGCAAGACGTTTGACGACTTCAGGAGCTTCATATGATGTTATTGCTATGGGAGAGATAGATTAAATTGATAAAGAAGAGTCTTATTTTTTTATTTCATATTAAATAAATTTGTATAGATTAAACCATTATAACAATAACATAAAAGTTGGGAAAAGTAAAAAGAATGAATTGAAATGGGAGAGATAACTGATGAAAAAACTAGAATTGCTTATGAAAATTGATGCTCAGATAGAAAAGTTAAATGAATCAATTGAGAGTATGGAAGAAACATTAGAAATGATTAAAACCGGACTTGATGAAGATCAGCGGAAAGTGAGGGTGATTGTAGATGTACAAGCATAATTTAACCCCTGCTTATCTTACTGATGAGCAGAAGAAGGAAATGTTTAATCTAGAAAATTTAATAAAGAACTGGGGTAACCCAGAAGAGAAAAAGGAGACTGAGGAAATGACGGAGATGGATATTTTAATTGATACATTGATTCAGAAACAAAACAGCATCTTAAATAAAGCACAAATTGTAGACAAAAAAGCCGAGATTTATAAGTTGTCGGAAAAAGGCGATGTCATTGAACAGCTTATAACGGCATATATCGTTATGGAAGAAGAGCTAGATTCATCTATTGAGAGCTTTGAGAAAACTGAAGAGGCTGTTAAAAATGCTTGGACAAAGATTAAGAATCAAACTTTAGAAGCGTGGGAATCAATCAGTCAGAAATATGAGGAAGTTGAAGAAACTGAGAGACAAGCTAAGTTAGATGAAAAATTAGATCGGCTAGAGCTTCAGAAAGATGATTTTGATAGTGACCTATCTTTTGTAGAGTTAGAAATTAGCTTCTATGAGCCTAGTGGTGACTACACGATTGAATACTCAATTGAAGAAAGCAACAACGTTAATAGAGGTGGAAAGATGATTTTCAACCCATTTAGCTCTAATAAAACTGTTTTAGCATCCAAAGCAACTGAACTGATTGGAAAGTATAAAGAAGAATTGTACGGTGGAGAGAAAATTGAGTATAAGGGTTTCATGTAAATGAAAAATATTAAGAAGAAACTAGCAGCAGGATATTTGTCTTGCTGCATCCGTTTTTATTGCATATTAGATGACTTAAAAAGATGAAAAGTAGACAGGAGAAATTGAAATGGCAATTGCTACAGTAAAAAAGAATGGATATATGATTGAGGACTTAAAGAATATTAAAAATAGATTGCTTCAGTCTGAAATGAATGAGGCCGAAAAGAAAGAGCTTAAAAATGTGCTGCTAAATGTAATTGATGATGTTAAAGCGAGTGATCCAGAGTTTAAAGTGAAATTCTTTACTTATTCTAACAATGGACATCATGAAACATATTTAAACTACGCTGATATGTATTTAAACAAATTATATAGTGACATTGAGAATGTTATTAGCCGATTGAAAATGGGAAATATGAACGGCTCTTATATAGCTTCAATTTTAGATAAGATAATTCAGACTAATTTATATATGGATAGCATTCAAAAGTACATTGATGAAACAAGCCATTTGCAAGAAGGTAATTATGAAATGGGTATTCTGAAGATGAGCGACAGAATAGCAGGAGAATATACAATTTTAGATAGCTTAGGCTGAGAAAATTTAAATTGGAGTGGAGAGACTTATGATGAAAACTAATAATGTTGAAGATAAGAAATCTACACATACTGAAGTAGAGAAAAAAGAAATGGAATTAAAAGAAGCTGATCCGTTTGAATATTGGCTTAAATATGTAGGATTTGGAAAACTGGGAGGTAATAATTGATGGGATTCTTAGAAGTTTTAACAATTATATTTGTAGTATTACAACTAACTGGAGTTATTGCGTGGAGTTGGTGGTTAGTATTCTTACCATTAATTATTGCTGTAGGCATTTATGTAGTTTGGTTACTGATTGTTATTGTGATTGCTGGAAGTACACATAAAAAAGTAATGAAAGAATTTGATAAGGGTTTTTGGGAATAAGAAAAGTTTAGTCTCCATTGTAGATGTGTCATTTCTCCTGTACACTAGTATAAAAGAATCATTGGGGGCTAAAAATTTGGCAAACGCATGGCAGAAAATGAAAACCGATATCAAAGAAAGTAACGCAAAAGTAATGGCTGATCACCGAGAGCGAACAGGTAAGATTAGCAAGCCGAAAGAAGGCAAGCGTCCGACAGGGAATAAGTTTCTACTGATATTAGGCGGTACCATTCTTTCGTTACCATTATTGGCAGTCGGAATCGTGCTATTCATCATGGCGGCATTATTGTTTTGGGATGCATTTATTGGATTGTAAATTACAAACGTCTAGCATCTGCTAAGGCGTTTTTATTATGCTTTAAATTTGAATATCTAAAATATTGCAATTGAGAAGGTAGCATAGAAATAAACAGATTGCTTCTTACGAAGGAGGACATATAAATGACAATTGAGGAAAAAGTGAAATTATTGAAAGTTGAATTTAGCTATAGTGATACTACAGGAGAATTAGAGTTTTTAACTGTTCATTTTAAATATGCTGAGATGGATGAGGCTAGTTTAAAGTTTGCTGGTGGAGTTTATGAAGAATATTGTAACTATGATTTGAATAAGATTAGAGATTTTGCTATCGAACGTGCTGAAAACTATTATAAAGAAAAAAGCGTTAATCCTAATGTTGTAGATATGCTACACAGGAAAATTAGCTTAGATTGATTTCTAGGCTTCTACATAATGAAAATAATATAGGGAAAAGCTTATTTATCAGAATGTTGTTACATACAAACATTTCCTTTTAAACTAGTATTAGGTTAGGAGGTGAAAAAATGAAAAATTTAGAAGAAATAAAAACAGAATTAAAGAGAAAAGCTAAAATAGAAAAATTTTTAGAGAATACTAACTCGCAAATTAAACTAAAAAATTACTTTAAAGAGACTTATATTGATCAAGTATCACCAGCATTGACTAAAACTGATGAAAAGTATTATAAACACACTTGTACAGAATTTTCGGATAAATATGTCTTTCTCAATAAAGCTATAATAGTAGAACGCAATGAAGATGATCCTTTGAATGTCGTGTTTAAATATCTTAAAAGCAATGGAACCTATGAAACTCATTTGTCTGTGACATTTAAAAAATTTATGCCATTTATAGAATCAAACGTTTTAAGGGAAGAAGATTTAATTGAATTTCTAAATAAAGCTATAGTATAGATTCAAGTAGTCATATCTTAATTGATATGACTTTTTCTTATGCTTAAATTTATGAATGCTACATAAAAATGAAATTGATAGGAAAGGAGTTGAAAATATAGATGGAAACTGAAAAAAGTGTTAATGATGATGGTAATTATGTTAATGAAAATGAAGTCGAGGAATTAGATGAAAATGGATTAAATGCGAGGCAAAGACATTTTGCTGAATTATATATGTCCACTGGGGAAGTCGGTAAATCCTATGCTATAGCATACAAAAAAGAAAATAATGCTTCAACATCAGCAGCAGGAAGTAGATTAGCAAAGCATCCTAAAATTGTTAAATATACAGCTGAGCAGGCAAAAAAAGTTTTCTCCAGCAAAAGAATCGCAACAGAAGAAGACATTTTAAACTTCCTTACTTCAACTATGACAAATCCTGAGCATAAGATTATGGACAGAATTAAATCAGCTGAATTGCTTGGGAAAAATAAAGGCTTGTTTGCTGATAAGATTGATATTACTCATGACATCGTTATAGATTTAGGTTTTGATCCAGCAGCATTGATTGAATCATCTACTAATCAAATCATTGAGCAGAAGAATAAGGTTATTAAGCATGATGATTATTATGAAGCTGACTATGATGAGTTAGATGAATAGTTTGTGTCATTTGAGTGTAGTCTATTGACACATTATCGAACCCTTGATATTATTGACTTACAAGAGTCTCATATACATGTGTCATAATTGAAGGGGTGAATGATATGAAATACGGCTATGCTAGGGTATCAAGTAAAGGACAGGATTTAACTGTTCAATTAAACGCTTTAAAAGAAATTGGCTGCGAAGTTATTTATGAAGAAAAAGTAAGCGGTAGAAAGAAAGTTGATCGTACAGAATTCAATAAGCTTTTAGATAAAGTTGTAGCAGGAGATACAATCATAGTTACTAAGCTTGATAGATTTGCCAGAAGTGCAAAGGATGCTTTAAATACTATTGAGCTACTAAATGAAAAAGGTGTATTCTTAATTGTCCTGAACATGGGCGGACAGAAAGTTGATACTTCTACAGCAATAGGAAAGTTGATGATTACTATGCTTGCTGGTATTGCAGAGTTTGAAGCTGATATGACAAGAGAAAGACAGATAGAAGGCATAGCATTAGCCAAAGAAAGAGGAGTCTATAAAGGTAGACCTAACACTTATACAGACAAGCACAAGGGTTTAAATCATGCGATAGAACTTTACAATAATAGAGATAGCAATAAGAAGACAGTCAAAGAGATTGAACAGATAACAGGAATTAGTAAAGCTACAATTTATAGGGCAGTTAGAAAACTGCAATCAATTTAAAAATCTAATAGCAATCAATCAGAATCATTCCAGAAATTGGAGTGGTTCTTTTTTGTTGTGCAAATAAAACTATAAGAAAAAAATGGAGGAATTTATAATGGCGAGAACAAAGGAACACATTATCTATAAAGCAGAAAACAAAATTACAAGTGAAATCTATATCGGCTGTACAAGTTCAACATTGAATAGCAGAAAGTATGCACACGAATATAAAGCTGTTAAGAATCCTATTGGTAAGCTTCATCAATCTATTGCAGAACATGGCAAAGAAAACTTTGAATGGACTGTGATTGATACATCTGATAATAAAGAAGATGCTCTACTACTTGAAGGTGTTTATATCAATCAACATCTTTCATACTACACAGGTTTGAATGGTAATAAGTATGGCAAACAAGGATTGTCAGGTAGGAAGCATTCAGAGGAAGCTAAGAGCATGATGAGAGAAAAGAAGTTAGGAGTCTCTAAATCAGATCAGCATAAATTAAATATGAGTAAGTCGGCAATTGGAAAGCATGCTGGAGAGTTGTCAGGTATGGCAAAGCTTACTGACAAGGATGTCAGAGAGATTAGAAGATTGCTGAAGGAAACTAAATTAACACAGCAAGACATTGCAAACTTCTTTAATGTAACTCAATCAACTGTAAACTCTATCAAGCTTAATAGAACATGGAAGCATGTTGCTTAATCACATTCAAACTTAGGACTTCAGCTAATCATGTGAGACTCTAAGTTTACATATGCTTTGAATATCACATCTAATAGGAGGAATGAAGCTAATGTTTATCTACTCAATTACAAATCAGCAGAATCAAAAGAAATATATTGGCATCAGTCTCTATCCATTGGATGTGAGAAAGCAATATCATGCAACTCATCAGGATCAACTTAGATCATTGTTACAATCAACAGCTAGCTCTAGCGTTCATAGTATTGATAGCCTTTCTAAGCTTGCTCAGGCTTTCGTAGAGTATGACATGAATCAGTTTACATGGGAACGTTTAGAGAGCTGTAAGAGTATCAGAGAGCTTTGTAAACGTCAGAGATATTACATTACACTTTATGATTCATATGAGCATGGCTATAACAATATTCAAGGTGTGACAGATATATCTGTATTTGAAATAGATGATACACCTATAGAGTACGCTGAGAATGATGGACACTTTACAACAGCTAAAACTAGAGGTTCGGCAAATGTTAATTCTAAACTTACATTTGAAAATGTACAGCAAATTAAAAAGTTATTATCTGAAAGAGTGTTATCTCAGGCTAAAATAGCCAATAAATTCAACGTATCTAAAACTACAATAGGGAAAATCAATAAGGGAGTTTCTTATATTGAAGATGAGTATACTTCTGTTTCAACTAGTCAGCCTCAATCAATCGCAAGTGGAAGAGCTATAGGTTTCACTCCAGAACAAATTGAGAATATCAATAATCATATCAAAGCTGGTCAGCATACAAAGAAAGAATTACAGGAGATACTAAACTTATCTGAGCATAAGCTTAAGACTTTCATTAAGAAGCTTAAAGATGCTGGTCACGCTATCAAATTTAAAAATCCCAATCCAGCTTTATCAGATGAACAAGCTAGAGAAATTAAACTGCTAATTCAATCCGGCTCTATGTCTCAGAATGAAATAGCTGAGCAATATGCTGTTTCTAAGACTGTCATTCATTCAATTCGTAAAGGTGAGACATATCAGCATATAGTCATATGAAATAATAATCTGAAAATAATTTCCATAAATAAACTTGCTTTCTTTTATAATTATGCTAATATGTATTTAAGGCATATAACTTTTAATACTCTTATATGTTTTATAAATGTATAAGTTTTATAATTGATTTAAAAGAATACAAACTAAAATTGGATAGGGGAAATGATTATTATGACAGCAACTATGACAACAACTAAAGAGGTTTCAACTCACGGAACAATGAGCATTCAATTTGCAGTAAATGGTATGACTTCAGAAGAATTTGCTTTGAAATTCAGTGATACAATTACCGAGCAAATGAATATTGCTATGAAGAGTTTAACTGGTGAATCAGTCGAGCTGGAAATTTTCGGACATGACATCAATCAATTAGAAACGTTTGTAGAAGATGAGTTTTAATATCAGAAATTAGGAGGAATAGAAATGTTTAAGAAGATGGCAGCAAGCTATAATGCAGATATAGAAACAGCAAGTCATAAGGCAGCAGATAAGGCACGTGAGAAGTATCTAAGTAAGGTAGAAGATTTATTTTTACCTGATGAGCAACTTCAAAATGTCTACGGATTAGCATTTGAATTTTGCTTTATCACGAATGAGAGGCTAGTTTTCAATAATACAGCAGTAGGCAAGAAGAAAATCACATCAGTATTCTTGAAGCACATTCAGGAGATCAGCTTAGACAGCGGAATGTTATTAGGGGATGTTGAAATTTCTACTTCTCGCAATAGCTATAGCATCAATCTTGTAGATAAAGGAGTTTGCAAACTCTTCTACAATGATCTGATTTTAGCTATGCGAAACGTTCAATAAATTACACACATTATAGGAAGAAACTCAAGTCACTTCATTAATTTGAAGTGGCTTTTTTGTGTTCTTTTTTAATAGGGAGATATTAGATGGCAAAAGTAAAATTAAATTTAGATCGTTCATTCTTTAATGAAAAATACATTCCCTACTTAGTATCAGATGCTAGGTACAATGTTTTCTTAGGTTCAGCAGGATCGGGGAAAAGTCATTTTGTCGCTCATAAACTAATAATTGATTTATTAAAAGATAAGAAAAAGCTGTTAGTTGTTCGGCAAACTTTCTCATCAATTAAAGATTCTGTATTCACTGAGATTACTGAAGCGTTAAGAGGTATGCAGATATTAGATTTAATCAAAGTATCTAAGACGACTCATAAGATGGAATTTCCAAATGGTTCTCAGATTGTATTTAAAGGAGCGGATGAGGAAACTAAACTGCTGAGTATTTCAGGCTTTGATTTATGTTGGATTGAAGAAGCTTCAGAATTAAGCAAAGAAATCTTTAATCAGCTGGAGTTAAGACTGAGAGGGAAAGGGCATAAGAAGCAGTTTTATCTTACATTTAACCCAGTCAGCAATTTATCATGGCTTAAAGCTGAGTTTTTTGATAATCCTAAGCCTGATACATCGGTATGTCATTCAACTTATAAAGATAATCGCTTCCTAGATCAAGCCTACATTAACAATATTCTCGATATGAAGGAAAGAAACCCTGAAAAGTATCGGGTATTCGGGTTAGGTTTATGGGGACATAGTGGAAAGCGTGTATTTGATAACTTCAAAATTGAGGACTTCAACTATAAATATCTACTTAAAAATAATCCTAGTTTGCAATCAGCTATAGGAATGGATTTTGGATATGTAGCAGATCCATCTACTTTAGTTGCTTCTCTGGTCGATGTGCAGAATAGAAAAATATACATCTTTGATGAACTATATGAAAAAGGCTTATTAAATAATGAGCTTGCTGCTAGGATTCATGAAAAGGGTTATAGCAAAGAAATCATTATTGCTGATAGTGCTGAGCAGAAATCAATTGCAGAAATTAAAGGCTATGGAATCAATAGAATCAAGCCAGCTAAAAAGGGTGCTGGTTCAATCATGAATGGTATTGGATTCATTCAGCAGTTTGATATAGTTGTCCATCCTTCTTGTATTCATGTAATTGATGAGTTAGAGAACTACAGCTTTAAGAAGGATAAGGCTACAGGGCAGTATTTAAATCAGCCTGTAGACAACTATAATCACTTGATTGATGCTCTCAGATATAGCCTAGAGCGTTTTAATAGCAAGAATAAGATTAAATTTATGAGTAAGTCGGTATTTGGTATTTAAGTTCTTGCAAATCCTAAAATCTATTTTGAAGATATTGCCTTTAATGGTACGATTAAAAGAAAAAGTGGAGTTGGAAACTTGAGAGAAGTCATAATAGCACTTATAAGTTCTTCTTTAGCAATAATTTTTACCAATCTAGTTAATTACTATTTTTTAATTAAGCAGGAATCAAGATCGCAGGCGAACAGTTACAAAGTTGATATTCTTCATAAAGTTTACACACCTATAACTAAGCTTATTATGAGAGATGTTTATCCTGGCGATGGATATGAAGGAATTACACAAGATACTTTTAAATCTATTGAAACCATTGTAGAAGATAATTATCAGCTTATCAGCCCAGATATGGATAGAATTATTTGGTCTATTCGTGAAGATATAGTTATTAGTAGCCAAAATCAAGCTCAGGATAAGCATAATCAATTTATAAAACTAGATGAAGATAGCCGATTATTGGATCATGTGGATTATAGTTTTAATTACTACAGAAAAGAATTAGGGTTGCCTTTTGATAAATATATATTAAAAATAATAAGAAGAGAAATCAAAAAGGAGCAAAAGACAAGAGATTCTCATAAAAAAAGAATTGAAAAGATGAGGAGGACTAATGGATAATTTAACTTTAATTTCAGTTATCATTGCGTTTACTTCATTGATTTATATTGCATTCAGTAATTCCATTAATTCATTTAGAGACGGTTCTAAAGGATATCAAAAATCAACGGAGCATTTATACTTGTGTATGTTAGATATATATTCATCTCCAAAAGATAAATGGGAAGAGAAGATTAAAGAGTTAATATATTCTTTTTATAAAAAGAATATAAATACAACTCTTTTACTCCAAGAGCATTCTCAATTTTTAAAACTAAAAGAAAAAGTGGAAAGACACGAAAAGTATAGTCAGTATGAAATGGATTTTCATAATCTAGCAAAGATTATAGAACTTATATACTGGTCTAATTTTCTTACTCATCATTATGAAAATGTTATAACAGGAAGTTTTGAAAATAAAATTAAACAGAGAATTTTATGGATGATATATAAAAGCTCAAGAGTTTTAAAATATTCAAGCTATGGAATGATTTTTGGTTTTGCTGCTTTAATTTTCGGGCTAGCCTATAGAACTTTTCTTATCTTTATAGATAGAGACTTAACAGTTAATAACAATACTCTGATTTTCATACTAGTCTTAATAGCTGGTTCGATTCTTATTTCCACTATCTCTACTGTAGCAGAGCAAAAAACTAGCAAGGCTTTACTCAAAAGAGAAACAAGGTTGAAGGATAGAGAATATATAAAGAAAAAAGTAGAAGAATTTATATAGTTTTGTTTTAAGAAAATACTGCCTAAACACCTCAGCGATTTGCTGAGGTGTTTTCTTATGTTCAAAAATCAATCACTGAGGAGTGAAACAATGGAGAAGTACAAGATCCAAAATGCTGAAGAGTTAAATGGTGAGCTTATTTTGCAGCTTATCAATCGTTATAAATTAAAGGAAGTCACACGTTTAAAACGGCTGAAGAATTACTACACTGGTAAGCATGAAACTATCATTAATCGCACAATGAAAGACCCAACTAAGCCAAACAATAAAATTATTAACCCTTATGCTACTTACATTGTAGATACAATTGGCGGTTATTTCTTAGGCAAGCCTGTTAACTATGCTTCAAGCGAAGAAGAGCAGATGAAAAAGATTCAATATGTCTTTGATTCTAATGACGAGCAATCTTTGAACTCTCGAATTGGAAAGGATGTTTCAATTTTCGGAGTAGGCTATGAGCTTCATTATACTGATGAGAATTCAGAAACTAAGATGGCTTATCTTGATCCTCAAGAAACATTTATGGTTCACGATAATTCCATTCAATCTAAGCCATTGGCAGCTGTGCGATTCTATGAAGTTGAGAATTACAAAACTCAGCAATCCGTTCTGTATGCAGAAGTATATGATAAAGATTTCATCTATTCCTACATTCAAGAAAAGGACGAATTTAGATTAGTGGATGAACCAGAGCAACATTATTATAAAGAAGTGCCTGTAATCCAGTATTTGAATAATGATGAGACAATCGGAGACTTTGAAAATGTATTGAAGCTTATTGATGCTTATGATTTATCTACTTCAGATCAGATGAATTCTTTAGAGTATTTTGCTGATGCTTATTTAGTTCTGTCTGGAATTGAAGCAGAAAGCGAAGATTTAGAAGCAATGAAGGAAAATAGAGTTATGTTAATGGGTGAAAAGGGAACAGCAGATTTCTTGATGAAAGGCGATATTGCCGGAGTTAAGGAATATACAGAACGATTGAAACAAGACATTCATACTTTCAGTTTTGTTCCAAATATCAGTGATGAATCTTTTGGTACAAGCTCAGGCGAAGCTCTTAAGTTTAAATTGTTCGGTCTTGAATCAGCTGTATCAGTTAAAGAACGATTCTTTAAGAAGGGATTAGAAAAGCGGCTTAAGCTAATTACTAAATTCCTAAATACTAAAGGCGGCTCATATGATTCTAATTCAATCACAATGTCATTCACTAGAAACATGCCATCTAACAATGAAACAATTGCCAATATTATTGAGAAACTTAGCGGTATTCTTTCAGATAAAACTTTGATTAGCCTACTTCCTTTTATCGAGGATTCAGCCTATGAAATTGAGCTAAGAGAGAAAGAAAAAGAAGGTTCTTTATATGAAAGCTTAGGCAAATAAATATTATCAATCCGAGATAGCCATTTTGGTTATCTCTTTTTTAATTTGAAAGAGGTGAACAGTTATAGCCAGTGAACAATACGCAGGTTTAAACAATCAGGATTATTGGATTGAGAGAAGTAAAGAAACTCAAGATGAGGCATTTAAGAAGTTAAAAGTATCTGAAAAGCTTATGCAGAAAGAATATCTAAAAGCATTTGATGAGATTCAGGAAACGCTATCTGCTTTCTATACTAAATATGCTACAGACAAGAATGTGACTTATGCAGAAGCGCAGAAGCAATTAAACGCATTTGATTTTGCAAGTTATGGCTCAAGAATGGAAACATTAAAAAGGCGAGCGGTAGCTACTAACAATCCTTTTGTTATCGCTGAAATGCAACGGCTGTATCAATCAGCATCAGTGAATAGATTCAATGCTTTACTTTCTGAAATAGATGCAAAGGTATTGCTATTAGGCTACTCACAGCAATTAACAATGGAGGAAATACTGAGTGAAACATTTGAGAATACTTTATATTCAACTGCTTATACTATGGCAATCGGGACAGGTGTTGGCGTATCGTTTGCTAAAATCGATCATTCAGCGGTTGAGTTAGCAATTAAATATCCGTGGAGTGGAGCAATGTTTAGCGATTTGATTTGGGATAACAAAGTTAAGCTTACAAAAGAGATGAAATCGACTATAACAAATGGACTCATCAAAGGCTCAAGCGTTCAGAGGATGAGCAGACAGCTGAGCGGTAACATGGATAGCAGCTATAAGGATTCTCTGAGACTTATCAGAACAGAGACAGCGTACGTAGTCACAGAGGCAACAGCTCAAGGATATGAAAAGCTAGAGTTAGATTCATTTGTATTCTTAGGCACATTAGATAGCAAGACTTCTAAAACTTGTCAGTCATTAGATGGCAAAATTTTTAAGCTTAAAGATAAGCAAGTAGGCGTTAATTGTCCTCCTATGCATCCTAATTGTAGATCAGCTATTTCTCCATATTTCCCTGATATCGAATTAAGAGAGCGTAGAGCTAGGGATGTACAGGGGAATTCTTTCATTGTTCCTAATATGAATTATGAAGAATGGGCATCTAAATATTTGAAGTAATAGAAAACTGCAACTTAATCACATTTATACTATAGGGCTTCATATCGCTACATCAAGAGACACTTTAAAAGGTGTCTCTATTTTTTTGCATCAACTACTAAAAAAATTGGACTGGTCGGGGCACTGCAACGGGCAGGACATAAGGAGAGTTAAACATGGACGAATTGAACAAACAGCAAGAAGAGGTAACAGAAATTAAGCAGGAAGATGAACAAACTCAGCAAACGCAAGAAGAAACAGTAAAAACTTTTTCTGAAGAAGAAGTAGAAAAATTGATTCAGGCCGAAACAGATCGGAAAGTTTCTAAAGCACTGGAAACTGCTAAATCTAAATGGCAAGAAGATTTTAAAACTCAACTTGAATCAGAAAAGTCTGAAGCTGAAAAACTTGCAAAAATGACTGAGGGTGAACGTTTCCAAGCTGAATTAAATCGACAAAAAGAAGAGTTTGAGAATGAAAGAAAATCATTCTTAAAAGAAAAGCTTGAGAATCAAACGATTAAAGAGCTATCTACTCAGAATTTGCCAATTGAATTTGCTGATTTTGTAAATGGTGAAACAGCTGAAGAGGTTCATCAAAACATTACAACTTTTAAAGCTGAATGGGATAAGGCTTTTACTATAGCTCTTGAAAAAGCTGTTAATGAGCGTGTTCAAGGTAAAACTCCACAAAGTAGCAATAAACAATCAAGTCTACTTAATGTAACAAAAGATGAATTCCGTCAAATGAATTACTCACAAAAATTAAATGTAAAAGAAACTGATCCTCAACTTTATGCCCAATTAAAAGGCTAATAATTTTCAGGGTACAAAATAAAACTCAAATTAGAATGGAGAAATAAATATTATGACACAAACGAAAAAAGCAAACTTAGTAAACGTAGAGGTTTTTGCTGATGCAGTAACTTCGAAAATTCCTGGGAATCTTAAACTATATCCACTAGCATTTGTACAAAACTTTGAAAACGAGCAATCAGGCTCTATTTCAGTTCCTCAATATGAATATATCGGTGATGCTGATGTAGTTGCTGAAGGCGTAGCTATTGATCCTACTTTGCTAACTGCTAACTCAGTACCATTGGCAATTGAAAAAGTTGCTAAGGCTGTTGAAATCACAGATGAAGCGGCTAAAGGTTCATTTGGTGATCCAGTCGGAGAAGCAGAAGATCAGCTTACTGCATCAATCACAGCAGGAATTGAAAACAAAATGTTTGCAGCACTTGCTACAGCTACTTTGTCTCATCCAGCTACTGGTGCTTTAACTGGTGACGTAGTAATTGATGCAGTTGCTCTTTATGGTGAAAATCAAGATGGAGAGAAAACTCTTGTAGTTAACCCTTCAAACTTTGGTTCAGTTCGTAAAGATGAAAACTATGCAGACGGTAAGATTTTTGACTTGGATATTGTAGTATCTGCTAAAGTTCCAGCTGGAACTGCTTATGTAGTTAAGCCGGGTGCTGTAGGTCTTTACATGTCTAAAGATGTAGACGTAGAAGATGATCGTAACATTTTGACTAAAGCAACTGTTCTTTCAGCTGATGCTCATTTTGCTACTCATTTACGTGATGCTTCTAAAGTTGTCAAAATTACTCTAGCATAAACATATTTAACTGAATAGTATTCAGAATATAAATGGGCGGTTCATTCAAATGGATGGCTGCCTATTTTTTTTGATAGAAAATGAAAGAAGGTGGCAAATTTGTTACTTCATCATACGCTTCAAAAACTCAGAAAAGAGAAAGAAGCAAAACAAAAAGAAGAACAAAAACAGCAGGTTACTAAATCGGTTGCCACTGATGAAAAGCCTGTTGAAAAGAAGACTCCAAGAACAAATACACGTAGAAAATCAAAGGTTTAAGGAGGCGTTTAAATGTTAGATAGAGTTAAACGCATTTTAGGCTTATCTCTTGTAGCAGAAACTTCAAGTGATGATTTTTTATTAGAGCAATTCATTGATATGTATTCAAATGCTCTGATTTTAGAAATTAATGAATCAACTATTCCTGCATCGTTAGAATTTATTCTGATTGAAGCTGTTGTTTCAAGATGGAACAGAAGAGGCTCAGAAGGTTTGAAATCTGAATCTGTTGATATTGTTTCACATACATTTAATGAAGATCATTTTTCTTCTAATAGACAATTCATTGAAGCCTATAAAGCTAATATGAAACTTATTAATCAAACAAATCGGATTAGATTCTTATGATGTTTAATAAAGATTTTGTTTTTATTGAAGATGAAAAAGTATCAGATGGAATGGGTGGATATGATTTAACCGAGATTCAGGGAACAGCTTTTAAAGCTCATTCAACTCCTGTTAAAGCTGAAACTATTCTAAAAGAACAGGGTTTTCTTACAACAAAAGGACTTAGATTAATTACAAAGGATGTAATCAATCCTAATGAATCTCTCAAGCTTAAAAATGTGAAGACAAATGAAAAATATAGAGTCATTGAATCATTAGGATTCGCTTCTACTCCTTATATTATCTTTCTTCTGGAGGTGATCTAATTTGGTTGAAATTGAGGGATTAGATCGCTTTATAAGAACCATGCAAAGCATCTCAGACAGCTTGGAGAGTAGCGTAAAGCAAGTTGTTTCTCAGACTGCCCTCCAGTTAGAATCTGATGCTAAAAGGCTAGTTCCTGTTGATACAGGTCATTTAAGACGTTCTATTGCTACTTCTCTTGAATCTGGTGGAATGAGTGCGATGGTTTCAACTAATGTTGAATATGCCTTAGCGGTTGAGTTTGGTACTTCCAGACAAGCAGCAAAGCCTTATATGACTCCAGCACATGCACGAAGTAAAACAAAGTATATAGAAGATATGAAAGCCGCATTAAGGAGGTTGAGCATTTGACGACTAATCTTATTCCTACTGTTGAGCTTCAAAAAGCTGTATATCAGAAGCTTTCAGCTCATTATACTACTTACGATCTTAGACCTCCAAACGCTCAATTTCCTTATATTCTTATTGGTGAAGATGTCACTGTAGATAATTTGACTAAGGGCGACAAGAGGACTACTCACAATTTAACGATTCATACTTTTAGCCAATCAACTAAAAGCCTTGAATCAAAAACTATGAACCATTTAGTTAAAGAGTCGCTATTAAATGACTTAGAGCTAAGTGGTTTTTATGTTGATTTAAATAAACTCTCAATGATGATGACGACAAAAGAAGAAGAAACCGATGGAGCAATTCATCATGGAATCATTCAGTTTGATATCACAATCAGAGAAAAATAAAACAAATTAGAAATATGGAGGATTAATTATTTATGACACAAATTAAAGGTTTAGACATCGGTATTTACGCAATGAAAGAACAATTCCCAGGAGAACCTGAAGTGTACACATTAGTAGGCGGTGGGCGTGGAGCTACACTTTCTATGTCAGCCGAGGGCATGGACATTACTTCTAAAGATACTGGAGGCTGGATGGACAGTATCAGCGGTTTTAAATCTTGGGAATCTTCTACAGATGGAATTGTAGTGATTGATGATGCAGGTTTTGAAGACTTAGAATCAGCTTTCTTTGAAGGACGTAAAGTAAAAGTTTCATTCAAAAAGCCCTCAGGTTGGGGCTATACAGGTATGGCTTTGGTAAATTCATTGGAATTTGAAGCAGGACATGAAGACGTAGTTACTTATTCCATCTCTCTAACTGGTGCTGGAGCATTGACTAAAACAGAAGATACAGTAGTAGTTTAATCACACTTAAAACAGCTTGAGCAATAGAAATATTGTTCGGCTGTTTGTTTTTTAAAAAAATCAATAAAAATACTTATACAAAGAGGATGTTTACTTAATGAAAATTGTACAAATCAAAATGGATAAAGAACGTAATTTAAAATTTGGTATGAATGCAGTAGTAAAACTTGAAAAAGATTTAGGAATGTCAATTGCTGAAATGCAAGATGAAATGAGCATGGAAAATCTTATGAAAATTACTTTTTATGGTTTGAAATGGGAAGATAAAAAACTGAATTTTGATGATATTGGCGATTTAATGGATGCAGCAATTGAACATTATGAAACTTTTGCGGCTGTTATTGAGCTTGTTATGGAAGCATTTACTGCAACTTTCGGCAAGAAAGCCGTACCCAGTAAAAAGTAATGGGTTTATAAGTGGAGAAAAGCTATTTCAATGGATTGTTGGAAAGTTAAAAATGTCTTTGAATGATTATGAGCATTTCATGGAACATTACTCTTTTAATGATTTATTCCTATTGCTAGATCAATATAGTGAAGAGCAAAGAGAGCAAACAGAACTAATGGAAATTGCGGTTATGTATGGCTATGCTTCTGCAAAATCTAAAAATGCAAAATTAATCAAGATATTCGAGAAGCCAAAAGAAGTCAATCAATTAAACGAGATTAAAATTGACGAAATCAAACGAAATAAAGAACATTTCAAAAATACTTTCTCGAATACATTGTAAAAGGGTAGGGCTATCGCAGCTTTACCCTTTTTTTGTATTTAAAAAGAGAGGTGAGCAATATAAATGAGTATGCAAGATTTATCAGTAAGAATTAGCGCAGATATTACGGAGTTTAGAAATGCCATGAATCAGATAACTGATTCAGTTAGAGCAGCAGGGGATACTATTAGCGATTCTATGGGTGGAGCAGAAAACTCTACATCTGGAGGAGTCGGGCGTATTAAATCAGCATTAGGTGGAGTAGCTGGAATTATTGCCGGTGCATTTGCGATAGATAAAATTAAGGATTTTGGTATTAGTTTAGTAGAATCAGCAGCAGATAGCCAAGCTATGACAGCGCAATTTGAGCAAGTTTTCGGAGGGTTGCAAGGAGAGGCAACTAAGGCTATTGATGGTATGGGTCAAGAATTCGGCATGGTTTCTAGTCGGATTAAGCCAGCATTTACTCAAATGACTTCTTTATTCAAAGGCTTAGGCTTAGACAGTGAGGACGCTATGGACGGTGCAAGCCGAGCTATGACAGCTTCAGCCGATGCAGCAGCCTTTTATGATGTTTCAATGGAAGATGCTTCAAGTGCCTTAACTTCATTTATGAAAGGTAACTGGGAAGCTGGGGAATCAATCGGACTTTTCGCCAATGAGGCACAAATGGCTTCATATGCTTCTGATACATTGGGACAAGACTATAAAAGTCTCGATGAAGCTGGCAAACAACTTGTCAGATTAAGTTTTGCGGAATCTATGCAAGAATCAGCAGGAGCAATGGGACAAGCAAGCCGAGAATCAGGAAGTTATCAGAATCAGTTAGGTAACTTAAAACAAATTTGGACAGATTTAAAAGGACAATTAGGACAGCCTATTTTAGCGGTAGCTATTGCTGGTATTAAAGGGTTGGCTGAGTGGATTGGTAAAATTGATCCTCAAGCGGTATTGAGTGGATTTAAAGCATTTGGTTCATATGTTGGATCAGTCTTTTCACCAATTATTACAGCTATAAAGGATAATTTTACTGAGCTATTTGGTAGTCTATCGTTTGATTCAGGATCAATGACTTCAGGTTTTGATACTGTAAAGACAGCTATTCAAGGTTTTGGAGATGTAATTGTAAGTATTACTGAAGGAATCGGCTGGTTTATTGATAAATTTGATTTTCTGATTTTGGGAATTGCAGCAGGAGTGCTAACGTTTAAAGCTATTGCAGCAGCTCAAGCCGCTTGGACTATTGCTGTTGGGGCGTGGACAGCAGTAACAACAGCAGCAGCGGCAGTGCAAACAGCCTTTAATTTAGTATTAGCAGCTAATCCAATTGCTATTGTCGTTTTAGCGATAGCGGCATTAGTAGCTATTGGAATATTGCTTTATAAAAACTGGGATACAGTGGTAGCCTTTCTTAAAACAGCATGGGAAACTATTAAATCAGTCGCTTCATCCGTTTGGGGAGGATTGAAAGTCTTCTTTAGCGCAACATGGAATGCTATAAAGCAAAGTGCTGTAGCTATCTTTGGTGCATTGAGAGATGCAGTTTCTTCAGTTTGGAATGGCATTAAATCAGTAGCAAGTTCAGTCTGGAATGGTATTAAGTCGTTTTTGAGTAGTTTGTGGAATGGAATTAAGGCATTAGCATCAACGGTATTTAATGCATTAAAAGCGTATTTTACAACTGTTTTTAATGTATATAAAACCCTTATTATGACGGTTTGGAATGGCATTAAATCATTCTTAAGCACTATATGGAACGGCATTAAGTCATTAGCCTCATCAGTGTTTAGTTCTTTGAAATCAACTTTAACAACTATATTCAACGCTATTAAATCAACTGTTACAAGTGTATGGAATGCAATTAAGTCATTTTTAACTACTACGTTTAATTCCATTAAATCAGTTTCTTCAAGTGCTTGGAATGCTATTAAATCAACTATTACTACAATCATGAATTCTATAAAGTCTACTGTTACAAGTATCTGGAACAGTGTTAAAAGTAGTATTGTGTCAGTATTTAACTCTATTAAATCTACAGCTAGCTCTGTATGGAATAGTATTAAATCAACTATTGTAAATACGGTTGAAACTCTAAAATCTTCAATTGTTGCTAAGTTTAATTCTGTTAAGAGTTCAGCTTCAAGTATTTTCAGCAGTATTAAATCAGCTATGACAAATCCAGTAGAAGCAGCTAAAACAGCTATAGGCAATGCTATAAGTAAAATCAAGGGATTCTTTAGCGGATTGAAATTAACGTTCCCTAAAATTTCAATGCCTAAAATGCCTAAGTTTAGTCTCACGGGTAAATTTAGCTTAATGCCTCCTTCAGTTCCTAAAGTGGGAATTTCATGGAATGCAAAAGGCGGTATTTTCAACAAGCCTACTATTTTGAATAGCTCTCAAGGTTTGCAAGGTGTAGGAGAGGCTGGAAGTGAAGCAATTCTTCCTTTAACTGCTCAAGTGCTTGGAAGTATTGGGCGTGGTATTGCATCCACTATGCAAAACCCTAAGTCTAATTCTGCAACTGTGATTGATTCTGGTGGAGAAACTTATAACTTTAATTTTAACGTTGAAAATATGAATACAAATAGTAATGCTGAAGTAGATTCATTTGCTTCAAAAATTCAAAACAGTCTTAGAAGAAATAAGGGGATTAAATAATGAGAGAATCAATTAATTTTTCTTTTGATAATATAGCCTCAGAAGATATGGGTGTTTATATTGTTAATGAAGGTGGGGGATTGTTTGAAGAAAGCTTTCTTCCTAATAGATCAATTATTGAAACGAAATCAGCAAATAGAAACAAGCCTTACTTTCAAAGGGTAGAATCAGAGCCTTTAGAATTTGAATTAAGTTTCTTCATTGAACAATGGGAAGATAGAAATAATATTAGGCAGGTGGCAAAGTGGCTATTCAAAGACTTTTATAAGCCATTAACTTTTGAATCTAATCCTGATAGAATTTTCTACGCTATTGTTCACGGTAATTCCTCTTTACTTCATAATGGAAGAAAAGAAGGGTATGTAAAATTAACTATAAGATGTGATTCACCTTATAGTTATTCCCATCCGCTTATTATAGAAGATATTGAATCAGGCAACTCATCTTTTAGTGTTCTCAATAGTGGAGATATGGAAATAAAACCTAAGATGTGGATTACAAAAACTGTATCACAGGGAGATATTTCTCTTACAATGGTAGAGTCAGATCAAACTTTTACGCTATCAAATTTAGCTCTCAATGAAGAAGTGTTTGTAGATAATGAACACGAAGAGCTTATTTCTAATCTCGAAAATTTAGGAGTTTATCGTTATTCAAATCATAATGGTGAATGGCTAACTTTTTCAGTAGATGAGAATACGCTTCTTACGCAGGGTGATTTTAAAATTACAATTGAATATCAAAGTATTTACTTAGCAGACTAGTTTTGCTTAAGGGCTGTTTTGTGGCTAATCCTCTTGCCATGAAGCAGCCCTTTTTTTGTCTACTTTTGAATAAGTACAACTATTAGCATACAGTTAAACATATTCTATGTTTACTTTATATATGTCCTCATCTATACTTAGACTACATATAAGTAAGTGTTATGAAAGGGGCGTTTAACATGGCAAAAGAAAAAGAAGTCGATGAACTGAAAGAAATGCTTTCAAAGCCTAAAGTAAACATTGAAGATTCTCATGCAAGAACTACTTTCCTATTAGATAGAGAATTGGCAGATAGATTAAATAAACTAGCAGACGGTAAAAGAGGGTTTAAAAGCTTGTTTTTTAATAGAGCTGTAAAGAATTTATTAGATGAATTAGAAGATAAGTAGAAAGAGGAGCAATCAAAAATGGTTGCTTCTTTTTTGTCTACATTAGATGTAAAGCGTTTTAAGTGGTAAATAAGGAGGAAGACACTTGAAGAAAAAAGCGGTTTTGTATACGAGGATTTCAACTAATAAGCTGGAACAGCAGAAGAGCCTAGTTAATCAAGAAGAAAGATATACTGAGTATTGTAAAACTATGGGGTACGAATTAGCTGAAATCTATGCTGATGAAGGACTAACAGGGACAAATGTTAGACGAGTAAAATTCAAAGAGATGCTTTTAGATGCAGGGTTAAGTTATACCAGAAATGATTTAGGCTATGATTTTTTTACTCCTGCTAAAAATACAAAACCTAAATTTGATGTAATAGTTTGTAAGGATGTTAGCCGCTTCATGCGTGGCTCAGTACAAGGTCAGATGGTTGTTAAACTCCTAAAAGACAAAGGGGTAGATATTATCTTTGAAAACTCAGGAATGTCTACATTTGACGAAGGATATGAATTTAACTTAGGTATTCTTTTTCAAATTGCTCAAAATGAATCAGCAAATATGAGTAAACGGATTAAATTCGCAAAGCAGCACAATGCCAGTAAAGGAAAATATAGCCCCGCAAGAATTGCCTATGGATATACTAGAAATGAAAACAATGAAATTGTTATTCATGAGGAACAAGCAGAAATAGTAAAACACATCTTTGAGCGTTATAAAGAAGCAGGTGGCTCTCTCATCTCTCAAGAATTAAATGAAAAAGGTGTATTAAGTCAGACAGGTAAACGCTGGACAAATGACAAAGTAACCCGTGTAATTCATAACCGGATCTACACTGGGACAGCCATAGTAGGGAAAAGCTATAAAAAGAATGTAACGGATACACAGAGAAGCAAAAATAATATAGATCAATATATTGAAATTCCTAATGCTGTAAAGCCAATTGTAACTATTGAGCAGTATGAAGAAGCCAATTTAACTAGAGAAAAGCGGATAAACAAGAATAAGAAAATTGGTAGAAAGCCAGCTAGAAATGACATATATAACGAAAAGCTGTTTTGTTCATGCGGTTCTCGGTTTATTAGGCATACAGGAAATGGCGGCAAAATAAATTACATGTGTCAGAAACGACGGAAGCGGTTGGGTTGTGGGGTTAGAGGAATATCAATCCAGAATCTTAATAGAAGTTTAGCAGAGGTAGAATTAAAGTATTTATCTAATGCCATGGGAGATTCATTCTATTATAAAGAATTACTCAATCTTTTAGCTAAACAGAAATTGCAATTGGCTCAAACTAAGCTAGACATACAGAAGCAAATAGACTCATTAGAGGAAGAAATTGATAAAATATCAGATCAGTTTGCTTTCCTTAATGAAACAGACAAAATGAAAGCAAGGCTAGTTAAGAAGGTTGACGATAGAGAAAATCAAATTACTGAACTTAATCAGCAATTTGAAAAACTCAACATAGAATCCATAGAATATATTTTAGACAAAGTGGAAGATAAAAAAAGCATGATTGATTTTCTTTCAGTTTCAAAGTCTCTAATAGTGGAAGATAAATTAAAGTTGCTTCATAGAATTGAAATCGGTGACTATGAATTAAGTTTTCAATTTGCAATTCCTTCATTTGAGGAAGAAGTAGATTTATATAATAAGCTTTTTCCAATAAATCCAATTAATTTAGCCATTCCTTTTAGACCGTTTACAGAAAGCTTCAGAAGAGATCATAAGGCTGCTAGAGAACACTGGGAAACAGCATATGAAGAATTAAAGTAATACCGTTGTTAGGACTTCCATTACATTAGGAAAATTCTTTTTTTGCTTAATACTTGCAATTGCCTTCTTTTTTACAGATGGTTCAAGGCCAAGTTGAATCCTATCGAATGGACTTAAAGGTAATTCCGACTTTGCCGCAGCTTGTATCAGCAGGTTATTTAAAAACTGGAGAAACCGATTGTCCAAATGGCGACGTGATAAGTATTGCAGTTGATGGGGTGGTGACGTCTGCCAAACCTTAAAGAATGCGGGTTTACTTTACTCGAAATGTTGCTGGTGCTTACTGTCTTAATGACGATTGTTTCTATTCTGATTCCAAGCTACCAAGCTTTCACTACTCAAAAAGAAGAACAACAATTTTTTAATATTCTTCAACAAGATATCTATTTTGCCCAAAGTCAAAGCTATTCTTTAGGGAAAACGGCAAAAATTATTTTTAGGGAAGAGAAAGGGACGTACGAAATATTTACAGATCTTCAAATGGTCGTTGTGTCCAGAAAGATGCCAGTGTCGGTGTCTTTGAAGAAAACGAGTAACCTTACTGAAATTTATTTCAATTCAAATGGCTCAGTCGTTCAGTCTGGAACGTTCCGTTTTGCGACGAGTCGCGGAGAAAAGGCATTGGTGGTTCATCTTGGAAGAGGGAGAGTGGTGTTTTCTGAATGATAGAGGAGTTTCTTGGGCAGAAACTATGGTTAGCCTATCCATCGTATTCATCATTTTCGGTAGTTTACTTCCAGTGATGATAGGAGTTCAGCAAAGTCTCCAAGTAAAAAAAGAACGCGTTAGCGCTTATGAAACCTTACATGAAGCAGCAAGAGAAATTTCGACGGGTGCAATTCAAGGGCAGCGCGTCGTTAATGGCATTGTCTATAGTTGGCAAATGACCGATCAGTTATGTGTTGATTATGCAGATTATAAAGGAGAACGTGAACAACTATGCATCGAGTAGTTCGGCTAGATGAAAAAGGATTTTCATTTTTGACAGCTATTTTTGATTTGCTGGTATTGCTGTTGATGCTGCCGCTAATTGTGTTGTTTTTCGGCTTCGCTATTGGTTTTGCGAAAGACTTGGATCCTCATAGAGCAGAATGGCAGCTTTTCGCGATTGATTTACAAAGTTATTTAAATCATAGTGACACGATTGAAATTATCAATGGAGGCAGTGGGATTCGTATTGCCCAAATGGGGGAGGAATTTGACATTGAACTCTACACGGATATGATTCGCAAACAAAAAAATAGAAAAGGTCATGAGGTGATGTTAACTCGTGTTCGTCAGAGTCATTTTTCGCTGGTCGGTAACAAGCTGAAGGTTCAGACCGAATTCTTGAGCGGAAACACGGAAGAGGCCGAATATGTTTTTACGCAGCCTAAAAAATGAAAAAGGGGCTGTTTATCCAATTGCAATCGTCTTTTTCATGTTTGCTTTGCTGCTGTTATCTCATACCTTAGCGCTCTATTCCATCCAATATAAAACGTATGATGGTTTGGAAAATGCGCATAGACATGCTACGATACAACTACTAAAGGAATTTGAGCAAAATAAAATACCTGAGTAGAGGTAAGTATCGGGTGGGTAGGATGAACAGAATATATATGATTGGATTTATGGGCTGCGGAAAAAGCGCGGTCGGCAGAAGGCTAAGCTTTCTGTTAAAACTGCCCTTCTATGACATGGACAAGGAAATTGTTCGTCAGACAGGCAAAACGATTCCGGAAATCTTTGAAGAGCATGGCGAAGAATATTTTCGGGAACTAGAAACGAAATTTTTGCAAAATTTTAAAAATGATCATTGCATCATCTCTACAGGTGGTGGCGTCACCATGCGAAAAGCTAATCAAAAAATCATGAGAAACACAGGCTTGGTGTTGTTTTTAGATGCCCCGTTTCGGGAAATTTGGCGGCGTATTCATAGGGATCCGAACCGTCCGATTGTCCGCCAATCGACTCGCGAAGAAATTGAGGAATTGCATAAAGCCCGCTATCGTGATTATAAGCAGACGGCGCATATCACGATTCGTACCGAATTTCGAACGTTACGACAAATTACACAATATGCTGCTTTTCAAGTAAAACGTTTAAAAGGCGAATGATTTGATTAATTAAAATCAAATCATTCGCCTTTTGTCCTATTAAAGAAAAAAGATTGCGCTTTCTGACGATCAATGTTAGGATATATTCAAAGTTATACTATTCTGTATAACGGTTTGGACCAATCAATTTTGATTTGGGCGGATGATTGTACGAGGAGAGAACGCGGAAGCGTCGCCGAAGGAGCAAATAACAGAAGTTATGAATCTCTCAGGCAAAAAGACTCGGACAGGACGCATCTCTGGAGAATGCTGCATGTCAGCTACCAACGAGGAAAGCCATTACGGTAAACTTTCAGGTTCCAGGACAGAGATTTCCCTCTAGAGGGAAATCTCTGTCCTTTTTTCGTGCCCAGATGTCTCTTGGAACTGGCCGATAGGAAGTTGAGAAATAAGGAGGAAAATCATTGGCACAGTTAAAGCGTACACCTCTGTTTGAAACGTATTCGAAATATGGTGGCAAAACAATTGATTTTGGCGGTTGGGAACTGCCCGTGCAATTTTCGAGCATTAAAGAAGAACATGAAGCAGTTAGAACAAAAGCAGGTCTTTTTGATGTGTCACATATGGGTGAAATTTTTGTCACAGGAGCAGATAGTTTAGACTATCTTCAACACCTTGTCACAAATGATGTCTCTAAAATTCAAGATGGGCAAGCGCAATATACAGCAATGTGTTACGAAGACGGTGGCACAGTAGATGACTTGCTAATTTATAAGTTAGCAGATCAACATTATTTATTGGTTGTGAATGCCTCTAATATAGAGAAGGATTTTGAATGGATGGAAAAAGTGAAAACGGGTGACGTTATATTGGATAATGCCTCTGAAAGCTATGGTTTATTGGCTCTGCAAGGTCCTTTAGCTGAAAAGGTACTTCAGCGTTTAACAGAAGAAGATCTTTCAGCCATTAAACCTTTCCGCTTTAAACAAGATATTGAAGTTGCGGGACAACAAGTGATTTTGTCGCGCACTGGTTACACGGGCGAAAATGGTTTTGAACTATACGCAGCTCCCGAATCTCTACTTGTTCTTTGGGATGAAATTTTGTCTGAAGGTGAACCAGAAGGTATTGTGCCTGTAGGTCTTGGTGCACGTGATACATTGCGCTTTGAAGCCTGCCTTGCTTTATACGGCCAAGAATTGACTAAAGACATAACGCCACTAGAAGCCGGTATTAATTTTGTTGTGAAATTGAAAAAAGAGCAAGATTTTATTGGTAAAAAAGCATTGACTGTTCAAAAAGAAGCAGGAGTGCCACGTAAATTAGTAGGTATTGAAATGATTGACAAAGGCATTCCGCGTCATGGCTATACGGTATATGCAGGAGATCAAAAAATTGGCGAAGTGACAACTGGTACTCAATCGCCAACACTTAAGAAGAATATCGGGTTAGCGCTAGTTTCAAGTGACTATGCTGAACTCGGAATTGAATTAGAAGTTGAAATTCGCGGCAAACGACTAAAAGCAACAACAGTACAAACGCCATTTTATAAACGATCCAACTAAATTTAACTTGAAAAGGGGACAGCGCTCAATGAAACATCGCTATTTACCAATGACGGCTCAAGACGAAAAAGAAATGCTGGAAACGATCGGCATCAACTCAATCGATGAATTATTCTCGGACATTCCGGAAAACGTGCGCTTTAAAGGTGAATACAACATTAAGGCCGCCAAATCAGAATCTTCGTTAACGAAAGAATTGGCACAGCTTGCTGCTCAAAATGCTGATACGAACCGCTATGCGTCGTTTTTAGGTGCAGGCGTATATGACCATTACAAGCCAATTATTGTGGATCACGTCATTTCGCGCTCTGAGTTTTATACAGCATATACACCGTATCAGCCAGAAATCTCACAAGGGGAATTACAAGCTATTTTTGAGTTCCAAACAATGATTAGTGAATTGACGGGCATGGATATTGCTAATTCGTCTATGTATGACGGCGGTACAGCGCTTGCCGAAGCGGGTATGCTTGCTGCAGGACACACAAAGCGCAAGAAAATCCTTGTGTCACGTGCAGTTCATCCGGAATCACGTGACGTTGTCCGTACGTATGCTCTTGGTCAGTCGATTGAAGTTATTGAGATTCCATTAAAAGATGGTCATACAGATTTAGACGCATTACAAGAAATGATGGATGAAAACGTTGCAACAGTGATGATTCAATACCCGAACTTTTTCGGACAGGTTGAAAACTTGAAAGAAATTGAGCCGATTGTTCACGCATCAGGCGCATTACTAGCGGTTTCTTCAAATCCATTAGCGCTTGGTGCATTAACTTCACCAGGTCAACTTGGGGCAGATATCACAGTAGGAGACGCACAGCCTTTTGGTATTCCTGAAGCATACGGTGGACCTCATTGTGGCTATTTTGCTGTAACAAAAAAATTAATGCGTAAAGTTCCAGGCCGTTTGGTCGGTGAAACAACAGACGAAGAAGGTCGTCGTGGCTTTGTTTTAACATTGCAGGCACGTGAACAGCATATTCGTCGTGATAAAGCGACATCAAATATTTGTTCAAACCAAGCGTTAAACGCATTAGCGGCTTCTGTTGCTATGACCGCACTTGGCAAAGTGGGGACGCAAGAAATTGCAAAACAAAATATCACAAAGACACATTATATGAAACAACAATTGAAAAAAGCAGGTCTTGAAATTGCATTTGAAGGCGCACACTTTAACGAAGTCGTTGTTAAAACTGAAGAACCTGTTAAGCAGTTAAATGACCGCTTATTTGAAAAAGGCATGATCGGAGGCTATGACCTTGGGCTCAGCTTTGATGAATTTCAAGATCATATGCTAGTTGCGGTTACGGAACAACGAACTAAAGAAGAGATTGATGCATTCGTACAGGAAATTGCTGCAAAAGTGAAGGAAGCGGGGGCTACTCATGCATAAAGATAACCAGGCGTTAATTTTTGAACTGACTAAAGAAGGCCGCGTTGGTTATAGCTTGCCAACACTTGATGTACCTGAAATTGACTTGAGCGAATTATTACCGAACGATTTAATTCGGACACAAGCAGCAGAACTACCGGAAGTGTCAGAACTGGATATTATGCGTCACTATACAGCGCTATCGAACCGTAACCACGGGGTGGATTCTGGATTTTATCCACTAGGATCTTGCACAATGAAATACAATCCGAAAATCAACGAAACTGTCGCTCGTTACCCAGGATTTGCTAATATTCATCCATTACAAGATGAGAAAACTGTTCAAGGTGCTCTTGCGTTGATGTTTGATCTTCAAGAGCATCTAAAAGAAATTACGGGTATGGATGAAGTTACTTTGCAGCCTGCTGCAGGTGCGCATGGTGAGTGGACAGGATTAATGATGATTCGGGCTTATCACGAAGCACGTGGGGATTTTAAACGCACAAAAGTTATTGTTCCAGATTCAGCGCACGGCACAAACCCGGCGTCAGCAACTGTTGCCGGATTCGAAACCGTAACGGTAAAATCTAGTGATAAAGGTCTCGTAGATTTGGAAGACTTGAAGCGCGTTGTTGGAGATGACACAGCGGCATTGATGCTGACAAATCCGAATACGCTTGGCTTGTTTGAAGAACAGATTTTGGAAATGGCAGCTATTATTCACGAAGTCGGCGGTAAGCTTTATTATGACGGCGCTAACTTGAATGCAGTTATGTCAAAAGCACGTCCAGGAGACATGGGCTTTGACGTGGTTCACTTGAATTTACACAAAACCTTCACAGGACCCCACGGTGGTGGTGGACCTGGATCTGGCCCAGTTGGTGTGAAAAATGACTTGTTGCCATACTTACCAAAACCAGTATTAGTGAAAAAAGACGACGCTTATACGTTCGATTATGACCGTCCAGATTCAATCGGCCGTGTTAAGCCGTTCTACGGAAATTTCGGAATCAATGTGCGTGCTTATACGTATATTCGTTCTATGGGACCAGACGGCCTGAAGGCTGTAACAGAATACGCGGTATTAAATGCCAACTACATGATGCGCAGATTGCAGCCGCATTTTGATTTGCCATACGACCGTCATTGCAAGCATGAATTTGTTTTAAGTGGTCGTCGTCAAAAGAAACTGGGTGTTCGCACATTGGATATGGCGAAACGCTTACTTGACTTTGGCTATCACCCACCAACAATCTACTTCCCGTTAAATGTTGAAGAAGGCATGATGATCGAACCAACCGAAACAGAATCGAAAGAAACATTGGATGCTTTTATAGACGCGATGATTCAAATTGCGAAAGAAGTAGAAGAAAATCCAGAAATCGTTCAAAATGCACCACATACGACGGTGATCAATCGTTTGGACGAGACAAAAGCAGCACGTCATCCTGTGCTTCGCTACACGAAAGTCGAGTAAATTTTAAAAAGAAGGGGGTGTCTTAAAAGGTCATGAAAAACGACTTTTTGAGTACACCCCCTTTTTCCTGCTGAAGAACAGTGTGTCAGCCGTTTGTTGTCTCACCCAGTCGAACCGTTTGCATTGTCATTAGCCATGTTGACTCTAAAAAGAAAAAAAGCGTTCATTTCTATAAAATGGAAGAAAAAGTAGCACTTTCAGATAGATTGATGACAAATGTAAAATCAACGTAGAAAGTGCCTTCGGTCCTATCAAAAGCAATCGTCAATTCTGGAGATCTCATCTAAAAAATCCAGCAAAGTCGAAATCACCTTTAAGTCCAGTTGATAGGATTCAACTTGCCCTTGAACCATCTGCACAAATGCTTCGCACCCTTTTTCATCTACTGCTGATGATTGTTTCGTAACGTTTGGAATAGCGGTCGCAATTAGCACCGTAATACTCATCATATCCGAAGGTGATTTTAAAAACCGGCAGAGACTTAGGAGTCATCCCTTTCTTTGCTTCTGACTATATAAGGTACAATCCCTTAAATAATTGCCTGGCCGATGGGTGAGCTGCTTTCACAGCATATCCTCGTCAATACCTGTAATAAATATAAAAAGGCCTTCCAGCGACGTGGAAGGCCTTTTTAATGATTAGACTTTGGCTTTTATTTTGCCAGTCCATTGTTTGAATCCGCCTTGCAATTGGAACAATTGGTTATAGCCTTTTTTCTTTAGGAAAATGGCGACCCGTCCGCTGCGAGCTCCGTTCTGGTCGTATAAGTAGACCGGCTTGTCTTCGCGAATTTCCTTATAACGCTGGCGCAATTGTGATTGCGGAATATTGCGAGCTCCAAGGATATGACCTGCTGCAAAATCTTTTGGCTCGCGCACGTCGATTAATTGAGCTTTGCGGTAGCCTTCAATAAACTGTTCCTGTGTCAAGTTAGTGACAGTTTTTTTAATGCGAAAATAAGTAATCACCGCGTAAATGATGATGGCTAACAGTATTGCGATCGTAATATACAAAAATTCCAATGGTCTTGCCCCTTTCTACTCTTCTTTTATTATAAGAGAAGAGATGACGGATATTCAATGCCAATGTTACACTAATTATCGGAAATAGGAGGCGATCTTGTGAATTATCCGAAATGGGTTTTTATAAATTCAGGTGCGGGCACCCCTTCTTTTAATATGGCGCTCGATGAATCCTTGCTGACTTGGCATAGTGAAGGGCTTATTCCGCCGATCATTCGTTTTTATGGTTGGCAACCGGCAGCTCTTTCAATTGGTTACTTTCAAAAAGTAGAAAAGGAAATTGATATGGATGTTGTTAACCGATTAGGACTTGGTTTTGTGCGCCGTCCAACAGGGGGCAGAGGTGTACTTCATGAACATGAACTTACATACAGTATCATCGTCAGCGAAGATTATCCACAGATGCCAGAAACTGTTACAGAAGCTTATCGTGTACTGAGCGAAGGGTTATTGGAAGGCTTTAAAAACTTAGGGCTCGATGCTTATTTTTCGGTACCGGATACAGCTGAGAAGCGCGCTGACTTAAAAAAACCAAAATCTGCAGTTTGTTTTGATACGCCGAGCTGGTATGAGATGGTCGTCGAAGGTAAAAAAGTGGCAGGAAGTGCACAAACACGTCAAAAAGGTGTTATTCTACAGCATGGTGCGATTTTAATTGATTTGGATGCCGAGAAACTGTTATCTGTTTTCAAATTTCCGAGTGAAGAAGCAAAAGAGCGCATGCGCATGAAGATACCTGAAAAAGCAGTGTCGATTAATTCACTACGAAAAACGCCAGCAACTGCTGAAGAATGCATTGCTGCCTTTAAAAAAGGGTTTGAGCAAGCTTTGTCTATCGATTTAGAGCCCTATGTGTTGACTGAGCAACAATTAGCAGAAGTCAAGGCTTTAGAGGAAAAAAAATACGCGAATCACGAGTGGAATTTCCGAGTGTGAGGTCTTTTGGCTCATTTTACCGAATTTAAAAGCTCGAAACCTTGGTAAATATAGCTTTATAAACTAACAGAATTCTATAAAAAAAACTTGTTATTGAAAATAAGTTTCAACATGTAGTATGATGGGAATCGAAGTAATACTATATATAGTATCCGACTCCATATAACATAAAGGAGGAATTGTCAAATGGTTTCCGCCACACAACAATCCCAGTATTCATTAAATGCATCAGCTTTAAACGAAGATATCAAAACCTTTCCGCAAGTACATGCCATCACTTCAGATATGAAGTTAACGCACAAAGGTGTCTCGCGTCTTGTTATGATTGATCGTTACTCTTTCAAAGATACAGAGAAAAAAACGCTCAAAGCGGGAGATTTTGTTGTATTAACTGTTAAAGAAGATCCGAAATTCCCAGCTCGTGGGCTAGGTTACATCGTTTCGATTGATAAAACTACGAACAAAGCGAAAGTTTGGATTGAGGAAGATTACAGAAGTGCAATCGACAATCCAGAAGAACAAGTAGCAGGCATTGTCAATCGTCCGATCGACGTGATTGAAAAGCCAATGGAAGTGTACTACGAGCAAATTGCGAAACGCAATGCAACAGGTCTTGCCTCAGTAGAAACAACTTCTGAAAAACGTCAAGAATGGTTTGAGAAATTTTATCAGCAATTGGTTAGCTTGAAATTCATTCCAGCTGGACGTGTTCTTTACGGAGCAGGAGCGGATACAGATGTAACGTATTTCAATTGTTACGTAATGCCGTTTGTTGCGGATTCACGCGAAGGTATTTCGGATCACCGTAAACAAGTGATGGAAATTATGAGCCGCGGTGGCGGTGTTGGTACGAACGGTTCGACTCTTCGTCCACGGAATACATTAGCACGTGGAGTTAACGGCAAATCATCAGGTTCTGTATCTTGGTTAGATGATATCGCGAAATTAACCCATCTTGTTGAACAAGGTGGATCACGTCGCGGTGCGCAAATGATTATGCTTGCAGACTGGCATCCAGATATTGCGGAATTTATCATTTCAAAAATGCAAAACCCTCGTATTTTGCGTTATTTGATCGAAAACACGCAAGATGAGACGATTAAAAAACTGGCTCATGATAAATTGAAATTCAAACCGTTAACAGCCCAAGAAGAAGCGATGTTCCAAGGAATTCTGAACTACCGCACAATTCCTGGCATGGGCGGATTTAATGAAAAAATCATGCGTGATGCCGACACGAAGTTACGTGACGGTGGAACGTACTCTGTTCATAATGAAGAATTCTTAACCGGTGCAAATATTTCCGTTACGCTAACGAGTGATTTCATGACAGCTGTCGAAAATGATGCAGATTTTGATTTGCGTTTCCCAGCAGTCGAGTCGTACTCAAAAGAAGAAATGGCGATTTATAATGAGAAATGGCAAGAAGTGGGCGACGTTCGTGAATGGGAAAGTATGGGCCATGGTGTCCGCGTTTACCGTACGATGAAAGCTCGTGAGCTATGGAACTTGATCAATATTTGTGCGACATATTCAGCTGAACCAGGTATTTTCTTTATTGATAATGCCAATGAAAAAACCAATGCTGCAGCATACGGTCAAAAAGTTGTTGCGACAAATCCTTGTGGTGAACAGCCGTTAGCACCTTATTCGGTTTGTAACTTGGCTGCGGTCAATTTGGCGCAATTTGCAGATCCAAAAACGAAAATGGTTGATTTTGAAAGCTTGAAAGAAACAGTTCGCGTCGGTGTCCGCATGCAAGATAATGTTATTGACGCAACGCCATACTTCCTCGAAGAAAACCAAGTACAAGCACTTGGTGAGCGCCGTGTAGGTCTTGGCGTTATGGGATTAGCAGATTTGCTAATTTATTGCGATAAAGAATACGGATCACCAGAAGGCAATAAACTTGTTGATGAAATCTTCGAAACTATTGCTACAGCGGCATATGAAGTATCGACAAACTTAGCAGCAGAACGCGGTAGTTTCCCCTTCCTAGTTGGTAAGACGGACGAAGAGACAGCAGCACTTCGCAAAGCATTTACTGAAACTGGCTTTATGCAAGGTATGCCAGAACATGTTCGCGAAGCAATTCTTGAAAAAGGTATACGTAATTCACATCTGTTGACGGTTGCGCCAACAGGGTCTACAGGAACGATGGTTGGTGTTTCAACGGGACTTGAGCCTTATTATTCATTTACTTACTACCGTAGCGGCCGACTTGGTAAATTTATTGAAGTCAAAGCTGATATCGTTGGAGAATATTTGAAAAATAATCCTGAAGTAAGCGAAGAAAACCTTCCAAAAGCATTTGTAACGTCAATGGACTTGGCTCCAGAAGCGCATGCTGATGTTCAATGCATTATTCAACGCTGGATTGATTCGTCTATCTCAAAAACTGTCAACGCACCACGCGGTTACACAGTAGAACAAGTAGAAGGCGTTTATGAGCGTTTGTATAAAGGTGGAGCAAAAGGCGGTACGGTCTATGTTGATGGCAGCCGTGATTCACAAGTTTTAACATTAAAAGCTGAAGACAATAACTTTGAAGAAGAGCAACAACCAGAAGAAACTGGCAAGCGTCCGATCGTTTTAATCGATACCATCCAGGATCTCCGTTCAACTAACGTTACTATCGGTTCTGAAGTGGGCGATACATGTCCAGTTTGCCGAAAAGGAACAGTAGAAGAAATGGGTGGCTGCAATACATGCACCAACTGTAACGCTCAACTTAAATGTGGATTGTAAAAATAATGAACGCGGTGGCTAACAAGCTACCGCGTTTTTTTATATTCTGTACCAAAACACCGCTTCGGCAAGTCGTCTTAAGCCCGTCGGTTCTATGCAGGGGCTTTCGCTTTTCTTTTATTGTCTAGCTCAAGCACCCAAGTCCTAGGGTCATAAGCCAACCCAGCTGTGCGGCAGAGAACGCCGCTCTGCTGGTCTGTCTTATGCCCGTCAGACTTACACGGGTGCTTGAGCTTTTCTTTTATTGTCTAGCTCAAGCACCCAAGTCCTAGGGTCATAAGCCAACCCAGCTGTGCGGCAAAGAACGCCGCTCTGCTGGTCTGTCTTATGCCCGTCGGACTTACACGGGTGCTTGAGCTTTTCTAAATAGTTGCTCGATTGTTCCGATATGTTAAAATAATTAAGAATGTATAAGGGGAGGGGAAAGTTGAATGCGCGTGCTGATCTTGAACGGTCCTAACTTAAATCGTTTGGGCAAGAGAGAGAAAGAAGCTTATGGAACGTTTACGCTAGAAGAGTTAGAGCAAGAATTAGTGGAATTTTCTAACCAGCATCATATTGAATTGATTTGTCGGCAGTCGAATCACGAGGGGGAATTGATTGATTGGATTCACGGAGCAGGAGACGATGCATTATCAGGAATTGTATTGAACGCTGGTGCCTATACGCATACGAGCATCGCTATTCGAGATGCGATTGCCGCAATCAAAGTCCCTGTTATTGAAGTACATATATCAAATGTCCACAAACGTGAGGAGTTCCGCCATCATTCATACATCTCCCCAGTTACTGTCGGACAAATTGTTGGCTTTGGCCAGGATGTCTACAAATTAGCACTACAAGCATTGATCTTGAAACAAGAGAGAGGATGAATATGTTGAAAATTCAAAAACTACGTACGGAAATGAACAGCCGAAATATTGAGGCACTGCTTATTACCAGTTCTTTTAACTTGCGCTATATTACTGGATTTACGGGAACAGCTGGACTGGCAATCGTGACACAGGAAAAGGCGGTTTTTATTACTGATTTTCGTTACACTGAGCAAGCCAATGACCAAGTTGAAGATTTTGTTGTTGTCCAAGCAGAAAAAAACTTAACTGACGAGGCAATCAAAACGGTTAAGTCGTTAGCTATTCAAACACTAGCTTTTGAACAAGATCATATGACTTATGCAACAGCTATGCAATATAAATCCAAGATGGATATAGAGTTACAGCCTGTCAGCGATTTGGTTGAAAAAATTCGGATGGTCAAGACACCAGAAGAAATCACAATTTTAAAAGCAGCTGCTAAAATTGCAGATGATGCTTTTGAGCATATTTGCGGATTTATTCGTCCAGGATTGACAGAGCTTGAAGTTTCTAATGAACTGGAATTTTTCATGAGAAAACAAGGAGCGACATCATCAAGTTTTGATATTATCGTTGCGTCTGGACTTCGTTCGGCATTGCCTCATGGCGTAGCTACAGATAAAATTATTGAAAAAGGTGACATGGTTACACTTGATTTCGGTGCTTTATACAATGGCTACATTTCAGATATTACCCGTACGGTTGCAGTCGGTCAGCCTTCAGAGAAAATGAAGGAAGTCTATGATGTGGTCTTGAAAGCACAAGAACTAGGTGTAGAGAAAATTGGTCCAGGTATAAGTGGGATAGAAGCGGATGCTATCGCACGAGATTATATTAAATCTAAAGGCTATGGCGACGCATTCGGCCATTCAACGGGTCATGGCATCGGTTTAGAAGTTCACGAAGGTCCGGGATTGTCTTTTAAATCAGAAACAATTCTTGAGCCGAACATGGCTGTAACAGTAGAACCGGGAATTTATCTACCGGGAATTGGCGGAGTGCGCATTGAAGATGATATACTGATAACCGAGTCAGGAAATGAACGGTTGACTAACTCCACAAAAGAGCTACGCATTTTATAACAAACGGAGGAACTACTATGATTTCAGTAAACGATTTTAAGACAGGTGTCACAATTGAAGTAGACGGCGGAATTTGGCGCGTTATGGAATTCCAACATGTAAAACCAGGTAAAGGCGCAGCATTTGTGCGTTCAAAACTTCGCAACCTGCGTTCTGGAAGTGTCACTGAAAAGACATTCCGTGCAGGCGAAAAAGTCGCGAAAGCACAAATCGATAACAGCAAAATGCAGTATTTGTATGCCAATGGTGATATGCACGCATTTATGGATATGGAAACATACGATCAAATTGAATTGCCTGAAAAAAACATTGAATACGAATTGAAGTTTCTTCAAGAAAACATGGAAGTTCAAGTTATTCAATTTCAAGGCGAAGTATTAGGTGTTGAACTACCGAATACGGTTGTTCTAGAAGTAGTTGAAACGGATCCAGGCATTAAAGGGGATACGGCAAGCGGTGGATCAAAACCAGCGAAATTGTCAACTGGCTTGTCTGTTCAAGTGCCGTTCTTCATCAACGAAGGCGATCACTTGATTATTAACACGACAGACTCGTCGTACGTATCAAGAGCTCAATAACAAGCAGAAGGCCTCTATTGCTAGAGGCCTTTTTTTAAAAAGTCAGCTTAGCTATTTCAAAATAGAACGAAAAAGTCTAAAATAGAATAGAAATCAATTAACTACATATTAGGGGAGTAGGATGAATATGAAAATTCAAGAAATCCGCGAAATCATCAAATTGGTAGATGGGTCATCAATTGAAGAGTTCTCTTACGAATTTGAAGGCGTTAAAGTGAAAATGAAAAAAAATGGTTCGGGCTCCGCTCAACAAACGCTTAACTCAGCAGCACAAACACCTCAACAACCAAAAGCGGTAGAAGCACCAAGTGCATCTGCACCGACAAAAGAGTCAGAAGCAGAAAGACTGGTATCACAAGAAACACCCGAAATTCCCGCTAGCAGCGATTCAGCGTATCACAAAATTCTTTCACCAATGGTCGGTACTTTCTATGAATCTCCATCTCCAGAGGAAGCGGCTTATGTACAAGTAGGATCTAAAGTTACTGCCGATCAAGTAGTGTGTATTGTTGAAGCGATGAAATTATTCAACGAAATCGAAGCAGAAGTAGATGGGGAAATTGCTGAAATACTTGTAAAAGATGGTCAGCTTGTCGAATACGGCCAACCTTTATTCCTCGTGAAAGCAAACTGAGGAAAGGGGAGATAGCGATGAAAGCGATGAAAAAAGTATTAATTGCAAACCGTGGGGAAATTGCGGTCCGGATTATTCGTGCTTGTAAAGAGATGGACATTGAGACGGTCGCAGTATATTCAGAAGCAGATAAAGAAGCGCTTCATGTGGAACTTGCAGATGAGGCTTATTGCATCGGTCCAAAATTATCAAAAGATAGTTATTTGAACTTTTCAAATATCATGTCAGTTGCTAAGCTAACAAATTGTGATGGCATTCATCCAGGGTACGGATTTTTAGCTGAAAACGCGAGTTTTGCTGAATTATGCGAAGCTTGCGATATGATGTTTATCGGTCCAACAGCCGATGCTATTTCGCGTATGGGTACTAAAGACGTAGCCCGTGAAACGATGCGCAAAGCCGGTGTCCCAGTTGTTCCAGGTTCCACTGGTATTGTAGCTAGTGAAGAAGACGGCTTACGGATTGCAGATGAAATCGGATTTCCGGTCATCATTAAAGCAACTGCCGGCGGTGGTGGAAAAGGAATTCGTGTGGCCCGAACGCGCGAAGATTTTGTTACAGGTCTGAAAATGACGCAAAAAGAAGCAGCAGCTGCTTTTGGGAATCCAGGCGTTTATATCGAGAAATTTATCGAAGATTTCCGTCATATTGAAATTCAAGTGTTAGCAGACTCACATGGCAATGCCATTCATTTAGGTGAGCGTGACTGTTCAATTCAGCGCCGCATGCAAAAATTAGTTGAAGAAGCGCCTTCACCGGCTTTGTCTCCTGAGTTGCGCGCAGAAATGGGCGATGCTGCAGTAAAAGCTGCTTTGGCCGTCGACTACCGTGGTGCTGGGACAGTTGAATTTATCTTTGACGCAGTTAACCAGAAATTTTACTTTATGGAAATGAACACACGTATTCAAGTAGAGCATCCAGTAACAGAAATGATTACAGGAATTGATTTGATTCAACAGCAATTAAAAGTTGCTTCGGGCGAAAAACTAGCTTATAAACAAAAAGATGTCGTTTTTAAGGGCTGGTCGATCGAATGCCGTATAAATGCGGAAAACCCAGCGAAAAACTTTATGCCTTCAGCAGGCAAAGTAGAGATGTACCTGCCCCCAGGTGGTATGGGCGTAAGAATAGATTCGGCTATGTACTCGGGATACAGCATTCCCCCGTATTATGATTCCATGGTTGCTAAACTAATTACTTTTGCTGATACGCGCGAAGAAGCGGTAGCGAAAATGAAACGCGCGTTAGATGAGTTTGTCATTGAAGGCGTGTTCACGACGATTCCATTCCATTCAAAATTAATGGATCACGAAGTATTCAAATCAGGCGATTTCAATACGAAATTCCTGGAAAAATACGACGTACTGGGATCTTAAAGGAGGAGCTTTGCAAATGGCAGAAAAAACAGCACCTTATGTACGGATGAAGTCTCATGGAGCACAAAATTTAGGTAACATCGAAGTGGCTCCAGAAGTTTTGGAGATCATTGCGAGCATTGCAGCGACGGATATTGAAGGTGTTGCAAGCATGCGTGGTAATTTTGCTTCTGATGTAGTTGAGCGGTTAGGCAAGAAAGTTCACGGCAAAGGCATCAAAACCGACTTGTCTGAAGAAGGACTAGCGATTGATGTTTATTGCGTCATTAACTATGGTGTATCAATTCCAAAGACAGCTTTAAAAATTCAAGAGCAGGTTCGTCAAACGCTTGAAAATATGACGTCGCTTCAAACACAAGAAGTGAATGTGCACATTACAGGCATTAACTTCGAGTCTCAAGCAACAGAATAGACAGCGAGGCTGTCCTGAAGCGCTAGCACTGGCTTCGGGACGGCCTCGTCTTTTTTGTCTGCTAAGCCCAGAATTTTGTTGTGTTGAACTATTGACCGAACATTTCAAACATGGAAGTTCAGTCCGAAAACCTGTATAATAAGAGGTAATTAGCTGTGAAAAGGAGACCGGACATATTATGAAACGACACGAAGCACGCGAAAAAGCGCTTCAGACCTTATTTCAACTTGAAGGCACTGAACTGACAATTGATGAGGCTATGGACCATGTAATGGCTGGAGAAAATGATAACTTCTATAGTCTATTAGTTCAAGGCACTTACAGCAATATGGAAAAAATTGATGAAAAATTAGTTGGACATTTGGAAAATTGGTCGTTAGAACGGTTACCGAAAATTGAACGAACAATTCTTCGCATGGCGATCTTTGAACTAGACCATATGGAAGATGCACCTGCACGTGTCATCATGAACGAAGCGATTGAACTGTGCAAAACTTTTGGAGACGATAAATCGAGTCGCTTTGTTAACGGCGTTCTTTCGAAATTTACAGACGAAACAGCAAATTAATTGGAGGAGTTTATATGACTGCAATATTGATTGATGGAAAAGCGGTAAGCCAGAAAGTTAAAATCCAGGTAAAAGAGCGCGTGGAAAAATTGGCACAGCAAGGCATCATCCCAGGACTTGCCGTTATATTGGTGGGAGAAAACGCCGCCTCTCTTACATATGTAAAAAACAAGAAAAAAACGTGTGAAGCACTTGGTATGCGTTCAGATCTTCATCAATATCCAGATACATTGACCGAGCAGGAACTGCTGACGAAAATTGAGGAGTTAAATCAAAATCCAGAAATTCACGGCATTCTTGTCCAACTGCCCTTGCCAAAACAAATTGATGAATTTAAAGTTATTTCAGCAATTAGTCCAGAAAAAGATGTCGATGGCTTCCACCCAATTTCGGTCGGTAATATGATGATTGGTAAAGAAGCTTTCCTGCCGTGTACACCGCACGGCATAATGGAGCTACTAGCTCATTACAATATTGATCCAGCTGGCAAGCATGCAGTTGTAATTGGACGTAGCAATATCGTGGGCAAGCCAATTGGTCAGCTATTGCTTCAAAAAGATGCGACTGTGACTTACTGCCATTCCAAAACCAAAGATCTAGCGAGCATCACAGCACAAGCGGATATTTTGATTGCTGCTATCGGTAGAGCCAAGTTTATCGATCACACATTTATCAAACCAGATGCAGTTATTATTGATGTAGGAATGAACCGAGATGAAAACGGTAAATTGTGCGGGGATGTTGACTTTCAAGATGTTCAAGAAACAGCTGGCTTTGTAACTCCAGTTCCTGGTGGTGTCGGACCGATGACCATTGCGATGCTGATGGGAAATACACTACAGTCAGCGGAAAAAGGGTTATCAAAGACAAAATAAGCATAAGCATGTAAAATAAAGAGCAATAGGGCTGTTTTTCGAAAGAAAGACAGCTTTTTAAATTCACAGATAGGGGTTGAAAGTGTGTCAACCGACCCGTACTTAAGTGTCAAAGCCTTAACCAAATACATAAAAAAGAAGTTTGATGCCGATCCACATCTTCGCGATGTTTACGTCAAAGGTGAATTATCGAATGTTAAAATCCATACGAGCGGCCATATTTATTTCACATTAAAAGACAATGCCACACGATTACCAGGCGTCATGTTTTCAGCAAGTGCTAAGTCTGTTAAATTCAAGCCCGAAAGCGGCATGACAGTATTGATCCGTGGAGACGTTTCAGTTTACGAAGCATCGGGTCAATATCAATTGTATGCACAATCTATGCAAGTAGACGGCATTGGTGATTACTATTTAGCTTTTGAACAATTAAAAGAAAAGCTAGCCAAAGAAGGCTTGTTCGATGCACTTCATAAAAAACAACTGCCGCGTTTTCCGAAAAGAATTGCAGTAGTGACCGCTCAGACGGGAGCTGCTGTGCGCGATATTATTATTACCTTACATCGTCGTTATCCTTTAGCAGAGGTGGTATTGTATCCTACACTCGTACAAGGGGCAGGTGCAGTCCAATCCATAGTTCAGTCGATACAGGCGGCCAATACAAGCAATTATGACGTCTTAATCGTTGGTCGAGGTGGCGGTTCTATCGAGGATCTATGGGCTTTTAACGAAGAAGCAGTGGCGCGTGTTATTGTCGCTTCGAAAATTCCTATTATCTCAGCCATTGGTCACGAAACGGATACTACGATTGCTGATTTTGTGTCAGATCTACGAGCACCGACACCGACTGCCGCTGCCGAACTAGCCGTACCAAGTCAGGCAGAGCTGCTTGAGAAAATATCAAGCTATCGCAGTCGGATGTACCGGACCGTTTCTATCACGATCAGCCAGCAACAGAAAATGCTAGAACGATTAACTTCATCGTTTCCACTAGCTTACCCAGAACGGCTATACCGTCCATTTATAGAACGTATAGAGCGGGCTACTGACTCTCTGCAGCGTGAGTCTTTACAATATGTGAGTCGTTCAAAAGAACAATACCGTACGTTCGACCACCGATTAAAGTCGCGCATGCCCCTGCAACAAATTCGTCAGTCGGAGACAGATGTAACGGAACTTGGAAGAAGGCTTGATTATCAAGTAAATCAATTGCTAAAAGATCGCCAGCAACAGCTGTCCTCTTCTATTCGGACATTGGATGCGCTAAGTCCACTTAAGATTATGGACCGTGGCTATTCGATTCCTTATATAGAAGGAGCTGTAGTAAAAAGTGTAACGCAGGTAAAAACAGGTGACAGTTTGACGATCGCAATGCAAGACGGTATGATCCAGGCAACTGTCAATGAAATAAATCCAGCAAGTAAAGGAGACGTAAACGATGGCTGAAAAGAAAATCATGTTTAACGATGCAATGGAACAATTGGAGGAAATTGTTCGTCAACTCGAACAGGGAGACGTTCCACTTGAACAAGCGCTTACCCTTTATCAAAAAGGGATGGAACTGTCAAAAGTATGCCACGATAAATTACAGAATGCAGAAAGTCAATTGGTGACAATGATGAAAGACGGCAAGGAAGTGCCAATCGACATAGAAATGGGCGGGAATGCCAAATGAATTTAACTGAATTTCGTACGCATTACGAACCACTTATCCAACAGGAAATGGCTCAACTAATTTTATCATTGCCGATTCCCAATTCGCTAAGAGAGTCGATGCATTATTCGTTGCAAGCAGGTGGAAAACGAATCCGTCCAATTCTTTTGCTGGCAGTTCTTCATGAGTTAAGCGGACAAGAACATCCCGATGCACTTAAAGTAGCGGCTGCAATTGAAATGATTCATACTTATTCATTGATTCATGACGATTTACCAAGTATGGATGATGACGATTTAAGACGGGGCATGCCAACAAACCATAAAGTATTTGGAGAAGCTGTAGCTATTCTTGCTGGAGATGCACTTTTAACTTATAGCTTCGGTATTGTTGCAAGGTTGTCGAACGTTTCAAGTGATGATAAAGTCCGTTTAATTGATTTGATGAGTGTTTCTGCGGGGGCTGAAGGAATGGTCGGCGGACAAGTACTAGATATTGAAGGTGAAGAAAAACAATTAACACTTGAAGAACTAGAGCAAGTACATCGCTTGAAAACGGGTGCTTTGTTAACGTATAGCATTCTAGCGGGTGGTATTTTAGCACAAGCTTCGAACGAAGAAATGGTGGCACTCAGTCAATTTGGTCAGCATCTTGGGCTTGCGTTCCAAATTCAAGACGATATTCTAGATGTTACGGGAACTTCTCAGGAACTTGGAAAAACTGCTGGAAAAGACGAGTCGAGCGATAAAAGTACCTATCCAGGCATATTGACATTGCCAAAAGCAAAGGAAAAGTTAGACTTTCATGCTTCTGAAGCGATCAATTCACTCGATAAGCTGATGGGAGAAAAAACATTGCTGTTACAACTGACAGACTTAATTGTTCAAAGAAAAAGCTGATTTCTAAGGCTCTAGTTTGTACAATCGCTGTAGACTGATATAATATGAACAGACAGTCTGAAGGAAAATTTTAAAAAAGGTGCGTGATGGCAATGGATCTACAATCGATTACTGGTCCATCTTTCTTAAAAGAGCTGAACACAAAACAGCTTGAAGTATTAAGTGAAGATATAAGACGGTTTCTAATAGAGAATTTATCAAGAACAGGTGGGCATATTGGTCCGAATCTTGGAGTAGTGGAACTAACGGTTGCGCTACACAAAGTATTCGATAGCCCATCAGACAAATTTATTTGGGATGTAGGGCACCAGTCATATGTCCACAAAATTTTAACAGGAAGAGCTAGCCAATTTGACACACTGCGTCAATTTAAAGGTCTTTGTGGATTTCCGAAACGCAATGAAAGCGACCATGACGTATGGGAAACTGGACATAGTTCGACGTCTCTATCAGCTGCAATGGGAATGGCAGCTGCTCGTGATATCAAAAAAACCGACAATTATGTAGTTCCAATTATTGGTGATGGAGCATTAACCGGTGGAATGGCTTTTGAAGCATTAAATCACATTGGTCATACGAAGACCGATATGATCGTTATTTTAAATGATAATGAAATGTCTATTGCTCCAAATGTTGGAGCAATGCACAGTATGCTTGGCCGTATGAGAACAGCTGGAAAATACAACAAAGTCAAAGATGATTTGGAATATTTACTTAAAAAAGTACCGGCAGTCGGTGGCAGATTAGCCGCAACTGCTGAACGCGTAAAAGATTCTTTGAAATATTTAGTAGTTTCAGGAATGTTCTTTGAAGAAATGGGCTTTACGTATTTAGGGCCAATTGATGGACATGACTTAGAAGAACTGGAAGAAAACTTGCGTTACGCGAAGAAAACCAAAGGACCGGTTTTACTTCATGTCATAACGAAAAAAGGCAAAGGCTTTTTACCTGCTGAACAAGATACAATTGGGACATGGCATGGTACGGGTCCTTATAAAACGGAGACTGGTGATTTAGTGAAATCATCTTCAAAAGCGCCTTCATGGAGCGGTTTGGTAGCAGAAACTGTCCGTAAACTAGCACGCACAGACGAGCGCATTGTCGCAATTACACCGGCTATGCCAGTTGGTTCGAAATTAGAAGGATTCGCTTCTGAATTTCCTGACCGTATGTTTGACGTTGGAATTGCAGAACAGCATGCGACAACGATGGCGGCTGGACTTGCTACACAAGACATGAAGCCATTCTTAGCGATTTATTCAACCTTCTTACAACGTGCATACGATCAAGTCGTTCATGATATTTGTCGTCAAAATTTAAATGTCTTTATTGGAATTGATCGCTCGGGTCTTGTTGGAGCAGATGGTGAAACGCATCAAGGCGTTTTCGATATTGCATTCTTACGTCATTTGCCGAACATGGTCATTATGATGCCAAAAGACGAAAATGAAGGGCAGCATATGGTGAAAACTGCTATTGATTATAATGGTGGCCCAATTGCGCTTCGTTATCCAAGAGGCAACGGCTTAGGTGTACCAATGGATACAGAACTTCACGCGTTGCCAATCGGTTCGTGGGAAGTGTTACAAAAAGGAACAGATGCTATCATCTTAACGTTCGGTACGACCATTCCAATGGCTATGCGCGCAGCAGAACAACTACTCGAGCAAGGCATTTCCGTGGAAGTGGTAAATGCACGTTTCATTAAACCGATGGACGAGGCAATGCTCCACGAAGTCTTTAAACGTGACATTCCGGTCGTAACGATTGAAGAAGCGGTACTTCAAGGTGGCTTTGGTAGTGCCGTGTTAGAATTTGCACAAGAAAACCAATACCGCGGATCGATTATTGACCGTTTAGGAATTCCGGATCACTTTATTGAACACGGAGACGTTGCTGAACTTATGGATGAAATTCATTTAAATAGCGATGAAGTCGTGCGTGTCATTAACAAGCGTGCGCAAGCCAAAAAGCAGGCAGGTTCGATTCCTCTATGATCAAGCCCAAAAAAGAACGTGTAGATGTCTTGTTAGTTGAACAAGGCATCTGTGAAACACGTGAAAAAGCAAAACGAGCTATCATGGCTGGTATTATCTATTCTGGATCTGAACGCATGAATAAGCCTGGTGAAAAAATTTCAGTAGAATCTCCTTTGCAAATGAAAGGAAATGATTTGAAATATGTTAGCCGAGGCGGTTTAAAGCTTGAAAAAGCTTTAGAAAAGTTTGACTTATCGGTTGCCGACAAACTGATGCTTGATATTGGCTCTTCAACAGGTGGCTTCACTGATTGCGCTCTTCAAAACGGCGCTAAGCACTGCTATGCACTTGATGTTGGTTACAATCAGTTGGCATGGAAGATTAGGCAGGATGAGCGTGTGACTGTCATGGAACGCGTCAATTTCCGCCATTCCAAACCAGAAGATTTTAATCAAGGTCTGCCGGAATTTGCTACAATTGATGTCTCGTTTATTTCTTTGCGCATTATTTTTCCTGTGTTAAAACAAGTTTTGGTCCCAGGGGGCGACGTCATCGCACTGGTCAAACCTCAATTTGAAGCAGGTAGAGAAAATGTCGGAAAAAAAGGCATTATTCGCGACCCCCAAATACACCGTGATGTGTTGGTTAAAGTCGGAAAATTTGCAGTTGAAGCCGGTTTTCATGTGAAGAACATGTCGTTCTCACCGATTACTGGTGGAGAAGGTAATATTGAATTTTTATTTCACCTTCAATCGGCTATTGAAGGCACTGATATAGCAGGGGTTTCTGAGCAGTCCATCGATGAAACTGTCAAGACAGCACATGAATTATTATAAACACATTCCAAAAAGGAATGTGTTTTCTTGTCTTGTGTATGAAATAGAGTTAGAATATTAGGTATATGGAATAATTATTCATTCAAGGGGGCACAACATGAATAAAGGACAGCGTCACATTAAAATACGCGATCTTATATCAAATCGTGAAATTGAAACACAAGATGAGTTGGTAGAACTATTAAAATCAGCGGGCTATGAAGTGACACAAGCAACTGTTTCACGGGATATAAAAGAATTGCATTTAGTAAAAGTACCGCTTCAAGATGGGCGTTACAAATATAGTTTGCCAGCTGATCAACGTTTTAATCCAATGCAAAAACTGCATCGTGCATTGACAGATGCTTTTGTTAGCATTGACGGAGCTAGCCATTTCTTAGTAATGAAAACTTTGCCAGGTAATGCTCATGCAATTGGCTCACTCATTGATCATTTGGACTGGGAAGAAATTCTTGGAACAATTTGTGGGGATGATACATGTCTTATTATTTGCCGAGATACCGAACAGCGTGAAATTTTAAAACAACGTTTAATCGAAATGCTTTAAGAAGAGGTGAGCGGATATGCTTCGGGAGTTAGATATACGCAATTTTGCTATTATTGATGCTTTGACAGTTAGCTTTTCTGAAGGATTGACTGTTTTGACTGGAGAAACCGGAGCCGGTAAATCCATTATTATCGATGCGGTTCATCTTTTAGCAGGTGGACGAGGAAGCCAAGAATTTATTCGTCATGGCGCTAAAAAGGCAGAAATCGAAGGCTTGTTTTCATTAGAAAGTGAACAACACCCGGTATTTCGCAGATTAGAGGAATTCGGTATCACTTGGAGTGATGGCGATATTTTGTTGCGCAGAGAATTAAATGATAAAGGCAAAAATGTCTGTCGAATAAATGGTAAACTCGTTACCATTTCTATTTTACGTGAAGTTGGAGCTTCTCTAATTGATATTCACGGCCAACACGAAACACAGGAATTGATGGATGAAAAACAGCATCTTTACTTGCTCGATCAGTTTGCCGGTAAAAGCTTAGCGAAGTCAAAAGAAAGCTATAGCCACACATTTGATAAGTACACAAAATTAAAGCGAGAGTTTTCTTCTTATACTGAAAATGAGCAGCAAATTGCACAGCGTATTGATTTATTGACTTTCCAACTGCAAGAAATCGAAGCAGCGGAGTTGGTTATAGGAGAAGAAGAAGAATTTATTCAAGAACGTAAAAAATTACAAAATTTTAATAAGATATACGAGTCAATTTCTGCGGCGCACGAAGCAATTCAAGGAGAAAGCAAAGGACTGGATTGGATTGGATCCGCTATGTCTGAACTTGAACATGCAGCAGCAGTAGATGAAACTTTTATAGGGTCCTCTGAAACTTTATCCGGTGCTTTTTATTTAATCCAAGATACCGGTACGGAAATCAAGCGGATTTTAGATGATATGGAATTCGATCCGGGTAGATTAAATGAAATCGAGCAACGTTTAGCTGTTATTCAATCGCTAAAAAGAAAATACGGGACTTCTGTAGAAGATATTTTGCTGTATCATGAAAAGCAGACAGATGAATTGGATAAATTGGTCAACCGAGATCAGCGTTATCAATTAGATCAAGAAAAGTTAAAAGAATTAACTGAGGATTTGCGTGTGGAAGCGGAAGAGTTAACGATTCTTCGCAAAAAAGCAGCGAAAAGCCTAGGCAAAGCGATTATGGAGCAGTTAAAAGAATTACATATGGCAAAGGCATCGTTTGAAGTAAACTTTACCGTGTTGCCAAGCGGTCGATTTGATCGTCATGGTCATGATGCAATTACTTTTTACATTTCAACAAATCTTGGCGAACCGTTGAAACCTTTAACTAAAGTAGCATCCGGCGGGGAATTGTCCCGCATGATGTTGGCACTAAAAACCATCTTCTCTAAGCATCAAGGCATAACTTCCATTATATTCGACGAAGTGGATACAGGTGTTAGCGGTCGAGTGGCTCAGGCTATTGCTGAGAAAATTGCTGCTATCTCAGTCGATTCTCAAGTGCTTTGTATTTCCCATTTGCCTCAAGTAGCGGCGATGGCAGATCAGCATTTGTTTATTGAGAAAAAAGTCGACAAGCAACGAACAACCACTGCGGTGACCGAGCTTAATGGAAGAGAGCGAACGGAAGAAATGAGTCGTATGCTGTCAGGAGCTGAAATAACAGATCTGACTTTGCAACATGCGGAAGAATTGTTATCACTCGCGGCAGACCGTAAACTATTGATGAAATAAAGTTATAAAGACAGCCAGTAAGGGTAAAGAGAGTCAATTAAGAAGAAAAACAATCCTGCTAGAGTCAGTCACCAAGGAGAGAGAGTCGAATGAAAAAAATAAAAATCGCAATTGCAGATGATAATCGCGAATTGGTCGGACTGATGGAAGATTATTTAAATGCACAAGCTAACATGGAAGTAGTAAAAGTTGCTTATAACGGCAAAACTTGTATCGAAATGCTCCAAAATCACACAATTGATGTCTTATTATTGGATATTATTATGCCTTATCTAGACGGCATCGCTGTTTTAGATGCTATCAAAGAAAATGAAGATTTACAGGGAATTGATGTAATTATGCTGTCTGCTTTTGGACAGGAATCGATAATGAGCCAGGCTGCGGAGTACGGAGCTTCCTATTTTATTATGAAACCTTTTGAGGTAGAACGCCTTGCAGTCCAGATTAATCATATTATGAATGCACGAACTGGTAAAACAAAGCAAACTGAAGACAAGCGAACGAAAGATGATTTGATTACGAATATGGTGAAAGATATTGGGATTCCCCCTCATCTTAAAGGCTATCTTTATTTAAAAGAAGCCGTTTCGTTAGTACTGGAACAACCAGAAATATTAAATAAAGTCACTAAAGTATTATATCCGGGAATTGCTACTAAATTTGACACGACGTCGTCGAGGGTAGAAAGATCGATTCGCCATGCAATTGAGCAAGTCTGGAATCGTCATGAAACGGTCGATCATATCTCAAAAATTTTCGGCTACAGTGTAGCGCATTTAGAATCAAAACCAACTAATTCGGAATTTATTGCAATGGTCGCAGATAGTTTGCAGCTGAAAATGCGAGACGATTTATAATCGGAGAATTTATCGAAACTTTCTTGTCGCCAAAATGGCGGTAGGGAAGTTTTTTTAGTTAATTCTAAGCACATTTATTGTGTTTGTTGGAGCGAATGGGTAGGTTTAAAAAAAGCACAATAAAGGAAAAGAATAAGACATTGTTTTTAAAAAAAGGGAACTTTCCGAATGATTAAGAATGACGAGACCGGAAAATCAATGGGATGAAAAGAGGCGAGCGCAATTGCAATTGATTCGGCAAATTGATGACTATTTTTTAGGTAATGGTGAAGGAACTGTCACCGACCGGCTGTATTTTTATGGTGTTTATTGCGTTAGCATTTTGATTGCATTTTTTACGATGGCGTCGCTTTAAAAACCTACTATGATCCAATAGATAATCGACCGATGAGACTTTAATTCATCGGTTTTTTTGTTTTAAAGCTTACAATGTATTTTTTTACATAAGGAAGTATACGAAAATAGCAAAACCAAAAAAAAGTCAGTAAAACGACAATGCTGTTAGTTTGTCCTAATAAATGATAAAATAGTGATGGAACTGCAAAGAAACAGCTAGTAGAATCGATAGTAAATTCGGTTTTACTCGTTTAGTGGATTTCAGAAATGGAAGAGGATGATTTTATTGTCTGAAGTCAAAGTGTATGCACACCGAGGCGCTTCAGGATATGCACTGGAAAATACATGGGACGCTTTTTTTAAGGCTTGTGAATTTGGTGTTGGGATTGAGCTTGATGTACAAATTACGAAAGACGGCGTTGTTGTTGTCTTTCATGATGACAACTTGCGGCGACTAACTGGTTTTAATGCAGATATTGAGGCACTTGCTTACGAAGACATAAAAGATCTTCGTGTCGGCAAAAAATGGATACGTCCATTTCAGCATTATCAAATCCCGTTAGCGTATGAAGTGTTTCAATGGGCAAAAAAAAAGAACATTCCATTGAACGTTGAGTTAAAAGCATCATTTGTGAAAAATCCAAAAGGACCACAAATTCTTGCAGCTATGTTGGAAGGGATTAGGGATATCCATTTGTCTTCGTTTAATCCGCAATTGCTGGAAGAAATGAAGAAATTGATGCCTTCTACTGAAATGGCTCTGATTATTAAAAAGAATAAACAGCTGCCTTACGTGAAAGAAATGGAGTGGGTCGACAGTATTCATCTCCATAAACGCCTTCTTAATAAAGCTTTATGGGCCGATGTCCTAGAGTTGGACAAGAAAGTTCGGTTGTACGGAGTTTTAGGGTCGGAGTCGCTTATCACTCAACTTAATTCACAAACGGTTGGTATTATTACCAATTACCCAGATCGTGTTAAAAGAAAAATTGCGTCTCCCCTTTTTGGGTAGACGCAATTTTTTTATTTCTGGAATCTTTTTGAAACGGTCCCTTTTTTTCGATCGCGATTCAATAGAAATCCGGCAAAAAAACCGATTCCTAGAACGACAAAAAGAGTGCCGAATGTAAACTGGAGCCAAAGAGCCGGAAAAGGCTCGAGCAATTTATTAAATAACGTATCACGCATTAATTTAATGCCATATGCCGCCATAATTCCAGGAATCAGCAAAATGATAAATGCCACTAGACGACCCATAATTCCACATCCTTCTGCTTCTATTGTTTCTAATTCTATTAAAGTTGTCAAGAAAACCTTCCTGATGTACGCTTAAAATATTATTGCAATTACTTGCATATTGGTGGAAGGGAGTTTGAATGAAATTGCAAACAGTATTAATTGTCGGCGGTGGTGTTGGAGGGTCTGCTATTTTAAAGACTCTTCTCGAAACGGATTATTTAGACGTACATGGCGTCGTTGATTTACACATGGATGCGCCTGCTGTTTTAACTGCGCGGTCTCACGGTATTTCGGTTGCGGAGGATTACCGGAAATTCAATAAAGCGGATATTGATATTGTCTTTAATGTCACTGGAAGTGATTCTTTTTATCAAGAGCTAAAAACGTATTTTTTGAAAAAGACGGTTATTGTTCCTGGCAGTCTTGCAAATGTATTGGTTCGTTTGTTGGAAGAAAAAGAGCATTTTATTAATCGATTAAGTAAAGAAAGTCGTAGAGAAAAAATCATTTTCAATTCAATAGAAGAAGGTATGATTGGTATTGATAAAACAAGCCATATTACATTTATCAATAAAAGTGCAGCGCGAATGCTTGAAGTGACAGTTGATGAAACACTCGGAAAGCATATTCACGAATTTATTTCCTTGAGTGAATTGCCAAGAATCTACGAAACGGGTCGCACCGAATTGAACAAAGAACTGCCGTTAGAAAATGGTTCGAGAATTGTTACTTCCCGGTTCCCAATGATTGGTGATGATGGAGAGATCATCGGTGCCTTTGCGGTGTTTAAAGACATTACGGAAGTGGTTGCGTTAGCAGAAGAAATAACAGATCTGAAAGAAGTGCAGACCATGTTAGAAGCCATTATCCAGTCGAGTGATGACGCTATATCCGTAGTAGATGAAAAGGGCAATGGATTGCTTGTAAATCCAGCGTATACACGAATTACCGGCTTGCAGATGAAGGATGTTATCGGTCAGCCGGCATCGGCAGATATCTCTGAAGGAGAAAGCATGCACTTAAAAGCACTGCAAACACGCAAGCCTGTACGCGGAGTTAATTTAAAAGTAGGTCCGTCAAACCGCGAAGTTATTGTTAACGTCGCACCCATTATCGTCGACAATAAGTTAAAAGGCAGTGTTGGCGTCATTCACGATACGACCGAAATTCGCTCCCTAATGAAAGAGCTAGATCGTGCTCGAAGTATTATTCGTACACTGGAATCGAAGTATACCTTTGATGACATCATCGGGTTGTCGTCAGAAATGCAATTATCTCTTCAACAAGCAAAATTAGCCGCACAAACTTTAGTGACCGTATTATTGCGCGGTGAGTCGGGGACGGGTAAAGAATTATTCGCACACGCCATCCACAGTGCTAGTGAGCGGAAATACAACAAATTCGTCCGCGTCAATTGCGCTGCGCTTTCAGAGGAACTGTTAGAAAGTGAACTTTTCGGTTATGAAGAAGGAGCCATTCCAGGTATTAAAACAGGAGAAAAGCGCGGCTTGTTTGAAGAAGCCAATAATGGCAGCATCTTTTTAGATGAAATTGGTGAATTGTCATCGATGCTTCAAAGTAAATTGCTACGTGTACTACAAGAACATGAAACCTTGCGTATAGGTGGGAGTAAACCGATTCCTGTTAACGTGCGTGTGATTGCGTCGACAAATGCAAACATGGAAAAAGCATTGCTTGAAGGGAAGTTTCGTGAGGATCTGTATTATCGGTTAAACAGGATGCCAATTTTAATTCCGCCTTTGCGTAATCGAAAGCAAGACATTCCGAGAATTACTGGGCGTCTATTGTTGAAGTTAAATCAGGAGTACGGGCGCAGTGTTGAATCGATTTCTGACAAAGCCTTACAGTATTTGCGTGTCTATGATTGGCCAGGTAATGTCAGGGAACTGGAAAACGTACTGAGCCGTTCGATGATCTTCATGCAGATGAACGACCGTGTATTAACTGAAGAACACATCCCACTTAGTATGCTACGAGTTGCAGAAGCGAAAAACGAAGTACTCATTCAATCCTCCATGCCTTTGCAAGAACAATTGGATACTGTTGAACGAGGAATTTTACATCATGCTTTGAAACAGGCTAAAGGCAATAAATCCAAAACGGCAAAACAATTAGAAATCTCTCTCCGAACCTTGTATTACAAATTAGAGAAATACGGGTTAATGCAATAGTTTTGCAAATTATTGCAGGGTTTTGCAATTAATTGCAATGTTTTACGTGCTAAAAAGCAAATAAAACGCTTTCATCTCTTATATATGACCATTTGTTCTGTTTTAATTAAGAAGAATGAGGTGAGCGGTAATGGCCACATTAAATCAGTTATTCGAGATGGTTTCGGATGAGTCTAATCATACGGTGGCTGTTGCAGCTGCTGCTGATGTGTCCGTTCTCAAAGCCGTGAGTATGGCTATCGAACGCAATATGGCTCATTTCCGACTATACGACGATGAATTGACTGTAACAGCAATGCTAAGGGAGCATTTTCCCGAGCTGCTCGATCACCCTAAAGTTCAGTTGTGTCACGTTGATAGTTTGGAAATGGCTACACAAGAAGCTGTAAAGTCCGTATTCAGGAATGATTCCGATATCTTGATGAAGGGTCAGATTGCGACAGCGGTACTGTTAAAGGCCGTACTAAATCCAATCTATGGTCTGCGGACGGGCTCGATCATGTCTCATGTAGCTGTTTTTGAAGTCGCTGGGTTTGATCGGTTGATTTTTTTGACAGATGCAGGCATGAATATTAGTCCTGATTTACCTCAAAAAGTACAAATTATTCAAAATGCTGTTCAAATCGCGCGCTCAGTAGGTGTAGAATTACCAATCGTTGCACCACTTGCGGGGGTAGAAGTAATTAATCCGAACATGCAAGTGACACTAGACGCTGCAGCGCTTACTGCGATGAATCGGCGTGGCCAAATCAAAAATTGTATCGTAGACGGGCCATTTGCTCTCGACAATGCGATATCAGTAGATGCGGCCAAACATAAGCGAATAGCAGGAAACAATGCCGGCAACGCCGACATTTTACTTGTTCCAACTATTGAATCCGGAAATATCCTGTATAAATCGCTGGTCTTTTTTGCAAATGCCAAAGTCGGCAGTATTGTAGCTGGTGCTAAAGCGCCAATTGTTTTATCGTCGCGTGCTGATAGTGCAGACAGCAAACTGTATTCATTGGCTTTGGCCATTTGCTCATCATTAACGCTAAGAACATCTACTAGGGGGAATTAACAATGGAAATTTTCAACAGAATGGAACAACACGATTACGAACAGTTAGTATTTTGCCAAGATAAAAGCTCGGGCCTAAAAGCTATTATTTGTATTCATGACACGACTCTAGGACCGGCACTTGGCGGTACGCGCATGTGGAATTATGCAACAGAAGAAGAAGCGATTGAAGATGCCATTCGTCTTGCTCGCGGAATGACTTACAAAAATGCTGCAGCAGGTCTTAACTTGGGTGGCGGAAAAACAGTTATTATCGGAGATCCATTGAAAGACAAAAACGAAGAAATGTTCCGTGCATTCGGACGTTTTATTCAAGGATTAAACGGGCGTTATATAACTGCTGAAGACGTTGGAACAACTGTTGCGGATATGGATTTAATCCACGAAGAAACAGATTTCGTAACAGGAATCTCGCCAGCATTTGGCTCTTCAGGTAATCCATCACCTGTTACAGCATACGGCGCTTATATTGGAATGAAAGCCGCGGCTTTAGAAGCATTTGGCGACGATTCTTTAGAAGGCAAAACAGTTGCAGTTCAAGGTGTTGGGAACGTCGCGTACCCACTTTGCGAATATCTTCACAAAGAAGGTGCGAAATTAATCGTTACAGATATTAACCAAGATGCTGTAAATCGTGCAGTAGAAGCATTCGGCGCAACAGCAGTTGCACCAAATGACATCTACTCACAAGAAGCGGATATTTTTGCACCGTGTGCAATGGGCGCAATCATCAACGATGATACGATTCCTCAATTAAAAGTAAAAGTAGTTGCTGGCTCTGCTAACAACCAATTAAAAGAAGAGCGTCACGGCGATGAGCTTGAAGCACGTGGTATCGTATATGCACCTGACTTTGTTATTAACTCAGGCGGTGTTATCAACGTTGCAGATGAATTATATGGTTACAACAATGAACGCGCGATGAAACGCGTTGAAACAATTTATGACAGCATCACGAAAATTTATGCAATTTCTAAACGTGATAACGTACCAAGTTACATCGCTGCGGACCGCATGGCTGAAGAGCGAATCGAACGCGTTCGCAATTCAAGAACTCAGTTTCTTAGAAATGAACATAATATTTTAAGCAGAAGATAACAAAGTAGAATAATCGAAAGAATTTTTTCTTCTATTCCGTTTCAGCCGCATGCTGCATGGCTCCCGTAAGAAGTCAGGCAAACTACGCCTGGCTTCTTGCTTCGTTAAGTCGGTTGTCGGAGATGGAAGAAAAAATCTATTAGTATAAGAAGAAATGAGGGAGCGACGTGCAAAGGCAGTCGAATCGGATCCTGGCCATTAATCCTGCCTCTACATCGACAAAAATTGGTGTTTTCGATAATGATATTTTGATTATGGAAAAAATGATACGCCACACCATAGAAGACCTAAGTAAATTTTCCAGTATTAACGACCAATATCTATTCAGAAAAAACACGATTTTGGAAGCGTTGGACGAAGAGGGTATGAATGTTTCTAATTTAGCCGCAGTTTGTGGCAGGGGCGGGTTATTACGTCCCATTGAAGGTGGAACTTATGAAGTTAACAGTGGAATGCTAGAAGATTTACGCGTAGGGTACTCAGGACAGCATGCTTCTAATCTAGGCGGCATTATTGCATTTGAAATTGCGGATGCACTGAATATACCCGCATTTATAGTAGATCCGGTCGTTGTTGACGAATTAGAGCCACTTGCACGTGTATCTGGATTTTCGTCAATTAAAAGAAAATCTATCTTTCATGCTCTCAATCAAAAAGCGGTTGCCCGTCGATGTGCTGAAAAAAGAGGACGTCGATACGAAGAGGTCAATTTAATTGTTGCGCATATGGGAAATGGCATAACAGTTGGCGCTCATCACAATGGTCGCGTTATTGATGTCAATAACGGTTTGCATGGCGATGGTCCGTTTAGTCCTGAACGTGCTGGAACAGTCCCAACAGGCGATTTGGTCGAATTATGCTTTTCTGGACATTACAGCCACCAAGAAATTATCAAGAAATTGGTGAGACAAAGTGGGTTATTCGCCTACTTGGGAACAAGTGATGTGGTCAAAGTAGAGCAGCGTATTGTTTCGGGAGATAAAAAAGCCGAATTGATCTATCACGCGATGGCGTATCAAATTGCGCGAGAAATTGGCGCAATCAGTGCGGTCTTAAAAGGCCAAGTAGATGCCATCATTTTAACGGGTGGCTTAGCATACGGCGAGAGCTTGGTAGAACTAATATCGGAACGGGTAAGTTGGATCGCCGATGTCGAAATTCAACCCGGTGAAAACGAACTTCAAGCATTAGCTGAAGGTGCAGCACGGGTATTAAATGGAGAAGAACGCGTAAAAGTCTATCCGTTTTAAGTAGCAGACAACAATGTAGCAAGAAATTTGAATAACGATAGAACAGATAAAGGAGGATACAGCTATGGCTCAAAATTATGATGTTGTTATTTTAGGCGGTGGAACCGGCGGTTATGTAGCAGCAATACGCTCTGCACAACTTGGATTGAAAACAGCAATCGTTGAAAAGAGTGAACTGGGTGGGACTTGCTTACATAGAGGTTGTATTCCGAGCAAAGCATTGCTTAGAAGTGCAGAAGTTTATTCGACGACTAAAAATCATGCAGCTGATTTTGGTGTTCAGACAGGTGAAGTTACACTAGACTTTGGACGTGTTCAGCAACGCAAACAAGGCATCGTCGACCAATTGCATGCAGGCGTGCAAGGATTGATGAAAAAAGGGAAAATTGATGTCTACGAAGGTATCGGTCGAATTCTTGGACCTTCTATTTTCTCACCAAATGCTGGAACCATTTCTGTTGAAATGAACAATGGTGAAGAAAATGAAATGTTAATTCCGAATAATGTCATTATCGCTACAGGTTCACGTCCGCGTACTTTGCCAGGATTAGCTGTTGATGGCAAGTTCGTTATGACTTCAGATGAAGCCTTGAAGATGGAAACTTTACCACAATCGATTCTAATTGTTGGTGGGGGTGTTATTGGTATCGAGTGGGCTTCAATGCTTAACGATTTTGGTGTGGACGTAACTGTTATTGAATATGCAGACCGTATCGTTCCAACAGAGGATAAAGATATCTCTAAAGAGATGTTGAAACTTTTGAAGAAAAAAGGCGTTAAGTTTGCGACAAGCGCAAAAGTAATGGCAGATACATTAGAAACAGGTGAAAATGGCGTTACCATTCAAGCAGAAATCAGTGGCAAAAACGAAAGTTTTTCTGCTGAAAAAATGCTAGTATCAGTCGGTCGTCAAGCAAATGTTGAAAATATTGGCATTGAAAACACGGACATTATTGTTGAAAAAGGGTTTATTCAAGTGAAGAAATCTTTCCAAACGAAAGAATCTCATATTTACGCAATTGGTGATGTCATTGGTGGTCTTCAATTAGCGCACGTTGCATCACACGAGGGCATCACGGCAATCGAGCACATTAAAGGCAATAATCCACATGCAATTAACTATGACTTGGTGTCACGTTGCATTTATTCCAATCCAGAAGCAGCAAGTGTTGGTATTACAGAAGAGCAGGCAAAAGAAAAAGGTCATGAGGTTAAAGTTGGTAAATTTTCGTTCAAAGCAATTGGTAAAGCATTGGTTTATGGGGAATCTGATGGTTTCGTTAAAATTATTGCAGACAAAGAAACGAACGATATACTTGGCGTGCACATGATTGGGCCGCATGTTACCGATATGATTTCGGAAGCGGGTCTTGCAATGGTGTTAGATGCAACTCCGTGGGAAATTGCTGAAACAATTCATCCACACCCGACACTATCAGAAGTAATGGGCGAAGCGGCTTTAGCAGTTGACGGAAAAGCAATTCACAGTTAAAGGAGGAAAACATAATGGCTTCTAGACATGAAGAAATTGGTTTAACAAATGAAGATTTACTCAAAATGTATGAAACAATGTTGATGGCTCGACGTGTAGATGAACGGATGTGGCTATTAAACCGCGCAGGAAAAATTCCTTTCGTGATTTCATGCCAAGGTCAAGAAGCAGCACAAGTAGGCGCTGCTTTTGCTCTTGATAATTCAAAAGATTATATCGCTCCTTACTACCGCGATATTGGTGTCGTCCTTCATTTTGGAATGACACCAAAAGATTTGATGCTGTCTGCTTTCGCTAAAGCAGAAGATCCAAACTCTGGTGGGCGCCAAATGCCTGGTCATTTTGGGCAAAAGAGTAACCGTATTTTGACAGGCTCTTCGCCTGTTACGACACAATTGCCTCACGCAGTGGGCGTTGCTTTAGCAGGAAAAATGAAGAAAAAAGATTTCATCACGTTTACGACGCTGGGTGAAGGATCTTCCAACCAAGGGGATTTCCACGAAGGCATGAACTTTGCCGGCGTTCACAAGTTACCAGTTATCATTATGGTCGAAAACAATAAATATGCAATTTCGGTGCCTGTTGAACGCCAGTTAGCTTGTAAAAACGTATCGGATCGAGCAATCGGCTATGGTATGCCAGGTGTAACAATCGATGGCAACGATCCGATTGAAGTATACAAACATGTTAAAGAAGCTGCTGATCGCGCACGCCGTGGCGAAGGACCAAGCTTGATAGAAACAGTTTGCGAACGAATGACAGCGCACTCGTCAGATGATGATCACCGCCAGTATCGCTCTGCGGATGAATTGGCTGCACAAAAATCAACAGATCCAATCTTAACATTTGGTGCTTATTTGAAAGAAAACGGTGTGATGAACGATGAATTAGAAAAAGAAATTAATGATCGCATTATGGTGATTGTCAATGAAGCAACGGATTATGCAGAAGAAGCACCATATGCAGAACCAGAACATGCGATGAAATATGTCTATGCCGAAGAAGGAGGAGACGAATAATGGCTATTATGTCTTATATAGATGCCATCACGCTTGCCATGAAAGAAGAAATGGAACGTGACGAAAACGTCTTTGTTCTCGGAGAAGACGTCGGTAAAAAAGGTGGCGTTTTTAAAGCGACTCAAGGTCTGTACGATCAATTCGGAGAAGACCGTGTCTTAGATACGCCTCTTGCAGAATCAGCGATTGCCGGTGTCGGCATTGGTGCAGCGATGTACGGATTACGCCCAATTGCAGAAATGCAATTTGCGGATTTCATCATGCCCGCTATTAACCAAATTATTTCTGAAGCTTCACGCATTCGTTACCGTTCAAATAACGACTGGACTTGTCCAATCGTTTTCCGCGCACCTTTTGGCGGTGGTGTTCATGGCGCACTTTATCATTCGCAGTCAGTAGAAGCAATATTCGCTAATCAGCCTGGGTTAAAAATCGTTATCCCGTCAACTCCATACGATGCAAAAGGCTTGTTAAAAGCAGCAATTCGCGATGAAGATCCGGTTATGTTTTTTGAGCACAAACGTGCATACCGTCTAATTAAAGGTGAAGTACCAGAAGAAGATTACACAATTGAAATTGGTAAAGCAGATGTGAAACGCGAAGGTGAAGATATTACAGTCATCACTTATGGTTTAGCAGTCCACTTTGCACTTCAAGCGGCAGAACGCCTAGCCGAAGATGGTATTTCTGCGCACATCCTTGATTTGCGTACAATTTATCCATTGGACAAAGAAGGCATTATCGAAGCTGCGAAAAAGACAGGTAAAGTTCTTCTAGTTACAGAAGACAATAAAGAAGGAAGTATCATCGGAGAAGTAGCAGCTATCATCGCTGAAAACTGCCTATTCGACCTAGACGCTCCGATTAAACGTCTAGCTGGACCCGATATCCCAGCAATGGCATATGCACCAACTATGGAGAAATTCTTCATGATCAACCCAGACAAAGTAGAAAAAGCAATGAGAGAACTAGCTGAATTTTAAAAAGAAAAGCGTAAGCGCCCGTGTAGATTCGACGGGCGTAAGACACACTGGCAGCGGTGTCTTTTGCCGCACAGCCAGAGTGGCTTATGACCCTAGAATCTGGGCGCTGAAGCTAGACAAAAGAAAAGTTGAACCGGCCGCACAGCTCCGACAGGCATAAGGCGCACTGGCAGCGGTGTCTTTTGCCGCACAGTCAGAGTGGCTTATTACTTAAAGAGTAAGAAACATAAAACCGAACGACAAGTAAAGGAGGAATTCCCTTGGCTATTGAAAACATCAAAATGCCCCAGCTGGGTGAAAGTGTCACAGAAGGCACCATTGAAAAATGGCTTGTCCAGCCAGGTGATCATGTAAATAAATATGATCCACTCGCTGAAGTTAATACAGATAAAGTGACAGCGGAAGTTCCATCATCGTTCACAGGAGTTGTTAAGGAATTAATTGCTTCAGAAGGTGAAACTCTAGCAGTCGGTGAAATTGTCTGCACGATTGAAACTGAAGGCGGCAACTCTGCACCTGTAAAAGAAGAAAAAAATGCACCTGATGAACAATCAGCAGCACCGTCAGCAGGCAAAAAAGAAGAAACAAAAACGGCAGCTCAACCTGCGAAACCAGCTGGTTCAAAAGGCCGTTATTCACCAGCTGTCTTGCGCTTGGCTCAAGACAACGATATCGACTTAACCCAAGTGGACGGTTCAGGAAACGAAGGCCGTATTACGCGTAAAGATTTAATGAAGTTGATTGACAGCGGAACTATTCCAAAAGCTGGAGATGTGCCTGCAGCACAGACACCAACGCAACAAGAACAACCGGCTGCGCAGCAAGCAATAGCAACTCCAGAAGCACCAAAAGCCGCACCTGCTCCAATCGAAAGTGCTCCGGGAGATATTGAAATTCCAGTCACGGGTGTTCGTAGAGCGATTGCAGCAAATATGCTGAAGAGTAAACACGAAGCACCGCACGCATGGATGATGATTGAAGTGGATGTTACGAACCTTGTTCAATACCGTGATTCGATCAAAGGCGAATTTAAGAAAAAAGAAGGCTTTAATATTACGTATTTTGCTTTCTTCGTAAAAGCTGTATCACAAGCTTTGAAAGAATTCCCAATGATGAACTCGATGTGGGCGGGAGATAAAATTATCCAGAAAAAAGATATCAATATTTCAATTGCAGTTGCTTCTGACAGTGCTTTGTTTGTTCCGGTCATCAGAAATTCTGATGAAAAATCGGTTAAAGGCATTGGCAAAGAAGTAAACGAATTGGCATTAAAAGCACGTTCAGGCAAAATAAAATCAGCTGATATGCAAGGTGGAACATTCACTGTAAACAATACAGGATCATTTGGTTCTGTTCAGTCAATGGGCATCATCAACCATCCGCAAGCAGCAATTATGCAAGTTGAGTCAATTGTAAAACGTCCGGTTATTATGGATAACGGAATGATTGCAGCGCGTGACATGGTGAACCTTTGTCTTTCACTCGATCACCGTGTACTTGATGGTCTTGTTTGCGGTCAATTCTTGGCTCGCGTCAAAGAAATATTAGAGAATATGTCAAAAGAAAATACATCTGTTTACTAAGAAAAGCTGGAGTCTTCGGACTTCAAGCTTTTTTTGCTTTAATGTCGGCGTCGAGTCGGTTAAAATGAAGACAGATAGCCTTTGAGGAGGGAATAGTTTGACAATCGAATCGATGAAGAACATACAATTTCCAAAGCGTACATATAGTGAATGGCAGCAGGCAGCTGAAAAAGCGATTAAAGGCAAACCTTTTGATGAAACGTTGAAAACTTCAACAATCGAAGATATTACACTTGAACCGCTATACACCAAAAACATGCTCGATCAATTAGGGAGTTATGTACCGGCACAAGTGGCGGCTATCCAACATGGCAAATATCAGCCGAGTTGGTTGGTGGCACAAGAAGTGACGGCCGAGTCGGCAGAACAATATTTAACTTTGATGAAAGACGATATACTTCGCGGAAATGAAACCGTTGTCTATACAGGATTCGGCAAATTTGATTGGACAGATGAGCAATTGAGTGAGTTGGCAGGATTGATCACCGAAAAACCGTTGTACTTTAAATTGACAAGTGACGATCAAGGCATTTTGCGTGTTTTTGATTTTGTGGCACCTGAACAGCTAGCACACGTACAAGGTGTTGTTTTTTCTGAAGAAGCTGTGGAAGCCCCAGAAAACGTTCGAACTCAATTGGTAGATACCATTCCAATTCATCATGCTGGAGGAACAGCCGTACACGAACTAGGCGTTGCACTGAGTATTCTGTCAGAACGAATGGCAGAGAGTGATTTTTCGGAAACTGCTAAAAATACGTGGATTCGCTTTGCTGTAGATACACAATTCTTCCAAGAAATCGCAAAGTTGCGTGCATTCCGTGTATTATGGCAAGCTTTCAGTTCTGCTTTTGGAGAAGAAGCGCCGATGATTCCATTATTTACAGAAACGTCTGTCCGTTCTTACTCAAAGCTAGATCCTTATGTGAATTTATTGCGTGCAGGAAATTCCACATTTGCGGCTGTTCTTGGTGGCACAGATGCGCATACTGTCCATCCGCATGATTTTTTGACCAAATCGGATTTATCGAGCAGACGTATCGCGCGCAACGTCCAATTGGTCATAAAAGAAGAGGCCCATGTGTCTCATGTGGTGGATCCTTCAGCCGGCTCGTATTTTGTTGAAACTTTAACGAAAGAGTACGTAGAAGCTGGATGGAATTATTTCCTGGAAATCGAACAAGCAGGTGGCTATTCCGAAGTTATTAAATCAGGCTGGTTAACAGACGATATTCAAGCAAAATGGGTTGATCGAGAAAACAATATCGCAACGCGTCAACAGTCGCTGATTGGCACGAATATTTATGCCAATCCACAAGAACCCGTGAGAGACTCGAAAATAGGTGACAGTCACTTGGAATACATGACAGCTAAACGTTTGGCAACACCATTTGAAAATCTTCGTGCACAAAGTAAAGTAGTGAACTTAAAATCTGCAATCATTCTTCTCGAGCCAGTAAAGAACATAAAAGCACAAGTTGACTTTGTTTCAGGCTTTTTAGCAGTAGGGGGAATAGAGCCTCTAGTAAGTTCACATTTAGCGACGGCTAAAGAAATTAATCAATTTTTAGCAAATGAAGCGATTGATTATGGTGTGTTGTGTGGATCAAAAGAGGCAGTTGAGGCAGTTGTAGCTGGATTGGATACAAAGGCGAGTATTGATCTCGCAGGTAGGTATCCAAAAGAACAGCTATCAGAGTGGGCACAATTTGGTATTAATGAAACGCTCTATTCTGGTAAGCATATGACTACAAAACTCGAAAAAATTCTCGCTTTAGGAAAGGAGGCGTTCTAATGGCTAAACCCGATTTTTCAAAAGTAACGCTTGATCAATTAGCTACCGCGACTCAAACGGTCGAACAACAAAGCGTCTTTACAACAAATGAAGGAATTGCTATTAAGCCAGTTTATACGGCAAAAGATATCGATTTTCTAAAAGAAAGCATGCCAGGATTTGCTCCAAATGTTCGCGGTCCGTATCCAACGATGTACGTTTCGCGTCCTTGGACTGTGCGCCAGTACGCTGGATTTTCAACTGCAGAGGAAAGTAATGCCTTTTATCGTCGCAATTTAGCGATGGGGCAAAAAGGCTTATCCGTTGCTTTTGATTTGGCGACACACCGTGGCTATGACTCAGACCACGAGCGCGTTGTTGGAGACGTTGGTAAAGCAGGCGTTGCCATTGACAGCGTTGAAGACATGAAAATTTTGTTTGATGGCATTCCATTGGATCAGATGTCAGTATCTATGACGATGAACGGTGCAGTTGTGCCGATTATGGCGTTTTTTATTGTCGCAGCTGAAGAACAAGGTGTATCTCCTGACCAACTAGCGGGGACAATTCAAAATGATATTTTAAAGGAATATATGGTACGTAATACGTATATATATCCGCCAGCCATGTCGATGCAAATTATCGCAGATATTTTTAAATATACTTCAGATCATATGCCGAAATTTAATTCAATTTCGATTTCTGGTTATCATATCCAAGAAGCAGGCGCAACGGCAGATCTTGAACTAGCTTATACACTAGCAGACGGGCTTGAATACGTTCGGACGGGACTTGCGGCAGGCATAGATATCGATCATTTCGCACCGCGGTTGTCGTTTTTCTGGGGCATTGGCATGAATTATTTCATGGAAATTGCAAAAATGCGTGCAGGACGAGAAATCTGGGCAAAAATGATGAAAACTTTCAATCCGAAAAATGACAAGGCATTGGCTTTGCGGACACATTCGCAAACATCAGGATGGAGTTTGACTGAGCAAGATCCGTTTAATAACGTCACACGCACATTGATCGAAGCCAATGCAGCGGCAATGGGTCATACGCAATCGCTTCATACGAATGCACTCGATGAAGCCATTGCCCTACCGACAGATTTTTCTGCAAGAATTGCCCGCAATACACAATTATTCCTTCAAGAAGAAACGATGATGACCAATGTTATCGATCCATGGGGCGGTTCATACTACGTTGAGACCTTAACGAATGAATTAATGGAAAAAGCATGGGAATTGATTGAAGAAGTTGAAGAACTAGGTGGAATGGCGAAAGCTATCGAAACGGGTTTACCTAAAATGCGTATTGAGGAAGCCGCAGCGAAAAAGCAGGCGCAAATCGATTCCAATGAAGAAGTCATTATTGGTGTCAACAAGTACCGTCTCGATCAAGAAGATCCGATCGATATTTTGAATATCGATAATACAATGGTTCGTAAAACGCAGATTGAACGATTAGATCGGATGAAAGCTGAACGCGACAGTGAAAAAGTTGCAACAGCTCTAGAAACATTGACAAAAGCAGCACAAAGCGGGAAAGACAATATTTTAGCTTGTGCCATTGAAGCGGCACGTCACCGCGCATCTCTCGGTGAAATCTCCGACGCCATTGAAAAAGCATCTGGAAGGCATAAGGCGGTGATTCGTTCAGTGAGTGGGGTTTATAGTTCAAATTTCTCAAATCAACAAGAAATGGAAATCGTCAAAAAAATGACAGAAGACTTTATTGAGAATGAAGGGCGTCGCCCACGTATTTTAATTGCCAAAATGGGTCAAGACGGCCATGATCGCGGAGCGAAAGTTATTGCCACGGCATTTGCTGATTTGGGCTTTGACGTTGACATTGGCCCATTATTCCAAACACCAGCTGAAACAGCGCAACAAGCAGTGGAAAATGATGTTCATGTTATTGGTGTGAGTTCACTAGCAGCTGGACATATGACATTGGTTCCAGATTTAAAAGCAGAGCTTACGAAAATTGGACGAGAAGATATATTGATTGTTGTTGGGGGAGTTATTCCCGCGCAAGATTATGAGTTTTTGCGCAACAATGGAGCTAGTGCTATTTTTGGTCCTGGAACCGTCATCCCAGTAGCGGCACAAAAAGTTATCGAAGAAATTTACGTGCGTTTGGGTTATGAGGAAGTGGCAGACTGATGAGCCATGAAAAAAATTCCAGACGTGTCATGGAAGGTGTTCATGAAGCGCATGACGGCATGAAACCTTTGCCACGGAAAAAGTTCAAGAAACCGGATACTGGAAATTTGGATATTGAAACCATTGCACAAGGCGTACAGAGCGGATCGCGGCTGTATCTTGGAAAAGCAATTACCTTACTTGAAAGCTCAAATCCAGAACATAAACAAAACGGTCAGGAATTGCTCAACCAATTGCTGCCGTTTACAGGCGACAGTCTGCGTATTGGCATTACCGGCGTACCCGGAGCTGGGAAAAGCACTTTTATTGAAACCTTTGGTGAAATGCTGACAAGTCTTGGCCACCGTGTTGCGGTACTGGCGATTGATCCAAGCTCATCGCTTACTGGTGGCAGTATTCTCGGAGACAAAACCCGTATGGAGGAGTTAGCGCGAAATCCGAATGCCTTTATCCGGCCGTCACCTACAGCCGGCACACTTGGTGGTGTTCATAAAAAGACGCGCGAAACGATGCTGCTCTGTGAAGCGGCAGGATACGATATAATTTTAGTGGAAACAGTCGGAGTTGGTCAAAGTGAAACTTTAGTTCGTGGTATGGTCGACATGTTTTTGTTATTAGTGTTGACAGGTGCTGGGGATGAATTACAGGGGATGAAAAAAGGGATATTGGAATTGGCGGATGCGATTGTCGTCCATAAAGCGGACGGAGATAATGTCCGACTGGCAAAACGAACAGTGGCAGAGTACAAGCAAATGCTGCATTTTCTGCAGCCGGCAACTGAAAGTTGGACAACTAGACCGATTGCTGCTTCTTCTGTAGAAAGTACGGGTATTCCAGGCGTTTGGGAAATGATTCAGGAATTTGAAATGGCAGTAAAAAACAGCGGATTTTGGAAGCGGCGTCGTCAAGAACAAACAAAAGATTGGTTCCGTTCGATGATTACAGACGAGTTACATAGTCGCTTTTTTAACGATGTGAATCGCCGTCAATTGGTGACTGTCTTAGAAAAGCAAGTATTGAGCGATGAATTGACTGTAGCGCAGGCAATCGTCCGGCTTTTTGAGTAAGCTTTTTTTGCAAGTCAACAGAACAACTGCTATGATAAAAGAAGCAATAATAAGGAGTGGTATTTGATGAGCATGGATTTTAACTTCCTAATGAACGATATAGCAACACAAGCTCGCCAAGAATTGATTGATGGTGGATATACACAGCTCGAAACAGCTGAAGCTGTAAATGAAGCATTTTCACAAAAAGGAACTAGCCTTGTCATGATTAACTCGGTATGTGGATGTGCAGGCGGCATTGCTCGTCCAGCAGCTTTGCATTCGATTCACTACGATAAGCGTCCAGATAGTTTGTTTACCGTTTTTGCTGGGCAAGATAAAGAAGCAACTGCTCAAGCACGCGCAATTTTCGGTGACGATCACTTACCGTCTTCGCCATCATTCGTTTTTATGAAAGACGGAAAAATGGTTGACGAGATCGGTCGTCATGAAATTGAAGGACATGATCCTATGTCTGTTATTACGCATATCCAAGCGATATTTGAACAGCATTGCGAAGAAGTTTAAAAAAGGTGCCTCTTTATGGAGGCATCTTTTTCATGTCTAAATTTGGAGGGGACAATGAAGCTGAATTTTAAGCCTTATTCAATTGGTTATCGTACGTTGAAAACCGCGCTAGGTGTAGCCGTTGCTATTTCGTTAGCTCAATTGCTCCAGCTTGATTATTATGTATCTGCTGGAATTTTAACGATTCTTTGTATACAACCGACGAAGAGAAAGTCGATTCGTGCAGCGTTTTCTCGGTTTATCGCCAGTTTGATCGGTATCCTTTATGCGTTCATCTTTTTCGAAGGGATTTCTTACCATCCTGTTATGATTGGTGTTCTCATTGTCCTCTTTATTCCTTTGTTGGTAACCTTACGTTTTCAAGATGGTTTTGTATCAAGTGCCGTAATTTTGCTGCATATATACGATGCCAAAAATCTAGATATGGATTTACTGACAAATGAATTGATTCTGATGCTTGTGGGTTTTGGTACAGCGTTGGTCGTCAATATGTACATGCCGAGCATTGAAAAAAAGCTGAAAAGCTATCGTTACGAAATTGAAAATCTATACGCCTCTATTTTTCGTGAAATTGTTATTTATTTGAGGGAAAGAGAATCTGTATGGAGCGGCAAAGAATTGATGGATGCCCGAAAGTTGCTGGAAAAAGCAAAAGCGTTGGCGTATCAAGACGTTGAAAATCACATTAGACGCCATGAAAACAAATATTATCATTACTTTGAAATGCGTGAACAGCAACTTGAAATTATTGAGCGTATTTTACCGAAAATTACAGCGTTGCCAGTAATCGTGGATCAAACAGATTTGGTCGCTGACTTTCTGCAAGATTTGTCAGAGCACGTTCACTCAGGCAATACAGCGCATCGCTATATATCTAAGTTAAATAAAGTCAAAGAAAACTTTGCTGCACTGCCACTACCCGACAGTCACGAAAAATTCCTCGCCATGGCGGAACTTTACCAAGTGATTCATGAAATGGAAACGTATTTGGAAATCAAGCAATCCTATAAAGGCTTTCAAACAAGAAAAACAGAAGTAGCCGGCTAACTCTATACGTTTCCCAAAAATGAAAATCAAAAAGACAGCAAGAGCGATTTAGCTCTTGCTGTCTTTTAAAATCCATTAAAGGATAAAGCTCAAACCAAACATAAAGCTTGATAGTAGCATGATGCCAATCATCGCATAAACGATAAACTTGCGAAAAGCTGCGTTTCTCATTAGTGGTAAGCTCCTTTATCAATCAAATCCTTGAGGAAATCATATCATATATTGAGTAGAAGTTGAAGAGACACGCTACGGTTTTCCAAATATTCGCTAACAACTAGAGTTTTTAACAGCGAATCTGTACAATAAGAGAGAAGATAAAAAAGGAAGTGAAACTAGGATGAAAAAAGTAGATCATATCGGAATCGCAGTGCGGGATTTGAATGCTGTCCTTCCTTATTACACGGATACACTCGGATTGTCACTGATGAAAATCGAAGAAGTAGAGTCTCAGAAAGTACGCGTCGCATTTATCGATGCGGGAAATGTCAAACTAGAATTACTGGAACCGATGGATGAACAAAGTGCCATTTTCAAATTTTTAGAGAAAAAGGGTGAAGGCATTCACCATATTGCATTTGGTGTCGTCAATATTGAACAGCGAATGGAAGAACTGCGTGACAAAGGTGTCCAACTACTAAACGAACAGCCAAAGCCGGGTGCAGGTGGAGCAATGGTAGCCTTTTTGCATCCGAAATCATCAAATGGGGTATTGTACGAACTTTGCGAAAAAGAGTGATTGGGAGTGGGGAAATGGATATTTACGAAAGAATCAATGAATTGTACGACCGTAAACGCGAGATCGAACTTGGTGGTGGCGAAGAGCGCATCAAAAAGCAGCACGATAAAGGCAAGCTGACAGCGCGTGAACGAATTGATTTATTAGTCGACGAGGGAACATTTGTTGAACTGAGCCCGTTTGTTGAACATCGCACAACCGATTTCGGTATGGCAGAAGGTCCTGGTGAAGGGGTAGTCACAGGGTACGGTAAAGTAAATGGCAGAGCGATTTACTTGTTTTCGCAGGACTTTACTGTTTTTGGTGGAGCTTTAGGGGAAATGCATGCGAAAAAAATTGCCAATGTCATGGATTTAGCTGCGCGAAACGGCGCACCTTTTATCGGGTTAAACGATTCCGGTGGTGCACGTATTCAAGAAGGTGTCTTGTCCCTAGATGGCTATGGCCAGATTTTTTATCGCAACTCGATTTATTCTGGAGTTATTCCGCAAATCTCTGTTATTATGGGACCTTCTGCAGGCGGCGCAGTTTATTCGCCAGCGATTACGGACTTTGTGTTTATGGTCGATAAAACGAGCCAAATGTTTATTACTGGACCGAAAGTCATTGAAACCGTTACTGGTGAGAAAATTTCCTCTGAAGACCTTGGAGGATCGAAAGTACATACAGCAATTAGCGGCAATGCGCACTTCCGTGGGGACTCAGAACAAAAAGTGCTGGAAATGGTACGTCAATTGATTAGCTATTTGCCGCAGAATAATACGGAAATGCCTCCGCGTCTGGATGGTGGAGAAGAAGATGATTACCGTCCAGATTTAGCTGACGTCGTCCCTTTTGAAGCGATTCGGCCATATGACGTGCGTAAGGTAGTTGAACAAGTTGTCGATAAAGACAGTTTCATGGAAGTGCAACCAGAATTTGCGCGTAACATTGTTATTGGCCTGGCACGCATCAAAGGAGAAACGGTTGGGTTAATCTGTAACCAACCGAAAGTCATGGCAGGTGGGCTTGATATCGATTCTTCTGATAAAGCAGCCCGTTTTATTCGCTTCTGTGATTCGTTTAATATTCCGCTGATTACATTTGAAGATGTTACAGGATTCTTCCCAGGTATTAAGCAAGAACACGGCGGTATTATCCGTCACGGAGCGAAAATTTTATATGCTTATTCAGAAGCAACTGTGCCTAAAATGACTGTGATCCTAAGAAAAGCGTACGGCGGTGCTTACGTTGCACTTAACTCTAAATCTATCGGTGCGGATTTGGTTTATTCATGGCCAAATGCAGAAATTGCGGTTATGGGTCCAAATGGCGCAGCGAATATCATTTTTGCACGCGAAATCGCGGCAAGCGACAACCCAGAAGAAACGCGTGCAGCAAAAATTGAGGAATACCGTGTTAAATTCGCGAATCCTTATGTTGCGGCTGCCCGTGGCATGGTCGATGATGTTATTGACCCACGCGAAACGCGCATCAAATTGATTCAAGCATTAGAAATGATGCACAATAAAAAAGATACGCGTCCTGCAAAAAAACACGGCAATATGCCGCTGTAAGATATAGAAGGAGTGTTTTAGATGAATAGCGAAAGATTAATGGATGAATTTTTGGAATTGCTTCAAATTGATTCTGAAACAAAACACGAAGGCGTCATTTCTCTAATTTTAAAAACTAAGCTTGAAGCGATGGGTTTTCATGTTGTAATAGACAATACAGCTGAAGTTACAGGTCATGGTGCAGGTAATATTATTGCTACACTGCGGGGAACATTAAGTCATGTTGCGCCTATATATTTCACAGTTCACATGGACACCGTTACACCGGGAGTAGGGGTTAAACCTGAAATTCGTGACGGCTATGTTTATTCAGACGGCACGACGATTTTAGGTGCAGATGACAAAGCAGGTATTGCTGCTTTGTTTGAAATGATCCGGGTGCTTCAGGAACAGCAAATTGAGCATGGCGATATTCAATTGGTTATTACAGCTGGAGAAGAAAGTGGCTTGGTCGGTGCGAAAGAAATGGATCCTTCGCTATTAATTGCAAAATACGGCTATGCCGTAGACAGCGACGGTAAAGTTGGGGGCATTGTTACAGCTGCACCAAACCAAGCGAAATTGTGGACGACCATTTATGGGAAAACAGCACATGCTGGAATTGCACCAGAAAAAGGAATTTCAGCTATTAGTATTGCTGCAAAAGCCATTGCTAAAATGACCTTAGGCCGTATAGATGAAGAAACAACAGCAAATATCGGACATTTTGAAGGTGGCGGTGCTACTAACATTGTTTGTGATGAAGTCCATATTTTGTCAGAAGCACGTTCAATTAGCGAAGACAAACTAGCTGCACAGACTATCCACATGGAAACTGTTTTTGAACAAGTAGCAGAAAATCTAGGTGGACGTGCAAAAACAGAAGTTAAACTAATGTATCCAGGATTCTACTTTGATGACATGGATCCAGTTGTTGAAATTGCTCAAAAAGCAGCAGCTAAAATCGGTCGTCCGTCGCCAATCCTAACAAGTGGAGGCGGTAGTGATGCTAATATTTTCAACGGTTTTGGTGTCCCTACTGTTAACTTATGTGTAGGCTATGAAGAGATCCATACAAAAAATGAACGGATGCCAATCGAAGAACTTGAAAAATTGACGGAATTACTCGTTGAAATTGTTAAAGAATCAACTACTAACTAACTAATAGAAGCTTCACAGAAAAGAGAGAACAGGATGTATGTTCTCTCTTTTTTTGATACACTGAAAAGAAAAGAAAAGGAAAGTGGAGAGCGCTTTATGGCTAGCCGAGTTATTTTTCATATTGATATGAATAGTTTTTATGCTTCCGTTGAACAATCACATAATCCGGAACTAAAAGGCAAAGCGATTGCTATAGCTGGAAATCCCAAGGAACGTAAAGGCATTATCGTTACGTGTTCCTACGAAGCGAGAGCCTATGGCATTTATACGACAATGCAAGTACATGAAGCCAAACGTAAGTTTCCTGGACTTTTAGTATTGCCACCGAATTTTGAACGTTACCGAGCAGCCTCTAAAGCAATGTTCGAGATTTTGCGTTCCTATACGGAGATGGTCGAACCCGTATCGATTGACGAGGGCTATGTGGACGTCACGGAATTGACACAACAACAGCATGCACTTGAAATTGCTAAAAACATTCAACAACGCTTGCTTGCCGAATTAGACTTGCCTTGCTCTATTGGCATTGCTCCTAATAAATTTTTAGCCAAAACGGCTTCCGATATGAAAAAACCGATGGGCATTACGATATTGCGAAAACGCGATATTCAAACTTTACTATGGCCAAATCCCGTCATTGATATGCATGGTATTGGTGACAGTACAGCAACGAGGCTAAAAAGTTTGAAAATCGAAACAATCGGTGAGTTGGCTCTAGCAAATGAAGGGTTGATTAAAGAAAAGATGGGTAAAAATGGAGTTCGCCTGCAGGCACGTGCCAATGGTATCGATGACCGTCAAGTTGATCCCGATTCGATTTATGATACAAAAAGTGTGGGTACGTCAACTACCCTACCGGTAGATGAAACAGATGAACAAAATTTAAAAGCCTTATTTCGTCAGCTCAGTCAAAAAGTGGCTAACCGTCTAGAAGCTAAAGAATTAGCGGGTCCCACCGTCAGCATTCAAACCCGTAGCTCTGATTGGAAAAACAGAACGCGCAGCGTTACGCTAAACAACACGGTTTGGAAAGCCGATGATATTCACCGCAATGCATGGCAATTGTTTACGAAGCATTGGAACGGTGAGCCTTTGCGGCTGATTGGCGTGACGGTATCGAATGTGGCTGCTAAAGTCGATATGACAGAACAATTGTCGATTTTCAATTTCCAAGAACATGTTAAAGAAGAACCTATCCTCGATTTGATGGCTAAACTGGAAAGTCGTTTTGGGAAAAGTGTCTTAACACGAGGAACAAAAATAAAAAAAGTAAACTATGATTCCCAAACAAGCTTTAGTAAAGATTTTCTTGACGATCATGATCATGACAGAAAGTAGGAGACATATGCAATTATTATTTCTTGGTACCGGTGCTGGAATGCCTTCTAAACAACGTAATACTTCTGCATTAGTACTAAAATTGCTGGAAGAAAGGGGAACTGTTTGGTTATTTGACTGCGGAGAAGCGACGCAGCACCAAATTCTCCATACAACCATTAAGCCGCGCAAAATCGAAAAAATTTTTATTACTCATATGCATGGAGATCATATTTTCGGCTTGCCTGGCCTTCTCGGGTCTCGTTCATTCCAAGGCGGAGATGAACCACTTGAAATTTATGGTCCCTCGGGAATTAAAGAATACATTGAAATGACGTTAAAATTGAGTCGTACGCATTTAACTTACTCGGTTGTTTATCATGAATTAGTAGAAGGTTTGTTATTTGAGGATGAGCTAATGACAGTAGAAACCCGGCTGCTATATCATGTTATTCCGTCCTATGGTTTTAGAATTACCCAAAAACCATTACCGCCAAAGTTACTTATTAACAAAGCACTAGCTCTTGGTGTTCCAAAAGGTCCGTTACTAGCGAAGTTAAAAAATGGGGAAGATGTGGAAACCCTTACTGGTCAATTAGTCCGTAGTCAAGATGTAACTGAGCCAGAAGAGCGAGGATTTGTTGTTGCAATTCTGGGAGATACGCGGTTTTGTCACGCTGCTGTCGAGTTGAGTCAAGGGGCTGATGTTTTAGTGCATGAGGCAACCTTTGATGGCACTGCTAAAAAGATGGCTGGCGAATATGGCCATTCAACCGTATATGATGCTGCTAAAACAGCTCGTTTAGCTGGTGCTACTGCATTAATCATAAATCATATTAGTGCACGTTTTTTACCGGAAGACGACAAATTTTTGTTGAAACAAATGAGGGAAATACAGCCACATGGATTTATTGCTCACGATTTTTTAGAGTTGGAATGGCTACAGCACGCTAAAAAAATTAGGAAAAAACAGCCAAGTCATTCCTAGGGGATGGCTTTTTTTGGTTAATAATAAAATTATTTTTGGGAATAATAGAACATACGTTCTTTTTGTGTTAAAATAAAGTTACAGTTGTATGAGGGCGGTTTGGCCATTCCCGTTGAAAGGGGGTGGTATCATGACCATCACAGAATCATTCGGTCTCGTTTTTGCGAGTATCGGATTAACGATCAGCGCATTAACACTTGTCGTTTCCATGATTTTGGTCATTAACAAAAAAAAATAACCGTCCCATGTGGCGTGGAATGACGGTTATTTTTAAGCCTATATTCCAGCCAACCGCTCTCGTGGCGGCATACAGCTGGCCGAATGCGAAAGCATTCGGTTTTTTACGTTATCTTAAGTATACTAAATCTTAAGTATTTTGCAACCGCCTTATACCCAACCACGTTCATACGGCACTGGAGCGGTGATTTCCGCTTTAAGTTCTTTAGCAGCAGTATATGCCCAATAAGGGTCGCGAAGCAGCTCGCGTGCCAGGAAGATCATATCTGCACGCTCATTTTGGAGAATCTCTTCTGCTTGCAACGGACTAGTGATCAAGCCAACTGCACCAGTCGCAATTGGTGTGAGCTTTTTGATGGTTTCTGCAAATGGTACTTGGTAGCCAGGGAATACCGATATGCGGGCTGGTACCACAGCACCAGAACTAACATCGATTAAATCGACGCCTTGCTGTTTCATCCATTGCGACATTTCTACATATTGCTCTGGTGTCATGCCCCCATCACTGTAATCGTGCGCAGAAATTCGAACGAATAGCGGGCCGTTCCATACTTCATTGACAACATCTATGACTTGTTTCAAAAGACGATAACGGTTTTCAGCGTTACCACCGTATAAGTCGCTCCGTTTATTGGTTAAAGGAGACAAGAATTGGTTGATTAAGTATCCATGTGCTGCATGAATTTCGATGACATCGAATCCGGCTTTTTTCGCGCGGATCGCTCCGTTTTTAAACGCTTCAATTGTTTCTTCAATGTCTCTTAAAGACATTTCTTTGGGTGTTTGATAGCTGTCATCAAAAGCAATAGCACTTGCAGAATAGATAATGCCGTCAACTGTTGCTTTTCTACCAGCGTGTGCCAATTGAATGCCAGTTTTGGCACCGTTTTGTTTCATCAACCGGACAACTTCTGCTTGTCCATCAATCTGGTGATCATTCCAAATGCCAAGATCTCTTGATGAAATGCGACCTTGTGGTTGAACTGCTGTTGCTTCTGTAATAATGAGACCGACGCCTCCGACTGCACGACTTGGATAATGAACGCGGTGCCAGTCTGTTATTTTGCCATCTTCTTGATCACTTTGGTACATACACATCGGTGCCATAACGATACGATTTTTAAAAACAGTTTCTTTGATTGTAAATGATTCAAATAGCTTTGCCATGGAATGCCCTCCTCATATAGATACAACTACAAATTATACAGCAGCATTTATTTAAATTCTTTTCCAAGCGCTTGAGATCGTTGGGAAGCTTTCGTGACACATTGTCCGACAATGTCTTTAAAGTTATTTTCTGCCAGTGAGTTTAGACCCGCTACAGTTGTGCCGTTTGGACTGGTTACTTTTATTCGCAACTCAGCAAAATCTTCTTGTTGCAGCATTTCAGCAGCACCTGCAAAAGTTTGGCGTACTAGTTTTTTTGCATCGGCATGGGACAATCCATTCTCAATAGCCGCTTCAGTCATTGCTTCAGCAAAATAATAAATATAAGCTGGTCCACTTCCTGCAACTCCAGTAACGGCATGCAATTGTTCTTCTTCAACGACTGTGACACCGCCAATCGACGACAGTAGATCTCGTAATTCATGTTGCTGTTCCAGAGAAACGTGTTTGCTCCATGCGACGCCGGTCGCCGATTTCCCGATTTTCGCAGAAGTATTCGGCATTGCACGTGCGACTGGAAAATCCCCGACATGTTTTTGAATCGTTGCAATTGAAACGCCTGCTGCGACAGACAAGATAACTGTGTTACCCGTCAATTTTTCTTTAATTCCACTGAGTGCTGCTTCTACATCTTTCGGTTTCATCGCAAGTAAGACGAAATTGGCATCTTGTAATTCTGTTTGTTCCTCGCAAACGATATTCACACCATATTCGTCACTTAGAAATTCAAGTCGGTCCTGATCTGATCGGTTCATCACCGAAATTTCTTCTGGTTTCATAATTCGCTTATTGATCCAGCCATGAATCATGGATTCGGCCATGGATCCGGCTCCAACACAGACAATTTTCATTTGTATCACTCTCTTTCCTCATAATAAAAAGCGCATTCGTCCCTGTTTATACAAGGACGAAAACGCTTTGTTTCCGCGGTACCACCTAAGTTTGCCATCAAGACACCACTCGATATCCATAACGCGGACAGACGGCCGTGTTTTCACGGCAGCTCAAAAGCAGGTTCTACAAAGGAGAGGGGGCGTGCATTTCAGCTAAAGCAACACTCTCTTGACACCTTCACTTTGTGTACTATTCTTTATCTTCGCTCACATATGTTAATAAATTATAGAGGATAGCTTGACTCTTTGTCAAATAGCGTAAAGAAGTGACGATTTCAAATTTTCCATGTATGATAGATGAATAGTCATTCATTTAGAGGAGATGGTTAATTTGACTTTACATAAGATTATTATTCCGACACCGTTTGCTGTAGGAGATGTTAATTCTTACTTGATACAAGGTGACATGCTAACTTTGATCGATGCCGGACCTAAAACTCCCGAAGCTTGGCTCGCTTTAAAAGCGGGACTTAAAGAATTTGGTGCAGAACCAAAAGATGTGGACCAAGTTGTACTAACGCATCATCACCCGGATCATTCCGGGTGGGTAGATGGCTTTGAGAACGCGAAATTATACGGACATCCTTATAACGATCCTTGGCTTCGCCGTGACCAAGATTTTTTTGATTACCATGACGCGTTTTACTTGGAAAGATTAAAGGAAGAAGGAGTTCCAGGCGATTTGCATTTTTGGGTTAAAAAAATGAAACGGCCCTTAAATTTAATGGGCAATCGTCCACTAGATATGTTCATTAATGAAGGAGATACGCTACCAGGACACACTGAGTGGCAAGTTCTTGAAACACTCGGACATGCACAGAGCCACTTATCATTTTGGAATGCACAGACGCGTGAAATGATTGGAGGCGATCATGTGATCGCGACCGTATCTTCCAATCCATTAATAGAACCACCACTAGATCCTGCACTCGGCCGCCCGAAATCGTTGCTTCAATATAATGCTTCGCTCAGACGCTTACTAAAAATGCCGATTGATGTGATTTACAGTGGTCATGGTGAAGAAGTACGCAATGTCAACGAATTGATTACTTCTCGTTTAACAAAGCAACATCAACGTGCCATGAAAACGCTTGGCATTATTGGGAAAGGTCAGTGCACGGTTTATGAACTGACAAAAGAACTGTTTGCTCATGCTTACGAAAAAGAATTGGGACTTACCTTATCGGAAACCATTGGCCAAATTGACTACTTGTTAGAAGACGGTTCCATCGTAGAGCAGTTGAGTAAAGATGGCATTTTCTATTACAGTAAAGTATAGCTCGACCGATAATTGCAACTATTCCGTATAACAGGTAAAATTAATTGAACAGTGTAGACATCACGAATTTACAGGAAAAGGAATGGGTAGCTTTGAAAAAATGGAGTTTATTTTTAGCTAGTATCCTGCTACTTGCAGCATGCTCAAATGAAGAAACTGAACCGGCTAAAACAAAAGAAAAAGACGAGCCGGAGATGGCAGTCGAACAAAAAAGTATGACAGAAGAAGGATTTATCACTCAAGTCGATGGAGAAAGCATCCTTGTCAATAATATCTATTTCAGCATTCCTGAAGATGTTAACGTTCAGTTAAGTGATGGCGCCAAAACGACTGAAGGTGTAATCCGTGATATTCGTACAGGGATGAAAGTTAGCATGGACTATCAAGGTCCGCTTGCAGAGTCTTTTCCTATGCAAGGAGAGGCGGAAACCATTACGATTCTAACGGACGAGGATTCTGTCAAACAATCAGAAGCACTTGAAGCATTTATCAATGGTGAGCAATTGCCAAAATTGATTATGATGGGGCAACCAATTGTTCGCGACAACGAAATCGGATTTTTGTTCAGCAATATGGAGGCAGGAAAAATGTCTGAAGTGCGTATCGATCTTGATACGCATGAATATACTATAAGTGGAGAACTAAATGAGTAATCAAAAAAAGTAGCTGCGGCTGCTTTTTTTTTTTTGAAAATTTCTGCTCGTATGTGTTGCACTTACTAAATATCCATGATATTATGTGTATATTCATATAATAAGTTGCATAAAAATACATTGGAGGTTTTCATATTGACTAAAAAAATTGTACTCGCATACTCAGGTGGATTAGATACATCGGTGGCCATCCCGTGGCTCAAAGAAGAAGGCTACGACGTTGTCGCTGTGTGCCTGGATATCGGGGAAGGAAAAGATTTGGATTTTATTAAACAAAAAGCGCTTCAAGTGGGAGCGGTTGAAAGTTATATGATTGATGCAAGAGACGAATTTGCAGATGAATATGCATTAATCTCGTTGCAAGCTCATACATTGTATGAAGGGAAATATCCATTGGTGTCTGCCTTGTCTCGTCCACTGATTTCAAAAAAATTAGTTGAAATTGCAGAAGCAACTGGATCAACTGCAGTAGCACATGGGTGTACGGGCAAAGGCAATGATCAAGTACGTTTTGAAGTTTCGATCAAGTCGTTAAACCCAAATCTTGAAGTTGTAGCACCAGTTAGACAATGGGGATGGTCACGTGATGAAGAAATCGCTTATGCAAAACTGCATAATATTCCAATCCCAGTGAATTTGGATAGCCCATTTTCAATCGATCAAAATCTATGGGGACGTGCCAACGAATGTGGCGTATTGGAAAACCCATGGACTACTCCACCAGAAGAAGCTTATGACATTACAAATTCTCTTGAAACAACACCAGATACAGCGGATATTGTTGAAATCGAATTTGTTAACGGAGTTCCAACTCAATTAAACGGTATTTCGTACTCATTTTCTAAATTGATCTTAGAACTAAATGAGATTGCTGGGAAACATGGTGTCGGTAGAATTGACCATATTGAAAACCGTTTAGTCGGGATCAAATCTCGTGAGGTATATGAAGCTCCTGCAGCGATGACATTAATCGCAGCGCATAAAGAGTTGGAAGATATTACGTTGGTGAAAGAAATGGCTCATTTCAAACCAGTAATCGAGAAAAAATTGACTGAATTAATTTATGAAGGTTTGTGGTTCTCTCCGTTACGTGTTGCACTTGAAGCATTTTTAAAAGAAACGCAAGTTTACGTCAACGGAACAGTCCGTGTGAAATTGTTTAAAGGCCATGCAATTATTGAAGGACGTAAGTCAGCAAATTCACTTTACAATGAACAATTAGCGACGTATTCGACAGATGATACATTTAACCACGCGTCTGCAGTTGGCTTTATTGAGTTATGGGGTCTTCCGACAGTTGTGAACTCTATGGTCAACAAAAAAGAAGTGGCAGTTCCTGAAGACTTAAAAGAGAAGGTGAAAGCATGACCAAACTGTGGGGCGGCCGTTTTCAAAAATCGGCCGAACAGTGGGTCGATGAATTTGGTGCTTCCATTGCTTATGACCAAAAGTTGGTCATGGAAGATTTGGAAGGCAGCACGGCGCATGTAAAAATGCTGTCTGCTTGCGAAATTCTTTCTAAAGAAGATGCAGAGCTTATTTTGTCTGGTCTTGCGACACTTAAACAAAAAGCGCAAGACGGGGATTTGGAGTTTAGCGTATCAAATGAAGACATCCACTTAAACTTAGAAAAACAGCTGATCGATGAAATAGGTCCAATTGGCGGTAAATTACATACAGCCAGAAGTCGGAACGACCAAGTAGCGACCGATATGCATTTGTATTTAAAAAATCGTGTGGGAGAAATAATTGAAGCTGTTACGGCTTTCCAAGACGCAATTGTTACACAATCAGAAGCGCATGTAGAAACGATTGTCCCAGGATATACACATCTTCAACGTGCACAACCAATTTCTTTTGGTCATCACTTGATGACGTATTTTTGGATGTTACAGCGCGATAAAGAGCGATTAACGGAATCGTTAAAACGCATCGATATTTCACCGCTTGGAGCGGGAGCGATGTCCGGTACAACGTTCCCAATTGACCGCGAAATGTCAGCAAAACTGCTAGGATTTTCAACTGTTTATCAAAATAGTTTAGACGCTGTCAGTGACCGTGACTTTATTTTGGAATTTCTTAGCAATTCGTCGATGTTGATGATGCACATGTCGCGTTTTGCGGAAGAAATTATTCTATGGTCGAGTGAGGAATTTCGTTTTATCGAGTTAGATGATACGTTCTCTACAGGATCAAGTATTATGCCACAGAAGAAAAATCCCGATATGGCAGAATTAATACGTGGAAAAACGGGACGTGTTTACGGCAATTTATTTGGCTTGCTGACGACATTGAAAGGCCTGCCACTGGCTTATAACAAAGACTTGCAAGAAGACAAAGAAGGTATGTTTGATACGGTCCATACCTTACTGGGTTCTTTGCCGATTTTTGAAGGCATGATCCGGACCATGACAGTGCGTACAGAATCTATGGAAAAAGCGGTACACACGGATTTTTCGAATGCTACCGAATTGGCGGACTATCTTGCTGCTAAAGGGATGCCGTTTAGAGAAGCGCATGACGTGACCGGGAAACTCGTTTTCACTTGCATCCAGCGTGGATATTTCTTAAAAGATTTGCCACTTGCTGACCTTCAACAAGCAAGTTCGCTAATCGATGAAGACATTTACCATACCTTAAAGCCGAGAACTGCAGTCGAGAGAAGAAACTCACTGGGAGGCACAGGTTTTGAACAAGTACATCATCAATTGGGACTTGCCAAGCAACTCATCGGGTAAACAGTCCATTCCCTATAGAGCCGCTAGCGATTGGTACTCGCTGTCGGTCCATAGAAGTCGATTTCCTCTTCCCCTTGGAAAATCGGCTTCTATTTTTTTGCAATACGCGTATTTTGGGAATTAGGCGGGTTTTTTAAAGAACGGAAAAAACAATATGCTCTAGGAATATTTTTATTGAAGATTGTCGCATTCCTCGGTGTGTTGCCTCCGCGCATTATTAGTTGGGTAGTAATGAAGAAACTCTAACACCCGAATATTTGGTGTGACCAAAATACTTCATAAAGTAGCTGTATTTTTACTTACTATGTAGTAAATTACATAAGTATAATAGCAAAAAATCAAAAACGCTAACAACAAAAAAGTCAAAATTACTTGCGAATAGGACGAAAGCTTGCTTGCTTTTCTTAGAAGCAAGCAAGTAGCGAGTAATCCCGTGAAAAAAATAGAGCATTGTAACAGATTATTTGTCCACAAAGATTTCACAGGTGCTAGAGCAGTGTTTCATCTTTAAATTTGGTAAGATGAGAAGAACACAGGAAGGAGAATTACTAGTGGCATCTGATATTAATTTATTTTTGGCTTTTGGTGCTGGCTTTTTAAGTTTTATTTCGCCATGTACGCTGCCTTTGTATCCCGCATTTTTATCCTATATAACGGGTATGACGATGGATGAAATAAAGAACGATAAAAAAGTTATGCAACGACGAGGGATGTATCATACTCTATTTTTCTTACTAGGATTTTCAACAATATTCATTGCACTCGGTTTCAGTACATCGTTTTTCTATGAATGGTTTGTCCTTTATGATGACTTGATCCGTCAAATAGGTGCTATCTTTATTGTTCTATTTGGGTTGATGATTGTTGGTGTCTTTTCACCGAAATTCCTTATGCAAGATCGCAAGTTTTCGTTTAAGAATCGTCCGTCTGGATTTTTAGGAACATTCGTTATCGGGTTAGCGTTTGCTGCCGGATGGACACCGTGTACGGGGCCTATCACTGCAGCTATTTATGCTCTTGCTGCCACTAATCCAGGATCTGGTGTTTGGTATATGTTGGCGTATGTGCTTGGCTTTGCTATTCCGTTTTTCGTCTTGTCGTTCTTTGTCGCCCGCATGGGTTGGTTACGTAAGCATAACCAAAAAATCATGAAAATTGGTGGCTATGTTATGATTGGTGTGGGTGTACTATTGTTTTTCGATGGTATGACGTATCTAATTCGTATTCTAAGTCCAATTTTCGGTGATTTCCAAGGGTTTTAAATTGACGTTAGGCAGGTGGAAATGATGGAAACCATTACAAAGATAGAAGAATATCAATCTAAAATTAGTGAAGAACAGTCATTTTTACTTTTTGTTAAAACAGACAATTGCTCAGTTTGTGAAGGTTTACGTCCTCAAGTTGAAGATTTTGAAGATGATTATAAAACGCCTTTCTATTTGGTCAATGCTGCCGAAATGCCAGAATTGGCAGGACAGCTGATGCTTTTTACAGCACCTGTCGTTTTATTGTTCCGACAAGGAAAAGAAATAAACCGTTTTGCACGATTTGTGCCAATCGATGAGTTACGTCACCGATTAGATGAGTTGGAGGAGAGTTTAAATGTTTGATCAAATCCCTGCCGAAGTGTATTTGATCGTTTCAACGGTCGGTGCTTTTGCGATGGGTTTGCTGGCAATGTTTATCCGTACAAAATCGGCAAAAAAACCGGCGACGGTCAAGAAAATCATTTTGCCGCCATTTTTTATGTCAACCGGTGCATTGATGTTCGTCTTTCCGTTTTTTCGCGTTCCGCCCATGCAGATTCTCGAGGCGCTAGCAGTAGGCATTCTTTTTTCAACTGTCTTAATATGGACTTCCCGATTTGAAGTCCGTGATGGAGATATTTACTTGAAAAAGTCAAAAGCCTTTGTCTTTATCTTGTTCGGGCTATTGCTAGTACGAGTTATTGGGAAAGTCGTTTTGAGTTCGAGTATAGACATTGGCGAACTAGCAGGCATGTTCTGGATTTTGGCCTTTGGTATGCTTTGGCCATGGCGTATTTCAATGTTGTGGCAATACAAAAAAATTGCAGCAAAAAACAAAAGCGCTATTCCCACTTAAGGGAGTAGCGCTTTTTACTGTTCAAAATATTGTTCGTACGGACTTACATCAATTTTAAGTTCTGCTAGTTTTTTTCGCAGAAATTTATGATCTCGCTTTGGGGTTGCTAGGATATACCCACGGATAATATGCTCGAGTTTCATCTTTTTAGCTTTTTCTTCAAGTAAAACCTGACCGATTCTACCGGCAATTTTCTGTTTTGCTACCGGACGAAATAAATCAGGAACCGGCTGAACCAGCTCATTCAACATTGCCTTTTCTTCGTCGCCCCATAAATGAATCGTTTTATCAACGTAGTATTCTTCCCAGTTCAAATCTGAAAGGCCGTCTTCTTTCGGCATAGACTTCAGAAACTTTCTGAACATGAAATATCCACCAATGGCAAAAAGTCCTACCAGTACGAATACCCAAAATAGGATAAACCACAAAAACCAGCCATTCAGTTCCATATTGTTTCACCTCATTTTTCCATTACTTCTATTATAGAAGGATTTAGAAAGAAATTCATCAAAAATGTATCTCTTTTTTCTATCTGTGTCTATATAGCGAATGAAAGGAGGTGAAGAACATGGCCTTTAGTGATTTTAAGAACGCTAGCATTCGTTTTACCTACGATAATGGGTTGGATGTTAACGGCAAAGTAAAGAGAAAGTTTAAATCGTACCACAATGTCAAAGAAGCAGCAGCTGCAGATGGAATCTTTGAAACAGCCGCTGTCTTAACGAATTTTGGAACGAAGACATTGATGGATGTTGAAAAACAATCCGCAATGACAATCTATCAGTAATTATTTTGAGGAGGAGTACAGATGGCAAAAACATTGGAATTGATTTTCACAACTGCTGCAGGAAAAGACGTGACATTGACCGTAGATGAGCCGCGTGCGAATGTGACAGATGCGGAATTGCTGACAGGTATGCAAGCAATCATCACACAAAACGTCTTTGAAGTCGAAGGTTCTTCTTTCACTTCGATAAAAGGTGCACGAGTCATCGAACGAAATGTATTAGAATACGAAGTATAATCACGAAGCTCTCCTAATTTGGGAGAGCTTTTTTTATCAGATGAATGAGGAGGTAAAAGCTTATGGCTGAGTGGATGCAATGGGTTCAAGAACTTGGTTTCCCTATTTTTGTATCTTTTTATTTGATGCACCGTGTGGAAGCAAAATTAGTCGCCATTCACGATGCACTCATCACATTAAAGCTGTCTTGATTTCACAAAATCGTGACAATGGCGGTTTAACATGTATTGTGCTGTTTCTATACTTTCGCTATGATGAAAGAGATGAAAGAGTGGAGGCAATTTTATGCGACTTATTTCTTTTTTAGCATTAGTAAGTTTGGTGCTGCTATTATCAGCATGTGGTAGTTCTACAATTGAAGATTTTTCTTATACAGATCAACGTGGAGATTCAGTGAGCTTAGAAGATTTAAAAGGAACGCCTTGGCTAGCGACTTTTGTTTTTACAAATTGTACGACGGTTTGTCCACCGATGACCTTCAATTTAAGCGATATTCAACAACAACTGGCTGCATCGGGTTTGGAAGATTATAAAATTGTAGCATTTAGCGTTGATCCGGTCGTGGATACACCTGAAACGCTGCAAAACTATTTGGCTCAGTATTCGGTTCCAGATGAATCGAAATGGCATTTGCTAACAGGCTATACCCAACTGGAAATCACTGATTTTGCAAAAAATAACTTTAGTTCATTTGTCCGAAATGACCCTGAGAGTGATCAGGTCATACACGGTACTAATTTTTATCTAGTGGACCAAAAAGGGGTTGTCGTCAATAACTACGACGGCTTTGAAGATGTACCCGTTGAAGATATTAAAAAAGACTTAGGTAAATTAATCGAAGAAAATTAAAGCTTTAAAACACACCAATTCTTGAAGAATTCTGGATACTCAGGACTTTAGAGAAGGTGTGTTTTTTGTTAAAAATAATAAAGTTAAATTAAAATTTTGTTATTTAGCTTGTTTTGTCGTTGGTTATACGGTGAGATTTAGTCGTGCTGAAAATAAGTGGACTTACTTAAAAAAATCCTTTTGAAGCATCGATTAACATAAAAGGGGTGCTCATTCACAAACGAACGGGCACCCCTTTTGTGTTCTGAATCTAGTGTTTGTGACTTTATAGATCAAGGCTTAATCAAAGTTCCTTTTTTTCTTTACCTAATAAATCTCTAATTTCTAAAAGGATTTCCTGGGTTTTGTCCAACACTTCCGGTTCTTCCTCAGCAGGTACATCTTTCTTGCGTTTCATTTTTGTAAAGAGACGGATCACCATAAAGATAGAGAAAGCAATAATGAAAAAGTCAATAATCGATTGGATAAATAAACCGTAATTTAAAACAACATCGTTAAATGTATAACTCCAATTTTCAACGCTTATTCCGCCTACTAATATGCCAACTACTGGCATAATGATGTCTTCAACTAAAGAAGAAACGACTTTCCCAAAAGCAGCTCCAATAACCACCGCTACAGCAAGGTCGAGAACATTTCCTTTCAAAGCAAATTTCTTGAAATCTTCCCACATAAGTTTCACCTCCTGTTCTTAATGAATAATTCTATCAGAAGTATTCTGAAAATTAAAGTTTGTTTCAGCTTTTATATAAGCAGTCTATTGACGAGAAAAGGCATTGCAACAGCAGATATGCTACACTAAAACAAAGGAATGATTAGGTGTGGAGAAATGAAAAAAAAGAAAATACCCAAAAAATACAAGCGTCAACTAGGTTGTCTGATTTTGTTTATCCCTGCAGCGGTCGTTATAGCGACGGTTGGGGTCCTCCTGTTTATGCTTTTTAATGCAACTTCAGTAGTTGACAAAATAAAAGAAGCACCAAGCCATTTGATCGAACTCAAAGTACCGGAAGAAAACATTCCGCTTTATCAAGAAGCGGCAGACGCCTATAATATCCCCTGGACATTACTCGCAGCTCATCACCGGATTGAAACTAGGTTTTCAACGATGGATCCGTTATTATCGCCAGTTGGTGCAGAAGGACATTTGCAATTCATGCCTTGTACATTTGTCGGGTGGAGCCATCCCAGTTGTTCAGGTCAAGGCCAAGGCGATATTAGTGAAGAAGATAAAACAAATCTCGACGTCATTGCTTATTATGGTGGATACGGAGTTGATGGCAATGGAGATGGCATTGCCGATCCATATAATTTAGCGGACTCTCTTTACAGTGCTGCGAATTATTTATCACAAAATGGTGCGGCTGAAGGCGATTTAGAGAATGCTATTTTTCAATACAATCACAGTGATAAATATGTAGCGGATGTCCTTCATTATTATCGGTTATATGAAGAAGAATTTAATTAAAGAAAAAAAGAGTGGACAATTGTCCACTCTTTTTTAGTAAGCTTTATGATCTTTTTCTCATAGAACCCATAATCAGGCTTAGTACAAATACGAAGATCAAAGCACCAATTAATGCTGGGATAATCGCTACGCCCCAAATAGCTGGACCTAAATCTCCAAGAATCAATCCGCCTAACCAAGCACCGACGATACCTGCGATAATGTTACCAATGATGCCGCCTGGTACATCTTTACCAAGAATCATTCCTGCGATCCAACCGATGATACCACCCATAATTAGATATAAAATAAAACCCATTTTTTCCAGCTCCTTTTAAGGTAATGTATAATTGCTACACTTTAGATATAACCTTATTCAGGACATTTGAAACATAAAAACATAAAAAACTTATAAAAGATGTGCGCCTAAGGTTGTGCTGAAGTGGCGCAAAGCCCAGTCATGCCCCGCTTGATCAAAACTTGCAACCCCTTTTTCATGAATATAAATGGTGAAACCTTTGTTGTACGCATCGACTGCTGTATGTAATACGCAGATATCCGTACAGACGCCAACAATATGAATTTCTTCAATTTTTCGTTCGCGTAGAAGTAACTCTAAATGAGTACCAGCAAAAGCACTATACCTAGTTTTATCCATCCAAACGATCTTTTCACTATGTGTTTCATAAACATCTGCAAGACGTCCATATAATTTGCGACCGTAAGTTCCTCTTATGTTATGAGGAGGAAACAGTTTTGCTTCTGGGTGAAAGGCATCATTTTCTTCGTGCAAATCCACCGGCATGATGACTAACTCGCCATCTTCTAGAAATTCCTCAGTCAAGGAACAAATTTTCTCTTCAATAACTTGTCCGGGCTTTCCACATGTTAAGGCCCCATCATCTGCTACAAAATCTACTGTGTAATCTACTACCAACAATGCTTTTTTCATAGTAAGCACTCCTTTCGCAAGTAACTATAAGTATACCGCAAGCTTGCGAACAACACTCAAATAGTTAATTTTTGCAGCTCGCTTTGGAGAAAAAATTCTTGCTATTGTAATCACTTTTCAGTATAATCAGACTATTAAGAAGAGAGGGGTGGTCCATATGCAATACGAAAATGTTGAGAAATTGAATAGACAAGCAATGATTTTTGTCGCAATTCATACATTGCTTATTTTAAATTTTGCTTTGGACTTTGGTTTTTTCACATGATTGGAACTAGTAAAACAGCCTATCCCTATTTACACGGGGATAGGCTGTTTTAATTTGTGCCACTTTCTCTTTTTTTCAGTCGAACGAGCGAGTCTTTGAGGATACGCGATGCTGAGTCAATCGAGACGCCAAGTATTTCTTGAATGTCTTCCAAGTTTTTATGTTTCACTGAATAGAGATAATGAACATAAGCAAAGCGGATATCGCCAGAGCGCATGGGCATGCCAACAAAAGAGGATAGCGCTTCTGTGTAATCAGATAGCGAGCCCATCTGAAATAAGGTGTATTCGTTTTTCACTTTAGATGACAATAAATACGGCGTACCACGAAATACAGCACGTTCGATTCCGTCAAGCATGACGGGAATCTCTTTGTCTAAAAATTCTAGGCGGCATTGATAGCCGTCTTTTTTCTCGACGATTAAAGTCAGTTGTCCATTGCCGTCATCAAAATTATCAACATCGATGGTAACCATATCTCGAAGTCGAAGGCCACGTAGATATAAAATATAGAGAATTTTGGCATTTAACGACAAACTGTCAGTTTGCAGCACAGCGTCTTTCTTTTTCAGCAAATCTTCATAATTTAAATAGATATCAGAAGGCGTCAAGTCAAGCTTTCGATTAAATTTAAATTTGGGCATAAAATCGTTTGGTATGCGTCCAATTTGCCACATATAATCAAACCATCTTCTAATGTAAATTAGTTTGCGGTTCAACGTACTGTCTTTAATACCGGATGCATGCTGGTCCTGGAGAAACTGTTGGATGTCAGAAGGACGGATGTCATGCGGTTCTACCGGTTTTTTATAGGTATGTCTCAGAAAGGCGAAGAGCGAGCGAATCAATTGGACTTCATGAACAACCGTATTCGGACTAATGCCGTTATCCAGTCGGAATTTTTCATAACCATAAGGCATTGTGCGTCACCTCTTCTAAATGGATTTCCTTAAATTATACCATTAATTCAGAAAAATAGAACGTATTTTCCCTAGTTGATCGCAGTACCACGATCAACTAGGGAAAATGTATCGCGTTGTTGTAGGTAACAAGGAAATCGTTCCGAAACAATGTATATAATTCGAATAGATTAGGGTATGTTAAGAGAGATAGGCAATCAGACAAAAAAGGTGGAAAAAAACATGTTCAAAGAAGATAATGCGAAAATCAGAAATCAAATTCTTCAGGCAGTAGAAGGGATGACGGATGAAAAACTAAACCAGAAACCATCAGCGGAAGAATGGTCAGCTCTTCAGATTTTAGATCATCTTCAACTTATGGAAACGACGGTTGCAAAAGGTGTTTCCTTAGAACTTAAAAATGATGCCAGTGAAAAAGCTCTTAAAAAACCAATTGCATTAACAGCCAATCGGTCGTTTAAAGTGGAGGCGCCTAAAAATGTGATTCCTACAAACGATTTTGTCACACTAGAAGAAATGAAAAAGCGATTAAATGACTCGCATAATTTCTTGTACGAAGTATATGGTTTAGCAACGCCGGAACAACTTGCGCAAAAATCAATGGATCATCCGGTATTCGGAAAAGTTCCACTGAGCCAATGGTTTCCATTTGTTGGACTGCATGAAAAGCGTCACTTCAAGCAGTTAGAGAAGACCTTAAGAAAACTTGATGGCGAAAAAGAATAGTCATTCAAAAAACTTATCACATTCTATAATTTTAATGTAATTTACTTATGCTCCTGCATTCGGTATGATAGAAGAGGAGAGAAGCGCTACCACGGGCTTTTCAGAAGATTCAAAGGAGGAAAACACATATGGCAAAGAGCAGCTTGCACAACAGCCGCACTTCTTTTGAGCTTAACGGCAAAACGTATAATTATTATCGTTTAGCTGCATTAGAAGAAGCAGGGATCGCTAAAGTATCACGCCTTCCTTATTCGATTAAAGTTCTATTGGAATCTGTATTGCGTCAGCATGATGGATATGTTATCAAAGACGAGCACGTAGAAGAATTAGCAAAATGGGGCAAAGATGCGAACAAAGAGGCAGAAGTTCCATTCAAACCTTCACGCGTTATCTTGCAAGATTTCACAGGCGTACCAGTAGTCGTTGATTTGGCCGCACTTCGTTCAGCAATGGCTGAAATGGGTGGAGACCCAAACAAAATCAACCCTGAAATTCCAGTCGATCTTGTTATTGATCACTCGGTTCAAGTGGATAATTACGGGACAGAAGATGCACTGCGCATCAACATGGAGCTCGAGTTTGATCGCAACGCCGAGCGTTACCAGTTCCTTAGCTGGGCTCAAAAAGCATACGACAACTACCGTGCAGTTCCACCTGCAACAGGTATCGTTCACCAAGTTAACCTTGAGTACTTGGCAAATGTTGTCCATGCAGTTGAAAACACTGACGGTACATTTGAAACTTTCCCTGATACATTAGTTGGAACAGATTCACATACGACAATGATCAACGGAATCGGTGTTCTTGGATGGGGCGTTGGTGGTATTGAAGCTGAAGCGGGCATGCTCGGACAACCTTCTTACTTCCCAATTCCAGAAGTTATCGGCGTTAAAATGACTGGCGAACTTCCAAACGGTGCAACAGCTACCGATTTGGCATTAAAAGTGACACAAACATTACGTAAAAAAGGCGTAGTTGGTAAATTTGTTGAGTTCTTCGGCCCTGGTGTTACAACACTGCCACTTGCTGACCGTGCAACAATTGCCAACATGGCTCCAGAATACGGCGCTACTTGCGGATTCTTCCCAGTAGATGAAGAAGCACTAGATTACATGCGTTTAACTGCACGTGATGCAGATCAAATTGCTGTAACAAAAACCTATTTGCAAGCAAACGACATGTTCTTTACAGTCGATAACGAAGAACCAATCTACACAGACCTTGTGGAAATTGACCTTACTGAAATCGAACCAAACCTTGCAGGACCGAAACGTCCACAAGATTTGATTCCGTTATCTCAAATGAAAACTGAGTTCAACAAAGCTGTAACAGGCGAAGAAGGGCCACATGGTTTTGCACTTGATGAAGCAGAAATTGCGAAAACAGCAACGGTTAACTTTAAAGACGGCAGAACTGCTGAAATGAAGACCGGTGCACTGGCAATTGCAGCAATTACGTCTTGTACAAACACTTCTAACCCATACGTAATGCTAGGTGCTGGATTAGTAGCGAAAAAAGCAGTAGAAAAAGGATTAACTCCACCTGCTTATGTGAAAACTTCATTAGCTCCAGGATCTAAAGTCGTTACAGGTTACTTGAACGATTCTGGTTTACTAGATTACATGAACCAAATCGGCTTTAACTTAGTCGGATATGGCTGTACAACATGTATCGGTAACTCAGGTCCATTGCTTCCAGAAATCGAAGAAGCAATTCTTGATAACGATTTACTGGTATCGTCTGTATTGTCTGGTAACCGTAACTTTGAAGGACGTATTCACCCACTTGTCAAAGCAAACTACTTGGCATCTCCAATGCTAGTTGTAGCTTATGCACTTGCTGGAACAGTGGATATCGACTTTGCAGTAGATCCAATTGGTAAAGACAAAGAAGGTAAAGATGTCTTCTTCAAAGACATCTGGCCAACAACTGAAGAAATCAAAAAAACAGTTAAAGATACGGTTACTCCAGAATTGTTCCGTAAAGAATACGAGCATGTATTTAACGAAAACGAAGCATGGAATGCAATCGAAACAAATGACGATTCTTTGTATGAGTTTGATTCGACATCAACTTATATCCAAAACCCGCCATTCTTTGAAGGCTTATCTAAAGAGCCAGCACCAATTCAAGCATTATCTGGTCTACGTGTCGTTGCGAAATTCGCAGATTCTATCACGACTGACCATATTTCACCAGCTGGTGCGATTGGTAAAGATACGCCAGCAGGTCTATACCTTCGTGAAAACGGCGTTGAGCCTCGTAACTTTAACTCTTACGGATCTCGTCGTGGTAACCACGAAGTCATGATGCGCGGAACATTTGCGAACATCCGTATCCGTAACCAAGTAGCTCCAGGGACAACTGGTGGGTATACAACTTACTGGCCAACGGGCGAAACAATGGCGATTTATGACGCAGCGATGAAGTATCAGGAACAAGGCACAGGACTTGTAGTCTTGACTGGTAAAGATTACGGCATGGGTTCTTCTCGTGACTGGGCAGCTAAAGGAACCTTCCTTTTAGGCATCAAAACAGTTATCGCAGAAAGCTATGAGCGTATTCACCGTTCAAACCTCGTGATGATGGGTGTTTTACCGTTGCAATTCGTCAACGGTGAAAGCGCAGATTCTCTTGGATTAACTGGACACGAAACAATCAGCGTTAACTTAACTGATGACGTGAAACCACGCGACGTTCTTACGGTTACAGCTACTGCTGAAAACGGTAAAGTAACGGAGTTCCAAGTACTCGCACGCTTTGATTCTGAAGTGGAAGTAGATTATTTCCGTCACGGCGGTATCTTACAAATGGTACTACGTAACAAATTACTAGAAGTATAAGAACCAACTCAATAAGCTGTCGGGGAATTTCCCGACAGCTTATTTCTCTTTGTAATCGGTTATTTGCTGTAGCCAAGGAGTTAAAGAAATTGATTTGGTACAACCAAAAAGAAATTTCTTGTATACTGATAAAGAGGTGAAATAGACATGTTTATAAGTGAAAAAGAAATTGAAATCCGTTACGCAGAAACCGATCAAATGGGCGTCGTCTATCATGCCAATTATATTATTTGGCTAGAGATAGGACGTACCAAGTTGATTGAAGATATAGGCTTTACATATGCTGGTATGGAGAAAGATGGATACCTATCGCCCGTAATGGATATCTCCATTCAATACAAGGCAGCTCTACGATATGGCCAAAAAGCGTTTGTGCGAACATGGGTAGAGGAGCACGGCCGTTTGCGGACAAAATACGGCTATGAAATCATTCACGAAGACGGAACAATTGCCGCAACCGCAATGTCTGAGCATATTGTTGTTAAAAAAGAGTCATTCCGACCGATTTCCATTCAAAAAGTTAACCCCGAATGGCATAAAAAATACGAAGAAATCAAAAAGCAGGTGCCAGATGGCGTTCGGAATTAAACGATACGAACTCGAACGTTGGAAACAAGGAGTCGAGAGCGGTGAAATTTCATTTTTGACTCATTATTGGGTAGACGATCGTTTCCCAGGCTGCAGTACGGTCACAAAAGTGGGGTGCTGCGACTTAAATAAGTTGGAAACTTGGGGGAAACAGTACGGATTGCAACGTCAATGGATGGATTTACGGGGGGATTATCCGCATTTTGATTTGTTTGGCGAACGCCAACGTGAAATTTTGCAACGTGAGGGCCATTTAGACCAACTGAATAAACTGCAAAATAAAAAAGCATGAATAGCTCATGCTTTTTTATTTTGTGTATGAATAATCGAGTTCGTGTAAGTCATCGTTAACACTGACATCAAGATTGTGTCCGTCAAAATACCAAACATCGTTTTGTTCGACAAAGTAAATAACTTTATCTTGCTCTACTTTGGCTGCTATTTCATTTGGTTGATCTTTTGTGACTCCTAATGAAAAACCAGGCTGCAGCTTGCTTGAACCGCCATATCGGACAAAAAAGCGAACAGCTTCTCCGGATACGACTTCCATTTCTTTTTTAAACCAATCGAGAGCGTCGTTGCTAATGTTAATTTGCATATTACACGTCCTTCCACTGGTTACATCCAGCTGATTTTGGGTTCCGTGCCAGCTCGAATTCGGGTAATGTTGGCGCGGTGACGGAAAATAATGAATAGCGCTAAAATATAAATCACGGCCATAAACAAGTAATCTGCTGAAAAAATTGTGTAAATGGAAATGTAAACGATAAAAACGACCGCCAATATAATTGAAGATAATGATACCATTTTTGTGATTTTTAATGCAACTAAGAACACAGCTACCGCCATAATAAACAATGGCCATTGATAACCGATCAAAATGCCGCCAGAAGTGGCAACTGCTTTGCCTCCTTTAAACTTAGCAAACACGGGATAAATGTGACCAATAACAGCAATGACACCAAGTAATAAGGGATGAATATCAGTAGCGATATAAAAAGGAATTAGTGTAGCCGCTGTTCCTTTTAAGATATCTAGTATTGTTACAACAATTCCTGCTTTTTTTCCGAGTGTCCGAAAGGTATTTGTAGCTCCTAAATTGCCACTTCCTTTTGTGCGGATGTCTGTGTTATAGAATAATTTTCCGATCCATAAGGCAGAAGGAATCGAGCCAAGCAGGTAAGCTAATAGAATAGGCAGCAATATCGTCATGAGGAACTCCTTTACAACAAGCTTATTTTGTAGTTTTAGTTTACCATGACTGAAGTTCTTTAAACAATAGACGACACATTATTCAACAGACAGAACAAAATCGTGTATGATAGAATAAAAAGGACAGGTGATGATTTTGAACAATCCTAGCCGTGTAGAAATTAAAAAAATACTCGATCAGGCAAAAACCATTGCGGTTGTTGGCCTTAGCCCAAACCCTAGCAGAACTTCCTATATCGTCTCAGAATCTATGCAACGAGCAGGATATCGTATCATTCCGGTAAATCCACTAGCAGATGTTGTGCTGGGTGAGAAAAGTTATGCTTCGTTAAGTGACATTCCGGGCAAAGTAGATATCGTTAACGTGTTTAGGCGCAGTGAGTTTCTAGAAGATATCGCAAATGAATTTATGAAAATGGAGTGTCCTGTATTTTGGACACAACTAAATGTAGTAGATGAAAATGTCTTTAATCGACTCAGTGATGCAGGCTATACTGTCATTATGGATCGTTGTGTCAAAGTGGAACACGCCATTCTGAAATAAGGCATCACCGCTAAAGGGCGCTCGGCGCTCTTTTTCTATGAAGTTTGACAGATGACCTGGAAATAGAATACGATAAAGAGAGATTAAAAAGCGAACAAATGTTTGTTGGAGGGAATTAGATGGCTAAAATTCAAAATACGGCATACAACGAAGAAGCAATTCAAGTACTCGAAGGCTTAGATGCCGTTCGAAAACGTCCGGGTATGTATATCGGTTCTACAGATACGCGAGGACTTCACCATTTGGTCTATGAAATTGTGGACAACTCGGTAGATGAAGCGCTTGCAGGACACGGAGATAAAATTGCCGTTACGATTCACGAAGACAACAGCATCAGTGTGAGGGATTTTGGGCGTGGTATGCCTACCGGTATGCACCGGAGCGGGAAACCTACACCTGAAGTAATTCTGACAGTCTTGCATGCAGGCGGCAAGTTCGGACAAGGTGGCTATAAAACAAGTGGTGGTTTGCATGGTGTTGGCGCATCTGTCGTCAACGCCTTATCCAGTTTTTTAGAAGTGACCATTTACCGTGACGGCAAAAAATATCGCCAGCGCTTTGAAAAGGGTGGCAAGCCTGCCACAACTTTAGAGGAAATTGGTTCGACAAAAGAAACAGGCACAATGATTCATTTCTTGCCAGATGAGTCTATTTTCTCTGTCTCTAAATACAATTATGAAACGCTTTCTGAACGATTGCGTGAGTCTGCTTTCTTATTAAAAGGACTAAAAATCGAGTTAGTCGATCAACGAACACAAGCCAAAGACATTTTTCATTACGAAACAGGAATTGAGGCATTTGTCGCTTACCTCAACGAAGAAAAAGATGTGCTGCATCCAGTAGCTTACATCGAAGGTCAGCAGGACGAAATGGAAATCGAATTTTCGTTCCAGTTTAACGATGGCTATTCTGAAACCATCTTATCGTTCGTTAACAACGTCCGGACTCGTGATGGTGGTACGCATGAAACTGGTGCAAAAGCAGCTATGACACGTGTTTTTAATGATTACGCTAGAAAGATTAATTTATTAAAAGACAAAGATAAAAACTTAGAAGGCTCTGATATTCGCGAAGGATTAGCAGCGATTATTTCAGTGCGTATTCCAGAAGCAATGCTACAGTTTGAAGGTCAAACAAAAAGTAAACTAGGGACGAGTGAAGCCCGCAGCATTGTCGATTCAGTCGTTTCACAAAAGTTAATGTACTTTTTGGAAGAAAATGCAGAACTTAGTGCTTCGCTTGTGCGGAAAGCAATTCGTGCGTCTCAAGCTCGTTTGGCAGCTCGAAAAGCACGAGAAGACGCGCGAAACGGCAAAAAACGCAAAAAATCAGATGCATTACTATCTGGCAAATTAACACCTGCCCAATCTCGTAACGCTTCTAAAAATGAACTGTACCTTGTGGAGGGAGACTCTGCCGGTGGTTCTGCAAAACAAGGACGCGACAGAACTTTCCAAGCCATTCTGCCACTGCGCGGTAAGGTTGTGAATACCGAAAAAGCCAAATTGGAAGAAATTATGAAAAACGAAGAGATTTCGACGATTATCCATGCAATTGGTGGGGGTGTTTCTTCCGACTTTTCAATCGATGACATTGCCTACAATAAAGTCATTATCATGACCGATGCTGATACTGATGGCGCGCATATCCAAGTGCTACTTTTGACGTTTTTCTTCCGTTACATGAAGCCATTAATAGAGGCGGGCAAAGTGTTTATCGCCTTGCCGCCGTTATACAAAGTTTCTCGAGGTGTCGGTAAAAAAGAAGTAATCGACTATGCCTGGACGGAAGCCGATCTAGATGCATCGATTAAAAAAGTTGGTAAAGGCTACACCTTGCAGCGCTATAAAGGTTTGGGCGAGATGAACGCAGACCAATTATGGGAAACGACGATGAACCCCGAAACCCGTACACTTATTCGTGTAACGATTGAAGATAGTGCGCGTGCAGAGCGCGGCATTACTACGTTGATGGGGGATAAAGTTGAACCAAGAAGACGATGGATTGAAAACAACGTCGACTTTGGATTAGAAGATGACAGCAACATACTTGAAAATGATTTGATTCACGCTGAGGAGGAAGTTGTATGACACAAACCGAACGATTTCAAGATTTGCCATTAGAAGAAGTAATTGGCGATCGGTTTGGCCGGTATAGTAAATACATTATCCAGGACCGAGCACTTCCAGATGCTCGTGATGGATTAAAACCTGTTCAGCGCCGCATTTTATACGCAATGTATCATGAAGGCAATACCAACGATAAAGCGTTTCGTAAATCGGCCAAAACTGTCGGTAATGTTATAGGTAACTACCATCCACACGGAGACAGCTCTGTTTATGAAGCGATGGTGCGTTTAAGCCAGGACTGGAAAATCCGTCACATGCTCGTTGAAATGCATGGAAATAACGGGTCAATGGACGGTGACTCACCAGCTGCGATGCGTTATACGGAAGCTCGTTTGTCTGCTATTTCTTCTGAGTTGCTGCGCGACATTGATAAACGTACAGTGGATTTTATCCCAAATTTTGATGATTCGGACATGGAACCAACCGTTTTACCGGCACGTTTTCCGAACCTTTTAGTTAACGGATCGACAGGAATTTCTGCTGGATACGCGACCGATATTCCGCCGCATGCGTTGCATGAAGCTCTTGACGCTGTATTGATGCGCATAGACAATCCGCAAGCGACTGTTGCTGAACTAATGACTGTCATAAAAGGTCCAGATTTTCCAACAGGTGGTATTATTCAAGGGATCGACGGGATTAAAAAAGCTTATGAGACCGGAAAAGGTAAAATTATCGTTCGTTCAAAAGCTCAAATAGAACCGTTAAAAGGTGGCAAGGAACAAATTGTCATTACGGAAATTCCGTTTGAAGTGAATAAAGCGACAATGATTAAAAAAATTGACGATCATCGCTTTGATCGTAAACTCGAAGGTATTTCGGAAGTGCGCGACGAATCCGACAGAACGGGATTGCGCATTGTAATTGAATTGAAAAAAGATGTACAAGCACAAGGGATTTTGAGCTATCTTTATAAAAACACAGATTTACAAGTCAGCTACAACTTTAACATGGTAGCAATCTACAAGCGTCGTCCAACGATGATGACTTTGCAGACTATGTTAGATGCTTATATTGAACACCAGAAAGAGGTTATTACGAAACGTTCTGAATTTGATTTGCAAAAAGCTAGTGACCGCATGCACATTGTCGAAGGCTTGATGAAAGCTCTGTCGATTCTTGATAAAGTTATTAAAACCATCCGTTCTTCAACAGACAAGCGCGATGCCAAAAATAATTTAATTGCGTCTTATGATTTTTCAGAGGCACAAGCGGAAGCGATTGTTTCTTTGCAACTATACCGATTGACCAATACCGATATTACCGACCTGCAAAAAGAAGAAAGCGATTTAAAAAAACTGATTGCTGAACTAACAGGAATCTTAACTAGTTCAACTAAATTAAAAAATATTATCAAAAAAGAATTGGCCAGTATTCGAAAGCAATTTGCAGAGCCGCGTCGTTCGGTTATTGAAGATAAAATCGAAGAGATTACCATTACACGTGAAATCATGATTCCAAGTGAAGAAGTGGTGGTAACTGTTACTAGAGAAGGGTATGTAAAACGTACGAGTACACGTTCACACGCCGCTTCGAATGGCAAAGATTTTGCAATGAAAGAGTCGGATCGATTGCTATTTGAAGGCAATCTGAATACACAGCATACAATTCTAATTTTTACTACAGCAGGTAACTTTGTTTTCCAGCCAATTAACGAGTTGCCTGATATCAAATGGAAAGACTTAGGCCAACATTTATCAAGTATTATTCAACTAGAGGCGAATGAATCTATACTTGCTGTTTATCCATTTGAGAATTTTGAAACAGATGGCAGTATTTTAACTGTCTCAAAAATGGGTCAAGTCAAACGGTCAGCATTGAAAGATTATCAGATTCAACGGTATTCAAGAACGATTAAAACCATGAATCTTAAGTCTGGTGATTCTATGATTTATGCAGCATTAGTTACGAAAGAAACTGAATTATTCATTGGTACGAAACAAGCTTACGGTGTTCGTTTCCCATTAGACGAAGTGCCACTTACTGGACTTCGAACAGGGGGCGTTAAAGGCGTCAACTTGAAAGATGATGACGAAGCTGTATCTGCTGTTCTAATCGATCCAGAAGTTAAACAGGAACTTGTCCTCATTACTCATCGTGGTTCAGCGAAGAAAATGAAGCTGCAGGAGTTTGAAAGTGGCAGTCGTGCGAAGCGTGGCGTAGTTATGCTACGTGAACTAAAGTCGAACCCTCATCGTGTAGTTGCCGTTATTGGTGCAACAGGGAAAGAGGAAATCATTTTAGAAACCGACAAAGGCATTCGAATTCCGCTGATCGCTAACGCATTGAAAAATGTAGATCGGTATTCAAATGGTTCATTCATAGCTGATGAAGCAACAGATGGCAAAGTAACTACAGCTTATCGAGTAGCAGTAAAAGAATAAATTGGAACCCCTCTTGTAAATAGCAAGAGGGGTTCTCTATTCATCAGCTTAACTGCATGCTAAGTCCAACTAAACTAAATAACAGCTTATAAGTTCGGATTATTCAACTATTCTACTTTCTGTAAGAGCAACTTCAATCTTACTGTCACTGAAACTAAGATTTTGAATAGTGTGGTTTGAAATGAATATATTAATGAGCATTCATCATTCGACCCTTTTATTTATACTCACGCTAACGAATAATATTCATTTTTGCAAGCAATTGAATAATTAGAGGAATAATTTCTGGTATCGATTGATGAAATGATATTCATCTTGAATGTTGGTTGATGTATAATTCTTTTGGAAGATATTCAACTGTCTGATGATGCGTGCAGTCAGCAATTATTAAGGATGTTAAATAAATAGAATCCAATGTCAATAGACGTATAAACTAGTAGAAGCTATGGATTCTCCTCTCTTGTTTGTGCGTCTAGCTGTAAACTTTACTGTAGAAGGAAGCAGGAGCAAAATATTAATCCGTTAACTTTTTGTTTAATTGTCGCAATTTTCTCTCCAATTTGACGCTTCGATGTGGTAGAGTAGTGAGATAAATTAAAAAAAGAGGGTGACAACTATGACTAAGAGCAACATCAAAGAGCTTGAGAGAGAAGTAACGTTAACTAAAGTATCGGTAGAAGAAATTATGGTAGCCAACCAGGCGCTCAAAGATGTTGTCATCAAGACACCTTTGCAAAAAAACGAATTGCTGTCTGCACGGTATGAATGCAATGTGTATTTAAAACGAGAAGATCTTCAAATTGTTCGTTCATTTAAGTTGCGCGGTGCTTACAATTTTATCCGTAGTCTAAATGCTTCTGAACGTGCTAAAGGCGTTGTTTGTGCCAGTGCGGGCAACCATGCACAAGGTGTTGCGTATTCGTGCTTTGCCCTTGGCATCGAAGGGAAAATCTTTATGCCTTTAACAACACCACGCCAAAAAATTTCTCAAGTAAAACGTTTTGGCGGTGACCAAGTATCGGTTGAATTGGTAGGAGATACGTTTGATGACTCGTTTACAGCAGCAATGGCATATTGTAACGCTGAAGAAAAAATATTTGTCCATCCCTTTAATGACAACCGAATCATAGCCGGACAAGGAACCGTTGCGGTGGAAATTTTAAATGATATGCAAGAATCAATCGATTACATGTTTTGTGCAATTGGCGGAGGGGGATTAGCTTCAGGGGTTGGTTCTTATTTAAAAGGCATTAGCCCAAAAACAAAACTAATCGGTGTCGAACCCGAAGGTGCTCCGGGTATGAAAACATCTATAACTCACGGTAAAGTCACGCGTCTTGATACAATTGACACGTTTGTTGACGGTGCAGCAGTTAAACAAGTAGGCGATCTATCTATGGCTATCTGTTCAGAAGTTTTAGATGATATTGTATTGATTCCAGAAGGCAAAGTTTGTACAACGATTTTACAGCTATATAACGAAAATGCAATCGTCGCGGAACCCGCAGGCGCTTTGTCCGTGGCCGCTCTTGACTTTTATAAAGAAGAGATCAAAGGAAAAAACATTGTCTGCGTCATTAGTGGAGGCAATAACGACATCGAGCGGATGCAAGAAATTAAAGAAAAGTCCTTGATTTATGAAGGCTTGAAACATTATTTCATCGTCACTTTCCCGCAACGGGCAGGTGCGCTACGTAAATTTATGGGTGAGGTACTGGGCGATACCGACGACATAACGCATTTCGAATACACAAAACGAACGAATCGTGAACAAGGTCCGGTTTTAGTGGGCATTGAATTGAAATGCCAAGAGGACTATGAGCCACTCGTTAAACGTATGGCAGAAAACGGCTTTCCTTATAAAGACATTAACAATGATTCCTTATTGTTTAACTTGTTAATTTAAGTACACTACATAAAAGGACGCCTGCCCCAGTAGATGGGCAAGTGTCCTTTTATGTGTTTTGGATAGAGGAATGTCCCAACTAGTAACTGTGCGAGAATACTAAATTTCACGAAAAGAATGGAGGAAGAGAATGGGGAATCGGTGTTTGTGGGCGCAACGTAACGCACTCATGCAGAACTATCATGATAAAGAATGGTGCAGAGTGAGCTCAGATGATCGGTACATTTTTGAGATGCTAGTACTTGAAGGCGCACAGGCAGGATTGTCGTGGAATATCGTTTTATCAAAGAGAGGTGCTTATCGAGAAGCGTTTCACCAATTTGACGTCGCGTATTGTGCGGAGCTAACGGACGGAGAGTTGTCTTTTATAAAGGAAAACTTTGCGGTGATCAAGCATGGGTCCAAACTTCAATCGGTACGAACTAATGCACTAGCTATTTTAGATCTCTCTAGAGAATGGGGTAGTTTTGCAGCATTTCTTTGGAGTTTTACAGATGGTAAGTCAATCGACAACAAGTGGGATACCGATGCGCAGATTCCTGCGCAGTCGGCTTTGTCTGTAAAGCTCAGTAAAGAATTAAAAAAACGGGGCTTTAAATTTGTAGGACCGGTAACGACTTATTCTTTTATGCAAGCAATCGGCATGGTCAATGATCATATTAAAAGTTGCGACTACCGAATGCGGAGTTAATGAAACACAACAAAAAAAACAGAGAAGTCGCACCATGCTTCTCTGTTTTTTTATCATTTCACAAGGAATTTCCAGATAAATGAAGAATAGAGGTAGATAAGGGTGTTAGCATGACTGTAACAGAATACGCGAAGTTGTTAATCTCTTTCAGAAAGCTATTACAACTAGTATAAAATAGTGAAATCAGACGAATTTAAAACAAAAAATTGAGTAGGACAAAAGAATTCCTATTGATTTTTGTCAAAAATTCCAAAGGTTTTCTTATCACCTAGAGATTGCGGTGTTTCTGGGGTAAACTGAGGTATAAGACACAACTCTTTTTGAACAAGATTTAGTGAGCTGTATTGTAAACCTTAAAGTCAAATTAAATACACACAGTCTAGCTGCGTTGCAAAGTAGTTAGTTATTCTTAATTACTATAGGGCATTTTAATGGTTCTCATCATCACAATAGCTAAACAATAAAAAATAGACAAGGAGAGGATGCATGGTGTTGAACTTAAAATATTTGGATTTGTTAGCGCAAAAATACGATTGTGAAGAAAAAGTGGCTACCGAAATCATTAACCTCGAATCAATCTTAGATTTGCCAAAAGGAACAGAGCATTTCGTTAGCGATTTGCACGGAGAGTTTCAGGCATTTCAACATGTATTGCGCAATGGTTCCGGAAACGTAAAAGTAAAAATAAAGGATTTATTTAAAAATGAACTGAGTGAAGAAGAACTAAACGAATTTGCGACTTTGGTTTTCTACCCTGAAGAAAAATTACAGTTGATTAAAAGCCATTTTAGCAGTAAAGCAGAATTGCAGGAATGGTACATAGAAGTTATCGAGCGGCTATTAAAACTGATTTCTTATGCTTCTTCCAAATACACACGCTCAAAACTGCGTAAAGCTTTGCCAAAACAATTTGTCTATATTATAGAAGAACTGCTGTATAAGACTGACGAGTTTAAGAACAAAAAGGATTATTACGCCAAAATGGTGACACAAATCATTTCCTTAGGCCAGGCAGACAAGCTAATTATTGGCTTGGCTTATACGACACAACGTTTAGTGGTCGACCATCTTCATGTAGTGGGTGATATTTACGACCGAGGTTCGGATCCGCATAAGATTGTGGATACACTTATTGATTACCATTCCGTTGACATTCAGTGGGGAAATCATGACGTACTTTGGATTGGAGCATTTGCTGGATCAAAAGTGTGCTTAGCGAATATTTTACGGATATGTGCGCGTTATAATAACCTAGATATTATTGAAGACGTGTATGGCATCAACTTGAGGCCGTTGTTGAATTTAGCGGAGAAATACTATGAAGACAATGTAGCTTTTCGCCCAAAAAGAATTTCAGATGAAAAAATGACAGAGCAAGAACAGTTGCAAATCACTAAAATCCATCAGGCCATTTCAATTATCCAATTCAAGCTCGAAAGCCCAATTATCAAAAGAAGAGCTTGTTTCGATATGACAGATCGCTTAGTGCTTGAAAAAGTTGATTATGAAAAAAATACGGCAACGATTCATGGAAACACGTATTCATTAGATGGGACGTGTTTTACGACCATTAATCCGGAACAGCCAGACGAATTGCTTGAAGAAGAAAGACAAGTTATGGACAAGTTACTTTTTTCAGTTCAACATTCAGAAAAACTAGCTAGACACATGAAATTTTTGATGAAAAAAGGGAGTCTTTATTTAAAGTATAATGGTAATTTATTGATTCATGGTTGTATTCCATTAGATGAAGACGGCAATATGGAGAAAATGGAGATCGAAGGGAAATCCTATGCTGGGCGAGAACTGCTAGATGTCTTTGAACGTTACCTCCGTTACTCTTTTGCTCATCCGGAAGAAACTGATGACTTTGCGACAGATATGGTTTGGTATTTGTGGACTGGGGAGTATTCGTCACTCTTTGGGAAACGAGAAATGACTACATTTGAACGCTATTTTATCAAAGACAAAGAAACGCACAAAGAGCGCAAAAATCCTTATTATTATTTACGGGAAGACGAGGAAATTTGTCGCAAAATATTGACGGAGTTTGACATGAACCCGGATTACGGACGTATTATTAATGGCCATACGCCTGTTAAAGAGCGAGATGGAGAAAACCCAATCAAAGCGAACGGCAAAATGCTGGTTATCGATGGAGGGTTTTCGAAAGCTTACCAATCGACTACAGGGATAGCCGGATATACGTTGCTTTACAACTCCTATGGCATGCAATTGGTCGCGCATCAATTGTTCAATTCAAAAGAAGAAGTTTTGCAAAACGGCACAGATGTACTATCGGCTAAGCGCTTAGTTGATGAAGAGTTAGAGCGTAAAAAAGTTAGAGAAACCAATATTGGGAATGGTTTGATGCAAGAAATTTTTAATTTAAACAGTTTGAGGGAATACCGCTACATGAAGTAACGACCGAGCAAAATAAAAAAGGAAGGGATTTAGCTAAAACGCTGTCTCTTCCTTTTTTAAGTGTTTGACTAGAGAAATCAATTTTGTAGCAAAAACATCAAAAATTATTAGCCAGCGCAATATTTTTTATGATAAGCTACAGAAATAATAGACGAATGAAATAGAGAAGTTTATCCAATGCAACTGGTATTCTTTACTTCATCAAGATTAAGAGTGGAGCGAATAGCCATGTTAAAAGAACAAAACAGATATTCCAGACTAGCAGAACTAACGAGAATTGTTAATACAAAGCTTGAATTGGGTGACATGTTGCAACATGTTTCGGTAGCCATATCAGAAGAAATTGTGCAATGTGACTCGATTGGTATATATTTACCTGATAGCGATGGAGTATTTAGCGCGGTAGCTGGGAAACCGCAATTCATCAACGGACAGTCTCTCACTTCACAGAAAATCAACTTTAGCACAGATCGATTTTCGCATGATATCGCAACTAAAAAGCAAGCTATTTACATTCCAGATACATCAGTAGATCCACGTCCAGATCCCGCCGCGATCGCCGCGTTTAACATTCATTCGCTGCTCGGTCTTCCCATTATTTATGAGCAAAATTTATTCGGACTGGTTTTTTTGTTTGATCGTGGAAAACCGATGAATTTAACAGAATTGCAAATACAAAGTGTGGAAGCCTACGTCAATATGGCAGCTGTTGCAGTTCAAAATGCCAATAATTTAAAACAAAAAGAGCAGCTGCTTGCTGAGAAACAATTGTTACTAGATGCTAACCGTGATCTTTCTAGATGTTCAACTGTGAAAGAAAGTTTGGACACTTGTTTTTATTATTTAGAAAAGGCCGTGAAGTGCAAAAATGTTGCAGTTTACTTAAGAAATCCCAATGATATGGAGACTATTTGTTTCAAAGAAATGAGCAAAAAATCCGAATGGACAGAATCCGAATGGGAAAATATACTAGACGAAATTCAGCCTCATGACGGCAAAGCAACAATTATTAAAGAAATATTCGCTCAAAAGAATACCAAATTTATTCCAAGTGAAGACAACTGTCAATTGCTTCTCATTCCGCTTATTTCTAAAGGAGATGTTTTTGGTGTAGTCATGATTGCTTGTTTAATGGAAAATCTTCAATCAGACGAGAGATCGCAGGTCTATCTGGCACAGTCTATTATTGATACGACAGCACTTACTTATTCAAATTTAACTTATATGGATCAGTTAGAACTTCGTGTCCAAAGACGAACTAAAGAATTGGCAAATGCCAACGACAAAGTCACCAGTGTAATTGAAAGTATTATGGATGGTTTTTTTGCGCTAAACAAAGACTGGGAATTTATATACATCAATCAATACCAAGAACTGCCGATAGGAAAAACGGCTGAAAATGTACTAGGCGAGAAATTATGGTCTATTTTTCCGGATGATTTCAATAAGATTTTGTACAAAGAGTTTTCTCAAGCCATGGTTAATAGAAAGCCCGTACATTTTGAAATTTCATCTACAGAAGACGGCTATTGCTACGATTTAGTTGCCTACCCTTTTGATGACGGCATTTGTTGTTTATGTAAAAACACCACAGAGAAAAAGAATTATGAGAACGAACTAAAGCGTTTATCCAATTTGGAATTGATTGGGCAGATGGCCGCAGGAATAAGCCATGAAATTCGAAATCCAATGACGACTGTTCGAGGATTTTTGCAATTACTTACCGACAACAATGAATTACAGAAATTCAATCCTTATTTTGATTTAATGATTGATGAATTGGACCGTGCCAACGCAATCATTTCGGAGTTTTTATCGATGGGAAATACCCGATCGTCAGATTTGGAGATGCAAAATTTAAATGACATCATCTACGACATCTCTCCGTTATTAAAGATTGATACGTTTAATCAAAACAAATTTATCGAATTTGAGACATTGGAAATCCCCGAATTATTATTAAACCGAGATGAAATTCGTCAATTATTAATTAATTTGTGTCGAAATGGTTTAGAGGCGATGAAGCCAGAAAAGCTGCTGTCTATTCGGACGTATATAGAAGACGGAAAAAAGGTCGTGCTTGAAATAGAAGATCAAGGTACTGGCATGGACAAGGAAGTCATGCAAAAAATCGGCACACCCTTTTATACAACAAAAGATAACGGAACAGGTTTAGGATTGGGTATTTCGTACGCAATCGCGGCACGTCATAAGGCAAAAATTGAAGTAGAATCTAGCGAGCAAGGAACCATTTTCTACGTTAAATTCCAATTTTGAAACTTAGTACTCTTGCTATAGCTTATCGCAATAAAAGGAATAGAGCAGGCGATTTGTGTGGTCTGTTCCTTTTGTTGGAAGTTGTAATCTGCGATGGAAAGACAGAATAAACAGAAGGTAGAGAAACCAGTCTTATGGAAATTTGGGATTTAGTTGATGGAACAAGAAAACCACTTGGCAAGAAACATGTCCGCGGTGAACTCGTGGAGCAAGAGGAATATCATATTGTCGTTGAAATTTTAACACTCAATAAAGACGGAAAACTATTAGTTACTCAAAGAGATAAGGCAAAAACGTATCCATTGCTATGGGAATTTACAGGTGGATCTATTACGACTGGAGAAACCAGTCGAATCGGAGCAGTTCGTGAACTGGAAGAAGAAACAGGCATATTCGCTGACCCAAGCAAATTGCATCATATTAGCAGCATGAAGAAACATCCTTATTATTTAGATAGCTATGTATGGAAAAGTCCAAATCAGCTCAACCTGACAGACTTAAAATTACAAGCAGGTGAGGTGTGTGGTGCTAAATTTGCAACGTTAGCAGAGTGGGAAGAAATGAACAGTCAACAATTAGTTATTCCGACCGTATGGGAGCGATATAAACGTCATCGTTGGTCAATAGAAAAAATAGCTGGAGATGAATTGTAACGAGTTACTTTGGCTAAGTAAACTTATTCAGGTTCTATCTAAATTTAAGGAGTGAAGTTACATGGTTCTACGTAATGAAGATGAGAAACCAGCTTTCTTACCCCCGAGTCATATCTTGTCTGCGGCAGCAATTGTTCTAAATGACGAAGGTGAAATATTACTGATAAAAGGACCACGTAGAGGATGGGAAATGCCAGGCGGACAAGTAGAAGAAAGAGAATCGCTTGAAATGGCAGCGATTCGAGAAGTAAAAGAAGAAACCGGTATTGATATTGAAATCCAGAAATTTTGCGGTGTGTTTCAAAATGTGGAAAATTCAATTTGCAATATGCTTTTTTTAGCAAAACCTGTCGGTGGTCAAGCAAAAACATCTGCTGAAAGTCTACTAGTAGGTTTTTATCCAATTGCCGAAGCTTTGGCAATGGTTACTTGGGGAAACTTTAGAGAAAGAATCGAGTATTGTTTAGATGATCGTACACAGCCATTTGTTATTGCCTTTTAATAAGGAACTAGCAATAGAAAAAAGCCAAGAGCATCCAATCTGCTCTTGGCTTTTCTGGTTAATTGACTTTGATCATTCTTCGTCTTCAAGATCTTTAATTAGCTTTTTCATTTCGGCAATTTCTTTACGTTGTGCTTCGATAATTGAGTCTGCCAGTTCACGAACACGAGGATCTGAAATGTTGGCGCGTTCACTCGTTAAGATGGCGATCGAATGATGGGGAATCATCGCTTCCATCCATTTAACATCTTCTACAAGTATTTGGCTACGGACGAGCCATAGCGAAAGCGCGAATATAACTGCACTTCCTCCGAGAATCACGGTATTGGTTTTTTTGTTTTTGTACATTGGCCACATGAACAGCAGCATGACAATCGCCATCACCGAGCCCATAATCAAGGCCATATAAACGCGAGTCTCACTGTAAAAAATATGGTCAAGTTGAAAAATATTCAAGAACATTAACCAATACATCAAAAAAGTTGAAGTCAAAATCATTATACCGAATTTCGCATAAGCATTCACAGAAAATTCTCCTCCTTCTCTCGTTAGTCTGCTAACAAGCTGAACTTAGTATGTGTATACCTTCATTTACTCAGAATAAACTCCATAAAAAATGCACAATTGGCTAATTATCTAACGGAGTAAGCAAGTTACTGATTCGGATTAATTTAACTAGTATAAATTTTCAATGTGAATAATGGTATGCTTATTCTACTGATCTGATTTAAACGGAGGGGCAATAAATGGATATAACAACAATTCTTACCCAACTGAATGGAGATAAACTGGATTGGACGCGCACAGCTTTGAGTGGTGGAACCAGGAGTGAGGTTTATCTGCTTACTAAAGAAAATGACAAAGCTCATGTCCTCAAAATAAACAAAGCCGAAACAACTCAAGCAGAAGTAGATTTTTTGTCTACTTATCAGTCCATTTCCTTACTACCAGATCTCACGCTTGTCGATCCCGGTTTTCAGTTCATGGTCTATACACATATTCCTGGTGCGATTGCTACATCCTTTAACAGCAGTAAAAATAAACTGATGCAACATTTGGTTTCGGGTCTACTCAATCGCTATCAGCCTGCTTCCACAAACGAACAGTGGGGCTGGCGAGGGGCAACTGTGAGCACGTGGGAACAATTTTTAACAGCAGAAGTAGAAGCAGCAAAAGAAATATTGGCGCCTTGTTTTAAAAGAGCAGGCCTACATATAGAAGCTCCGGTACCAACAAAGCGAGAACAAGCGAACTTGCAGCCAATTCCGTATTTGCTTCACGGTGATTGTGTATTTCATAACTTTTTAGTCAGTGAAGAACAATTAACAGGTATTATCGATCCAACCCCGATTTTCGGCTGGCCACATTATGATTTAATTTACGCTTTCTTTTCTTCGCCGTATGATTTAACAAAAGAGGGATTTGATGCGGCAGCTGCCAAGTTAACTGTTAACACATCTAATACGAAGCAGCTCTATGAAGAAGTACTAATAGGGTTGTATCAACGGTTAGCTATTTGTTTAAAGCATCATCCAGCTGATTGGCTAGCTTATTTAGAAGTTTGGGATTACTGGACTGAAATCGTCGACAACCATTAGCAAACACTGAAGTTAACTAGTCTTTAACAAAAATAAACAAGAAACAACGCACCCTTAAAAAAGGAGAGTGGCACATTGAAAGACAAATTACTGTTCTCTTTTTTAGTCATTCTGACCACGGGTTTAATGGGTTCTTCCTTTGTAGTAGCTAAAATTGGCTTACTCTACATATCCCCCTTGTTATTAGCAGGCATCCGGTTTACGATTGCAGGTAGTATCATGATGTTGTTTGTCAGATTGTTTAAAAGAAATCACCCTCAAACTGTAACTACGTGGGGAAAAATCATCATTATCGGTGCCGTTCAAACTGCTGGTGTCATGGGTGCTATTTTTCTAAGCTTGCGAACCATCACTTCCGGCGAATCGGCTATTTTAACTTTTATGAATCCTTTGCTTGTGGTATTAATCGGTACACTCGCACTGGGTATGCGTTACCGAGTCATTCAATGGTTAGGCGTGCTGGTTGGATTTTTGGGTGTTTTTGTGACAATGGGAAGTCATTTAGATCTTCAAATCGGTACCTTATTTGGATTTTCAAGCGCTGTTTTTTGGTCAGTCGGCACACTGTTAATTAAGAAATGGGGAGGCTCCATTGATATGTGGGTCTTGACCGCTTACCAGATGTTATTCGGGGGTATTATTTTACTGGTTGGCTCCTTTTTCTTGGAAGTCTCTTACCTTGTCATCAACCCGACATCTATTTCCATTTTATTGTGGCTATCTATTCCAGCTTCAATTGTTCAATTTACTATTTGGTTTTATTTATTGCAAAAAGGAGATTCTGGAAAAGTGAGTGCTTTTCTCTTTTTAGCTCCTTTTTTTGGCATTGTATCCGGATGGTTCGTGTTAGGAGAAGTTGTTGGATTGCCGCTTTTTGTTGGGGGGAGTTTGATTTTTGCAGGGATTTTTCTTGTGAACTGGCCAGAAAAGCGAAGAGCCGTGAAAGTGCCCGTTACAAAAATCTAGAATAATGATCGTATAAGAAAGCCCAATATATTGTAAGAGGCAAAATTTAACGATGCCATCACGCGAAAGTCTCCAACTGACTAATTGAATACATATGAAAAACCCCTTGAAGGAGTTCACTTACGAGTGATTCCATTCAAGGGGTTTTATAAAGCTTATTTCAATTTGAAGTTAAATGGTGACTCGAAACTAATATCAAAATCACTCACAACAAAGTGACCCGCTTTTCCAGTTAAGTTTTGCTTCGTATGTCCAATGGTCAACACTAAACGATCCGCAGATAATTTGAACGAAGTTGGTTCTACAGGTACTTCAGTTCCATCTTCGAGAATCACCATAAACTCCAAGAAGTCAGCTATTTCAGTAGCTGTGTAATCAGCCAATGCTGGTTCTGTTAACGTGACCGTAGTAGAAGTCACTGTAGTCACTTTAACATCAGCAACCTCTGGATAATATAACCAATCTGTAGTTGTTTCGATTGTTTTATAAAGCAAGTTTGCAAATTCTCCACGAGTAATTTGTGTATGTGTTCCATAAGTTGATGGTGTTTTACCGGCAGTAATTTGTGCGCCATACAATGACTCGATGTAAGGCTTAAATACGCCGCCTACATCAGAAAATGGTGTTTGCTGTTGGTATTCTTCTAATTCAAATGCTAAAGATAGAAACTTTGCCATCGCGCCTCGGCTTAACGGGGCTCCAGGTTGAAATTCAGTTGGAGTTACTCCAGATACAATTCCTACTTCTGCAAGAGCATTTACAGAGGCACGTACACGAGTATTCAGATCTTTAAATCCTGCATCTTTTGGATTTTCAATAGTTGAAAACAACGTATTTGCGAGGATAACAGCAGCGTCTCCGCGCGTCAAAGGATCATTGGTACCAAATTTCGTTGGGCTTTTTCCGTTAATAAGTTCTACCGCATATAAGAAATCTACTGCTTTTGCGTAGCGGTCTCCGACATCAGTAAAAGAATGTGAAGAAGTAGTTGATGCAGCTGATGCGGGTGAAGCAAGAGCGACGACAGCAAGTACGACAGCTGTAGTTGTGTATAAGAATTTTTTAATGTTCAATGATATATCCCCAATCTCAATATAATAAATGCAGGTTAATAATTAATGATAAAATCAGATGCCCTTTCCGTTCAAATTATCAAACTGAAATTATTATAGCTTTATTACCTCTCTTTTGTATAGTAATTTTTTCAAAAAACACGAATTATTAGTAAAAAATTGTTGTCTAAATTAAAAATTATTCAAGTCAATGTAAAAGGTCAAAGTGAAATACTCAATTTAGAAAGAACTAGTTCAAAAAAATCCCCCAAAGTTATTCCATAGAATAACTTTGGGGGATAGAAATATCAAACGATAAAATACGTAAGAATCGACAGCAAAATTGACGTAATAGTCATGGCGGCGAGCGGCAGTAATGCACGTTCTCGCAAATCTCGCAAACTGACGTTCAAGCCGAGCCCGACCATTGCAGCCGTCAATAACCAGGTTGTCAATGTCGATACAAAGTCACGCAATGCATCGGGGAAAGGAATAACGGGACCAAAGACATAACTTCCTAAAATACTCAACAAGATAAAGCCAAGCAAGAACCATGGAAATTCAATCTTTGCAGTTGTTTCTTCACCTTTATTTTTGCGTTTCATCATAAAAATAAAGATAAAGCAAAGAGGGACAAGTAAAAAGACGCGCCCTAGTTTTCCAAGTAAAGCCATAGCTAATCCGTCTTCTCCAGCTGGCGCACCTGCTAATGCAACATGGGCGATTTCATGAAGGCTTATGCCGACCCACATGCCATATTCAATGTCGTCAAGCGGTAAAAAAGGACGAATAACTGTATAAGAAATCGCGAATACTGTCCCCATCAACGCGATAATTCCAACCCCAATAGCTGTATCTTCGTCTTTTGCTTTAATAATTGGTGCAATCGCTGCAATCGCAGCTGCTCCGCACACGCCGGTACCAACACCAAGCAATAACGAAATGGTTTTATCGGCTTTAAAGCGTTTCGCTAGCCATACCGTCATTAAAATAGCGAAAGTAATAACACCAAGATCACGCACTAAAAGCCAAAGTCCATCACTTAAAACTGTATCAATGTTTAATTTTAGTCCGTATAAGATAATGGCAACACGCAATAAACGTTTGGACGAAAATGTGATACCTGAACGAATGGCATTCGGATAACCAAAAATCTGACGGTAGAAAACCGCAATGATAATCGCGCAGGCTAACTGACCAATTTGATCAAATCCAGGTACTTGTGCTAACAGATATCCGAGAAAAGCAATTAAAAATGTGAATGCCACGCCGCCTAACCAAGCAGTTTTAGGGGATGACGAATTCAAGTTGAAACGATTTAGTTTTTGATAATAAGCAGACATGATAAAACCTCCTGTAGTAAGTATAGAAAAGCACTATACATTAGTAAAATAAATAATTAGAATAGTGATAATAAGTAAAGCTGTATGTAAGAGTGGAGGATAGAGATGGATCTACGATTGGAAGTGTTTCTCAAGGTAGTTGAAAAGAAAAATTTTTCCAAAGCAGCCGAAGCGTTGCATATGACACAACCTGCCGTTAGTCAGTATATTCGGTCATTAGAAGAATTGACAGGAGTCAAATTGTTAGAACGAACCAATAAATACGTCAGGTTAAACAAAGCAGGCGAAATTGTTTATCATCATGCTATTGAAATCAAAGAACTTTATACAAAAATGAATCACCTTCTTGAAGACTTGACTCATAAAGCCAGCGGGTCGATTGCGATCGGGGCTAGTTATACATTTGGAGAATACTTATTACCACGCATTATTGCAGAAGCAAAAGAACAATACCCAGACATTAAACCAACTGTGACGATTGGCAACACAACAACGATTGCAGCACTTGTACTCAGTCATCAGTTAGATGTGGGGATAGTAGAAGGTCATTTTAAAGAGGTGCCAGAATTGAAAACCGAACCATTTGCAGAAGATCGAATGGTAGTCGTTGCTTGTGCAGATCATGTGCTAACGCGCCAACAGAAGTCAATTACCATGCCAGACTTAATAAAAGAAACATGGATTTTAAGAGAACTTGGCTCGGGTACGAGAGAAGCAGCTGAAAATGTCTTCAAGCAATTTTCAATGTCTCCACAATCCATTATGCATTTCAGTAGTACACAGCCAATCAAAGCAATGATTGAAGCTGGTATGGGCATCAGTTTACTATCCGAGTGGGCGATTCAAAAAGAGCTGCGTTATGGCGATTTAAAAATCTTAAACATTAAAGAAATGCCGTATACCAGAGACTTTTCAATTGTCACGAGGTCACCTTTTCAAACAAAAGCACTTTCTGCCTTTCTTGATTTGTTGAGAAGACACAGAGGATTGAACGATTTCAAAATTCGTTAGAGAGTCGTGATTTAATAGCAAAGATAGCTGTAAGTAAAAAAACGATTCTGCAGCTAATCGCAGAATCATTTTTGTTACTTAAATTAATTGATAATATTGATTTGCTCTTTATTGACGAGTGGATACGCAGTCAATTGAGCACCATCCAAATCTTCGTTGTTCATTTGTACGGCCGTAATTTGGCTATTTTCATAAGTCGTGTAATAATATATTCCTTTATCCACATTGCAACAAGAAGAATAAATCGTGTATTCAAATTTTCCTTCGCCTGCTTCGCACAACCCTTTTGCATAGGCGACCGATTTTAAGAGATGAAAAAATTGGCTGACGCTTTCTGCTTCTGAATCACCCGCTACCGAATTTGATTTCGCAAAAGCCGCGCGGACAAAGCGAGAAGGTGACGACAAGTCTCCCGGAAGCCCAAGTCCTCCCATGCCAAGGCTGTGTATACCCAGCTCTAGTTGTGAGGAAAACGTATTTGCAGGTGTAGTTGTAGAGAGATGGCGGTAGTTTGTTAAATTCAGCAAGTGATAATCAAAAGGCGGGTTGTTTGTCAGCACGCCCACTGGGTTGTCGTAAATCTGTAATCCTTCCGCTACCGATTCCACAACAATGGACTGGGTTTGATCTGCAATGATCCAATGGAGCGGCGACAGCGGTAAGTCCTCACTAAAATTAATGTTCACAAGGTTCAAGTTTGCTAATAGCTTTTTTGCATCTGTAATCGATGCGCATTGCCCAAGAATCCACGGGATAAATTCAAATGGAGACACATTGTCTTTGCCTTCTACTGCTGAAAAGAAATACGCATTGTCCGGAAAGTTTAACCCCGCCATGCTCAACCCTTTTTCATTCGTAGCCTCAAAATACAAAGGATAGTTGTCCACTACAACCGCCATCCCAATCAAAGCGTAATGATGTGGTGCAGCCTTCACTTTTCTAAATTCAAATGGGAAATGTCTAGGTGTGATCGTGACCGATTCACCATACGATAAATTCAAATCCAAGTTACGCCCAAAATAATGATCTTTCGTTGAATACGTTAGGGATGTGCACATAGCCATGACCTCCTCTTCGTTAAAGTTCAATTTTACACGGTTCGTTTTAGTTAGTCCAAAATAAGAGTGATTCATACAATTATAGAAAAAACGTGTTTTCATCCATTCTATCTTAAACAAATCAGACCGCAAAAGTAGCTGTAAACATGCGAACGTTCATAACGGATTTCGATATGTTTACGAACGGTTTAATTTCCGAAATTAGCTAGCTATCTTCTTGTGGTATATGTATATTTGAAGTAACAATTAATGGATTCCCAGTTTTTCAAATGAAAAGTTCGTTAGCGACCTACGCTTAGGACCAACCCTTGTTATTGTAAAAGATTTTCAAGTCGTCCAAGTTGATATTGAACATCGTCTTTTATAAAAAAGGGAAGTCATCAGTTTTCTAGTAGTTTATCCTACTGTTTCATTTTAAATATAAAATTTGGGTACAATAAACCATCCTATTATATAGCTGAGTCTTCTGATTGAAGAACATATAATAGCGCAAGCCATTAAATGCAACAGATGTGCAGAAAAGTTACATCTAAACCTATGATATCGGGCCCATTAGCAACTTAAAGCCCGAGAATCATGAACAGGATGTTTTGTTTTGGTTATCGGATGTAACGGGTCCAGCTTTTTGGCAAGAAGATGGAGATTCGAAAAAGAAAGAAAAATAATACGCGTTGAAAGCGATTGAAAGCGATTGAGAACGATGGAAACGAAATGTAGCTGAAGATGAAGTAAGTTACATTCAAAATCCGAAGAATGAATCGAGGAGGTGACCTTTATGAATTACAATGCTTTTTTGTTTGCTGGAGTCGCAGGTATATTGACTTTAATTCTTATCGTTTCGAATATGCCTCTGAGCGCCCTTATAATTACTAATATGTTGTTAGCTTTAATTGCTGGTCAATTAACTGGTAAAAACTACAGGGAATAATAAGATTAATGTTCTTTAAAATTCTCCATTGCTAAAGAGCTATACTTTATGCTCACTAGACTGAGAGCTTAGCAATTAGTCACCTTCTGTAACCAATAGATTGTACTTTACGTCTAAAGTTGAGCTAAGGAGGATGAAGATGAAATCCAAATTATTATTTTTAAGCATGCTAATGATTGTTGTATTAGCTGGTTGCTATCAAGAAAAGGAAGCTACAGAAAACGAAAAAAACATGAGTAATTCTGTGGGAAATGTAAAATATACTGAAAAAAAACCTCCTCAATTAAAAATAGAAGTGAATGAAGAGGAGTTTTCTGCTGCTTTAGGTGGTTATGCCTGGAGTTACTTTGATCAAGAAGAAAATTCTATGGTTGAGATAGAGGCAGAAACTATCGGTATTTCTGAATTGGTTGGTGATCGAAACGGGCCAATCGTAAATACAAGTACATCCATTGAACTTCAGTTTGAGGAAGAACCAATCTCTTACCAGGTTAACATTTGGGATTCTACAGATAATCTAAAAGGTTCTTTCAAAGATGTAGTGCTGGATGGACAAAGTGGGAAAACAATCTATGAAGTTGTCGCCACGTGGGAACGAGGAACAGGATATTATGTTTTCCCTTTAACTATTAACTAGGCTCTCTCACCATCAATTCACGTTATTGTTTATTTTTTGAATGTAATTTATTAGTAACTAAGTTACATTCAGATTTAGTATAGTAAGGGGGAAAGTAAACCGTGGATCAGACAAAAAAAGAGAAAAATGAACTTTGGGAGTGGGGAAAAGCGCTCTTTGTTGCTTTAGCAGTCGCTGGACTCATTCGTTTTTTCTTATTCGCCCCAGTTGTTGTCGATGGAGAATCAATGATGCCGACACTTGAAAATGAGGATCGAATGTTGGTGAACAAAATTGGTTATTTCATCGGAGAACCTGAACGATCCGATATTGTGGTGTTTCATGCGACAAAAGACAAAGATTATATTAAACGAGTAATTGGCGTTCCGGGAGATTATGTAGCCTACGAGAATGATCAGCTGTACATAAATGTGAAAGCTCAAGCTGAACCGTATTTATCTTCTCTTAAGGAGCAATATAACTTGGGAAGTGGGACGCTAACAGAAGATTTTACACTTGAAGGACTTACAGAACTGGACAAGATTCCTGAAGGTTATGTCTTCGTTTTAGGCGATAATCGTCGAAGTAGCACCGATAGTCGAATTATTGGTCTCGTGCCGATAACGAATATAACCGGTAGCACTAATTACGTCTTTTGGCCATTGAATGAAATGGGCTTTGTGGAATAATAGACTCTAAAAACGAATATGCCTATTCTTCGTTTTGTTTACACTAAATAAATTCAAACTTTCTTAGCCGTTTGGAATTTAAATGGCTTTTTTTTGCCATGAAATTCTTATACATGAACGAAGAAGGATAAAGACCAAACTTTTAGCGCTTTCCATCTTTCCCTCAATGGGTGCACTTTTAAGAAACATTTTGTTTTTGAAGATACAAACCACCATTTCTTGATGACATTTGAGAGAATTCATGTTTATGAAAAATTTGTGAATTAGCGAAAGTAGGGTGAAGTTTTGAGAGAAGTTAGAGTTTTGCCATATGATGAACAGTGGGTATCCTTATTTGTCAAAGAGGCAACTAAGTTAAAGGGAATGTTAGGCGAAGAGATTGTTTCGATTCATCATTTTGGCAGTACATCCATTCCAGGATTACAAGCTAAGCCGGTCATAGATATATTAGCTACAGTGAACGTAATCACTTTAATAGATACCTATACTAATCAATTACAAGGCTTAGGATACGAAGGAAAAGGCGAAAATGGCATTCCAGGACGCAGGTATTTTCAAAAAGGCGGAGATGAACGGACGCATCATCTCCATATTTATCAAATCGGAAGTCTTGAAATTAAAAGACATTTAGCATTTCGTGACTATCTTCGCACTCATTCGGTTGCTAGGAAAGAATATGGAGAATTAAAAAGCCGTTTGAGCCAGAAGTTTCCGTACGACATCGAATCCTATATCCAGGGAAAAGAGCAACTGGCTTTAAAAATTCAAAAAGAAGCTTTAGAATGGCATTCAAAAAAGCCAACAACAAGCCTAAAAGAAGAAGAAGAATGGAAGATTTTATTCAAGAGTTAGCAAAAAGAATAAAAGAGACGGATAAAAATTATTATCTGAATATCCGGTCATGGTGCTGCAGAGAAAAAGACGTTTGCCAATAGGCTTATAAACCTGTTGGATAAAAGAAAAATCAAATATGTAAACACAGATACATACATGATAGGTTCAAAGATCCGTAATCATTCAAGAATCGATTATACCTATCAAAACGAAAATCGTCGGTATAAGATGACAGCTTGTCATCCCTCTGCGCACCAGTTAACATCCTTAGAAAGAGATGTTCAGATGATTCGTAATGGGATGGATTTCTACACAATTGTTTGGCTTTGTACGGTTTGACGAAAGTGAATTTTGTTTAGAACTGGCAAAAAGCTCTATCCAAATGAAAACGGATTTAAAAGTACAGAAGCTTGCCACTGAAAATATTCTGGCATTACTAGTAAGATAGGCTCGAAATTGTCATGTGAACGCATCGAGTTTAGGGGTTATTCATAATGAGAGTTTATTGCTGTTTTATTTCACCGTGGCATTTTGCGAAAAACTCTTCTATGTGAATCAATTTCATAACTCCGAGCCCTTGCGGCTCTAAGGGTAAAATCCTAAGAAAATAGAGCACCTCCCCAAATCCTGTATAATGAGAGTTACGACACAAACATTAACAGACTGGAGAGTTGCCCTATGCCTATTATACGACAAGAAAGCCTGTTTGACATGCAAGTTTTATATGACTTGGAACCTACCCACCGGTTCAACTCAATTTTATCGGGAATTGATATCCATCCAATTCTTAATGTTGTGACGAAAAAGTCTCGTTTCGGACCACCGCAAACCTTGAATTACGCGGCGATGATCTATTCGCTGATTGTGCGGATCACCGAACGGATTCCCTTCATCAAAGATTTGGTCAAACGCTTGGAAAGTGATTTGCGCTTCAAAGTGGACTGCGGCTTTTTGGTATCGGACGAGATTCCTTCGGAAGCTTCTTATTCACGTATGATTACGTGGGTCAGCGAATCGGATGCCTTGGAAATTGTCCAGGAACGCACTCTTTTGATGGCCATGTCTGAAGGGTTCATCTCAGATGAAATTGTTGCCATAGACGCCACCCATGTCGAGGCACATGACTGTGCGCCACAAAAGAAAGAAGCGGTCGAAAAAGAACCGAAAAAGCGTGGCCGCAAAAAGAAAGAAGAACGGGAACAATGGCTGGCGGAAAAGGCGGAAGAAGAAGCGAGTCTTCCCTTATATGAAAAAAAATTGCCGATCAGCTGGATATTCTGCTTTCGGAACTGCGAGCTTCAGTTCCCATACACCCCGAATGGGGAGTGAAAAAGAATAGCGAAGGAAAGAACGTGTTCTGGTTTGGATTCAAAATCCATCTCGCCGTTGGGGCAGAAAGCCAGTACATCCTTCAGTCTCTATTTTCTTCGGGCAATCTGAATGACGGAAAAGCCGCCATCCCGCTGCTTAAAGGAATACAGGAACGGTTGGCTTCGCTCAAAATCGCTTATGCCACGATGGATGCCGGATACGACTACGCTCCGATTTACGAACAAGTTTACCGGATGGGCGCCCAATCAGTCATTGCCTACAATAAAAAGAACGAACCAGAACCAATTGGATTTGATCGTCATTTTGCGCCGACCTGCGTCCGCGAACATAGCTACCGATATGACAGTTTCGATAAAAAGCACGAAACCCTTAAGTATACGAGGCCAAGCGAATGCGCGGACTGTCCGTTAGCCCACGACAGCTTGTGCCAAAAAGTATACAAAAAGAAAATCACGGACGACCTCCGCAAATACACAGCGCCGGCAAGAGGCTCGCTGAAATGGAAACAGCTCTACAAGGCACGAAGTGCCGTTGAAAGGGTCAATGCCTATTTGAAAGGGTACTTCCTCTTAAATCAGATTTATCATCGCACTGGAAAGAAAGCCAAATTGCATGTCGATTTGGTTCAGTTAGCGTATAACGCATCCAAACTCGCCATCGACCGTTTAAAAGTTCTTCAAACAATCGCAGCGTAATTCACCATTTCATTCGTTTTTTTAAGGAATCATCGATTTTCGGCTCTTCTATGATTTTTTAAAAGTGCGCATTATGAAATTGATTCAAACAGTAAAACAGATTATTACAACCATAGAAGCATTAAGCAAAAAGTAACTGTTACACAGATGTCACTGGTCTTTTAAAATATTATTCGAACTTAATTTTAAAAATGACAGTATCAACAAAAGATCATTTAGATCACACGTTTACGAGCACTCCAAAAATAGTTAAGAAACGACAAAAAGAACGTTCGTAAATGTGGAAAGACACTTTACGAACGTTCGCTAATTTTCATAAGCTCTTACGAACACTACATATATAGAAGGAACAGCATCAAAATATAACAGTAAGAACCACGGTGGCACTTATTGGGATTTCGTTATTTTGGGACGAATATCCGGTCATAGAAATTTATTCAGTTATGAAACCTCCACTTGCGTTCTATGTTCCAAAACTCGTACTTTTATGAACGGGGTTCCATCGCTATAAAAGAGAAGAAATACGCGGAAGGTAACATCCTGTTGGACCAACCACTGGAATATGCGGTCTTATCGAAAAGTTTGGTAGCCCAAGGCTGTGCGTATAGAGGGATGGGGAATTAGGAGTAGCTACATCCAAGTTTGATAAAGGAGAAAATGCTTTCCAAAAAGCCCTCTCAGCCTTAAAAGAAGCTGAAGATTGTGTTGCTGTAGAGGAAATTCCAAGTTTATTAGCACACCCGTATGAAAGATATGAAGATACAGAGCTATGAAATAAATAGATCTTCTTGGCCCTCAACGAATATGGGCGCAAGCAGCCTACTGAAGGTTTTTTATAGGTGTCTCAAATCGCTATGTCAGTCTAGATATGAATGTTTTTTGTTTGCTTTTAGGATAATTAAAACAGAAAATTAGTAATCGATTTTCAATTGATTGAAAAGTTGGTAGATACGGGGATTCTATATTGTGTGCTTTCAGGCGTATCATAGCTCATATCTGCGATAGCAACTATTTGGTAATCACCAGATTTCAACAAATCTTGATAACTTTTATCTAGGTTAATAATTAGTGGTTCATTTTGTTTGAGTATTGCTTTAGTACCCTGATCGGTTCGAGAACCAGGATTAAGTAACTCCTCATTTTTGAATATTAAAAAGTAAAGTGCTTCATCTCCCCCGTGAAGAATTGAAACCTCTTCTTCTTCGCCAATATACGTTAAGGTCGCATATATACTTTTCTTATCATTGTCTTTGGAAAAAACTTCTACTTTGAAATCTCCCTTTTGATCACTAGAATTTAGGTCATTATAGTTTGTTGAGGAAGATTTATCAGTACAGCCCCATAATGTCAGTAGTAAGAATACTAAAATAGAAAATGCCTTTAAACTTTTAGTTCTCATAATATGCCTCCTCCTCTCTCATTAATTATTATAATCCTTTTACCAAATCTTTAGTGTAACTCATAAATAATATCACGCGTGTTGATTAACCAGAATCATCCAAATCAATACAAAAAGAGACACCGTTCTTGTAGACTGTAAGTGCGAACCAACAACTACAGGAAGAGGTGTCCCTTATGAAACAGAATACCCTATTCCCCAATTTGATTCAAAAGTTTATTACGAATGAAGAGGTGGCCACGCTCACGGAGCTGATTGGCTATGAAGATACCGCCCGGAAGTTCACTGTCGGCAAGTTGATTGAATACCTGGTGACCGCAGCGGCGTCCGAATGGAAGGGCTATCGTCATTGCGGCGACGTCGGAAGTTCTGCGGGGCTGGTCGATGTCGACCATTCGACGATCTCCAAAAAGATGAAGGAACTCGACTACCAGTTGATGAAAAAAGCCTTCGCCTTAGTCGTCGGTAAATGCAACCGGGCGACAAGGCGCGCACTCAAAATTCCAAACCGGCTTCTACTGGTAGATTCGACAACGATTACTGTAGGGAAGAGCCGTCTCCCTTGGGCGCTTTATCACGGCGAACGGTCGGGCATCAAGCTTCATGTCAGCTATACACCCGAAACCAATATGCCGTTAGACGTAGTTGAAACTACAGGTCTCGTACACGATGGACCGGTCGGTGAACGCTTGGCCGACCGCCGGTTTATCCTCGTGCAGGACCGGGCGTATTTCACTATCAAACGCATTGACCGGTTCGTATCGGATCACCAAGATTTTGTCATTCGGGTGAAAGAAAATGTCGAACTGTCGACCGTCAAATCGCTGCAGCGCCTGCCAGAGGAAGAGTCCAACGTCACCCGTGACTTCACCTGCCGGCTTGGAACGCCTCAATCGCGCTCAACGAAACGGCACCGCATGGTCTTTTTCACGGATCATAAAGGGCATGAGATTCGGGTCGTCACCAATCTTCTTAACCTGTCAGCTGAGGCCATCGCCCGAATCTACAAAGCACGTTGGGGCATCGAATCTTTCTTCCGCTGGATCAAGCAGAACTTGAACGTGCCGAAGTTATTTGGCCAAACGCCCAATGCCGTCTACAACCAGCTGTTTACGGTATTAATTGCGTACGTATTGATCCAGTGGCTGTATCAAAAGACGAAATTGGCCATCCGGCTGCCGGCTTTGTCGCTTGTCGCTTTTCAGCGCACGTTGTTGACCGGTACATTGCCGCTGATTTGGCTGGATGCCCTGACGACATTTCTGCACGAGTACTTTGCCCTCAGTAGGAGTAGTCTGTCATTTATTGGTTAATCAACACGCGTGAAATAATATTTGAAAATTCGCAATTGAATTACATTTTAATTATATACTATTTGTAAAAAAATGTTTATAATTTAAATATATTGAAAAGGAGTGATTAAAGTGAGAAGAATCAAGGTACCTTTAATTTTTGCTTTTATTTTATCGATAGTAATGGCAACTAATACTGAGGCTAGTAATCTAAACGAAATGTCAGTAGAAGAAATGTACACTAAACAATCAGTTGTTAAGAGTGCATTTCAAGAAGCTCTTTTAGAACTAAATATTACTGAAGAGGATTTTAATAATGAAGGAAATTACTACCTTAATGAACAGAAAAATCCCATTTTTCATATTAAAAAAGATGTTGTAGGTACATCGGAAACTTTAAAAGAATCCACTCCAAAAGCTGAACGTAAAATTATTAAAATGCAAGAGAAAATTGAAAAAAAGCTAAATAAATCAGTTAAAACTAAAATCGTAGAATACTCGTATAACGATTTAACAAAAGCACAAGATGATTTAGTCAATCATATAATGAAAAGTGAAATCATTCTTGCAGGTGAATATAAAACATCACTCAATTCAATTGATAATAGGATTGATTTAACAGTCTCTGACATAAGTGAGAGTGATAAAGCTAAAATCATCAAGAAGTTTGGCAATATAATCAATGTTATTATAGATCCGGAATATGAACTTACTATAGTTCCAGAAAGTCTGGCCACTGATAAAGTAAAGACATATAACAAATTAGGAGCAGGAATTGGAATTACTACCTCAGATGGTGGCTTGTGTACACTAGGTGCAATTGCTCAAAACCAAGCTGGAGATTACTTTATTGTAACAGCAGCCCATTGTCTTAATACAGCAACTTTTTTTCAATATACCTCTCACTCTGTGGGCAGGGTACATTTAAATTCAATGGAGGGTGGATATGATGTTGGACTTATTAGAATAATTAGTAGCTCTCTTCAGCGATACGTTACTAATGGTTTGTTGTCTGAAGGAATAGTGAATTACAATTATGATAAAAAGCTGACGAGTTCTATGTATCAAAGAGCAGGAGATACAGTTTGTTTAGAGGGTCTTAAAACTTGGCATAGTTGCGGCAGAATTACAGATGTAAGAATGGTTCTTGAACCAAAAAATTATGCCCCCAAAAAATTTGTCGGAACTGAAGTAACAAGTTACGATGGAACTTCTCTTTCACAAGGCGGAGATAGTGGCGGTCCCTGGCACTACATGACTAATTCTGGACAAAGCTTAGTAGGTATTCACCACGGTGGCAATACTGAAAAAGATGATGTTTCTTATTTTACCCCTTGGGTTGAATATAGAAATAATTATGGTTTGGAATTGTACACTAGCTCGACGGTGGTGCCATTAAACTAAAAGTTACAGTGTTTAAATTAATATATTAAGTAAAGTGAACAACTCTACTCACGACTGAAAAGTTATATTCAATTATAATTTATTTTGACATTGGAGATTATTCAAGTGATGTAGAAATTCCATACATTCATCAGAACATCGAGTTCTATGAGGAGTCTCTTCAAAAAATAAAGAGCCTTCATGAACAGCAGAGAATTAATATTCTTATTCCAGGTCATGGGTCTGTTACTTCAAGTCCAACAGAAATTAAAGACAGACTTGATGACTCGCTCTGGTATATTGAACAGCTTCTGAGAACGGCTGAAGAAGACAGTAAATATCATTTACTGGAATCTTTTGTAGATGAGTGTGGATTTTCAACATTTATGAAAAAATTCATCATGAAAATATTAAGCTGGTAACGCGTGAAAAGGCACTGAAAGTAAAAGACAATAGAGTGAGGGAATAGATTTCATTGCATTAAATGAAGCGATAAAGTAAAAAGAAACGACAGCTATTAGATTCACTTTCTTGAAAGGGAAAATGAGTGATGAAAGCAGATTATATGAAGCAACAAAAGAACTTATCCAAAAAAGATTCTGTACTGGTTGAGTAACTCATATAAAGAATAATCTTAGATAAACACTATTTCGATCGGTTACCTTTAGAAAATCAAGTCTTATTTAGTTCAATCAAATTAACTGACTAGTTTACATATCACGAGGTTATCGGTAGCTTTTATCAGTAAAATTTATATTTCGCCGATTGTAAAATTAAGCTAGACAACTAAAAAAGTCATTCATGGTACACTCTACATGTATTTTCCGACCAAAGAAAAACAGAGGAGTGACCACGAATGACCTACACCCATCTTACCACGGATGAACTGGTGATGATAGAATCCTATCACCGCCAAAACATACCCGTGGCGATTATCGCAAATCAAATGAAACGTTCCAGGCAGCCAATTTACAAGGTCATCAATTTCCTGAAATTGGGACATACAGCCCTCGACTTTTACACACAATACAAGAAAAACAAGAAACGCTGCGGACGCCCAAAAATCGTTTTGCCGAAGAAACAAATGACCTATATTCAAGACAAGGTGGCGCAGGGCTGGACGCCTGATGTCATTGTGGGACGCGCCGAGACAGCGATCGACTGTTCCGTGCGCACCATCTACCGCATGTTCAAAAATCGGGTCTTTGATGTTGCCACACTGCCGATGAAAGGCAAACGGAAACCCAATGGTCACGAGGAACGCCGCGGAAAACAGGTGTTCAAACGGCATATTTCCGACCGAGAAACCGATTATCCTTCTTTCAAAGAAGAGTTCGGGCACATCGAGGGCGATACCATTGTGGGCGTCCGCCACAAAAGTGCAGTGATTACACTGGTAGAACGGCTGACGAAAGTCATCATCGCCATCAAGCCTGCAGGACGCAAGGCGTGCGATATCGAAACCGCTTTGAACCAGTGGTTTCAAGGAATCCCAAAAAATCTGTTCAAATCCATCACGTTTGATTGTGGGAAGGAATTCTCCAATTGGAAACCGCTGTGCAACCAGCACGACGTCTCGATTTACTTTGCGGATCCCGGCACGCCTTCCCAGCGCGCCTTGAATGAAAACTCCAACGGCCTCTTGCGAAAAGACGGCCTGCCAAAGGAAATGGACTTCAACCAGGTGGACCAAACGTTCATTTCCTCAGTGGCTGACAAACGGAATAACATCCCACGGAAGTCGCTGGATTATCGCACACCCTTGGAGGCATTTTTGAGTCACTTGAATGGAATGGGTCTATCTAGCTTAAATTGATAAACGGAATTTCTAAAAACCAGGGCCTTTTTTAAAGGTTACTGGTTTTTTTAGATCCTCTACAAAATTGATTTCACTTTATTATTGTTTATTTCTATAATTCAAATTCCACTACTGGTAGTTTAATATTGTCTTCAATTATATTTAATCGATAGTGAATTGAATCTATCATCTATGTTCCAAAACTCGTCCTTTTCTGAACACGGCACTCGTCGGTTTGAAAAGGATCTTTTTTCATGCGTTTCATGTTATAAAACCCTGTACAGTATTCTATGTTCATTAACCATGGTGTTTTTATCTTATGGTACAATGAATTCATGAAAAAAGAAGAGAAGAGGGATCGAGTGCTCATTGGATATGCGCGTGTGTCTACAGGATTACAAAATTTGGATTTACAGATGGATGCGTTAACAGCTTATGGCTGCGATAAAACATTTCACGACAAAATGAGTGGAACGAAAAAGCAACGTCCCGGTTTAGAAGAAGCCATCTCGTATGCTCGTGAAGGGGATACGATCGTTGTTTGGCGATTGGATCGCTTGGGACGAAATATGCAGGACTTGATTCAACTTGTGAATGCCCTAAATGAACGGGGTGTCGCCTTCCACAGTTTGCAGGAAAACTTGACGATGGATAAACGCAATGCAACGGGACAATTGATGTTTCACTTGTTCGCAGCTTTTGCCGAATTTGAACGGAACTTGATTGAGGAGCGTTCGGCTGCGGGACGAACTGCTGCCAGAGCAAGAGGGCGATTGGGTGGCAGACCAGAGAAATTTGGACCGAAAGATATTGAAATGATGCGTTCCCTGATTCAGGGCGGAACACCGATTAAAGATGTGGCTGAAAGATGGGGCGTTTCTCGTACGACCATCTATCGTTACTTGGAAAAAAGGAATCCTCAAGAATATGAGGCATAAGGAGATAAGATAGGAGAAGAACAAAAAAAGCCTCTAACCGAAGTTAGAGGCTTACATATTTAGGGGGTTATTACCTGGGCGGCGTATCCAGGATCTCTGGTAACTCATTGTGAGCGCGTGGGGAACCTTTCCCACCTTAATAACCCGTATAACCTGATTAACATTCTTTACAAATAATCTTTTCTTACCTCAATCATAACACAAAACGTGTTTTATTCAAGCTGTTGGCTTATTCGTATACTTGAACCCGTCCGCTTGCCAGTCTCTTCTTAATTTTATATTCGGCATTATCTAATACATAAAAAGAGGAAACGAATACATATCCACTCGGGTCCAATTTAATGGCCAATAGAAGATAGTTACTAATGAATTTATACAGTTCAACGCTATTTGGAACTTTTGGGTTTTGGCCGATGTAATCGGGATTTAACAGAATAGATGGAAGTTCATCCTTATATTGATTCCAAACGAGTGGATGATTTCGATTAATATGCTTGATAGCACCAGGATAGATAAACACATCTTCTTCAATGAAGGTAACGCCTGTTAGTTTAGTAATTTTTTCTCGATTTATTTTTCCGACTACTAATCGGCCAGAAGAATTTTCGTTGAACTGGTTAATATCCATGACGGAACCTCCACTGCAAAATAGCAAACTCATCATAAGACCCACCGTGGTCCGCATTATGAAGAGGCGTGGTGGGTTCTGTTAACAAGATTATATCATATTTTGATGCTGTTCCTTCTATTATATAGTGTTCGAAAAAGTGGATAGCAATAGGCGAACGTTCGTAAAGCCTTTGGATAGGTTTCCGAACGTTTATTACTTGTTATTTTAAAAGGATTGGAGCGTTCGTAATGGTGTACTTTTACGAACGGTTCCAATTTAAAAAATTTATACGAATCTTATTGAATTCAAACTATACGCCGATTATAAAATTAAGCTAGATGTATTTTGCAAAATCAAAACACCCAATGTTGCAACTTGACATGGAGCCTCTACAAGCATGACTATCACGCCAGGAAACCAGCCGTAACAAGGGCTGGCTTGAACGAGGCTATCATGCTTGCCACTCCATGTAAATTTGCAACGTCGTATTCGCTTGCAATACTATGTACTTTTATTTTGCACTACACACTAGACAACTGAAAAAGCCATTCGTGGTACACTCTAAATGTATTTTCCGTCCAAAGAAAAACATAGGAGTGATCATGAATGACCTACACTCGTCTTAACACGGATGAATTGGTGATGATAGAATCCTACCACCACCAAAATACACCTCTGGTGAGAATCGCCGAACGCTTGAACCGTTCCAGGCAGCCGATCTACAATACACAATACAAGAAAAACAAAAAACGCTGCGGCCGACGAAAAATGGTCTTGCCGAAGAAACAAGTTGCCTATATTCAAGATAAGGTGACTTAGGACTGGACGCCGGATGTCATTGTCGGCCGTTCAGAAACGGCAATCGATTGTTCCGCGCGCACGCTTTATCGCATGTTCAAAAATAAGGTCTTTGATGCAGCCACACTGCCGATGAAAGGGAAGCCGATTATCTTTCTTTCCAAAAAGAGTTCGGGCACATCGAAGGCGACACCATTGTGGGCGCCCGTCACAAAAGTGCGGTGATCACGCTGGTCGAAAGGCTGACAAAAGTCATCATCGCCTTGAAGCCTGCAGGACGTAAGGCATGCCATATTGAAACCGCGTTGAACCAGTGGTTTCAAGGGATCCCAAGAAATCTGTTCAAATCCATCATGTTTGATTGTGGGAAGGAATTCTTCAACTGGGAACCGTTGTGCAACCTGCACGACGTCTCGATTTACTTTGCAGATCCCGGACCACCTTCCCAGCGCGCCTGAATGAAAATTCCAACGGGCTCCTTCGAAAAGACGGTTTGGCAAAGGAAATGGACTTCAACCATGTGGATCAAACGTTCATTTCCACAGTGGCTGACAAGCGGAATAACATCCCACGAAAGTCGCTGAATTACCGTACACCCCTGGGGCATTTTTGAGTCACCTGAATGGAGCAGATCTGTCTAGCTTAAATTGACAAACGGAAAAATTTTTCACAGGCAATTATACTGTAGACGATTCTTTCACTTTTAGCGTAAATATTACTACTTTATTGGGTCTGTATTATGTTCTGTACGTTAATTCCACTAAATTAAAAGGGCAAAAAAATGAGCTTCAGAAGTTAAAAAATGCTGTAATTCTGCTCCAAGAAGAAAACGCCTCACTAAAAGAAGGACTAGACAAAAATTATTATAATCACTGAAGTTACTGTTGATAAAATCTTTTTTAAATTTTGATTCAGTTATCTTCAATTTACGTTTTGACGTTAAACTATTTCTTCCAGAAAAATCCCCTCTATTTTAACAATAGGAAAACTAACTTCCTATTATCTAAAACGAGGGGGTAAAATTCTTCTTTTATAGTAAGTTTGTTCACTGCCTGTTAAACCAGGCCTGGCTCAATTTATTTAAAGAATTTGAAATTTTTAATTAAAATAGTTTTCAAAATTAGTATACTCCATTTTCTTACTGATGATGAAATTCCTTTTTCATTTTATTCTGTTCAAATTTTTATGCACCGATAGAATGAGGAAGGATGGCTTCATCAGTTTTAACGTCAATAACTAAATTAGGTTGGTATGGATTTCCGCTGGGAATAGAAAGATTGTATGTAGCATCCCCGCGTGAAGTAATTATTCCACCGCCTGAAGGAACATCGTATGAAAACGTGAAGTATCCATCAAGACCTTTATCAACGCCGTCATAATAATAATCGATTTTGTTATATGCAACTGAAGTTGGAACATCTACTTGACTAGTTGGTGGATTTTTAAAAATAACTCTTCCTGCTGTTAAATGAGCAGTAGTTGAATGGTCAACGTTAAAGCTAGATCCGTTAACAGCAGCTTCTACTATAGTTCCTACGGCGATAACAGCATAGTTTCTAATCAAAAACCTAAGTGAAGTAAAATACTGAGTTCCCACTGTAGCTGCTGGAGTCATTTGTTGAATAAAATGAGGAATAGCTCTATCCGTACCCGTACTATAAGAAGCAGATAAACGAACGCTCATATCTCTGACATAACAAGTTGTAGCCCCTGTAATATTTTTTACTACCTGACATCTTGAAAATACTCTTACATGTTCTTTACCGATATTAACTCCACTATAATAGGTTGAAGAGGATATAACGACTACCGATGAAGCAGACGAGAATTCTCTATTTAGTTCATCTGTTACCTGCGTGCTATAAGCAGATCCTTTATGATAAAAGTTATCAGCACTGGCACTCGCAGTTGAAAAGAACAAAGCTATACATAACATGGTTACAACTAAGCAAGTAATTTTTCTCATGAAGCATTTACCTCACTTTCATCTACTTGTCTGATTGTCTCTTCAATTTCAATTATTTTATCGTCAAGAAGAAAAGGTTTCCCAAAAGGTAAAACACCTGTGTCGCCCAATACTCCACTTACAAAAACAACATCAACTTCACCTGAGTCTATATTATGCCGCATTGAAATAGTGAATGTTTCATTAGTAGCCTTGTTTTTAAAATCACCTTCAAAAGAGCCACTGTAAACCCAGTCTCCAGTAGATAGTTTTACTTTATAGATTTCTCCTTTACCAGAAAAGTTAAAGTTTCCTGTCGGAGATTTTATTACACCACTGGTATTTGCGTTGTAAAGTTTTTTGTTTTCATTTTCTTCCACTAACTCCATATTATCTACGGAGATGTTAATAGAAGATTTTTTAATATCTCCACCAAACTTGTTCGCGTTTCCTTTTCCTAATTCCCCGCCCGAAGCAATCACTAAATCATAATAAGTTTCATTAAGATTTAAATTAAAGAGGAGCTTTTCTGGATTCTTCTCATTATCTCCTTGTTTTAAATCTGTTTTCTGTGTTATTTCTTGAATTTCTGCATCCGCATCTTTTGATTCATACAATAAAAATGATGAAGCACCCGCAATAAATAAACATAAAACAGTGAAGTAAAAAAATTTTTTCAGCAATTTAATTCCTCCTTTTCCCTTAATATACCATAACAATTATCTGAATGTTACCATTTTTAAAAAAATATTATAAAAATTACCAGGAATGATTGTAGATTATTAGAAAACAGAGCATAATCAATATAGAGGAATAGCCAATTACTGTATAGATTTTTGTGGAATGAAAAAATTTCACTTTGGAAAAGAGATAATAAATTTGTTGGGAGTGGATAATGTTGAAGAAAAAAAGGATTAGTTGGATAGTGGCAATTGTATCTTTAATTGCATTTTTAGTTTTATGGGCCGCTTTTAGTAATTTGAAAGAAAAGTATACAGAAGAAATTAATCAAAATTATTATAGTTTTTATACAGCTATGAATAATGAAATTCAATTACTGGAGTTAATACTAACGCAAGAAAAATATCTGTTAGAGACATCGGGAAATATAGACAACTTACAAATAACTCCTATTGAATTAATTATCGGTAATGGAATTTTTTCTATTGTAGAAATGCCTGAAGCTGAGAAAGAACAATTTCAGGAAAGTCATACTAACATTGTGTCAGCAATAGCTGCATTTCAGCAGAATCCTACAGCAAGTGAAGTCAAAAATTTAGAGGAAAATTTAAATTCTTTTAAAGGGCACTATGATGAGTGGATCGAAAGAGAAAATAAGTGTGCTCAGTTAGACGGATTTTGTGCAGGAAGTAATTCAGAAGTTTACCAATAAATCTTATTCTTAAATCCACTGTTTTCCCTTGAAAAAGCCATTCGTGGTACACTCTAAATGTATTTTCCGTCCAAAGAAAAACATAGGAGTGATCACGAATGACCTACACCCGTCTTAAATTGGCGTGTTTGGGCAGGCTGAGTGATGATGTTATGGAAATGGGGGAAACCTCTGAAGAAATCTAAAAAGGGCAAAGGGTAGAGGGCTACCCTTTGCCCTTTTCTATGGTTAGTATACTAGGAATATAAAAAAGAAAGAAGAATGACAAGGGAATGTGACGCGCTGTCAGCAAACAAACTTTGGAAAGGTCATCTCATTTTCACAAGCTGTTTTTGTTTACATATGACACCTTATCGGAAGTTGCATAAATAGAAAGGGAGAGAGGATGCTGAAAAAACAGCTCTTCTCTCCCTTTAGTTCGTAAAAGTGTACTTTTACGAACGGTTATTTTCTGATAAATTTTCTTCGATTATAATTTTTAACTTTCCAATATGGTATTATTAGTAAAAAATGAAAATCATTAAATTCTCTGCTGAGGAACCGTATTAAAAGAGGAGGACTTTGTTGTGGAGTGGAATTGGAATAAGACCAGCATCAATCTTCCCTATTCATATGAAAATCTTAAGACTCTTTTAGATACGATTTGTAAGAAAGAAAACGAATTTCCTCAAGTTGATTTTTGCATGTGGTGCGATAATTTAACGATGGCTTGGGATGAAGAAGATTTAGACGACCAGGATCAATTAGCTTTTGGTATTGCCCGGGATATTGAAGCTCAATGGGATTTGTATTGGTACGAGTTTTATTCACACGAACAACTGAGGAAGATGGACCTCACTAAATTGGAATTCCCACCCGATTGGTTCAAAGAATTTGCAGTTGAGTTAGCCGAAAAATAGACAATAAAGTTGAGAATGTGAATGTAACTTATGTGCAGTTAAGTTACATTCGCTAAGTAGTAAACAATACAATTCATTCAAGTTGAAGTGGGGGATATTTTGGTGAAAGTTTCCTTTTTTAATCGAGATGGAACAATTATCGAAGATTATCCAGATGCTAAATGGACATTTATAGATAACCCTTCTTTTGTAGAGGGAGCCGTAGAAACTTTAAAAAGCGTAATAAGTAAAGGCTACAGAGTTATTATCATCACAAATCAATATCTTATAAACGAAGGATTTATAACCTTAAATCAATACAATGACATCACAAACAAAATGCTCCATACATTACGTAACCATGATATTGAAATACTTGATGTTTTTTACTGCCCTCAAGCAAAAAAGGAAGAGTGCAATTGCTTTAAGCCTAAAACAGAAATCCCCGGACTGAGAAGACAGTTTCGGGGATTTTTTGCTCATTATACTTCATGTAATATTGTTAATTAGATTTAATAAAGCTTATTTATTAAGGAGTTACAGATTTTTAGGAATAAAAGCAGGATACTTCATAAAAAACTAGTTAGGATGGAATAACTTCTTATTTATTGATATTTAACAAGAGAAGATATAATTATTCTTTATATTCATAAAGGGAAATTGAGTCGGGAAGAGCTTCAATTGCTACCTTTCTCTCTCCATTTGAAAAAAAACGTGTTGCCCCCATTTGCTCTTCCTCCAATTCAGACCATCCCTCATCTTCTATAGCTGCTAAATACTCCTTACTAATACCCTGTGGTTCATTATTATTAGAATACCGATACTTTTGAAACGCTACTATGTTTGGGTTAGTAGCTTCACTTTCAATAGGATTTGCTTCAGCGGGTATTGGGAAGTTTTCTATAACTTCTGAGGACTCAAATTCTTTTTCTGCACAACCAGCTAGTATAAATAATAGTAGAAAAATGACAATTAACTTTCTCATAATTAACCTTCTTTCTATTGAAACTTTTTATTTTTAGTTATAAATGATTATACAATAAAAAAACAATAAAACAATTTATTCATTCTATTCCCAAAAATATGAAAAAATGATATATTAATTGATGTTGTAAAAAAATGTTTTTTACAAAAACAAATTTACCTAGGGAAGAGGAATAGTAATGAGTAAATTGTCACGAATTATCATTATTTTAGCATTGTTGTTAGGAGGAGTTGTTTTTGTAGAGTGGAATTCGAATGCATATGCAGCGGAGTTTGATAGTGAGACTAACAAAAAAGTGAAAAATTTGAAAAAACTAAAAATTCCAGATGAAGGCGGAAACAAACAAGAAACAAAGGAGAAATCTTGGAAAAAGCATAATCACGCAATTAAAATTGTAAAACAATACTACGAAAATCAAGGTATTACTGTATCTGGTGATTTTGATGATATTAAGTACCAAGAACAAGTAAAAACTCTTGGATTAGCAGTTTTTAGTTTTAAGAAAAGTGAGCAAGATGCGGTAAGTGAGTACATCAAATTTATGGATCTTTATGAAAACTATGAGCAAAACGAGCAAATTGATGAGCTAATCAATAAATTTGAAAAAGAAGTTATCACCGATGAAGAACTTTCTCTTCTGTTTGATCTTGGGGTAACTGAAGAGTCAGAAACTCTAGATGTGCCCGTCAGTGAGGAAGAAATGATAGTCCATTTAGAGGAAGAATATATTCCTAATAATTTAGCCACGGTAGCTTCTGTAGATATGCCTGAAGATGATCAAACACCAGTAACTGATCCAACTACTGAAGACGATCCAGATGCAATTGATAATAATGCAGGAACATCAGCCAATACCTATTATCCTCTTAAAGCACGTGACTATGCTTATAAGTGGACTAGTAACACTGCTAATTTGAGAAATAATGCTTCATATGGTTACTACAGTAAAAATAGTGGCGGTTGCCATGATTGCTGGTGGGATTGTACAAACTTTATTTCTCAAGCACTGGCAGCGGGTGGCATGAAATATGTAGGTGGCGTTGGTTCAGGATATGTATGGAGTACAAACTGGTATTATGCAAGTGGCTCTAACAAACCCACATTTAGCTGGGGAGGAGCAAATGCCTTTTATAAACATTTTAAAGACAGAGCACGTGTAGCAAGCAAAGTCGCATACCTCCGAACAGGCGATGTTGTCAGTCTTGATACAGGTGGAGATTCGAAAATTGATCATAATGTAATGATTACGAAAAATTGGGGTAATCTGTCTTCTCAAAAATACTATACAGCACATCAATCTGATACAAAAGAAGAATATACCCTAGCTCGTCTTTATCAGCAAGGCTACAAAGTTTACGGTATTGAAATGGATAAAGCGAGTAACTAATAATAATTAGTTCACATCAGTTTTCAAATAGCCCATTTATTTCTACGTTATTTAAATACTTATTTATATAACATAGTGGGGAGGTAGAGTTCTTCGTGATATGCATGAAAAATTAAATTAAAAGCTCTCAACCTTAAATGGACATTTAGTTTCATATTTGAGATAGTAAGAAAACACCTTTTAATTAGGCAGCCAGTTGTCGGTAGTTTACCAGCGACTGGTTGTTTAATTTCGTCTGGATGCGGATGTGGTTATAATAATCTAAATACGCTTCGACGGTTCGAATGACACATGCATTAGTCGTGCTATGAATGCCGTCAAGGTAAAACGTTTCAGACTTTAGCGAGGAGTGAAACGTTTCGATTGGGGAATTATCAGCGGGCGTGCCTTTGCGGGACATGCTCATGCTCATTCCTTTTTCTTTGACCGCTTTCTGGTACGCGTTACACTTGGTTCAAGAAAAGAAGCCTATGAAAGAGCTAAAAGAGAAGGGGGTGGAGCAGAGCCAAGAAATGATCCTCATGATGGGTCTAAACCTCATTACCATCCAGTTGTAGGGGGATTCCAGATACCACGACCACTATTACTATCCAAAGAGACAAAGGTAGACCTATGTTTTTATAAAAAAGAGGAAGTAATGTTTTTCTCCTCTAAAGTTAATAAGGAAGATAACCCATGTCGAAAAATAATGCTTATCAAGCGGCAGCAGATGGAGACATGGAGAGCTTAAAAGGATTTCTTTCGACAGGTTTTAATATCATTGAGGGAGACAAAGATAAATATACGGTCCTGCTTTGGGCGGCTCAAGAGGGACATGAGGAAATGGTCCGATTTTTGGTAGGATAGTGTAGAGGATGTAGATGCGGTGGATTTTCAAAACTTCACTCCACTGGAGGTAGCAATTAACAATGGACATACTGAAATAGCAGAGTTTCTCCTTGAGAAAAGCAATGATTTTTCCGAGCACAGTAAAGGATACATAGCCTTGCATGCCGCTGCAGCTAAAGGAGATGTCAGGATACTGAACCTTCTTATTGAAAAAAAATCCCCATCGATAAGCAGGAAAAAGAAGGTGAAGGATAACCCCCTCTGCATTGGGCAGTGCAAGAAGAGTGTGTAAGATTATTGATTAAAAACGGCGCGAATATAAAAATGAGAACTTTTTCCTGCGCAACCCCTCTTTATATCGCTTGCGGTGAAGGAAACGCAAAACTTGCTGATTATTTAATCCAACAAGGTGCTAATGTGAATGAACAAGTTGGTCAAGATGACAAAACTACGCCAATGATGTTAGCTAGCATGTATAACTATCTGCAAGTTGTCGAAGTTTTTTTAAAATATGAAGGAGATATGGAGATAAAGGACGAAGAAGGGAAAATAGCCCTGTTCCACGCAGCAAAAACCGATAGTAAAGAAATTATAAAACTTCTTTTGAAGAAAGGCGCAAAAAAGACCATTGTAAGCAAATCGGGTAAAAAACTAACTGATATTTTAAATGGAGATCAAAACAATAATAACATGGATTTTGAGGGGGCGTAGATCAAGATTCTAAAGGTTAGAATGTACACTCTTTTTAAATTTTTTAATAGTTCAGTGTCACTTTATATACAAAAAATTTAAACTGTAATCTTAAATATAAATAAAATGCAGAGGCTGCCGATTGATAAATTGGTAGTTTTTGGTTAATTGATGGAAAAAATCTATGAAAAAAGACAAATGACTTTTGTGTATCGAACCCAAATGGTAGATACTTTTAAAAAAGTGATCTCATTTTGAACTGCACCTCCGTTATTAGGCGCCAATCTAACAGCGGAGATGCAGTTTTTCTATGGACAAATTTTCAGTAGAGGACAAGTTACAAGCAGTACGGGGATGGCCATGTGTCGAAAAAAGCATTACTAAACGCTACGGTGTTTCGGTGAGTATCCTTAGCCAATGGCTGGAGAGGTACCGAATTCATGGAGAACAAGGGTTACGAAAGCGACAGACAAATCACCCTTCAGTTTAATAATGAAAGAAATCAACGTGTAAGAGCTTTGAAAGGGTTGAGTGAATTCGCTACCAAAGAAAGAACGGATAATCGGAAAGTATTCTCTGACATTGCAGTAAATACATGCATGAGAATTATGCAGTTAATAAAGCGCGCGTGAAAGAACTAATGTCTACGTATATTGCTAAAACTTTTTAAAGTTGAAGGTGAAGGAGAGAGTAAAACTTACTCTTAGTCTCAAAGTTTAAGTTTACGCTAAAATTCATATTTAGTTAACGTAAGACACATTATCGGAAGCTACTTGTATTGCTCCAATACCAGCATAAAAACAGTAATTCCTAATCGTATATATACTTGAGCCGTTATTTATAAATGCTAAAAATTTGAGAGCTAAGCTGAAAAGGTGATTAAGCTTTTTCTTTGATAAAAAGCATGATGTATCTGCAATTTACATTTTTAAACAAACACATTGCAGAGTGCGGTATTAATGATTTAATCTAATCTCTATATGTGTGTCGATCTAACTCTTCATTAGTATTTTGATTTACCAAAATTAGTTCCTTGATATTTGATAAATTATCCGATTCAATATACCACAGGTATACGTTTTCTAAATCCATCTCTACCGATTCATTATGTAAAGAAACTTCTAAATTGATTTTTTCGGTGGGTATGTCATCGGCCATTACCGTAAAATCTTGACCATTTTTCATCAAGCCAAATATTATTTCATCCCCGTAGATCTGATAACCGTTAAATTTTTCATCAGTTATCGTACCAGTAGTCGTACTCCAAGCTAGATAATCTGATTTCCATCCAAAAAGTCCATTGGTAATTTTAGCTGTCCCAATGTTGTTTGAGTCTTTAATGAAGAAGTATAAAGCTTTATCCTCCGTTACATAGGCAGGAATTAAAATCAAATCCTTATTCTCAGCTAATAATGCTTTCTGCGGTTCTTCATAAGAAATCTTGTTTTCTGATATAGACCATACGGTAAATACCGTTATTAAAATGACGGCTGACACTAGTAGTAAAATAAATAATTTGGAATGACTTCTCATAGTTGTATCATCCTTTCCTAGTTCTTAAAATCCGGATTTTTACCAATTAAATTCCTTCTTAGTTTCATTTTACCTTAATATTCTGCAAAACCTATTTGTTTTTGGAATTTGATAATGAAATATTAAAAAGAAATTAAATGGCACCTTCTATTCGCGTGAATAAGATCGCTAAACACTTGTGAAGGACGATACTATAATTATTTTTTTTAACGAAAGAGAACATGATTGATAATAAGTTTATATATTCCGGATTATCGGAAGTCATACAATAAAAAGAAGATGCTAGTTGGTTAGCATCTTTTTTTCTGAATTTATTTAGAAATGCGCTTAGAATTCCTGCTATTTCTAATAGCCTACCGCAGAAATTTTATTCAAAATACACCGATTACGATTAAATAGATACCGAATAGTATGAAAAGCGAACCGCTTATGATCAAAAACAATTTTAGCAGCCAGAAATTTACGATTGGAGGAAAGAAAAGCGTATGTTTGAATCCTGAAAAATCATCTGTCTCAAGAAATCTTTTTTTCTTTATGGAGACTATTCCTAGTCCTAAACACGCAACCCCCAAGAGGAGAGTTATTATACCCGAAACATATTGATCGGAATTCAAAGAAATTCCTCCCTTTTCATTTTTTCAGCCTCTAACTTCCGGTAACCTGTGATATGTAAACTTGTCTAACTGTATTTAAAAGGTGTTTATATTTTTCTCTGTTTACTTATTATTTACTTTTTATTAATTAATATTAACTTTTCTGTTTGTCCATTCCACGTAATCTCAACTTCTATTTCTTCATCTTTTTGAATAACTGCACAGCCCTGACAGGCTCCTCTTCCAGTGTTCGCTGTTCCATTTACTAAAGGTACGTCGATTCCCGAAGAACTTCCACCAGAGTATTTGATGCTATAATCCATGGTTTCCGGACCTGATTCTTCTCCTCTAAAGTTAATGGTGCCAGTTTGTTGCTGCTCAGTCGGATTAGAAACATCAACTACATAAAATACATCCCAATTTTCACTGCTACCTGAAAAATTATACCGATCACTGCCGTTTCCACAACCACTCAAGATAAATAATAAAATTATTAATGAAATACTTTTTTTCATTCGTCTTCCTCCTAGGACTTAATAAGTTTCTGTTCTGAGTTCTGTTATCAATATACCAAAATAAACCAATTATTAATATAAGAAGTGGAATATTCATTCTTCTCTATTCTGAAATTCGTCCACTTAACTATTTCTTCATTTTTACAAACTCAATTTTGAAAAAGAGATGCAAGCATAACGGAACTCTTATAACATGAAAATAAAAGAGGTGGTGAGCGATTGATGATGACTCCCAGTGAAGTTTGTAAGCAATTAAGTATTTCTACTTCGACGTTAAGAAAGTACAGCCTTCGCTTTGAATCGGAAGGGATTCTTTTTAAAAGAAACAAAAGTAATAGCCGAATTTACACCGTCACAGAGGTCGCGGCGTTACGGGAGTCTATGACGCTCACAAAAAGCGGTGGAAAAACGTTCGAAAATGCGGTCAGAGAAGCTGCAGGCGCGTCTACAATAACGCCAGAAAACGGCGTCATGACGACGTCGCGGCAGCCGTTATCTTGAAAAAATTGGAAGATATTGAAAAAGAGAATCGAAGTTTGAAAGAAGAGATGCGAAAACGGGATTCTTTGTTTGTAGAAGCCTTAGAAGAGATGAAGCATCAACTGGATCAGATAGAGGCACATCAGCAGCAGCTAGTTGCACCAACACCCGAAAAACCAGAAATAGATACGTCAGAACCGTCCTCACAGGAGGAAGAAAGCGAACCGGAACCCATAATGCCTAAAAAAGATAAACGAAGTTTATGGGCGAGGATCTGGAACAAATAACAATAAAATGAAAAAGCTTTTGAAACTATCGAATCTTTCTCTTCGTAGAATTGGATAGACCAATAGAAAAGGAGATGAAAAAATGGATGCTCATTCGAAATCTCGGTCTGATACAGAGGCTGATATTCCTAAAGAAATCACTGTTCAAAAGGTGCTTAATCTATACGGTATTTTTCTTTTTTTAGGACTTATCCTTTCTATTTTCACTCATGGAATTGAAGACATAAACGGATTTTTAATCTTTATTTTGATCAGCAGCGTGCTTTATTTTTTCATGCTGAATTTGTATTTCGTAAGCGATTTTGGTAGGAAAGTAGTGTTTGGCATGATTGGTGCCATCGCTTTATTCAGCCTATTTATGGTGTTCTATCTTCAAATCAATCCAGCGGCCCATTAAAACAGGGAATTGAATGTAACTTAAGTGCAGTTAAGTTACATTCAATTTCAATAAAAAATATCTACCTGCTGAGCAAATCATTCATTAGAATTTAATATTATTTTTTCTGTATTCCATCCCATATAATCTCTAACTCAAGTTCCTCATCAGCTTCCATAGGAACGCAATTTCCACAACTGCCTTGCGCAAAACTTCCGACCTCATCGTATATTGGTACGCTAGTTCCTTCATTACTGTTTACACCACTGCCGGTTTTCAGTTTATAATCTACCATTTTGGGAGCTTCGTCTTCACCAATAAATGTAAGTGTACCGTTTTCATCAACTTGATTCTCACCCTGATCTTTGTTAACAACATCTACTTCGAATAATACTTCCCAATTTTCATTGCTGCCTGTAAAGCTATAATTTTCTTCAGGAGTAATATTATCTGAAGAAACAGTTCCATCTCCAGTATTACAACCACTTAATATAAGTGCTGTAACGAATAATAGAATTATCTTTTTCATTTCCAACCTCCTAATATCCTAATAAGTATTTTGTTTTTTCTGTTATTTTATCATAACAGTTAAGTGTTGAATGGAAAAATTTTCAATAGAAAATATTTTTATTAGTAGAAATGAATGTAACTTATTACCAATTAAGTTACATTCAGTTTCAATGTTTATAAGCCAAGTATTGCTATGAAAATTAACGTGAATACGAGACTTGCAACGATGGACATAACCCAATGAGTCTTGTTCGTTATTCTTAAAAGTTTATTCACGATATAATTAATGATTAAAATGGCTAAAAAGACGACAACGAACGTTACTAGAAAATAAACGAACAATTGATTTCTCCACCTTTCATACATACGCTAAATAAATAATAATGCACTTTGTTATACCTATTTACTTCCAGTAAGGTTTCATTTTTTCTAAAAAAGAACTTTAAATTGATTTTTTTACTCAATCTGAATGTAACTTAAGTGTAAGTAAGTTACATTCAGATCTTTGATTTCACTGTACTGAAATACCTGTTAATTTAATAGCTCGTAAATTTTTTTGGCCGAACTTTGTGAAAGGGTATAGATGGTATGTGTATCATCTAAATTCATTATTGTTCCCTGTTCTTTACTGATCCAGAGATAATATGATTCTTCCCCGAATTCAACTTTATAGCGAGGGTCCATCATATCAACTATCCCTGGCTCTTTTTTAGCTTTTTTAAACGCTTTTACGAAGTCACTAACCACCTTAGAGTCTGTGTATGAAGTTAATGAATCCTTTTTGATCACCGAAAAGCTTTCCATTTCGAAAACATCAACTTTCTCGATGTTTTCTGAAGAACACCCGCCAATAAAAGACAAAGTAAAAACCACAAATAGAAATAACAGAGACCATTTTTTCAACGAAATTCCCCCCTATGATTGATTAGACACATCTAAGCGATTAAAGTTACATTCAAACTTCGAATCTCACTCAATTCATTCGATAACTAAGCAGGGAAGTGTAGAAAAGGGGGGGAATAATCATGTGGCTAGAAACCATGTACATTTTTCTTTACTATTTTAGCTTGATGTATTTGCCGTGGATATTGTTGATGATATCAGTTTACTTATTTGTCGTTGGTGTTGTTTTTGAGTCGTTACGTAGAATGATCATTGGATTTTTGGTGTTTCTGCCCGTTGTGATTGCTCTCTTGTTCTTGGATATCGAACCTCTCTTGTATATCACTCTGCTTGTTCCTTTTCTTCAAGTTTTCCTTGCCATTAAGTACTATCGCAAAGAGAAGGGTAGAACGAGGGCTTAGGGAGACTCGTAGTTTTACTAAGAGGAAACCTGTGCTCAAGTTTACATATCGCAGCTTATCGGAAGCTACGTGTATTTCAAAGGGGAAAAGAGTCTGTAACTAGCACATCTTTTCTCCTTTTTGCTTGTGAATTCATTCTTTTACGAACGGTTATTTAAAATATGTTAAAAGGCTTAACTATTTTCACTAACTCACTTGATACTTTTATGTACCTGCTATTAGAAAAAGAATGAAAGCTGTAATTCTGATCACCTTTTGTATAGCTCTACTAATTTTTTACCATCAGTGTCACCAAAGATAGTAGTGAGTGGAACTAAATTGATGAAAACATTTAAGTAAGATACGAATATGAAGCTATCTAAATAATGACGGAAAACTCCGAGCTCATATCCAGTGGTCACATCCAGAACCAGCGCGCTAATTAAGTTAAATAGCACACCACCTAAAAAGAAGAAGGACTTTTGAGTGGTGCTCATCCCGTTGATCGTATTTGGGACGACTCTTCCACCGGCAAAATAAGCATTTCTGATATTGAAGTTGTTCTTTTTCCATAGAATTTTACCATTCCCAATACTGAACCCATTGATCTTCCCACCAAATAGCTTAAGAAAAAAGGCATGTCCGATCTCATGAATAAATGCAACAAAAGGAAAAATAAACAAACCAATGATAATGAAGTTAACTAAGAAATTCATATTTTATCTCCTTTTTCTCTAGATAAGCATTGAACCAATCCAACGATTGCTAGTTTGACCTTTCGTACTCATATGTAAATTGATAACATGGTACAAATACGTATAACTAGAGAGTTGGTTTCACTAATTGCTTAGTTAGCTTACTGTAATTTCATTAAAGACAGCACAACCAGTTTATCGGAAGTAGCAGTTATTTTAACGATAAAGTAAAAAGAAGAGGAGACTGACATTGAATCAAACAGTTAAACAAAATTGGAATTTAGATTCTTTATACGAAGGCGGAAGCCAATCAGTAGAGCTAGGAAAACTCATAGATCGGTTGACGGAGAATCTTCATATCTTAAGTAAGAATTTCGAAGCTCAAGAAGCAGCAATAGAAAAAAAGGAACTTCAAAAAATTCTCGATATTGTGTACCAGTTTCAATCTATGCTGAGTGAATGGGAGGAATTGGATGAGTTCTTGATTTGTGTGTATGCCGAGAACGTGAAAGACAGTGCAACGTTCGTTCTTATGGACCAAAGTGCTAAGATCAAAGTAAAGTTGGATTCCGTAAAAATTAGCTTAGACCACGTTCTTGCTGCGCTTCCTGAAGATGAATGGACTGAATTTATCAACTTGGAAGCAGTGGAACCCATTTCGTTTTATTTAGAAAAACAGAGACAGGCAGTTCATGACCAGCTCCCTGCTGAAATGGAAAGGCTCATCAGCGTTTTATCCGTTAACGGAATAAAGGGATGGGAAGAGCAACATCAACTGATGCTATCGCAATTGAGAGTTTCCATAAAAATAGATGGGAAGATAACAGAGGTATCGATTGGCCAAGCCTTAAACCATGCGATTTATTCAAAGGATCAGGATTTACGCCAACATGCGATTCAAGGAATAAAAGTGGCTTGTGAAGGTGAAGCTGCCTCTTTTGCTTCCGTATGGAATCGAATTGCCGGTTCTCGGTTAGACATATATGAACAGCGTGGCTGGACCAATCAATTAAAAGAAGCAGTTGAACAAAATGATTTAGACGAAAAGACCATTCATACTGTACTAGCTTCAATTGATCAGAATAAGAAAATTTATCAAGCCTATATTCAGCGCAAACTGCAATTAAGTCAGACTAAAAAAACGAGTTGGTTTGATTTGGTTGCTCCCGTATTCGCCCCTGTCGAGAAAGTGTCTTATGCTGAAGCGAGGAGCTTAATCCTTAAGCAATTTTATCGGTTCAATGAAAAGTTAGGTCATTTTGCGGAAATGGCGTTTGAAGCAGGCTGGATCGAAACGGAAAATCGACCCAACAAGGCAGAAGGTGGGTTTTGTGCATCCATGCCGTTGGCAAAAGAAAGCCGAATATTTTTCACTTATCGAGAAACTTATCAGGATGTCGTAACCTTAGCTCACGAATTAGGTCATGCTTACCATAACTTTATCCTTCATGAGGAACCTGCTCTTGCCCAACGGAAAGGAACAAGCGTTGATGAAACAGCTTCTACTTTCATGGAAAACCTGGTATTAGATGCCGTTATTAATCAGACCACCAATGAACTGGAAAAACTGGCTCTTCTCGAAATAAAAATCAAAAATGGTTTGATGTACGTTGGAACCGTACCCAATATGTTCCGGTTTGAACAGGCCTTTTATGAAAAAAGAAAAAATGGTCCGTTGAATGTCGAGGAAATAAAATTACTGCTGAGCGAAGCAGAAAATTCCTTCTATGAAGGAGAAATTGAAGAATTGGCACTTTATAAGTGGATGTATACGGTTCATTTTTATGACGCTGAAAAACCATTCTATAACATTCCTTATACTATCGGTTATTTGTTCAGCAATGGCATTTATGAATTGGCAAAATTAGAACCTAGTGGATTTAACGAACGATATGACGAACTATTGCGCAACTCTGGAAGAATGACAGTGAAACAATTGGCACAAACCTTTTTAGGGAGAGATTTATCGATGAGCGAATTTTGGAATGCCTCCCAGCAGTCGTTAATTGGAGCCATTGAAGAATACTTGAGACTGACTGAAAAGTATTGTAACGAAAGTAACTAATATCTTTGTAGCATCAAATAGGTTTTCATTACCATAAAATGTCTTTAAAGTTAATATGAGAAATGGTGAAAGTAGCTTAATTGACATATGACCAATTACCGGAAGAAGAGGCTCAAACCTGAGTCTCTTTTTGTTTTGAAAAGTGAACTTTTAGGAACGCTTTATTTCTATAAGCTGTTTTTCTTTGAGAATGAGCTAGAGGAATGACAAAAAAAAGATAGGGAAATAATGGTATAATTAGTTGGGATGAAATAAAATATAGAACATTCTAGAATTTTTATAAAATGTGAGGAGTGACTATTATGAAAACAAAACTACAACAAATGACAGAGGAAGAATTTGATCGTTACTTGGCATATTTTATACCTGACTACGCTAAAGACTTATCTGAAAACTATATGATTCCATTAGAAAAGGCGATGGAAGAATCAAAAGATTTAATGGAACAACTCCTTCCAAACAAACAAGGCACAGAAGGCCAGTTAGTTTACACTATTTATTCAACCGAAGAAGATGAAACAATTGGTGTGATTTGGTACACTATCCAATCCGAAAGTAATAAAGCTTATATCTACCATATTTTAATCAAGGAAGAGTTTAGAAAGAAAGGATTCGCTACCTTGGTATTGAAAGAATTAGAAGCAAACATGAAAAGTGCTGGGATTACCTCTATGGGATTAAATGTTTTTGGCAAAAATCCTAATGCTTATAAACTTTATAAAAAACTGGGCTATCAAACGCAATCAACAGCAATGGGGAAAAGAATCTAAAATAAAAAGTGAAGAAGTTTATATATTCCGGATTATCGGAAGTAAAATAAACAGCTAGATGGATCAAAAGAGTTTATTCCGAATGGTGACTACTTTTTAATCGAGTTCCATTATAAAAGAATCTTAAAAGAGCTATTGCTTGCCGAATGTAGATACACTGTATATACTTGGTATATAAATAGCACTCTGAGGAGTTGATTCACATGCCGCAAATCAAGCAGAAAGTTAGTCACCGAGAGGCTAAACTTCAGAATTGGGGTAACAGTAAAGCAGTTAGGCTTACAAGAGATATCCTTGAGGAAGCCGGATTTAATGCAACTGATGATGCTGTATTTGATGTAGAGATTGAACCAAATCGAATTTCATTAGTTCGAAAAAGCCAGTTAACTCCGTTTCAAAAGTTATTTGTTGGTTATAATGGTGAAAAACCTGAGCCTGAAGCACTTTGGGATGAAGTAGAACCAGTCGGAAAAGAAGAGTGGTAAGCAATTAATAGGCTCAAAAATCGTTTGCCTGTACTTAATCCTCAATGGAAAAGTACAGGCACTATTTAATTGGAGGAGTAGTGATGACAAGATTTTTTAAAGTTGGGGATATTATAAAGGTCGATATGTCGCCGGCAAAAGGGCACGAACAGCAAGGTTATCGTCCAGCCATCGTTGTTTCAGAAGAAAATGTACATAAAGAGACCGACTTAATTTGGGTTTTGCCAATCACCAATACGAATAAAGGTTACCCGACTCATGTACCGGTAAATGGAAGAACCAAGAATAACAAGAACAGCGTAGTAAACAATCAGACAACCGGATATGTATTGTGTGAAAAGATAAAGGCAATTGATCCATTGGCTAGAGCTGCAAGATTAACAGACGAGGCCGATCAAGAGTTGATTGAAGAATGCAAGGCTATCATCGATGCCATTACTTTTATAGGGTAAAGAAAGTAAGACCAATCATTATGATTGGTCTTTTTGAGTACTGAAATTCATTTTGTTCGTAAAAGTGTACTTTTACGAACCCTACTATATGAAATAGATAGATAACGGCGCAAAGAACCATTGTTTTCTGGGTATACAAGAAGTACCAATCACAGAACTTCCGAAATACCCACCCAAAAGGAGCTGAAAACAATGGTTCTGTCTAC